>CAYVOK010000003.1:92761-187308 GCA_964453335.1 uncultured Acidimicrobiaceae bacterium
ACCGTCGTGCTGGCTGCGTTCACCGTGTTCCTCGTCGACCGTCTGCGGTCGGGCGTCCGGGCGGCGTGCTCGTGCTTCGGCGGGGCGCGTCGGCACCAGCTGACGGTCGCCGACCCGGTGCGCAACGTGTTCCTCGTCGCTGTGGCGCTGCTCGCCGGTTCGGCCGGCCGCCCGGGCGTGCCCGCCCCGGTGGCGGTCGTCGTCGGTGGCGCTGGGTTCGCTGCGGGGAGCGGTGCCGTCGCCGTCGTGCGCCGTCGTGCACTCCGACGCCGCTGACGATTCGGCGGAAAACAGGGAACGCCTGGCCCGAGGGGGGGGTGGGCCAGGCGTTCCAACGGCGTTCAACTGCGGAGGGGGATCCGAGCTGCGCCTCCGGTCACCGTCCGGGGGGGGTTCGGAACTGTGGTGCCGGTGTTGCCAGGAGAGATTGTGCACGATTGCACATGATCGGTCAAGTAGTTGTCGGAGATTCCAACTATCGTTCGCGGCGATGGACCTCCGACAGCTCGCCGCCCTGCTGGCCGTCGCCGACCACGGCAGCTTCTCGGCCGCAGCCCGGTCGCTGCACACCGTGCAGTCGAACGTCTCCACCCACATCGCCCGGCTCGAGCGTGAACTGCACGTGACGCTCGTCGACCGGGCGAACGGCAGCCTCACCGACGAGGGGCGGGTCGTCGTCGAGCGCGCCCGACGGATCCGCGGCGAGCTCGAAGCGCTCGCCTCCGACGTGGCGTCGATGCACGACGAGGTGATCGGAACCGCCCGTGTCGGCATGATCGGCACCACGGCCCGGTGGCTCACCCCCCTGCTGCACGATCGGCTCACGAAGGAGCACCCGAGCCTCCGTCTCGTTGTGATCGACGCGACCACGGCGAACCTCCTCCCCCGCATCGGCCGAGGCGAGATCGACCTCGCGGTCGTGAACCTCCCGACGAACGACCCGGACGTGATCGAGTTCCCGCTCTTCGACGAGGACCGGATCCTGCTCGCGCCGCTCGACCACCCCCTCGCCGCCGAGGACACCGTCGAGCTCCACCAGGTCGCGGACCACGAACTGCTGCTCTCCGCCGTCGGCTCGGTGTTCCGCACCGAGCTCGACGCCGACGCCGCCGCCCTCGGCGTCACGCTGCGGGCCAAGACCGAGGTCGACGGCCTCCGCCTCGTCGCGTCGCTCGCATTCCAGGGCTTCGGCGCGGCGATCGTGCCCGCGTCGGCGGCCCCCGAATGGCTGAGCTCTGCGGGCAACTGGAAGCGGATCACCATCACCGACCTCGCGCGGCGCTCGGTCGGCGTCATCCGCCGACGCCGGGGACTCCCCTCCGCCGCCGCCCGGGCCACCCAGGATGTCCTCACCGGTCTCGTCGCTGCAGCCGACAACCTGCCGCCCGGCCTGCACGTCGTAACGGATCCGACGCGCCGCAGGTCGCAGTGACGATGCAGACCGCCGCCGTCGCCCTCCGCGCCCGGATGCCTGGCTCGACATCGGCGCGCGTCGACGACCTCAGCGGACGGCGCGTGGTCGTCGTCGAGTCCGACAGCGACCACCACCAGGGTGCGCTCCAGGCGACCGACGGCGCCCGGATCGTCGCTGCGGCGGAGACCGCGCTGCGCCAACGCCTGCCTCTCGTGCTCGTGATCTCGTCGTCCGGCGCGGACATCGGCGAGGGCGTCGCAGCGCTGCACGGTTGGGGGCGCGCCGCCCGCGCCGTCGTCGCCTGCTCCGGTGTCGTCCCCGTACTCGCCGTCGTCGACGGCCCGGCGATCTCCGGACCTGCGCTCCTGCTCGGCCTCGCCGACCACGTGGTGATGACCGAGGCGGCCTACGCCTATGTCAGCGGGCCGAACATGGTCGCCGAGTTCACCGGCGAGGACGTCTCCCCCGAGGAGCTCGGTGGCGCCGCCAACCACAACCGGCACTCCGGGACGGCCGCGCTGCTGGCCACCGACCGGGCGACCGCGCTCGAGCTCGTCGGCGAGCTGCTC
The DNA here is from genome assembly GCA_964453335.1 of uncultured Acidimicrobiaceae bacterium. Taxonomy (GTDB): domain Bacteria; phylum Actinomycetota; class Acidimicrobiia; order Acidimicrobiales; family CAIXPF01; genus VGBO01. Next base: position 94,745 of record CAYVOK010000003.1, read on the forward strand.
TCCTACCTGCCCGACCACAACGACGCACTGCCCCCCGCAGCACCGACCGACGACCCGGTCGACCGCCGCTGCGACGAGGCCGGCGACCTCCTGCCCGACACACCCACCGGCAGCTACGACGTCCGCGCCCTCGTCCGGGCGGTCGTCGACGACGACACGCTCCTCGAGCTGCGCGCCGGGTGGGCACCGAACCTCGTGACCGGCTTCGCCTCGCTCGGCGGACGGCCGGTCGGCATCGTCGCCAACCAGCCGCAGGCGATCGCCGGCACCCTCGACATCCCGGCGTCACAGAAGGGCGCCCGTTTCGTGGCGTTCTGCGACGCGTTCAACCTGCCGATCGTCACCTTCGTCGACACCCCGGGCTTCTACCCGGGCAAGGACCTCGAGTGGCGCGGGATGATCCGCCACGGCGCCCAGCTGGCGTTCGCATACGCCCGGGCCACCGTCCCCCGCCTCGGGGTCACCCTGCGGAAGTCCTACGGCGGCGCCTACATCGTGATGGACTCCCGGTCGATGGGGAACGACCTGATGGTCGCCTGGCCGAGCGCCGAGATCGCGGTCATGGGGGCACGCCAGGCGGCGGAGATCCTCATGCGCCGTGGCGACGACGCCGAACGGGAGGCGTTCGTCGCCGACTACGAGGAACGGCTCCTCAACCCCTACGTCGCGGCGAGCCGGGGAACGGTCGACGCGGTCATCGACCCGGGCGAGACGCGACACGTGTTGTGCACGGCGCTCGACAGCGTGCTCACCAAGCGTGAGCGGCTCGCAGGACGCCGACACGACAACACGCCCCTCTGAGGCCGCCGGAGACAGGACAGCCGCACGCCGACGGGCTAAGTTCGGCGTCGGTCCGACCGGCCGGACGACCGTGGGTCGCCACATCCGAGGAGCGCAGGTGCCCGAAAGCATCACCATCACCGACAACCGCACGGGGAACTCCGTCGAGGTCCCGATCGTCGACGGAGGCGTCGACGCCAACGCGTGGTCGAAACTGCTGCCGGGCGTGTGGTTCTTCGACCCGAGCTTCGGGGCGACCGCGTCGACGTCGAGTGCCATCACCGAGCTCGACGGCGACAACGGGATCCTCCGCTACCGCGGCTACCCGATCGAGCAGCTCGCCGAGCAGTCGACCTACCTCGAGTGCGCGTACCTGCTGCACCACGGCGAACTGCCGACGAAGGCCCAGGCAGACGCCTGGGAGTACGACATCACCCACCACACGTTCATCCACGAGCAGCTGCGCAAGCGGTTCATGGAGGGCTTCCACTACGACGCCCACCCGATGGGCATGTTCGTGTCGACCCTCGGCGCCCTCTCCACCCTCTACCCCGAGGCGAAGGAGATCGAGGACCCCGCCGTCCGCATGCAGCAGATCGTCCGCCTCATTGCGAAGGCACCGACGATTGCCGCCTGCTGCTACCGGTTCAGCCAGGGCCTGCCGTTCGTCTATCCGGATAACGCCCTCGACTTCCCGACGAACTTCCTCAACATGATGTGGCGCATCGGGTCCGACTACGAGGTCGACCCGACTCTCGCCCGGGCGATGGACGTGCTGTTCATGCTCCACGCCGACCACGAGCAGAACTGCGGCACGACCGCCATGCGCGTCGTCGGTTCGTCGCACGCCGACCCCTACTCGGCAGCCGCGGCGGCCGCAGCCGGCCTCTACGGCCCGCGCCACGGCGGTGCGAACGAGCAGGTCGTCCGCATGCTCACCGAGATCGGGACCTACGACCAGGTCGACGACTTCATCGCCGGCGCCAAGAAGGGCGAGCGGCGGATCATGGGCTTCGGCCACCGGGTGTACAAGAACTACGACCCGCGGGCGAAGATCGTGAAGGAGACCGCCTACAAGGTCTTCGAGGTCACCGGGAAGAACCCGCTGCTCGACATCGCGCTGAAGCTCGAGGAGACGGCCCTCAACGACGAGTACTTCGTCAACCGCCGCCTCTACCCGAACGTCGACTTCTACTCGGGTCTCATCTACCAGGCGATGGGCTTCCCGATCGAGATGTTCACCGTGCTCTTCGCCATCCCGCGGGTCGCCGGTTGGCTCGCCCACTGGAACGAACTGCTCGAGCAGGACCAGCGGATCTCCCGTCCCCGTCAGATCTACACGGGCTCGGGCGTGCGCGACTACGTGCCGATCACCAAGCGGGGCTGAGGCCACACGATCCCGGCGGCACACGCCGCCGGGATCACCGGATGTCGACGAGGACCTTACCGACGCTCGCGTTCGTCTCCAGGTAGCGGTGTGCGTCCGCGATCGCGTCGAGCGGGAAGCGGCGGTCGATAACCGGCACGAACGTGCCGTCCTCGAACCGCGGCACCAGCTCACGGCCGAACCGCTGCGCGAGGGCGGCCTTCTCCTCGAGCGGTCGGGGCCGCAGCACCGTGCCGACGATGTGCGCACGCTTCGGTAGAAGACGGGCGAGCGGGAGCGTGGCGGTCGGCTCCCCCATCACCCCGACCTGCACAAGCCGACCGCCGACGGCGAGCGCGTCGATGTTGCGGTCGAGGTACTCGCCCCCGACGACGTCGAGGACGACGTCGGCACCGGCCCCGCCGGTGACCTCTGCGACCGTCGCGACGAAGTCACCGCTGCGGTGGTCCACCGCCGCGGTCGCGCCGAGCGCGAGGCAACGGTCGACCTTCCCGGCCGAACACGTCACCACCACCCGGGCACCGGTGGCCCGGGCGATCTGGATCGCCGCCGTCCCGACGCCGGACGCACCCGCGTGGACGAGGGCCGTCCCACCCGGTGCGAGACCGCCCTGCAGCACGAGCGCGTCCCAGGCCGTGAGCCACACCTCGGGGATCGCGGCCGCGTCCGCGACGTCGATGCCCGTCGGGACCCGGATCGCCTGTCGTTCGTGCACGACGACGCGCTCCGCGTAGCCGCCGCCGATCACGATGCCCATCACGGCGTCGCCGACCGACCAGCGTGCCACCCGTCCCCCGACGGCGCTGACGACCCCGGCGAACTCGAGCCCGGGGATCTCGACCTCGGGCGCAGGTCCGGGCTGGGGGTACTTCCCCTCGCGTTGCAGCAGGTCACCCCGGTTCAACGCCGTCGCGACCACGTCGACGACGACGTCCTCCGGTCCGCCGACCGGGTCCGCAACCTCCTCGACCCGGAGCACCTCGGGACCACCGTGGGAACGCAGGACGACAGCACGCATGCGCGCACCGTAGTTGGCACGGGGCGCCCGGGGCGGCGAGGCTCCCGTCGTGGAACGCACCGAGGAGCCCGACCCCACCGACCGTTGGCGTTGTCGTGACGTGACCGTCCGGCGGGCGCAGGGCGTCGAGGTGGTCTTCGGCGACGGGGTGGTGCACGACTTCGACCTCGAGGAGCTGCGGGCGTGGTGCCCGTGCGCGAACTGCCGGAACGCTCGCGAGGCCGGGCGTCCCGCGTTCAGCGGTGACCCCGATCGCCTGCGCCTGCGCGACGCCGAACTGGTCGGCGCCTGGGGTCTCCGGTTGGTCTGGGACGACGGGCACGGCACCGGCATCTTCCCGTGGGACGAGCTGCGCCGGTGGGCCGACGCCGGTGCACCCGCGTTCGGCCCCGACTCCGGCCTGGGCGCCTGAACGCGTCGACGCTCAGGCGTCGAGACGTCGCACGTCCGGGCGGTCGTCGCGCGCCGCGCGCGGCCCGACGGTGACCCAGGCACCGCCGACGACGGCGCCGTCGGCACCGAGCACGACCGGGTCGAGTCGCAGCTGGATCCGAGCCGGCGCGAGGTCGACGAGTTCACCGACGGCGCGGACGACGTCGGTGAGCTGCGCCCGGGCAGCCGACCCCTCGCCGGCGGTGAGGCGGCCGAGGACGACACCGACGGAGGAGGACGCCACGAGACCGTCGACGTCGCCAGCGCCGAGCGGCGCGAGTTGCACGGCGAGGTCGTGCAGCGAGTCCCCGGCGAGACCGCCGCGTCCGAGCGCGACGATGCCTCCGAGCGCGTCGTCGCGTCGGCCGACGACCTGGACCTCCACGCCACCCGGCGGGGCGAACGCGCCCGGGTCGAACCGGATGCCGGCACACGCGAGCAGGTGGGCTGTGTCGGTGCGGTCGAGCAGACCGTCATCCGTGGCGCGCGCTGCGAAACGGCCCACGAGATCGACGAGGTCGTCCCGGCGGGCGTCGTCGAGGGTCGACCGCGGACGCCCCTCTGCCGCCGTCTCCGCCGCCGCCCGCCACACACCGAGTTCTGCGGCACGGGCGAGGGCCCGCACGGCGTCCTCCGGGAACCGGTAGCGCGGCACGGCGCCGGCGGGGCCGGTCGCGCCGAGGACGGTGGCGACCACCGGCTTGTCGGCCGCCGACGCTGCGGTGTCGATTGCTGCGGCGACCTCGTCGGCGCGGCGGGGCACCGGCGGTGCGTGCACGACGATCGCAGCGTCGACGTCGGCGCGGGCGAGCACCGCCGTGAGCGCCAGCCGGTAGTCCTCCGCCCCGGCTGTCACGCCGAGGTCGACGACCACCCCGGCCTCGGGTGTGCCGTCGACCTCGAGACCTGCGGCCCGCACGGCGGCGACGGTCAGGTCGACGACCTCCGCAGCGTTCGCGACGACCGCCACCCGACGGCCCGTCGGCACCGGCTGCCGCTCGCAGTACCGCGCGACGTCGAACATCTCGGCGATGGAACTGACCTCGATCACCCCGGTCTGCGCGAGGAGCGCGGAGGTGGTCCGGGCGTCCGGCCACGTGCCGGTGGTCGTCGGGCCGTACGCCGTGTGCATCGCGAGCACCGGTTTGGTGCGGGCGACGCGACGGGCGATGCGGAAGAACCGTCGCGGGTTCCCGAACGACTCGAGGTAGAGGCAGATCACCGCCGTGCGTGGGTCCTCCTCCCAGTACTGCAGGAGGTCGTTGCCCGAGACGTCGGCTTTCGCCCCGAGGCTCACGAAGGACGACAGGCCGACGCCTGTCTCGGCGGCGAGGTCGAGGATCGCCGCTGCGAGACTGCCCGACTGCGCCGACACGGCGACCGAGCCGGGGTGCACCGCCGCGGTCGCGAGCGTCGCCCGGAGGCTGACCTCGGGGTCGGTGTCCAGCACGCCGAGCGACCCGGGGCCGATGAGCCGCATCCCGTGACGCCGGGCAAGCTCGACGAGCTCCCGCCGACCGGCGACGCCGAGCTCGTCGTCGCCCGACCCCGTCGACAGCACGACGAGACCGCCGACCCGGTGCCGGGCGCACGACGCGACGGTCGCCGGCACCTCGGCCGCGGGGACTGCGACGACGGCGAGGTCGATCTCGTCGGGGACCTCCTCGACGGTTGCATAGGCGCGGACGGCGGCCACGTGACCGGCCGCCCGGTTCACCGGGTAGACAGGACCGGCGAACCCGCCGTCGAGGAGTGCCCGGAAGACCTCGTGACCGACAGTGCCCGGTTCACGGCTCGCACCGATGACCGCGACGGACGTCGGTCGGAGCAGCCGTCGCACGGACGTCGCCTCCGCCCGCCGGGCCCGGTCGGCGATCGTCGCGTCGCCGGCGGGGCTCGGGTCGATCCCGAGGGTGACCTCCACGACACCGCCCGCGAACCGGGTCTGCACGTCGAAGCCGGCCCGGGTGAACACGCGGATCATGCCGGTGTTCTCGGGCAACGTCGTGGCGACGAGGCCCGGGATCCCGCACTCCCGCGCCGCGGTCGCGAGGTACTCGAGCAGCAATGTCGCGATCCCACGACCCTGGTGGTCGTCGTCGACGAAGAACGCTACCTCCGCCGACTCCTGGCCGACCGGCCGGTCGTAGCGGGCGATGCCGACGATCTCGTCGCCGAGCAACGCGACGAAGGCCATCCGGTCGACGTAGTCGACGGTCGTGAGGCGGGCGAGCTCACGCTCGGTGAGACGCGGTCGCGGGCTCAGGTAGCGGAAGTAGATGCTGCGTTCCGACTGGCGGGCGTGGAACCGGAGGATCCGTTCACGGTCCTCGGGTCGGATCGGGCGGACGTGCGCCGTGCCGCCGTCGGCCAACACGACGTCGGCCTCCCAGCGGGCCGGATAGTTCACAGGCGGCTGTTCGGTCACGGTCGCTCCCCCGGTGCCGTCGGTGAGCCTACGTGCGCAGCGCCGGCTGCGAGGTGGTGATCGCCCGGACCGCGGCGCTGCCGGCGAGCAGCGCGGTCGCCGCCAGCGCGATCGACGCCCCTGCGGCGACGTCCCACGCCGCCGAGACGACGAGACCGGCGATCCCCGCGCCCACACCGAAGGCTGCGGCGAGCACCATCGTGGGCACCACGCGGTCGCACCAGAGGCGAGCTGCGCTCGCCGGGGTGACGAGGAGGGCGACGCTCAGCACCACGCCGCCGGCCGGGACGGCGACGGCGAGCGTGAGCGCGACGGTGAGCAGGAGCACGAGATCGAGCGGACCACGGCGGTACCCCGCTGCGTCCGCGGCTGCCGGGTCGAACGCGACGAGCACCAGTTCCTTGTGGACGGTGGCCAGCACACCGACGACCACGACACCGACGACGACGGTCAGCACGATGTCGAGCGGCCGGACGGTGACGACGGAACCCACGAGGAACGTGGTGAGATCACGCGCCGTCCCCCGTCCTGCCGACAGCAGCAGGGTCCCGACTGCGAGGGAACCGGTGAGGACGACCCCCACCCCACTCGTGTCCTCGACCCGGCCGGCGACGCCGAGGAGCACGACGACACCGACGACCACGACGGCGGCCACGGCGGCACCGAGCACCAGGCTCACCCCGAGCATCGACGCCACCACCAGGCCCGGCATCGTCGCGTGCGACAACGTCATCACGAAGAACGGCAGACGCCGCAACACGACGTGCACGCCGACGACCCCGCACAGGGCGCCGACGAGCGTCGTCTCGACGAGCGCCCGGCGGAGCAGGGGCTCGGTCAGGAGCGATGCTGCGGCGTCGACGAGATCGTTCACGTCGCCCGCACCCGGTTGCGCCACCACATCGCCAAGGTGACCGCCACGAAGACGGTGCTGAGCAGCACCACGACCGTCGCCCCGGGGGCGATCCGCACGTCGGCCCGCAGACCGACCTCGTGGGAGAGCGCGAGGCCCGCCACCCCACAGACCGCAGCGAGCACCGCTGCGACGACCATCGACGGCACGACGGCGAGGCCGAGACGGCGGGCGGTCGCCGCCGGTGTGATGACGAACGCCACCGCCAACAACGTGCCGACCGCTCGCAGGGCCGTCACGATCACGACCGCCACGGCGACGTCGAGCAGCAGGTCGAGCCGTGCGACGGGCAGGCCGACGGCCTCTGCTGCCGCCCGGTCGAACGCCCGGAGCACGAGCTCCTTGTGGAACAGCGTGACGGCGACGACCGCCGCACCGCCGATCGCGGTCATGAGGACCAGGTCGTCGGCGCGCACGGTGAGGAGTCTGCCGAACAGGAACCCGGTCAGGTCCGTCGCGAACGACCGCCCCCGGGACACGAGCGCGACGCCGACGGCGAAGAAGCCGGTGAGCAGGATCGCAACGGCGGCGTCCTCGCCGATCCGCCGAGCTCGTGCGGGCAGCCCGAGCAGCAGCGCCGTGACGACGCCGGCGACGAGCGCCCCGGCGTACAGCGACACGCCGGCGAGGTTCGCGAGCACCACCCCCGGGAGCACGGTGTGGCTCATCGCGTCGGCGACGAAGGACAGGCGCCGGAGGACGACGTGCACCCCGACGACAGCTGCGACCACGCCGAGGACGACGACGGCGAGGAGGGCACGCTGCTGGTAGGGGGCGGCGAGGAAGGTGCCGCTCATCCGTTCATCCGTGCGACTCCGACGGGTCGTGGCGCCCGTGGAGGTGGTGGTGCGGCGCGCCGATCCCGACGACGTCGTCGCCGACGAGGTGCACACCGCCGGCGAACGCTGCGAGCAACAGGTCGTCCTCGAGGACCTTCGCAGTCGGGCCGAATGCGAACTGTCGACGGTTCAGCAGGCACGTCTCGTCGCAGGCGTGCCGCGCGACGTCGAGGTCGTGGGTGGACAGCAGCACGGCGACACCACGGGAGCGTTCCGCAGCGAGCAGCGCGACGAGCTCGTCCTGTGTCGTGGTGTCGACCCCGTTGAACGGTTCGTCGAGCACGAGGAGATGCGCGCCCTGGGCGAGCGCCCGGGCGAACAGGACACGTTGGCGCTGCCCGCCCGACAGCGTGCCGAACCGGTCCCGGGCGCGGTCGGCGAGACCGACCGCGTCGAGCGCCTCGAGCGCGCGGGCACGGTCGGTACGACCTGGACGGCGGAGCCAACCCACACTCCGGTAGCGCCCCATGAGGACGACCTGCAGTGCCGTCACGGGGAACTCCGGGTCGAGACGGCTGTACTGGGGCACGTACCCGACGTGACGGCGGGCGTGCGCCGGGTCGGTCCCGAGTACCCGGATCGCGCCGTCCCGGACCGGGACGAGGCCGAGCACGGCCCGGATCAGGGTCGACTTCCCGGCACCGTTCGGTCCGATGAGCGCGACCGCCTGGCCTTCCTCGACGCGCCCGGAGATCCCGCAGAGGACCTCGTGGCCGTCGAAGGCGACGGTGACGTCATCGAGCTCGAGTACCGACACCGCCGAGGGCCTCCACGATGACACGGGTGTTGTGCCGCATCATGCCGATGTACGTGGCGCCGGGCGAACCGTCCGGGCCGAGGGCGTCACTGTAGAGCGCGTCGTCGCCGCCGACGACCCGACAGCCGGCTTCGGCCGCGATGACCTCGGCGGTCTTCGCCGGCATCGACTGCTCGGTGAAGATCACCGTGACGTTGTTGTCCCGCAGCGTGGTGACGAGCCGGGAGACGTCCGCAGCGGAGAGTTCGGTCGTCGAGTCGAAGCTCGGGATGATCGAGCCGATCTGTTGGAGCCCGTACCGATCGCCGTAGTAGGCGAACGCCTCGTGGTTCGTCACGAAGCGCCGGTCGGTGAGCCCGCGGATCGCATCCTCGATCTCGCGGTCGAGCGCCTCGAGTTCCGCGAGGTACCGGTCACGGTTCGCCGTGTACACGGCAGCTCCGTCCGGGTCGACACCGACGAGCGCGTCGTGCACGTTCCGGACCATGACCATGGCGTAGCGGACGTCGTGCCACACGTGAGGGTCGTGCTCACCGTGGTCGTGGTCGTCCTCGTCGCCGTGGTCGTCCGTGGTCGACGTTGCGACAGCCGTGCCCTTCGCCTTCCCGTCGTCGTGGTCGTGGTCGTGGTCGTCCTCTACGGCACCCTTCGCAACGGTCGTCATCGGTGGCTCGTCGCCGTGGTTGTGGGCACGCGCCCCGCGGATCGTCACGCCGTTCGTCGCCGTCACGATGCGCGCCTTCGAGCCGGACGCCTCGACGGCGTCGTCGAGCCAGGGTTCGAGGCCGATCCCGTTGCGCAGCACGAGCGCGGCGGTGCGGAGCCGCTCGAGGTCGGCGGGCGTGGGTTCGAAGTCGTGGGCGTCGACTCCGGGGCGCATGATGCTCGCGACCTGCACGCGGTCACCGCCGACCTGGCGCACGAAATCGGCGATCTGTGTGGTGGTGGCGACCACGGTCGGCGGGCCGCCGGCCTCCCCGGTGGTGCTGCACCCACCCGCGAGGAATGTCGCAGCGACCACCAGCAGCACCGTGGCGCAGCGGGCGGGTGACCGTCGCCGCAAGAAACTGAGAACGATTCCCATAACCAGCATTGTGGCCGAACCCGGGACGTTGCGCAAGCGGGTGCCGACGGTCAGGATGACTGCCCCGTGACCGACGCCGACCGCCTCCGCGCCGTCTACGAACTGCGCCTCCCCGCCGACCTGCCGACCGCAGCCGTCGAGGAAGCAGCGCGCAGCGTCGCCGTCGAACAGAGCGTCGAGATGCCCGTCGAGGCGATCCGGGACCGCCACGTGCTCGACCACGTCGTCGGTCGGGTCGAGGACCTCGTCGCACTCGACGGGGACGGGCCCGACCGCCGCTGGCGGGCGACGATCTCCCTCGCCGCCTCGACGGTCGCCGACGACCCCGTCCAACTGCTCAACATGCTCGCAGGGAACGTGTCCCTGCACGACCACGTGCGCCTCGTCGACCTCACCGTTCCCGACACCCTCCTCGCCGGTGCGGTCGGACCGACGCACGGCATCGACGGGCTCCGTTCCCTCGTCGGGGTGGACCCGTCGCACCCACGCGCCCTCACGTGCACCGCGGTGAAACCGCAGGGACTGCCGACGGCCCGACTCGCCGACCTCTGCGCAGCCTTCGCCCGCGGCGGTGTCGACATCGTGAAGGACGACCACGGCATCGCCGACCGCGATGTCGACGCGTTCGCCGAGCGGGTCCGCGCCTGCCAGGCCGCGATCGAGGCGGCGAACCGGGTGACCGGCGGGTCGACACGCTACGCGCCCAACCTGATCGGCCCGCCCGACTCGGTCCGCCGCAAGGCAGAGATCGCCGTCGACGCCGGCGTCCGGGTGGTCCTCGTCGCACCGATGCTCGTCGGCGTCGGCACGTTCGCCGACCTCGTCCGCACGACACTGCGCCCTGCGGGTGTCGCCGCACTCGCACACCCCGCCGCTGCCGGCACGACGGCGCTCGACCCGGAGGTCCTGCTCGGGTCGCTGTTCCGCTTCCTCGGCGCCGATGCGACGATCTTCCCGAACCACGGCGGCCGCTTCGCGTTCGGCCCCGAGCGTTGCGCGGGGATCGCCGAGCGCTCACTCCGGCCCTGGGGTCCGCTTGCGCCGACGCTGCCGACACCAGCCGGCGGCATCACCCTCGACCGCGTGCCCGAGCTGCTCGGGTTCTACGGCCGTGACGTCATGCTGCTCGTCGGCGGCGCACTGCTCCTCGCCGGTGACCGCCTCACCGTCGCGACCGCGGAGTTCGTCGCCGGCGTCCGCGCAGCAGGTACCTGAGCCCTACGATCTCTGCCGTGGAACCCACCACCCCAGCCGCCGGGACCGTCGCCGGTCCGGCCCGTCGTCGGCGGGACCCGGTCACCCCCGGCGCCGGCCCGCAGCGGTGGGACGGCGTGGACGTCCACGACTACAAGACCGCAGGCTCGGCACCGTTCCGCGGGGTCACCCGGCAGGTGCTCTTCGAGCGTGACGAGCTCGCCTGCCAGGTGCGGTACTTCGAGGTCGAGCCCGGCGGGCACTCGACCCTCGAACGCCACGAGCACGTGCACGCCGTCGTCGTGCTCAACGGCCGCGGAAGCTGCCTCGTGGGGCGCGACGTGGTCGAGATCGGCCCGCAGGACCTCGTCGAGGTGCCGCCGATGACGTGGCACCAGTTCCGTGCCGCTGCCGACGCACCGCTCGGCTTCCTGTGCGTGGTGAACACCGACCGTGACCGGCCGCAGCTCCCGACCGCTGCGGACCTCGCCGAGCTCCGCACCGACCCGATGGTCGCGGCGTTCGTGCGGACGTCCGACTGATCGGCACGACGCTGCAGCGCTGGGTCGACGCACTGCCCGACGTCGAGGTCGCCCTCGCCTGCGGCGGCGACCACCACCGCCTGCGTTGGCATCGCGGTCGGCTCGTCGCCCTCGACCACGACCTCGACGCCGAACTGGCGCTCACCGCGTTCGGGGGGACCCCACCGCCCTGCATCGGCGCGGTGCTCGCGGTGCGGCGTCACCTGCACCACGTCGGCCCGCTCACCCTGTGGTCGGCCGACGGCGACGCCACCGCCTTCGTGCTCAGCGCCGCGCCGCCGGCGGGGTGGTCGCTCGCGGACGAACGCGACCTCGACGTGCTCCGTGGTCTGCCGCTCCCGCTGCGCCGACGGCTCGCGCTCTGCACGCACGTTGCGTGGGCACGACGGGGTGTCGGCACGGATCGGCCCGGCGCCACACCCGCGGTGGACGCCGCCCGGCAGGCGATCCTCGGTCGGGCGATCCGGGACGCAGTCCTCGACGCACTCGACACCGTCGACCCCGGCGCACGAGCCGTCGCCGACGCGCGGGTGCGCTGGACGGTCGTGCACCCGGCGGTCCGGCCCACCGCCCAGGGACGGGCACGTCGGTCGTCGGGCGTGTCGGTCCACGTGCAGGTTCCGCCGACGTGGCTCGTCGAGGTCTGGGCACCCGGTCGGGCGACGACCGCCGACGGCGGTGTCGTGCTCGCGCGGGCGCCGGGGCCGCCGGGTGGCGGGGGCATCCTCAGGATCGCACGCTGGACCGCGGACGACCGGGACGGTTGGACGCTGCACACCACGGTCGAGGCGGCGACGCTCGCGTCGTTCAGGTGATGTGCATCACCTCGGGGCGACGGAACAGGAACGCGAGCAGCACCACCGCACCGGTCACGTTGAACGCGACGAGCGCCCAGGGCGCGCCGACGTGCTGTGCGAACTCGCCGAGCAGGTACATCCCGATGGGGAGTCCGCCGATCGCCATCGACAGCAGCCCCATCGCACGCCCGCGCATCGCCTCGTCCGCCGAGGTGAGCACGAGCGCGCTCTGCGACGCCCCGTAGACACCGACGCCGACGCTCGCCACGTAGAGGGACGCGAACACGAGCGGGTAGACGGTGAAGAGCGCGAACCCGAGGGTCGCTGCGAACCCGACGAAGGAGCCGTACACGTAGGCGGGCCCGCGCCGTGGCCGCCGCACGAGCGAGATCGCCGCGCCGGTCGCCATGCCGAGCCCGGTCGACGCAGCGAGCAGTCCGGTGAGGAACGGGGTCGCGTCGACCCGACGGGCGATGCTCGACACGATCGGGAAGTACGCGAAGTGGAACACGTTGACGATGAGCGTGACCCCGAGGACCGACATCAGCGGCCGGTTGCGCTGCGCCGCGGCGAACCCCTCGACGACACCGCGGAGGATCGAACCCGCCGAGCCCGCCGACGGGGCGGCGGCGACCGGACCCGAGCCGTAGCGGCGCGGGAGCCGGGCGAGGACGACGAGCGCGACGAGCATGAGACCGGCGACGGTGAGGTAGGCGGCGCCGACCCCGAGGAACCCGATGACGGCCCCGCCGGCGAGCGCCCCGAGCGCGAGGCCGAGCGCCGAGCTGAACTGCTCGAGTGCCATCGCACCGTTCACCTGCTCCGGGCCGACGAGGTCGTAGATGAGGGCTCGTCGGGCGGTCATGTCGATGACCCAACCGATGCCGACGGTGATCATGAACGGGTAGATGACCCACGTCGGGAGACGGTCGGTGACCGCCGCCGCGCCCACCGCCGCGGCGAGCGGGAGCAGGCCGCCGAACTGTGCGAGCACGATCGTCCGCCGTTCGAAGCGGTCGGCGATCATCCCGCCGATCGACCCGGCGAACAGCAACGGACCCCACATGAACGTGCCGGTGAGCTGCACGAGCCGCGGCGACCCGAGTCGCTGGTCGACGACGTAGGCGCCGAGGAAGCCGAGACCCCAGCGGCAGATGCTCCACAGCAGGCCGCCGAGCCAGATCTTCGTGAAGTGCGGCGCAGCGAACGGGGCAACGGTCGCCTGCCACCATCCGACGGTGGGCGTCGCGCGAGTCGTGTCCCGTCCGATCATCCGGCTCCTCCCCCGATCCGCCGGCTGTTCCCCGTCGCACGGTAGCCCCGGATCGGCTGTACTCGCGCCCGTGGAACCAACCAGGCCCTCCGTCTCCGTCGGTCCGACCGTCGCCGCCGAGCGTGTCGCCGCTGCAGCGGCCGTCCGCCGGCTCATCCACGCGTTCGTCGCGCACGAGGGGGACGACGCCCTCCTCGAACGGATCGCCGTCGAGGCGAATCGTCTCGCCGACGAGCTCGACCTCGGCGCCGTCCGGGTCCGCGAGCAGTCGGTGCTCGAGCGGTTCGCCGAACCACGACCCGACGGAGCGGAACTCGCCTGCTTCGACGACTGCATGGTCGCAGGCCCGGCGAACCCGTTGTCCGCCGGTACCCGCGGTCGCCGGGACGGCGACGAGGCGGTCATCACCGTGGCGCTCGACGCCGGGTTCGAGGGACTGCCCGGACGTGCCCACGGCGGCGCGTTGGCGTGCCTGTTCGACGAGGCCATGGGCTATGCGCTGTACATGGACGCCGTGCCGGCCTTCACCGCCTGGTTGAAGGTCAACTACCGGGCACCGGTTCCGGCGGGGACCCCGCTCGAGCTCCGCGCCCGAGTCGCCGGACGTGACGGACGCAAGTGCACGATGTCGGCGGTTGCCACGGTGGACGGCGCCATCGTCGCCGATGCCGAGGCGCTCTTCGTCGCCCCGAAGCTGTGACCCCCGTCTCAGCGACGGTTACGGCCAGCTAACGTCCCCCCGACGATCCGCCGAGCAGGCGGACGCAGCAGTTCGGGAGGCATCGTGACCGGCACCACGGCGACACCGGAGGGCTACGACGATCTCGGCCGCCGCATCGGCGACCCGGCCGAGGAGACACGCTGGCTGGCCGAGGGGTCCTGGCCATCGACGACGGTCGTCGACGATTTCCTCGCGACCGCCGCCCGCGCCCCCGACCGACCGGCCGTGGTCGCCTACCGGACCGGCGTCCCGGTGCCGACCACGCTGACCTACGGCCAGCTCGCCGGGCTCGTCGACCGTTTCGCCGCTGCGCTGCTCGAACTCGGTGTCGGTCGCGGGGACGTCGTGTCGATGCAGCTGCCCAACGGCTGGGAGTTCCCGGCACTCACGCTCGCCACGCTCCGCGTCGGTGCGATCGTGAACCCGCTCGTACCGATCTTCCGGGGCCGGGAACTGCGGTTCATCCTCGAGCGCACCAAGGCGAAGGTCCTCGTGGTCCCGTCGACGTTCCGCGGGTTCGACCACGGTGCCCTCGCCGCGGAACTCGTTGCCGAACTCCCCGGACTCGAGGCCGCATTCGTCGTCGGAGGTGAACCGCCGGCGGGGACCCGCAGCTTCGAGGAGTTCTTCGTCGCCGAACGACGCGAGGACGACCCGACGCTCGCCGGCCGCCTCGCCGCCCTCGCCCCGGCACCCGACGACCTGATGGAGATCCAGTTCACGTCCGGGACGACCGGCGAGCCCAAGGGGGTGCTCCACGACCACCGCACGGTGTGGGCGTCGGGTCGTGCCGCCCGCGGCCAGCTCGGTGTCACCGCCGACGACCCGGTGTTCATGGCCTCCACGCTCGCCCACCAGACCGGCTTCCTGTTCGGTCTGACCGGCCCGCTCGGCATCGGCACCAAGGTCGTCTACCAGGACCTCTGGGACGCCGACGCAGCGATCCGCATCATCGACGTCGAACGTGTCGCCTGGACGGTGTCCGCGACCCCCTTCGTCGTCGACCTCATCGCCGCGCAACGGGCGAGACCCGGGTCGCTGCGCAGCTTCCGCTACTTCGTGTGCGGTGGCGCCCCGATCCCCCCGCACGTCGTGACCGACGCGGCGGAGGCCCTCGACGCCGAGCTCGTCGCGGTCTGGGGCATGACCGAGAACGGGGTCGTCACGATGACGCTCCCCGGTTCACCGCCCGAGGTGGTATCCGCGTCCGACGGTGTGCCGATGCCGTGGATGCACCTGCGGGTCGTCGACGACGACGACCGCGAGGTCGCGGTCGGTGTGACCGGTCGTCTCCAGGTGCGGGGCCCGAACCAGGCCCTCGGCTACTTCCGCCGGCCCGATCTCACGGCTGCGTCGTTCACCGCGGACGGCTGGTTCGAGACGGGTGACCTGGCCTGGCGACGCGACGACGGCGGCATCCGCATCTCCGGTCGGTCGAAGGACCTCGTGATCCGGGGCGGCGAGAACGTGCCGGTCGTCGAGATCGAGGCATTGCTGTACACGCACCCGAAGGTGCGGGAACTCGCCGTGATCGGTGTGCCCGACGATCGCCTCGGCGAGCGGGCCTGCGCCGTGGTCGTGCCGGCCGACCCGGCCGACCCCCCGACACTCGTCGAACTCGTCGCCGCGCTCGACGCGGCAGGCACGGCCAAGCAGTTCTGGCCGGAACGTCTCGAGGTCGTCGACGAGTTGCCGCGCACGCCGTCGGGGAAGATCCAGAAGTTCGTGCTGCGCGAGCGCTTCGCATCGGCCTGAACGATGCCCGGAACGGCGCCGGGCCGGGACCCCCTAGGGATCCCGGCCCGGTCACTCGGAACCGTCACCGGTGCTCACGCAACCGGTTGTGGGTACATCATGCCTTGCAGGTTGCCCCGGCGATGTCCCATGCGCAGTTCTTGGACTTGCCGTTCAGGTCGATGATCTCGCCCTGCGGCTCCCACAGCTGCTTCGAGGCGTTGAACTTCGAGAGCACGCCCGCCTCGTTGATGTAGCCGTCCTTGCCACCCTGCAGCTGCGACTTGATGCCCCAGAAGTGCGTCGGGGGCGTCATGTTGAAGTGCCGCATCGCGGTGAGGAAGTTCGACCGGGTGAGGCCGCCGTCGAGCTGACCGGCGACGATCAGGATCTGGGCGACCGGCCAGCCGTAGGCCGTGCCGTGTCCGAGCAGCGACGAGGAGTCGGGGTTGATCCCGTTCTTCTCGAGCTCGGCGCGCAGGAACTGGATCCAGGGGTCGTTGGCGTACTTGACCTTGTCCTTGATCTCCTTCAGGCCGCCTTCGTAGATCAGCCAGCCGTCACCGGCCGCACCGTCGCCACCGACCTTCTCCTTGCCGATGTAGGAGACGCCGCCGCAGGTGTTCGGCTGGAAGAGTGCCTTGGCCTTGGCCTTCATGCCGTTGCCGGCGGACTCGGTGATCGCCTGGGTGCACGAGGTGCCGGCGGTCATCGCGATGAAGACGTCGGGGTTCTTCGATGCGAGCGTCGTCATGGCGTCGGTGATCGTCGGCGCCTGCGGCTCGATCTGCTCGAAGACGTAGTCGACCTTGCCCTTGAGCGCAGCCGAGTTCGCCAGGTACTCCTTGAAGCCGGCGTTGTACACCTTGCCGAAGTCGTTGTTCATGACGAGCGCAGCGACGGTGACCTTGCCACCGGTGGCGAGCTTGTCGAAGTTCTTCTCGATGTAGTCACCCCAGAACAGGGTCTCCGTGGTGTACGACGCGACCGGCGCGCCGCTGGTCCACGGGTGGTTGACCGGATCGCCCCACGCCGGGTGCCCCGTCATCGCGAACGGGTGCGGCACACAGCGCTGGTTGACCTTGTCGTACACCTTGAGGGTGGCCGGGGTACCGAGCGTCCAGACCGCGAACACCTTCTGCGAGTCGAGCAGTTCGTCGACGTTCGGGATGGCGCGGTTGGCGTCGTAGCCGTCGTCCTTCTGGATGTACTCGACGTTCCGGGTCTTCCCGTTGACGTCCTTGAAGACGCCCTTCGCCGAGTAGTACTTGAACAGGACGTCGATGCCCTTGCCGTAGTTGCCGTAGTCGGCGAGCGTGCCGGACTGGGCGATCGACTGACCGATCTTGATCGAGGTGTCGGTGATGCCCTCGGTGTCCGACCAACCGGCCGGGCACTTCGAGAGGTCGACGGCCATGCCGTTGGCACCGGCGACGGTCTTGCCGTCGGCCGACTTGCCGTACTTGTTGTCCTTGATGGCCTTCACCATCGCGGCGCGCTCCGTCTCCCAGAGCTTCTCCCACTCATCCATCGTGGTGGGCTGCTTGATGGCCTGCGTGGTGGCCGTCGCGCTCAGGTCGCCCTTGTCGACGCCGATCACGTTGCTCGCCTCGTCACTGCTGCCGCCGCCACATGCTGCGGCGACCAGTGCGAAGCCGACCGTGATCGCGCCCATGACGCGACCGCGTTGGAACTTCATGTCGTGTGCTTCCCCTTGGTCACTCGGGCGACCCCTTCGGGTCACCTGATCGCAACGGAGCGTAGACGCAAAGCGCGCACTATTGACAGTATGTAACATAACCTGTACCCGATTCGTGACGTTCGGCACACCGGGCGCGGCAGGGGGCCGGGCCCCGTCGAAACGGAACCCGACCCCCCGTACCGGTCTCAGGTCGAAGGACCTGGGGTCACGCCTTGCAGTTACCTGCAGCGATGTCCCAGGCGCAGTTCTTCGACTTGCCGTTCAGGTCGACGACGTCGCCCTGGGGCTCCCAGAGCTGCGACTTCGAGTTGAACTTCGAGAGCACAGCGGCCTCGGAGACGTAGCCGTCCTTGTTTCCGGAGAGCTCCGACTTGATGCCCCAGAAGTGGGTCGGCGGCGTCATCGAGAAGTTCCGCATGGCCACGAGGAAGTTCGCTCGGGTCAGGCCGCCGTCGAGCTGGCCGGCGATCGCCGTGATCTGGATCCACGGCCAGGCGTAGGCGGCGCCGCCACCGAGCAGGCTCGAGGAGTCCGGGTTGATCCCGGCCTTCTGCAGCTCCGCACGGAGGAAGTTCTGCCACGGGTCCTTGGCCCACTTGGTGGTGTCCTTGATCTCCTTGATACCACCCTCGAAGATCAGCCAGCCGTCACCGGCAGCACCGTCGCCACCGACCTTGTCCTTGCCGATGAAGCCGTTGCCGGAGCAGGTGTTCGGGTAGATCAGGTACTTGACCTTGCCCTTCATCCCGTTCGCGGCCGCCTCGATGTTCGACTGGGTGCACGAAGTACCGGCCGTCATCGCGATGTGGATGTCGGGGTTCTTCGATGCGAGCGTCGTCATCGCGTCGGTGATCGTCGGCGCGGTCGGCTCGATCTGCTCGGTCACGAAGTTGACCTTGCCCTTCAGTGCGGCCGAGTTCGCCAGGTACTCCTTGAAGCCCTGGTTGTAGACCTTGCCGAAGTCGTTGTTCATGACGAGCGCGGTGACCGTGATCTGGGCCTTGCCGAACTCGGCGAACTTCTTCTCGACGAAGTCGCCCCAGAACAGGGTTTCCGTCGTGTAGGAGGCGACCGGTGCGCCGGTCGTCCAGGCACGGTTGACGGGATCACCCCACGCCGGGTGCGCCGTCATCACGAAGGGATGCGGGACGCAGCGCGAGTTGACCTTGTCGACGACCTTCAGGGTCGCCGGCGTACCGAGCGTGTTCAGCATGAACACCTTGGTCGAGTCGAGGAGCTCGTCGACGTTCGGGATCGCACGGTTCGCGTCGTAGCCGTCGTCCTTCTGGACGTACTCGACCTTGCGGGTCTTCCCGTTCGCGTCCTTGAACAGGCCCTTCTCGGAGTAGTACTTGAACAGGACGTCGATGGCCTTGCCGTAGTTGCCGTAGTCGGCGAGCGTGCCCGACTGTGCGATCGACTGACCGACCTTGATCGTCGTGTCGGTCAGACCCTCCGTGTTGTTCCAACCGGCCGAGCACTTCGAGAGGTCGACGGTGTAGCCCGGCGCAACCTGAACGGACTTGCCATCGGCGGAGATCCCGCTCTTGTCGGCCTTGATCTTGGCGACGACCGCAGCGCGCTCCTTCTCCCAGAGCTTCTCCCACTCCTCCATCGTGGTGGGTTCCTTGATCGCGACCGCTGTCGTTGCGCTCGCGCCGATGTCGTCCTTGTTCACGCCGATGACGGTGCTCGAATCGTCCCCGCCACCGCCGCCACAGGCGGCTGCGACGAGACCGAAGCCGACCGTCACCGCGACCACGGCAGATCGCCGCGTTCGTCGAAGACTCATGTCGTCCCCCTTGCCATCCGCACGGGGGACATCCCCGGTCGGTACGGGCACGATAGCGCTTCGAGTGCCTGTCGTCACACGATCGCTACATGGCGCGCATCGTGGGCGCGCTCAGCGCGGCGGGAGCCGCACCCCGCCGTCGACGCGGATGGTCTCGCCGTTCATGTACGAGTTCTCGATGCACGCGAGCACCATCGCCGCAAGCTCGTTGCTCGTGCCGAGACGGTTCGGGAAGAGCACGCCCTCCTGCAGCTTCCCCTTGAACGCATCCGACGCATCGCCCTCGCCGTAGATCGGCGTGTCGATCAGACCCGGCGCGACCGTGCACACCCGCACACCGACCGCGGCGAGGTCACGGGCGATCGGCAGCGTCATGCCCACCACGCCGCCCTTCGACGCCGAGTAGGCGGCCTGACCGATCTGGCCGTCGAACGCCGCCACGGACGCGATGTTCACGACCGCACCACGCTCACCGTCGGCGAGCGGCTCGGTCTGGGACATCGCGGTCGCCGCGATCCGCAGACAGTCGAAGCTGCCGATCAGATTGATCTCGATCACCCGCTTGAACGCAGCGAGATCGTGGGCCGTGTCATACCCGCCACGGCCCACCGTGCGCGAGGCATACCCGATGCCCGCCGAGTTCACGAGGACGCGGAGCGGGCCCATCTCCTTCGCCGTCTCGACCGCCGCGATGATCTCATCGGTGTTGCGCACGTCGACGTGGCAGAACGCCCCGCCCAACTCGGTCGCGAGCGCCGAACCGCGGTCGTCCTGGAGGTCGGCGATGACCACCTTCACGCCGCGGGCGGCGAGGAGACGTGCCGCTGCTGCGCCGATGCCGGAAGCGCCGCCGGTGACGACGGCCGAAGATCCCTTGAGTTCCATGGACGACACGCTACGCGCCGCAGGGCGACCCCGACGGGATCGCCCTGCGTTCCGGGTGGGCCATAAGGGATTCGAACCCCTGACCTCTTGCGCGTCATGCAAGCGCTCTAACCAACTGAGCTAATGGCCCGCGAGGCTCCGACACTAGCAAGGCGACCCCGCGACGACCACACACCGGACACCCGACCCGAACGGCAGCGGGCTAGCGTCCCCGGCCACGGCGCCGCTGCAGATCGGGAGGACCACGTGACCGGACCTGACGAGACGGCCGAGATCGCACCGGAGACCGCGGCCGTGCGCAGCGGCGAGCAGCTCGACTGGGTCGCGCTCGACACCTACATCCGGGCCGGAGTCGACGGCCTCGACGGCGACCTCGAGGTCCGGCAGTTCCCCAACGGGTCGGCGAACCTCACCTACCTGCTGCGCTACGGCGACCTCGAGCTCGTGCTCCGTCGCCCGCCGTTCGGGACCCTCGCCCCCGGCGCGCACGACATGAAGCGCGAACACCGGGTGCTCTCGGTGCTGTGGCGGCACTTCGACCGGGCGCCCCGCGCCTACCTGTTCTGCGACGACCACACCGTCATCGGATCCGACTTCTTCGTGATGGAACGCCGCACCGGCGAGGTGATCCGCACCGCGATGCCGACCACGATGGCGCACCACCGCGACGTCGGGCGCCGGGTCGGTCTCGCCGCCGTCGACGCGATGGCCGACCTGCACCGCCTCGACCCGACGGCCTGCGGACTCGGTGACCTCGGCCGACCGGAAGGGTTCGTCGCCCGCCAGGTCAGCGGTTGGCGTCATCGCTGGGAGCTCGTCCGCTTCGACCACTCCCCCGCGACGATGGACGACATCGCCGGTCGACTCGAGGCGTCGCTGCCACCGCCCGGGCCGACGTCGTTCGTCCACAACGACCTGAAGCTCGACAACATGCAGTTCGACCCGGCCGACCCCGACCGGGTCACGTCGATCTTCGACTGGGACATGACGACGCTCGGCGACCCGCTCGTCGACCTCGGCACACTCCTCAACTACTGGCCGGACCCCGCCGACCCGCCCGGGTCGCGACGGCTGAACGTCGAGCAGCTCGGCACTCTCGGCCTGCCCAGCCGTGCCGAGGTCGTCGAACGGTACGGCGAACGGACCGGCTTCGACGTACGCAACGCCGGCTGGTACGCCGCGTTCGCCTACTGGAAGACGGCGGTCGTCGTGCAGCAGCTCCACCGACGCTGGGCCGACGGTGCGTCCACCGACGAGCGCATGGCGACCATCGCCGACGCGATCCCCCAGCTCGTCGACGCCGCCGACGAAGGACTGCGCTCCCTCGGGGCGTGACCCCGGCTACTCGAGCACGCCGGCGATGATCAGCTCGGCGATCCGGTCGTCGTCGTAGCCGAGGAACTCGCCGAGCACCTCCTGCAGGTGCTGGCCGAACGTCGGTCCACCCCAGCGCGGGCCACCCGGTGTGCGGGAGAGCTGGAACGGCGGACCCTCCACGAACGTCGTCCCGTAGCGGTCGTGCGGCACCTCCCGGAACATGCCCCGATGGAGCAGTTGCGGGTCGGCGGCGCAGTCGGCTGCGTCCTGCACCCGGTGGGCGGGGACCCCGACCGCCTGGAGGCCCGCCTCGGCCTCCGGGCCTGGCACTCCGGCAGCCCACGCGGCGACGACCGCGTCGAGCTCGTCCCGGCGGGCGAGCCGCGCCGGGCCGTCGAGGTCGGCGAGATCTTCCCGGCCGACCACCCCGCACAGGGCCCGCCACTGCGCGTCGGTCTCGACGGCGACGGCCAGCCAACGGTCCTCGCCCGGCACGGCGAAGACCCCGTGCGGCGCCATCGTCGGATCGGCATTGCCGATCGGACCGGCGGTGCGACCGTTCACCTCGTCGTCGAGGATCGCTGTGCCGAGGAGCAGCAACGCCCCTTCGAGCTGGCTGAAGTCGAGCCGCACCGCCTCGTCGGTTCGGTCACGGCGGTCGAGCGCGGCGAGCAGCGCGCCTGCGGCGAAGCGCGGTGACACGTAGTCGGTGAACGCGGTGAACGGCCCGGCGGGGCGTCGGTCCGGCCAGCCGGTCACCGGGTAGAAACCGGCGACCGCAGCGGCCATCGTGCCGAACCCGGCGTACGCCCGCAGCGGTCCGCTCTGGCCCATGAGACAGCTCGACAGCATGACGAGCCGCGGGTTGATCGCCCGCAGGTCGTCGAAACCCAGACCCCAGGCGTCCATCGTCCCTGCCGAGAACGCCTCGGTGACGACGTCCGCCCACCGCACGAGGTCGAGGACGACGTCGCGCGCCTCGGGTGCGGTCAGATCGAGGGCGAGCCCGTATTTGCCGGCGTTGAGCGAGTGCCACTGCAGGGCTCCCTCCTGGTCGCCCTCCTCGGCCCGGAACGGGTTCACGCCCCGCAGCACGTCGGGCCGCCGTTGCGACTCGACCCGGACGACGGTCGCGCCGAAGTCGGCGAGCGTGCGGGTCGCCGCCGGTCCGGCCATCGCCCACATGAAGTCGAGGATCCGCAGACCTGCGAGCGGGCGGCCGTCGTCGTCGGGGGGTGGCGCGGTCGTCCCCTCCGGTGCGGCGGCCGGCCTGCGCCCGGGAGCCACGGCGAGCCGGGCACGGTCGGCGTCGAGCGCAGGGGCGGCAGCGAGACGGTGCAACGGCGCACCCGGTACCTGCACGAACGGTCCCGGGTAGCGGACACCGTCGATCTCGTCCCAGTACGCACGGGCGGCGAGCTGTTCCATCGCCAACACGTCGCTCGTCGTCGTCACCGGTGCGATCAGCAGGTTCCGTTCGAGCGCGACCCGGAACAGTTCGTCCTTCGTGCGTGTGCGCAGGAACTCCTGCAGCACCCGGGTCGCCCGGTCGAGCTCCGAGGGCGGCTGCCGCCCCTCGAAGACGTCCATCGCGAAGTCGATCCAGTTCTTCGTGGCGAGGTCGGCATCGCAGCCGCCCTCCTCGTGGATCCACTGCCACATCCGCGTCGTGTACCGGCCGATCATCGGACCGAACAGGAACGTGACCGTGACCGCACCGTCCGCGCAGTCGTACACGAACTGCACGTGGAACGGGCCGAGCTCGACGCCGCCGGCGACGCGCTGGGGGGTGCGGCCGCCGACGAGCGCGTTCATCATCTGGAACTGCGTCGCCGTGAGGAACGCCTGCTGGGCCGACACGTCGACGTGCTGCCCCACACCGGAGCGATGACGTGCACGCAGCGCGATCGACGCACCGACGAACGCGTCGAGTGCTGCGAAGTTCCACGTCTGCGGTTCGGAGATCCGCAGCGGTGCCCGGTCACGGTCGCCGGTGATCCCCATCGTCCCGCTCGCAGCGGCGACGACGAGGTCCGTCGCGGCCCAGTGGGCCTTCGGTCCGTCACCACCGAACGCGCTGATCGACACGGTCACGAGCTGCGGGTTCCGTGCCCGCAACGCAGCGAGGTCGACGGGGAACGCGCCGCACTCGATGAGCAGGTCCGCACCCGCGGCGAGTTCGCCGAGGAGCGGGTCGTCCGGGCCGGTGAGCTGCACCGACGACTTCCCGCGGTCGAACGCCCACGCCCGCAGCGAACGCTCCGGGTCGGCGACGTCACCGGCGAACGGTCCGACGTGGCGGGCGCGCGACCCACCGGGCGGTTCGACGAGCACGACGTCGGCGCCGAGCTGCGCGAACAGCAGACCGGCGAGGTGCCCGCGGTCGTCGGTCAGGTCGAGTACCCGGTAGGGCGAGAGCATGGCGTCCACCGCGCCATGATGCCCCAGCCTGGTCGGCCGCCGGGACGCTGCTGCTAGGGTGGGCGCTCCTCGGCGGCGTGACCGAGTGGCTTAGGTAGCGGCCTGCAAAGCCGCGTACGCCGGTTCGATTCCGGCCGCCGCCTCGCTCCCGGCGGGTCCCACGTGGCCTGCTGCGAACTGTTCGATGAGCCACGACGCGTAGGAGTGCGACGCACCCGCGTGCAGGACCGACGGCATCGGGAACCCGGCGAGGAGTTCGGCGGCACGGCGCCGCACCGCGAGCGGTGAGCTCGTCCCGGGAAGTTCGACGGCGACGCTCCACCACGGGGCCGCATCCGGTCCGCCCACCGACGCCGGCGTTCCCGGGAGCACGTCGACCGGTGCGCCGAGACGCAGCGCGACCACCTCGGCGCCGGGGACCCGACGTCGGACCTTCGCGACGGGCGCCCACAGCGGGACCCCCGTACGGGGCAGGTCCCGGCTGCCGGGTGCGGCGCCCCTGCGCTCCTTGCCCCACCACTCGGCGGTGCCGACCACACCGTCACCGAGGTCGACCTCGACGGGGTCGGCACGCCACGCCTTCACCTCGAAGCGCGGTCGACGCCCACCACGGAACTTCACCGAATGACCGGCCGCCTCGACGACCGCGTAGTGGTCGACCCGCAGGTCGATGCGGTCGCGGCCGAGACCGTCGAGCCACGCGTCGACCTCGACGGGGACCTCGCCCGCTGCGAACCAGCGGAGTTCGACGCGCACCCGTCGCTCGGTCTCCTCGGTGCCGGCCACGGCGCGCCTCCCCTCGGACATCCCGTCCGGGGCCGCGTCCGGCGCCCGGTGGGCCGGAACGCTAGCGGTCATCGTCGCCGACGTGGTGCACGTCGAGCGTCACGATGCGGCGCCCGGGCGTCGGCGCCGGACGAGTTCGACCTGCAACTCGTCGGCCGACGCCTCCGTCGCGTACCCGTCGGTGACGGCGTCGAGGACGAGCCGCGCGACCTCGTCCGGCTCGATCGACGCACCCGGACGACGCGCGACCGTCGCCCTGAACGCCACCGATCCGGTCGTGGTCGTGAACCGCACCCGCGCCACCGACCCGGGACGGGCGGCGACGAAGAGCAGCGACGACAACTCGTCGACCCCGGCCCGCAGGTCCTCGATGTCGTCGACACCGAAATCGGCGCCGACCGCGACCTCGGCGGCGACGAGGCGCAACAACCGCAGCCGATCGAGTCGTGCGGGGAGCGTGATCGCGACGACGTCGTCGCGCGCCTCGCCGGAGACGGGGTTGCGGCGGCGGAACATGGCGTCGGTGTGATCGAGCGACGGGGTCGTCACGTGAGCACCGTGAACCGGTCGGCGTGACCGGTGAGCGCGAGGACCCGTCGAACGGGCGGCGACGGGGTGACGAGCCGCAACCCGCCCCGCCCACCACCGCCGAGCGCGGCGAGCAGCACGAGGGACCGCAGGCCTCCCGAGTCGAGGAACGTCACCCCGGACAGCTCGAGGTCGACCCCGTCGTACGTCGACGCGAGCCGTTCGGTTACCCGGGCGAGGAGTTCACGTGCGGTGTGCGCATCGAGTTCCCCCCGGACCCGTACGACGGTCCGCCCCTCCCCCGGGTCGCACCGCACGTCGAATCCCTGTGCCGTCGCCGTGTCCACTGCTGCCCCCGATCGTCGCCGGTCCGTGCCCTGCCGGACGGCATGTCGCAGCACCATTCCCGCACGGGGCGACCGGCAAACCTCCGGTGCCCGGAACTCAGGACGGCGGGAGGGCGGCGAGCACGGCGTCGAGGTCGAGCGACGTCGGCCACTTCTGCAGCACGGTCCCGTCGGCCCGAACGAGCACAGCTGCGGGCTGGACCCGGACGCCGAGCTGCACCCACGACGCGCCCGAGGCGTCCCACAACATCCGGTGGTCGACACCGACCTCGGTCCGGAATCGGCGTGCAGCGGCGAGATCGGCCTGGGTGCCGAGCCCCACGACGGTGAGCCGATCGGCGTGACGGCGAGCGAACTGCTCGACCTCCGGGGCTTCCCGGCGGCAGGTCGTTCAATACGGGGCCCACATCCACAACAGCATGGGCTTGCCGGCGGTGGGCAGTTCGGAGAGACGGACGGTGCCCCCCGTCGCGAGGTCGACCACGTCGACCTTCGGCAACCCGGAGGCCACGGTCGCCGGCGCGCCGGGAACCGCGGCCGACGTCAGCGGGGCCGCCGCCGTGGTCGACGCCGCCGATGCCTCGACCCCGGTGACCGGTCGTCCGCCGGTTGCGTCGTCCGAACCGGCGCAGGCCGACGTGCCCACGCCGAGGGCGGCGACGACGGCACACGTGCGCACGAGCGACCGACCTGATCCCATGGGCCGACGGTACCCGGGAGGTTGCCGCCGACGGCGACCCGGACGGCCCGCCGGTAGGGTTCCGCACCATGACCACGCCCGAACAGCGACTCGCAGCGGCCGGTATCGAACTCCCGAGCCCGCCCCGCCCGGTCGGGAGCTACGTGACGTTCGTGCAGACCGGCAACCTGGTCTTCACGTCGGGACACGGGCCGACCGGTCTCGACGGGCGTCTCGTCACCGGACGGGTCGGGGCCGACCTCGACGTCGACGCAGGTGCCGAGGCCGCCCGACTCGTCGGTCTGAACCTGCTCGCCACGCTGCGGGCCGAGCTCGGCTCGCTCGATCGGGTGCGGCGGATCGTGAAGGTCCTCGGGATGGTGCAGTGCACCCCCGAGTTCACCCAGCACCCCGCCGTCGTCAACGGCTGCTCGAACCTGTTCGTCGAGGTGTTCGGTGACGCCGGTCGCCACGCCCGCTCGGCGGTCGGGATGTCGGCACTCCCCTCCGGCATGGCCGTCGAGATCGAACTCGTCGCCGAGGTCGACTGACCGTCACCCACCCTGGTCGGCACGCCTCCCGGCGGTGACTGCGGCGATCGCCGCGCGGACGGTGGCCAGCTCCGCGGGTAACGGTGCAGCGATCCGCAGCGCCGGACCGGGGAGCCCGTGCGCAGGCCCGAGCACGCGGACCGCGACCCCGTGGTCGCGCAGTACCGTAGCGACCGCGGGCGCGTCGTCGGCGGGCACGAGGCGCACGTGGATCACCGACCCCCCGACCGGGACGCCGAGCGGCCGGACGACGTCGTCGACGGTGGCCACGGCAGCCCGCACCGCCGCGTGCGTCGCCGTCGCCCACGCCGTGTCCCCGAGCGCTGCGACGACGGCCACCACGTCGGGCATCGACAGCGGCCAGGGACCACGGCGTGGCGTGCACGCCGCCCGCAGGTCGGCGTCCGCCGACCATGCGAAACCGACACGCGCGCCGGCGAGACCGAAGAACTTCGACGGCGAGCGCAGCACGACCACGTTCGGCGCCGACGTGCCGAGGAGGCTGTGGCGGTCGGGCTCGGCGCAGAACTCGGCATAGGACTCGTCGACGACGAGCACACCGGGGCGACCCGCTGCGGCGGCGAGCAGTGCATCCCGTTCGATCACCCGTCCCGACGGGTTGTGCGGGTTCGACAGCACCACGACCCGTCCCGCGTCGAGGAGCGCGGCGACCGCAGCGACGTCGTACCCCCATGCGGGTGGTCCATGGCCCGCGTCGGGGAACGCGGTCACGTACTCCGTGTACGCGGGCCGGGGCACCGCCACCCGCGATCCGAGCGGACCGTCGGCGACGGCCCACAACAGGTCGCTGATCCCCCGGCCGACGACCAGGCCGTCGGCCGGTACCCGGTACGCCTCGGCGAACGCGTCGACCGCGATCGGCACCGCACCGTAGGGATGCCGCTGCAGGTGGTCCGCCGACAGCGCCCGCACCGCGGCGAGCGCTGCGGGTGGCGGCCCGGCCCGCCAGAT
This sequence comes from uncultured Acidimicrobiaceae bacterium, assembly GCA_964453335.1. Taxonomy (GTDB): domain Bacteria; phylum Actinomycetota; class Acidimicrobiia; order Acidimicrobiales; family CAIXPF01; genus VGBO01. Next base: position 122,624 of record CAYVOK010000003.1, read on the forward strand.
GCAGGTCGACAGGTCGGCGACGACGGTCGGGCCGTCGTCCCCGTGGTCGCCGCCCTGGGGCCCGAGACCGATCGGTTCCCCCACGGTCACCCGGTCACCGACCCGACGAAAGACCCTGGTGCAGGGTCACGTCCCGGGAGCACGATCGGGGGGTGAGCACCGAACGATCCGGGGGCGACCGGACGGACGGCCCGCCCGTCCCCTTCGTCGACCTCGACCCGATGCACGGGCCGGCTGCCCCGGCTGCGGTCGAGACCCATCTCTCCGTCGTCCTCCTCGCAGGCACGCGTGCCTACAAGTTCTACAAGCCCGTCGATCTCGGGTTCGTGGACGCGTCGACCGTGGAGGCACGCCGCGCCCTGTGCGAAGCGGAGGTCACGACGAACCGTCGCTTCGCACCCGACGTGTACCTCGGGGTCGTCGACCTGCGGGACGCAGACGGGCACGTGCACGACCACGCGGTCGTCATGCGTCGTCTCCCGGCAGAGCGACGGCTCTCGAACCTCCTCGACGGACCGGGAGCGGCGGACGCGTTGCGGGCCGTCGCCCACCGCATCGCAACCGTGCACGCCGAAGCCCCCCGCCCGACGGTCGACGACCCGGATGGGACGATCGCAGCGCTCCGCACCGTCTGGGACGACCTGCTCCGTGGACTGCGCGATCGTCCGACGGTCGTCGCGCCGACGACGGTCGACCGTCTCTCGTTCCTCGCCGACCGGTACCTCGCCGGCCGCCGGCCCTTGTTCGCGCACCGTGCTGCGCTCGGGCACACCGTCGACGGCCACGGTGACCTGCTCGCCGACGACGTGTACGTGCTCCCCGACGGCGTGGCGCTGCTCGACTGCCTCGCGTTCGACGACGGTCTCCGCTGCGGCGACGTGCTCGCCGACGTCGCATTCCTCGCGATGGACGTCGAACGACTCGCCGGCGCAGACCTCGCCCGTCGTCTCGTCGAGTGGTACGACGAGTTCAGCGGTGAGAACCACCCGGGCACCCTCGCCCACCACTTCGTCGCGCAACGAGCCGTCGTACGCGCCGTCGTCGCGGTGCTCCGCGCCGAACAGGGCGACCCGGCTGCGACCGACGTGGCACGCCGGCTCGTCGACCTCGCGCACGACCACCTCGAACGGTCCCGTGTCCGCCTCGTGCTCGTCGGCGGGCCGCCCGGGACGGGGAAGACGACCGTGGCCGACGAACTCGGGCGGGCAATCGGCTGGACGGTGTTGCACAGCGACGACGTCCGCGTCGAACTGTTCGGGCCGCCGAGCGCGCCGGAGGGCGAGGACGTCGGCGCGGGGCGTTACGACCCGGCGGACGTCGACCGCGTCTACGAGGTCCTGCTCGAACGGGCGAAGCTGCTCAACGGACTCGGCGAGTCGGTGGTGCTCGATGCGTCGTGGGGGTCCGCCCGGCACCGTGCGCTCGCGCGGACCGCCGCCGCGGCGACCGCGAGCGAGCTCATCGAGTTCCGGTGCGACGCCCCCCTCGACGTCGCCTGCGAACGGATCGCCGCACGTCGGGGACGCGGTGACGGCACGTCGGAGGCCACGCTCGCCGTCGCCCGGGCGCTCTTCGCCCGTGCCGTCGACGAACCGTGGCCGGAGGCGACGCCGATCGACACGACGCACCCGCTCGACCTCAGCGTCAGGTCGGCGGTGCATCGAGCGCGGTGAGGGGTCGATCGGCGAACGGACTCGTCCGACCCGGGCGCCTCGGCACCCGGTGGTACCCGGCCTCCCGTGCCGCGATCTCGTCGTCGAGCGCCCCGTCCCGCACCGCCGCATAGGTCGCCCGTGCAGCACGGGCACCCCAGTGCGACCTCGGTCCGCCGAACGGGTCGGCGTCGCCACCGTGCACCGGACACGCGACGGCCACTGCGTCGGATGCGGTGCCCGTGCCGTCGACGCCGAGGTCGACGAGCGCCTGCACCTTCGCCTCCGTGACCGTCGCGACGAGGTTCACGAGCGCGGCGTCGCCGAGCCGTTCCGGGACGAGGACGAACAGGTTCACGGTGCCGACACGGGGCGCCGTTCGGCCGTCGAGATCGGCGGCCCAGGTCGGCCAACCGAGTCCGACCGTGGCGAGCACCTCCGCGCCGCCGTCGCTGCGGTGGCGGTGCCGGCGCACGTCGGCCGCGGTCAGCATGCCGACGCCGGGGCCGTCGAGGCCGAACGACGCAGCGACGCCACCGAGGTGTGTGGCCGGGTCGGTGCGAGCGTAGTCGGCAGGGACCGACACGTTGAGGAACCACCTCCCTTCGCCGATCCCCCCGCCGAGCACGGCGGAGGTGACGAACCGCAACGGTGTCGGCGACCGCCACCACAACACCGGCCCTGCGAGGTCGGCGTCGACACTCGACCCCACGGTGGCGGTGCGGAGACCGGTCACGACGTCGGGCCACCCCGACGGTCGGGCACGACGAGGAGCAGGTCGCCGTCGCGCACCACACGGACCTTCGCCCGGTAGTACCGGGACAGCGTCCGTTCCGTGAGGACGTCCTCCGGTGTCCCCGCCATCACGAGCCGGCCCGCCTCGAGCAACGCGACGGCGTCCGCGAACTGTGCGGCGAGGGTGAGGTCGTGCATGGCGGCGACGACCGTCAGCCCGCGTTCCCGGCGCAGTTCGTCGACGAGCTCGAGCACCTCGAGCTGGTGCCCGACGTCGAGGGAGGACGTCGGCTCGTCGAGGAGCAGCAGCGACGCATCCTGGGCGAGCGCCCGGGCGATCGCCACGCGCTGTCGTTCGCCGCCGGACAACGCAGCGACCGGTCGGTCCGCGAGCCCGCGCAGTCCGAGCCGTTCGAGCACTTCCTCAACGACGGCGAGGTCGGCGCGACGCTCCCGTCCGAGGAGACCGAGGTGGGCGGTGCGGCCGAGCAGCGCGTACGCGCCGACCGTCATCGACGGCGGGAACGTCGGCTCCTGCGGGACGAGCGCAACCCTGCGGGCACGGGCCCGACGGCCGAGCCGGTGCAGCTCCTCCCCGTCCGACCACACGCTTCCCCGGGCGGCGACGACACCCGCGACCGCACGCAGGAACGTCGACTTCCCCGCACCGTTCGGCCCGAGGACGGTCAGCCAACCACCCGGTTCGACGGCCAGCGTGACCCCGGCGAGCACGTCGACCCCGCCGAGCTCGACGCCCAGCGATCGCACCTCGAGCCGCGGGGCGCGACCCGGCGCGGTCGTGCGCGACGCGTCGGCCGTCGCCGGGTGCGGCTGCGACGGTGTCACGCCGCACCGGTCCGGGAGGTGCGGAGCACGAGCACGAAGAACGGTGCACCGAAGAACGCCGTGACGACACCGATCGGCAGTTCCGCCGGTGCGAGCACGGTGCGGGCGAGCAGGTCCGTCGCAGCGAGGAACGCCCCGCCGAACAGCAGCGAGAGCGGCAGGATCGACCGGTAGCTCGACCCGGCGACGAGGCGGACCGTGTGGGGGACGATGATCCCGACGAACGCGATCAGCCCGCTCGTCGCCACCGCGGCGGCAGTACCCATCGAGGCGGCGACGACCACGACGATGCGCAGGCGACGCGGGTCGACGCCGAGGGTGCGGGCCTCGTCGTCACCGACCCCGGCGACGTCGAGGGACCGCCCGGCGAGCAACAACACGACCGTCGACACCACGGCGTAGGGCAGCAGCAGGACGACGTCGTCCCACCCGGCGCTCGACAGGCGACCGAGGATCCAGCTGTACACCTGGCGGATGTTCTCCTGGTCGCGCTGCTGCACGAACGTCTGCACGGCGGTGAAGAAACTCGCGACGGCCACCCCTGCGAGCACGAGCGACGCCGGCCCCCGGGTGCGGTCACCCGCCGCGCCCAGCGCCCAGGTGATCGCCATCGCCCCCATCGCCCCGGCGAACGCCGCGAGGGTGACGACCGTCGAGGTCTGACCGGCACCGGCCCCCACGATCGCGACGGTGGCACCGAGTCCGGCGCCGGCCGCGACGCCGAGGAGGTACGGGTCGGCGAGCGCGTTGCGGAAGGTGCCCTGGTAGGCGCCGCCTGCGGTTGCGAGGAGTCCGCCCACGATGAGTGCGAGGACGACACGCGGCAGCCTGAACTGCCACACGATCGTCGCGTCGGTCGGGCTCAGACCCGAGGGAAGGCCGACGAGCTCACGCACGACGTCGAGCGGGGCGAGCCGGACCGGGCCGACCACCACGCCCGCCAGCCCGACGACGACGACGCATCCGAGCGCGGCGAGGAACCACCAGCGCGCGAGGCCCGGCGCCCGCAGCGGCGGCGGGGTCGTCGTCGGGGTGGCGGGCAGATCGGTCATCGGACCTTCGTCACCGCGGTGGCGATCGTCTCGACGAGGTCGGCCACCCGCGGACCCCAGCGGCTCGCCACGTCGTCGTCGAGCGGAACGACGTTGCCGTTGCGGACCGCCGCGAGCGCGCCCCACCCGGGGCGGGCACCGACGGTCTGCGGGGACTGACCGCAGCACTTCGTGTCGGCGAGGAAGATCACGTCCGGGTTCGCCTTGAGCAGGTACTCGGCGGAGAGCTGCGGGTATCCGGACCCGTCTCGGTCGGCGGCGTCGCCGACGTTCGTCAGCCCGACGAGCGAGTAGACCGCACCGACGAACGTCTTCGAGGTGGCGGTGTACAGCGTGTCGTCGAGCTCGTGGTAGTAGCGGAGCGGTGTGGCCCGCTTCGGCAGACCGGCAACGGCCGCATCGATGCGGGTTCGCATGCCACCCACAACGGCGGTCGCCTCGGTCGCACGACCGGTGACCGTGCCGACGAGGTCGATCTGCTCGTAGACGTCGTCGAGGTCGGTTGCCGCTGGCAGGAGAACCACGGCGACACCGAGCTTCCCGAGCCCGTCGACGAGACCGTTGACGTCGTCGGATGCAATGACGAGGTCGGGCCGATACCCGGCGATCGCCTCGATGTTCGGCTGGAAGCCCGACAACGAGGTGCGCGGGGCCGACGCCGGGTGGTTCGACTGGTCGTCGACGGCGACGACCTGCTCGCCGGCACCGACCGCGAAGAGCATCTCGGTCGCCGACGGCGAGATCGACACGATCCGCTCCGGCCGGGCATCGATGGTGACCGGCCCGTTCCCGGCGGTGACGGTGACCGGGAACGTGGCCGCCGATCCGCCGGACCCGCTGCGGGCGACCGCATCCGGGTCGTCGCCGCAGGCGGTGAGCCCGCCGGCGAGTGCCAGGACGGCCAGCAGGCCGCCGATCAGCTTGTGACGTGTTCGCATGGTGTCCTCCCCTTGGTCGAGGATCACCGTTCGACCGCAGGCGGACCTGCCGAACGAACCGCTCCTTCCTCGAGAGCTGGTTTCGTCGCACGACCGGTCAGGCGACCTGGCTCGATCCTCGGGGTCGCCCCCTCGGATTCCACAGTTGCGGGACAGCGTCGGATTTTCACCGAACTTCGCTGCCCGGTCGGCGTGCGCACCGTAGCCCTTCGGCCCGGTGGCGGCAATCACCCCTCCGCGTCGGCTGCTGCGGCGAGCGCGCCGGCGACCCGGGCGAGGCGTCGACCCTGGTGCCGGGCGGCGGCGAGGGCGTCGTCGTCGGGGACGGAGCCGCTGCGTGCGACCCACGTCGCGCCGTAGGGGTTGCCGGTACGGAAGACGACGGGGTCGGTGTACCCGAGCGGCAGCACGACCGCGCCCCAGTGGTAGGCGGTGTTCAGCAGCGCGAGCACCGTGGACTCGAGCCCGCCGTGCGCCGTCGACCCCGAGGTGAACCCGGTGACGACCTTCTGCGCGAACGTCCCGGCGGCCCACAGCCCACCGGTCTGGTCGAGGAACTGCTTGAGCTGCGCGGCGGGGAGGCCGAACCGGGTGGGCGAGCCGAGCGCGATCCCGTCGGCCCATGCGAGGTCGTCGAGCGTGGCGACCGGGATGCCGTCGGGTGCTTCGAGCGACGCACGGTGCGCCGTCCAGGCGGCGTTCGCCGCGACCGCCTCGTCCGGCGCCGTCTCGACGACACGCCGCAACCGCACCTCGGCGCCGGCATCGGCGGCACCCTCGGCGATCGCACGCGCCAGCCGTGTGACGTTGCCGGTGGCGCTGTAGTGGACGACGGTGATGCGGGTGGGCACGGCGGACTCCTGTGGTTCGGCGTGCCGCCGGACGCTACCCGCCCAGGTCGCCGAGCCGGTGCACGGGGAGCCGGTGGCGTCGGGCGAGCCGCTGGGGCAGTTCGAGGCCGAGGCGACGCAGGAACGGGCGCGGTCGTGCCAGCACGGCGATGCCGTCGAAGTCCGCGTGCCGCAGTGCGACGCCGACCGAGTGGGTCGCACCGTGATGGGCGAGGTCCCCCGAGGCATCGATCCCCGCCCGGTGGAGGTCGGCGAGGATCGCGTCGAGACGGGACCGGCCGCTGCGCGGCACGCCGCCCGCGGCGAGGGTGAGCGGGTCGACGGGGACACAGCCACCGGAGGCCAGCACGAACGCCGTCGCGCCGACGATGTCGGGGGTCGGCGCGACGAGCACGTGGAACCGGCCAGGGGTGACGCCGTCGAGCGTGCACAGTGTGCCGACGAGCTCGGAGCCGACGGTCGGGCGGGCGACGACGACGAGCCAACGGCCACGGCGACGTCGTCCGTGCCCGTCGGTCGTCGGCACGGGGCCGGGGCCGCCGAGACGGTGTCGGGCGCCGCGGTCCACTTCCCCGACGCTGCCGTGGAGGGACTCGGTCGGTCGTGTCGAAAGTCGGTGCATCGGGACACCTCCCCGTTCGGCGTGTGTGACGGGGGTCACACTAGCGCACGTCGGGTGTCCGCCGGACCGTCAACGCGGGACGAGGCCCGACGCCGCCGCGAAGCGGTGCAGTTCGCGTTCGACGTCACCCATCGGCTGGAACGCCACGTCGGTGATACCCGTCGCAGCGAGCGACCCGAGCCGACCGGGCACCTCGTCCGCAGCGCAGGCGAAGGGGACCACACGCAGCGAGTCCGCCGTGACGACCTGACGGTCGATCTCGTTCATCTCCGTCAGGTGACCTGCGTGCAACGCCAGATGCCGGACCTCCTCGGGGACCGCCTCGGCGAGCTCCCGGAACCGCGCCGCGTTCGGCAGGCCGCTGATCCGGTCGTCGTTCTGTTCGAGGAACGCGTGGTAGGCGACCGCCGCACCGGGTCCGGCCGTGTCGAGGACCCGCCGATCACCGAGCGACTCCCCGTCGTCGAGGATCGTCCCGAAGGCGAGCAGCGTCGCCGAGGGCAACCCGTCGAAGGACGAACCGGGACGCGGGCGCGACGTGAACACGCCGCACCCGAGTGCACGGGCCGCCTCCACCCCACGGGGCCCGTTGACGCCGAGGACCCACGGCACCTCGATCGGGCGGTCCGGTGCCTGACCCGGCCAGTGCAACATGCGGACCCGGCGATCCTCGACCTCGACGGTCTCGCCGCGCAGCAGCGCCTGCACCGTGCCGACGTGCCCCGGCATGTCCGCCCAACGCAGCGGCTTGCGCCCCATCGCCCGCCGACCGGTGAACCCGGTGCCGACACCGACGACGACACGGTCGACGCCGACGAGGGACACCAGGTGCGCGATCGCCGACGCCGTGACCATCGGGTGACGCAGTGACGGGATGAGCACACCGGGGCCGAGCACGATGCGTTCCGTCCGGGTCGCCGCGAGCGCGAGCGTCATCCACACGTCGAGCTGCAACGCGGGCGTGTCGTACACCCATGCCGTGTGGTAGCCGAGCCGGTCGGCGAGCTCGATGTGGGCCGGGCTGTCCGGCACGGGCGGGAACGCGCACGAGATGCGGATCGGGCTGGTCATGCCGTCGTTGTACACCCCCGGTCCGCCGTCGGCCCGCAGGACGCGCCACGATTGGGTCGTGCCGACGACCGTCCCCGCCGTTCCGCTCACCCCCGAGGCGTTCGCCCCCTTCGGCGCGGTCGTCGACGTGGGCGGTCCCGACGCCCCGCTCGAACTCCACAGGGGTGCGCCGCGGTTTTGGGTGATGGAGCTGCGGAACCGGCCGGGCACGTTCACCCGGTTGACCCGGCACCGTGCGGTGACGCAGTGCCTCGCGGCTGCGGGTGGGGGCACCTGGTACCTCGCCGTCGCGCCTCCGGACGGCACGGCGGGCGGTCCGGACGAGGTCGATGCGACGCCCGACCTCGGCCGGGTGACGGCGTTCGCGGTCCCGGGTGACGTGATCCTGCGTCTGCACCGGGGAACGTGGCATGCGGGGCCGTTCTTCTCGACGCCGACGATGCGCTTCTTCAACCTCGAACTCACCGACACCAACGACGTCGACCACCACAGTGTCGACCTCCCCGACGCGCACGTCGTCGGGGGTGTCGGCGAGGGATCCGCAGCCACCCCGCTCGGCTAGGTTCCCCGCCATGACCCGAGTCACCGTCACCGACCACTTCGACCAGCCCGTCGAGCAGGTGTGGCCGATCATCGCCGACTTCGGCGGGATCGCCGACCTCCTCCCCGGGATCGGCAGCTGCCGTGTCGAGGGCACCGGCATCGGCCAGGACCGCATCATGGACCTCGGTGGCGCGGTGCCCGTCGTCGAGCGGCTCACCTGGTTCGACGCGGACGACCACGCGTTCAGCTACACGATCCTGTCGGGCGACATGCCCTTCGAGCGGTATGTGGCGACCGTCCGGCTCCGCGCCGAGGGCACCGGCACCGGCGTCGTGTGGGAGGGGAACTTCACCCCGACCATCGCCGAGGAGAAGACGGTCCGCCTCGCGACGAACCTGTACTCGGGTCTCATCGCCGCGGTGAAGGCGAAGCTCGCCGGCTGAGCGCCGCCGTGGATCTCGCCACTCTCCTCGACATCCTCACGCTCGAACCGCTCGGCAACGACCGGTTCGTCGCGCGTTCCCAGACGGACCGGTTGCGCAACGTGTTCGGCGGGCAGTTCCTCGCCCAGTCGATCCTCGCCGCCGCCGCGACCTGTGACGGTGATGTCGTGCCGCACAGCCTGCACGGGTCGTTCCTCCGTGGTGCGAGCACGCAACGCCCGCTGCGCATCGACGTCGAACGGGTGCGTGACGGTCGGGCGTTCCGTCACCGGTCCGTGAGCGTGCAACAGACCGACGACACCCCGGCGCGGACCATGCGCGAGGTGTTCCGGGCGATGGTGTCCTTCCACGTCCCCACCCCCGGCCACGACTGGGACGACCCCGCCGACATTCCCGGGGACCCGGGCGTCGACCCGACGACGCTGCCCTCCTACGTCGACTGGGCGGAAGCCGGCACCGACCATCCCGAACACGACTTCTACTCGAACCGCTCCCCGGTCGAGCAGCGGTACGAGGACGCGCCCGCGTCAGCCCCCGGTACGGCGGTGCAGGGACGTCAGAAGGTGTGGATGCGCCTGCCCGGCCCGCTGCCGGACGACCCGACGCTGCACGTCGCGCTGTTCGCGTGGATGAGCGACCTCACCCTCGCCGACTTCACGAGCCTGGCGCACGGTCGCCGGTGGACGGATTCCGGCACGAACACGGTCAGTCTCGACCATGCGATGTGGTTCCACGCCCCGGCGCGGGCCGACGGCTGGGTGTGCTTCACCCAGCGTTGCAGCACCACCGGCGCCGGGCGTGGGCTCTCCCAGGGTGAGGTGCACACGCTCGGAGGACGGCGGGTCGCCTCCTGTTCCCAGGAGGTCCTGCTCACCCTGCCCGCCGACGTCGACCGCCCGCGGGGCTGACCGGCGTCGCCGTCGGCGGGGTGTCGTAGAGCGACACCCGGCGGGCGACGATCGCAGCGACGAGACAGACGAGGAGCGCCGCAGGAGCGGACCTGATGCCGAACACCTCGGCGGCCATGACGACCCCGGCGAGGGGTGTTCCCGCCGCGGCCGCGAACGTCGCGACGAACCCGCATGCGGCGGCGAGCACCGGGTCGACCCCGACGAGTGGGGCCACGACCGCGGCGAGGGTCGAACCGACGACGAACAGCGGTGTCACCTCACCACCGGGGAACCCCGATCCGACGGTGACCGCAGTGAGCAGGAGCTTGCACAACCATGCGGCGGCTGCGACCTCGGCGCCGGCGAGCGCGGTGTCGGCGAGTGGGAGCGAGAGCCCGAGGTACGCGGGTCCGACGATCCCCGCTGCGGCGAGCACGAGCACCCCGCCGACCACCGGCCGGAGGTGCGGGCGGCGCACCACCCGCACCTGCACGGCCCGCACGCCCCGTGTCGCCGCCACGTACAGCACCGCCGCCGCCCCGCAGACCGCTCCGACGACGGCCAGTGCGACGACGGTCCGCAACGACCCGTCGGGGACCGGTCGGGGACGCACGGCGTGCGCGTGGCCTGCGATGTCGACGACGGTGTCACCGACGAACGCCGCGACGAGCGCGGCGAGCGCGACGACCGGCCGTGGACGCCGGTCGCGGCCGATCTCGAGCGCGAACACCGTGGCGGCGAGCGGCACGCCGAACACCGACCCGAACCCGGCAGCGACGGCCGCGACGAGGAGGTGCCGACGTCCGTCGGCGTCGAGGCACAGACGGCGGGCGATCACGTCACCGAGCGGGCCGGCGAGTTGCAGCGCCGTGCCTTCGCGCCCGGCGGATCCGCCGACGAGATGGGTCGCCCACGTCCCGAGGAGCGCGTAGAGGGCGAGCGCGACGGGGATGTCGTCACCGCCGTGGCGTGCCCGGTCGAGGACGACGGCCGTCCCCCCGCTGACGGCGGGGCCGAGCCGGAGCACTGCGATGCCGACGGCCAGGCCGACGAGCGGCACGCCGACCACGAGCCATGGATGATCGATCCGGGCCCTGGTGACGGCGTCGAGTCCCTCGAGGAACACGAACGACGCAGCGCCGGCGACGACGCCGACGAGCACTGCCCCGACGAGGAGCCGGGCGACGGCGCCTACGCGTCGGCGCACCGACGGACCCGTCAGACCCGCTGGATGATGGTGGCGGTGCCCATGCCACCGCCGGTGCACATCGCGATGAGCGCGAACTCCTTGTCGCGCCGCTCGAGCTCGTCGAGTGCGGTGCCGATGAGCATGCCGCCCGTGGCACCGATGGGGTGACCGAGCGCCATCGCACCACCGTTCACGTTCACCTTGTCCCAGCTCACGCCGGTGTCCTTCAGGAACTTGAGGACGACGGCGGCGAACGCCTCGTTGATCTCGAACAGGTCGATGTCGTCCCAGGTCATGCCGGCCTTCTGCAGGCAGCGTTCGGCGGCGGGGCCGGGGGCGGTGAGCATGATGACCGGTTCGGTGCCGGCGACGGCCGACATCACGATGCGGCCGCGGGCCTTCAGGCCGTGCGCCTTCGCGTAGTCGGGCGACGCGATGAGCACGGCCGACGCCCCGTCGACGACGCCGGAGCTGTTGCCGGCGTGGTGGACGTGCTCGATGCGGTCGTACCCCGGGTAGCTGAGCAGCGCGGTCTGGTCGACGCTGAGCGTCTGCCCGTCGAGGACCATCGCGCCGAGCTTCTCGAAACTCGGTGCGAGCTTCTCGAGGTCGGCGAGCGTGGTGCCCGGACGGGGGAACTCCTCGTGGTCGAGGGCGACCGTGCCGTCGTCGTGCCGGATGGTGATCAGGCTGCGGTCGAATCGCCCTTCGGCGAGTGCCGCTGCAGCACGCGTCTGACTGTCGACACCGAGCTGGTCGCACTCGCGACGGCTGAACCCCTCGATCGTGGCGATCAGGTCGGCGGAGATGCCCTGGGCCACCATCGGGTACTTCTCGAACAGGTGCTTGTTGTTCGCCGCGAACCCGTCGACGTGCAGCGAGGTGGGGCGGGACATCGACTCGATGCCGCCACCGATCACGAGGTCCTGGTGCCCGGCGAGGACGGCCATCGCCGCGAAGTTCACGGACTGCTGGCCGGAGCCGCAGAACCGGTTGAGGGTCACACCCGGCGCGTCGAGCGACCAGCCGGCGTCGAGCGCCGCCATGCGGGCGATGTCCATCGCGTGGTCGCCGCTACCGGAGCCGCAGCCCATGATCACGTCGTCGACGTCGGCCGAGTCGAACCCGACCCGTGTGCGCAGCCCCTCGAGGACCTGGGCGAGGATGCGCTGCGGGTGGACCTTGTGGAGCGCCCCGTTCTCCTTGCCCTTCGCCCGCGGCGACCGCACGGCGTCGATGATCAGTGCGTCCCGTTCCATGCCCGTCCCCCGAGTCCTCCGACCGTCCACCGGTCGTGTCCGCCAAACCCTACCCGGCCCGTCGGTGGTCCTCCCGCAGCACGCTGCGTGCAGCGGACCGGGTGACCTGCGAGGCTTGCCGGGTCCGCCGTGGTGCGGTGAGGAGGGGTCGGTGATGAAGCTTTCCGTCGAGTTCCCGTCGATCGCGTTCCGGGAGGGCCCGGACGCCGTGGCACGTATGGCCCGGGCCATCGAGGAGATCGGGTACGACGAGATCGCCGTGTTCGACCACGTGGTGATGGGCTGGCCGACCACGACGCGTGAGGCCCCCCGCTACCCGTCGCGGATGCCGGTGCTCGAACCGCTCGTGCTGCTCGGCTTCGCGGCCGCCGTGACGTCGCGCATCGGGTTGTCGACCGAGGTCCTCGTGCTCCCCCAGCGCCAGGCCGTCCTCGTCGCGAAGCAGGTCTCGACGATCGACACGCTTTCGGGCGGTCGGATGCGGCTCGGTGTCGGCGTCGGCTGGCAGGAGTGCGAGTTCGAGGCGCTCGGGCTCGGTTGGGAGGACCGCGGGCGCCGCATGGACGAGGCGATCGCCGTGCTCCGGTCGTGCTGGGAGGACGAACGGATCGACTACACGGGCGACCACCACCGGCTCGACGCGATCGCGATGGATCCGAAGCCACCGCAGGGCGGGGGCCTGCCGATCTGGGTCGGCGGCGACGCGCCGGTCGCGCACCGCCGTGCCGGTCGGCTCGGTGACGGGTGGATGGGCACGACCGGCGTGCCCGACGAGGTGATCCGCACCGGTATCACCACGATCCGCCGCACCGCCGAGTCGTGCGGCCGGGATCCCGATGCGATCGGACTGCAGCTCATGTTGGCGCTCCCGCCGACCGACGAGGCGGGGAAGTCGTTCTACGGTGACACCGACGCGGTCCTGCGAAGGGCGGAGACGGTGCGGTCGATGGGGTTCCACTGGGCGGCGGTGAACGCGACGGCGATCTACCAGTCGGGTGCCCGCAGCGTCGACGCCATGATCGACCGGCTCGCGGCGCTGCACGGCCCGCTGCGCGAGGCGACCGGCTGACGGTGCTCGCGCTCGACCATCTCCTCGTCCTCGACCTCACGGCGTTCCGCGCTGGGCCGACCGCGGTCCGTCAGCTCGCCGACTGGGGGGCCCGGGTGATCACGATCGAGCGTCCCGCCGCTCCGGGAGCCAACGCGCTCGGCGGCCGCCTCGGTTCCGACTTCCAGAACCTGCGGCGCAACAACGAGTCGCTCACCCTCGACCTGAAGACGGAACGCGGTCGGGCCCTCTTCCTGCAGCTCGTCGAGCGGGCGGACGTGGTCGTGGAGAACTTCGCGCCCGGGGTCACGGCGCGGCTGGGCATCGACTGGGACGCGCTGCGCGCCGTGAACCCGCGCCTCGTCTACGGGAGCATCTCCGGCTACGGGCAGACGGGTCCGTGGGCGGAACGCCCGGGCTACGACCAGATCGCGCAGGGGATGAGCGGGCTGATGTCGGTCACCGGGCTCCCCGGTCAGGGGCCGGTGCGGTCCGGGCACGCCGTCGCCGACAGTTCGTCGGGCGTGTACCTGGCGTTCGGGATCCTCGCGGCGCTGATCCGCCGTGACCGAACCGGCGAGGGCGCATGGGTGCGCACGTCGTTGCTCGAGTCGCTCATCGCGATGCTCGACTTCCAGGCGGCCCGCGTGCTCGTCGAGGGTGAGGTCCCCACCCAGCAGGGGAACAACCATCCGACCGCGGTGCCGATGGGCTGTTTCGCTGCGGCGGACGGGCCGTTCAACCTCGCTCCCGGCACGAACGACCACGTGCGGGCGATGTGCGGTGTGCTCGGTCACCCGGAGTGGATGGCGGACGAACGGTTCGCGACGCCGCGTGCCCGCGCCGAGCACCGCGACGAGGTGAACGGGATGATCGAGGAGGTCACCCGGACGCAGCCTGCGGCGGTGTGGATCGAGGCGTTCTTCGCCGTCGGGGTCCCGGCCGGTCCGGTGCTCGATCTCGGGGAGACGTTCGCGCACCCGCAGGTGGTCGCGACGGGGATCGCACGCCCGGCGGAGCACCCGACCCGCGGCACCGTCGCGCTCGTCGGGCAGCCGGTCACCCTCGCGGACGGACCGGAGGACCGCGGCGTGCGGCGGTCGGCCCCCTCCCTCGGCGAGCACACGGACGCGATCCTCACCGAGCTCGGGGTCGACGCAGCGGGCATCGCCGCGCTCCGGGCGGACGGCGTCGTCTGAGCGCCGCCGGTAGGGTCCCGCGCATGACGCACCCTGCGCCGGCGACCACCGAGGAGGTCCTCGACCCCGACCTCCCGATCTGCGACGCGCACCACCACCTGTGGGACGACGCCGGGCACACGGGGGCCCCGTACCCGCTCGAGTCCCTGCGCGCCGACACCGGATCCGGACACCGGGTGGTGCGCACCGTGTTCGTCGAGTGCCACGCCCACTACCTGACCGACGGCCCGGTCGAGCTGCGACCGCTCGGCGAGGTGCGCTACGTGGCCGCCGCTGCGGCGCGCAGCGTGACGCTCGGCGGCGCCGAGATCGCAGCGATCGTCGGCCATGCCGATCTCAGCGTCGGCACGGCGGTCGGCGACGTGCTCGACGCGCTCGACGCAGCGGGCGACGGACGGTTCCGTGGGGTCCGGCACACCACCGCACACGATCCGTCGCCGATGAACAACGCTGCGACCCGTGGCGGGCTGATGGCCGAGGACGGGTTCCGCCGCGGGGTCGATGCCCTCGGGATCCGCGGGCAGTCCTTCGACGCATTCTGCTTCCACCCCCAGCTCGACGAGTTCGCCGCGCTGGCCCGGGCCTGCGCCGGCACGACGATCGTGTTGAACCATCTCGGTGTCCCCATCGCCGGTGGCCCCTACCGGGGGCGGGCCGACGAGGTGCGTGCGGCGTGGCGTGCGTCGCTGCGCGGCGTCGCCGCCTGTCCGAACGTCGTCGTCAAGCTCGGGGGCATCACCCGACCGCTCTCGGGTGACCGGTGGGACCGCCGTGGGGCGCCTGCGTCGTCGGAGGAGATCGTCGCCGCCTGGGGGGACGACATCAGGTTCGTGATCGACACGTTCGGGCCGCATCGCTGCATGTTCGAGTCGAACTTCCCCGTCGACGCGAGCGTGGTCGGCTACGTCGCGCTGTGGAACGCCTTCAAGAGGATCGCTGCACCGTGCAGCGCGGCGGAACGCCGCGACCTGTTCCACGACACGGCGGCGCGCGCCTACCGGTTGCCGACGCTCAGCTGATCGCAGGGAGCACCCGGTCGGCGATGAGCGCCTGTGCGGTGGGTGAGCTCGGCGCGACGACGACGTAGGTGATCCGGTCCTCGTCGCGGCGGCTGAGCATCTCCTCCGCGACCTGTTCGGGGGTGCCGAGGAGCGCGACGGGTGATCGTCGCGCAGTGGCGAGGTCGTCGAAGCCGAGGCGTCGGGCGAACTTCTCGAGCACCGGGTCGTTCGGGTCCTCGGTGACGTGCGCGAGGGTGAACCCGCTGCGCTCGATGCTGGCCGGGTCGCGGCCTGCGGCGCGGGCGAGCTCGTCGAGCAGCTCGTTCCGGCGCCGCAGGCGTGCCCGGTCGAACCGCACCGTCGCGTCGGCGTCCTTCACGAAGTCCTTGCCGTTCGCGGTCGGCGGGATGAGGTTCACGATGTCGGCGTGACGGGCCGCGATGCCGAGCAGGTGCCGGCTGGACCCGCCGACCATGATCGGCGGGTGCGGTCGCTGCAATGGGCGCGGCTCGCTCGAGGCGTGCTCGACGTGGACGTACCGCCCGTGCACGACCGGGTCGGCGTCGGTCCACATCGCCTTTACGACCTGCAGCGTCTCCTCGAGCTGGTCGAGTCGTTCCGTCGCGTCCCCGAACGCATACCCGTGCGCCGCGTACTCGGCACTGTTCCATCCCGACCCGATCCCGAGGACGAACCGCCCGCCCGAGACGTGGTCGAGCGTCGCACCGATCTTCGCGAGCATCGCCGGAGTCCGGTACGACGCAGCGATCACCGACGGCACGAGACGCACCCGTTCGGTGCACATGGCGATCGCCGTGAGGGTGGTGAGGCACTCGAGCTGCGGGCCGTCGGCGGGACCGGTCTGGGGGACGAAGTGGTCGTTGAGCGACACCGACCAGTAGCCCTGCGCCTCGGCCCGCCGGGCGGCGTCGAGCGCGGCGCCGATGTCGTTCGGTGGCACGAACAGTCCGACCCGCACTCCCCCCACGGCCCCTCCCCCGGTGTCCTTCGTTCCGGGCGGAGCGTACCGGCGCCGTGCGCCGGCGCCCGACCGGAGCGGTGACATCGGTCACTCACGCTGGTAGCGTCGGCGCCGTGGGAGTGCTGACCGGACTGCGAACCCAGTCGAACGCAGCACTCGGGGTGCTCGCCACACTCGCGGCGACGGCCTGCTGGAGCTCGGGCGGGGTGCTCGCGAAGAACGCAGACCTGCCCGGGATCGTCGTCGCCTTCTGGCGCCTCGTGATCGTCGCGATCGTGTTCGGCGCGATCGCCGCCGCCCTCCGCAAGCCGATCACACTGCTGATGTTGCGGCGCTCCCTGCTCGGCGGGCTGCTCTTCGGGGTCAATCTCGCCGTGTGGTTCGAGGCACTGCGCCACGCAACCGTCGGCATCGCGACGGTGACCGCAGCGCTCACCCCGGTGCTCGCACTCCTGATCGGCCGGGCGTTCCTCGGTGAACGGATCACCGTGCTCGCAGTCGGATGTGCCCTCGGCGCGATCTTCGGTGTGGTCCTGTTCGTCGTCCCCGGCTTCGCCGCGAGCGGCACGAAGCCCCTCGGGCTCGGCCTCGCCTTCGCGGCCATCGGGATCTGGGTCTGCTACCTGTTCGTGACGAAGAAGGCCCGTGAGGGTGTCGGCACGATCGAGTACCTGTTCTGCATGGCTGCGGTCGCCGCGCTGTCGCTGTTCCCGCTGTTGGCGCTCAGTGACCACGGGATCGCACCGCCGACGGAGGGTGTCGGGTGGTTGGTCGCCCTCGCCGTCATCCCCGGGTGCCTCGGCCACGGGTTGCTCGCATGGGCGCAACCGCACGTGCCGCTGTCGACGTCGGGGATCCTGCTGCAGGGCGAACCCGTCGGTGCGGCGATCGCCGGGGCCATCTTCCTCGGTGAGGTGATCGGCCCGATCCAGGGGCTCGGCCTCCTCGTAGCGTTCGCCGCGCTCGCCGTGCTCACCCGTGCCAGCGCATCGCAGGCCGAGGACGTCGCGGCGGCGTCGGCATGACGACCGTCTCCGCGATCGGGGTGACGCTCGACTGTCTGGACCCCGTGCGCATCGCGGACTTCTGGCAGGCGGCGATCGGGTTCACCCGACGTGTCGGTGAGGGTGATCCGTACGTGACCCTCTCCGACGCGCCGATCGGGCGACCGTTGAACCACCTCACGATCCAGCGCGTGCCCGAACACAAGGCGGTGAAGAACCGGGTCCACCTGGACCTGTTCTGCGGAGACCACCGGGCCGAGGTCGACCGGCTCGTGTCGCTCGGCGCCACCGTGCTGGTCGCCGTCGACCCGGACCGACCCGGACATCTCGGGTTCCTCGCCACCGTGCTCGCCGACCCCGAGGGTCACGAGTTCTGCGTGGTCAGCAAGCCCTGATCAGCCGGCGAGCAGCGCCCCGAGGTTCACGCCCGCGGGCACCATCACCTTGTCGACGACGTGGATGACACCGTTCGAGGCGTCCACGTCGACCGCGCTGATCTTCGCGTCGGCGATGGTGATCGTCGTTCCGGTGACGACGATCTTCGCCACGTCACCGCTCGCCATCGTCACGTCGCCGGCTGCGACCTTGGTCGAGGGCACCTCGGTGCCCGAGATCACGTGGAACAGCAGGATGCGCTTCAGCACGTCCTTGTTCTGGGGCAGCAGGAGCTTGTCGAGCAGTCCCGGCGGGAGGGCGCCGAACGCGGCGTCGGTCGGGGCGAACACGGTGAACGGGCCGGTGCCCTGCAGGGTCGAGACGAGATCGGCGGCCTTGAGCGCTGCGGTGAGCTTCGTGAAGCTGCCGGCCGAGGTCGCCACCGCCACGATGTCGCCGGGCTTCGCCGTCGTCGTCGGCGCGGCGGTCGTCGACGTGGCCGCCGCGGTGGTCGTCGTCGTCGACGTCTCCTCCTCGTCGTCGCCGCATGCGGCGAGGAGCAGGGATCCGGTCACGACGACGGCGGCGATGGTGCGCTTCTTCACGGGGGTCCTCCTTCTGGACGCCCCTCGGTACCACCACCACCGGCGACCGAAACCTCCGGAAAACGGCCCGGGGCCCCGCCACCGATCGGTGACGAGGCCCCGGTTTCGGGTCGGACCCGACGACGGGATCAGCCCGCCAGCGACGCCAGGTTGACGCTCGCCGGCACCATCACCTTGTCGATGACGTGGATGACACCGTTCGACGCATCGACGTCGACGCCGGTGATCTTGGCGTCGGCGATGGTGATGGTCGAACCGGACACGACGATCTTCGCCGAGTCACCGCTGGCCATCTTCACGTCGCCGGCCGCGACCTTCGAGGACGGGATCTCGCTGCCTGAGACCACGTGGAACAGGAGGATCTTCTTGAGAGCCTCCTTGTTCGCCGGGAGGAGCAGCTTGTCGAGCAGGCCGGGCGGGAGCGCGGCGAAGGCTGCGTCGGTGGGTGCGAACACCGTGAACAGGCCGGTTCCCTGCAGCGTGGTGACGAGGTCTGCGGCCTTCAGCGCAGCGGTGAGCTTCGTGAAGCTGCCTGCCGAGGTGGCGACGGCGACGATGTCACCCGGCTTCGCCGCCGTGGTGGTCGTGGCCGGTGCAGCGGTCGTGGCGGCGGCCACAGCGGTGGTCTCGCTCGATGCCGTCGAGTCGTCGTCGCTCCCGCAGGCGGTGAGGATCAACGATCCGGCAGCCGCGAGGGCGATCACGGTGTGACGCAGTCGCATGACGTTCTCCTTCTCCGGGCGGCGAACCGCTCGGGTTGGTCATGTGCGACCCCGGGGGGGGGTGGGGCCGCGCCGCCGGCGGGGGGAGCCGACGCGGGGCGACCTTAGGGAGCCCCCGACCGCTACCGGGCATGCGTTCGAAACCCCGGGGAACGACGAAGGCCCCCACGAGGGGGGCCTTCATGCTGAGCGGATGACGAGACTCGAACCCGCGACCCTCACCTTGGCAAGGTGATGCTCTACCAACTGAGCTACATCCGCAGCGCCGCAGACTCTACCAACCGGGGGTCCTCCGGCGGCAAGACGACTCAGCCGCGACGGTCGGCCGGACGGAGATCGACCCGGAGGACGAGGATGCCGTCCTCGATCGTCGCCTTGGCGTCACCGATGATCGCGTAGTCCTGGAAGTCGAGTTGTGCCTGTTCGAGGAACCGCTGGCGTTCCTCCCCGGCGATCGGCGGGAGCGGGCGGGTGCGGACCGCCTCGGCTCGGGCCTTGAACCGTTGCACCATGGCGTCGACGTCGAGGGCTGCCATGACGGCGAGGTTACCGGGGGTCCGGGTGCTTCACCGGTCGCCGCACCCGACTGCGCACGTACCCCTTGGCCGGATCGGTGTAGACGACGTAGCGCCACGTGAGCACGCCCGATGCGACGGCGGCCACGAGCAGTCCGCCGACGGCGAGCCGGACCGTACGGTCGGCGTCGGCCGCTTCGGCGTCGAGGCTGTCCCGTCGGGCGTCCGGGTCGACCGTCGTGGTCGTCGCTGCGACCGGTCCGGCGACCACGGGGCTCGCGACGGTGAGCGCCACCGCCGTGATCACCGCCCTACCCCACCGCATCCTCCGCACGGTCCGTCATCGTAGGAGCGGGCCCGGTCGGCCACCTCACCGTTGTCCGGTCGGGCAGGACACGGTCGTGCGGCCGCCGATCCGTCGCCGCTGCACCGGTCCCCCGCAGCGGGGGCAGCCGGTCCGCCCGTCCCTCGCCGGTTGGAGGTCACCGAGGTGGGAGCCGCCGCGCCGGTCGAGTTCGGCGATCGTCGCCCGGATCGTTCGGGCGAGGACGACGAGCTCGGCCCGACCGAGGTCCCCGGCCGGGCGGGCGGGGTCGATCCGGGCACGCCAGCACACCTCGTCGACGAGCAGGTTCCCGAGACCGGCGACGTGTGCCTGGTCGAGGAGGCGAGCCTTGAGCGCAGTGGTCGTGCCCGCGCAGGCGCGTGCGAGCGCCTCGACCCCGATGTCGGCGGCGTCGGGGCCGAGTCGGGTCACGTCCGGGTCGAGTTCGACCCGGCCGAGACGACGGGGGTCGCGCACCACGAGCGCGCCGCCGTCGACGAGGTCGACCCGGAACCGGTCCCAGCGCGGGTCCTCCCGGTTCGACCCGTAACGCAGGTCGTCGAGACCTGCGACCCCGTCGAGCAGCAGCCGACCCGTCATGCCGAACCGAAGTCCGAGTGTCCCCCCGTCGTCGAGGTCGACGAGGAGCAACTTGCCGATGCGGCGCGTCCCGGTGGGGGTGCGCCCGACGAGACGCGCCACCACGGCCGCAGGTGGAAGGGGGGCGGCGGCGAGCGCGTCGACCTCCACCGCGGCGATGCGACGGCCGAGCACCCCGCCAGCGAGGCGGCGGTACCGTTCGACCTCGATGAGCTCGGGCACCAGGGCCGCCCGTCTCAGCGCCCGCGGAGGAACGCGTCGAGCGCGGCGCCGACCTGGTCGAACGCGATGAGGAACCCGTCGTGCCCCTCGGGGCTGTCGATCACGGTGTGCTCGACCGGGGTGCCTGCGGCCCGCAGCGTGTCGCGGATGTGCTCCTGCTGGTAGGGCGGGTAGAGCCCGTCGGTCGTGATGGACATGGTCGCCGTCCGGACCCGGATCCGCTGCAGTGCTGCGTCGAGACCGCCGCGCCCACGGTTGCGACCGAGGTCGTGCAGGTCCATCGCCCGGTTCAGCACCAGGTAGCTGTTCGCGTCGAAGCGACGTACGAGCTTGTCGCCGTGGTAGTCGAGGTACCGCTCGACCTCGAAGCGGTCCCACATCCCGAAGCGTTCGACGTCCTGTTCGGTGTCACGTCCGAAGTTCGTCGCGTAGACGGGTTCGCTGCGGTAATGGATCATCGCGATCCGACGTGCGAGCGCAAGTCCGACGTGCGGTCCGGCGCCCGGTTCCGCGTCGTAGAAGTCGCCGTTCCGCCACGCAGGGTCGGAGGCGACGGCGAGCCGGCCGACGGAACTCCAGGCGATCTGCTGGGCCGACGCGGCAGCGGTCGACGCGATCGACACGACCGCACCGACACCGTCGGGGTACATGCAACCCCACTCGAGCGCCTGCATCCCGCCCATCGAACCTCCGACGACCGCGTGCCAGCGATCGATGCCGAGCCGACCGGCGAGGAACCGCTGGGCGCGGACCATGTCCCGGATGGTGACGACGGGGAAGGTCGAACCGTACGGTCGGCCGGTGCGCGGGTCGGTCGACGCCGGACCTGTCGTCCCCTGGCATCCGCCCAACACGTTCGAGCACACGACGAAGTACCGGTCGGTGTCGAGGGGACGACCGGGTCCGATGAGCCGGTCCCACCATCCTTCCGTCGGATGCCCGTGGCCGGACGGTCCTGCGGCATGCGAGTCACCGGTGAGCGCATGGCAGACGAGGACTGCGTTCGAGGCGTCCGATGCAAGGGTTCCCCACGTCTCGTACGCGACGGTGACCGCCGGGAGGATCCCGCCCTCCTCGAGGGCGAAGGACCGGCCCGGGTCGGTGTGGACGAAGCGGCGCCGCCCGACGGGGTCGCCGTCGCGCCACGCCCCGGTCACCGGGGGCGGGGTGAGGGGCGGGACCTCGGTCCGCGCGAGGGGCCGCCGGTCGTCCCGGCCATCGCCGCTGGTCACCGTGGCACCTCCTCACGCAGGGGAACGGGGGCGACCGGGGACGCGGACGTCGGGTGGGACACGGTTTGCCTCCCCGGTGGGAGAAGCCGCATCTCCGTCCCGCCGGCGGGGCCGACGGTGCGGACGAGCACCTTGGGTGTCCTGTCCCAGGTTGCCGGACCCGGTCGCCCGGGTCGCTCTGGATGTTCCGGACAGTCGACCACCCCGGCCGGGGTCACGTCAATGGCCGGACGGTCGCCCCGATGCGCGCCGCCCACCACCCGACGAGGTCGGTGGGGTCCACGCCGTACATCCCGCACAGGTCGGGACCGAGCGCGACGAGCCCGTCGGCCCGTCCGACCGGGTCGTCGAGGCGTGACAGGGCCCGCAATCGGTCCGCCGTGACATCCCACGACCGCCGGTCGGCCGGCAGCGGCAGTTCCCGCAGCGCCCGGGCCGGTACCCGCAACGTGTCGCGGGCAAGGCCGCTCCCCGTGTGCTCGGCGGCGACGAGTGCGGTGACCGGCGGGGCCAGGAGCACGGCGGCGAGGTGCCACGGTGTGACCGGCTCGGGGGCGTCGTCGAGCGCGACGACGGAGGTTGTGGGCACCGACGGCACGACGGAGCCGTCAGGGTCGACCGCGCACAGGAGCATCCGACCCTGCGGGGCGACGATCACCTTCGGTACGAGCAGAGTGCGAACCCACGAGGCGACAGCCGGTGCGGTGGTGTCGAGGACACCGACGTCGACCACGGGCGCCGTCCACGTGCGGCGGGCGAAGCGCACCGGACGCCGGGCCCGGTCGCAGCGGAGCAGGCCGATCCCCCCGGTGGTGACGAGGCGCGGCAGCCCGGGACGGTCGTCGTCGGTCACGGCGGGGACGAGGCCGTAGTACTGGTCACGGAACCCGCTCACCACGCGTGCCACCGCGGCGAGCCGACCCTGGGTGCGCCACCGGGTGACGTCGACGGCGGGCACCCCGCGTGCTGCGGCGAGGCGGCGTCCCCACGACACCGTCCCGGCGTCACCGGGTGGGTGACCGTCGACTCCGTCCACCGCTGGGCGTGCGGCGAGTTCGATGACGCAGACACGCACCGATGCGTCGAACCACCCGGGGCCCGGATCCCACACCTCGACGAGGTCTGCCCGGCCATCGATCCGGGCCCGGACCGGCCCGGCGTGTGCGGCGGTGAGCACCGACTCGGGTTGCACGAGCGCGACCCGCCCGGCCGGTCCTGCGAGCTCGAGCGCTGCGAGGAGGAACAACGCTGCGTCGTCGACGTAACCGCCGGCAGGCGGGCCGAACCGCTCGACGAGCGTCGCCCGACGGTCGGCGTCGCGCACGGCTCCGCCCCGGAGTTGCGACAGGAACGGCGGGTTCCCGACGACGAGGTCGAACCCGTCGGGCGCCGCCGTCCACGGCGGGCGTGTTGCGAGCGCGTCGGCGACGACGATCCGTTCAGCCGGGTCGTCCTCCACACCGTGCCGCGCCGCCCACCAGCGCAACGCCAGTCGTGCCACGGCGACCGCGGTCGCGTCGACGTCGGCGCCCCACAGGTTGCCGGCGACATCCGCCGGGGCTCGGCCGGCTGCGACGAGCGCGTCAGCCGCTGCGAGGAGGAACGCCCCACCGCCGACCGTCGGGTCGCAGATGCAGACGGCGGACGGGGCGGTGCGGAGCGCTGCGTTCACGACGGTACGGGCGAGCGCCGGTGGCGTGTAGAAGGTCCCGGTCCGTCGACGCGACGGACGTGGCAGGGTGGCCTCGAACAACACGCCGAGGAACGCCGGCGAGTCAATCCCCTCGGGTGGTTGCGGCGAGGGGCCGCCTGACCGGACGGACGCGACCCCGACGGCGTCCGTGAAGGCCTCCACCGCTGCAGCGGGCGCGCCGGCGGCGCAGGCGAACGTCGCAACGACCTCGGCGGCAGCAGCGCCCGGCAGGGCGCGCCGCCATGCGGCGACCGCGGCCCGTGCGGCCGCGTCCGCCACCATCGCTCAGGCCTCGACGGCCGGGTCGTTCGTGGCGAGCGTCGCGAGCCGCGGGTCGTTCGAGAACAGTTCGACGATCGGCATGTCGAGACCGAGGCGCTTCTGCAGGCGCCGCACCTCGAGTTCCTGGTTCCAGAGCATGAGCGTCACGGCGAGACCGGACGAACCGGCGCGCGCCGTACGACCGGAGCGGTGCAGGTACGCCTTGTGGTCCTCGGCGACGTCGTAGTGGATGACGACGTCGACCTCGTCGACGTGGATCCCCCGCGCTGCGACGTCGGTGGCGACGAGCGCCTTGACCTTGCCCGCCGCGAAGTCGGCGAGTGCCCGCTCCCGCAGGTTCTGCCGCAGGTCGCCGTGGATCGGCGCAGCCCGGACACCGGCGTCCTCGAGCTGTTCCGCGACCTTGTCGGCAGCCCGCTTCGTCCGGGTGAACACCAGCGCACGGTTGCTCGATCGGGCGATCGCCGCGGCGACCTTGGCGCGGTCCATCTCGTGCACCTTGAGGAACCGGTGCACCATCTGGTCGACGGTCACCTGCTTGGAGGCGACCTCGTGGAAGACCGGGTCGTGCTGGTACTGCCGGACGAGGCTGCCGACGACGCCGTCGAGCGTCGCGGAGAACAGCAGCGTCTGGTGCCCGCCCTCGATGTGACGGAGGATCCACTCGACCTGGGGGAGGAACCCCATGTCGGCCATGCGATCGGCCTCGTCGATCACGACGTGGTCGACGTCGGCGACGACGAGTTCCTTCTGCTGGATCAGGTCGATGACCCGGCCGGGTGTGGCGACGACGAGGTCGACACCTTCCTGGAGTCGCTTGATCTGCGGTTCGATCGCAGCGCCGCCGTAGATCGCCGCGATCGAACGGTCGGAACCGTTGGCGAGCGGGGCGAGTTCGTCGTGCACCTGCAGCGCGAGCTCACGGGTGGGCACGAGCACGATGGCGGCGGGGCGGCGCGGTTCGGCGCGGCGCATGCGCTGGAGCGTGGGGAGCCCGAACGCGAGCGTCTTGCCGGAGCCCGTCTTCGCCTTGCCGCACACGTCGCGGCCGGCGAGTGCGTCGGCGATGGTGAGGGCCTGGATCTCGAATGGTTCGGTGATACCGCGCTCGGTGAGCGCGTCGCACAGTTCGGGCGAGACGCCGAGTGCGGAGAAACCGTTGGTGGTCACGTGGACTGCTGCCTTTGTCGATCGGATGCGGTTGCAGGTGGACCGCTCGCCCCTTGTCCTGCGAACGGCTCCGAGTCGGGCGTGGCGGCGGAGAGGGCCCGGGCGCACCGACGCCGACGATGTGGACCGTCGACCCCCACATCCTACCGGTCCGCCGGGTCCGGTCCCCCATGTCGACGCCGACGCACCCGTCCGGCCTGCGTCTCGACACCTTCGGCGGCGAGCAGTGCAGCGTGGTCCCCCTCGAGCCCGGGGACGAGCCGGCCTGCCGCGGTGACGACGCGCCACCACGGGAACGCACCTCCCGACGCTGCGAGGAACCGGCCCACGGCGCGGGCCCGTCCCGGGTATCCGGCCTCCTGCGCGACCTCGCCGTAGGTGACGACGTCGCCGGGCCGGAGCGCGTCGAGCACCGCAGCGACGGCGGTCTCGAACGCGTCCCGCTCAGTCCTCGGCACGGGCCGGTGCCCGCCCACGCGACACGAGCCACGCACCCGCACCGACGATCAGCACGACACTCATCCACGTGTTCACGCGCAGGCCACCGATCGTGGTCGCGGTGTCGGCGCGCAGCGCCTCGACCCAGAGCCGGCCGACGCCGTACCCGCCGACGTACACGGCGAACAACGCACCGGTGCGGAGTCGATCACCGAAACGGCGACCGAGGACGACGATCAGCGCGGCGAGTGCGAGGTTCCACATCGATTCGTAGAGGAACGTGGGATGGAACGTCGCTGCGTCGGCGTAGCGGTCCGGGCGGTTCCGCGGGTCGATCTGCAGACCCCACGGCAGATCGGTGGGGCGGCCGAAGAGCTCCTGGTTGAACCAGTTCCCCCACCGGCCGATCGCCTGGGCGACGGGGACGGCAGGCGCACCGATGTCGAGCGCGACGGCTGCACCGACGCCGTTGCGGCGGGCGACCCAGAGCCCGGCGAAGGTCCCGGCGAGGATGCCGCCGGGGATGCCGAGGCCCCCCTCCCAGATCTTCACGGCGTCACCCCAGGAGCCCTGGAAGCGTTCGAAGTCGGTGAGCACGTGGTACGCCCGGGCACCGAGGAGACCGGCGAGCGCACCCCACAACCCGACCTTGGACATCACGTCCGGGTCGACACCGACTGCAGCGGCACGACGCCGCGCGATCTCGACGGCGGCGAGCACGCCGAGCGCGATCATCAGCCCGTAGGCGGTGAGCCGCAGCGGTCCGAGTTCGATGGTGCCCGACGACGGGCTCGGCAGCGCGGCGAGCTGCAGCGCGAATGCGGCGGTCATCCGCCGAGCTGGGCGGCGTCGAGCGCGAACAGGTCGCCGGCGCCCGATCGCACGGCGCCGAGAAGCCCGGCCGCCTGCGGGAGGAGGTTCGTCGCATAGAAGCGCGCCGTGACGATCTTCGCCTCGAGGAACGCCCGATCGCCGGTTCCGGCGTCGAGCTGACGACGAGCGGCGAGCGCGCCCCGGGCGAGCGCCCAACCGCCGAGGACGGTACCGAACATCCGCAAGTACGGGCTCGACCCGCCGAGCGCGGCGTTCATGTCGTCCTGCAGGCGGGCGCCGACCCATGTGCTCGCCTCACCGAGGACGGCGAGCTGTGCGGCGAGCTCACGCCGGATCTCGGCGAAGTCGTCACCGGCGGCGGCGAGGTCGGCGTCGATCGCAGCCATCTCGGCGAGGAACTCACGTACCGCGTGCCCGTTCCGCACGGGCAGTTTGCGGGCGACGAGGTCGGCCGCCTGGATGCCGTTGGTCCCCTCGTAGATCGGGGCGATGCGGATGTCCCGGAAGTGCTGTGCGACGCCGGTCTCCTCGATGAAGCCCATGCCGCCGTGCACCTGGATGGCGAGCGACGTGTTCTCCACGCCGAGGTCGGTGCCCCACGACTTGCAGATCGGGGTGAACAGGCCGACGAGTTCGGCGGAACGTTCCCGTACGTCGGGGTCGGGATGGTGGTTCGAGCGGTCGATGTGCGTGGCGTTGAGGTACATCACCGCACGCATCGCCTCGATCGTCGACTTCATCGTCATCAGCATCCGACGCACGTCGGCGTGGTCGATGATCGGGCTGTCCACACCCGATGCGCCGACGGCCTTGCCCTGGCGACGTTCCTGCGCGTACTGCAGCGCCTGCTGGTACGCGCGTTCGGACATCGCGAGGCCTTCGAGGCCGACGGACAGGCGGGCGTTGTTCATCATGATGAACATCGTCCGCATGCCGGTGTTCTCCTCGCCGATCAGGTAACCGATCGCACCGTCGCCACGGTCGCCGTAGGACAGCACGCACGTCGGGCTCGCGTGGATCCCCATCTTGTGTTCGATCGACAGGCACGTGACGTCGTTGCGTTCACCGAGACTGCCGTCGTCCCCCACGAGGAACTTCGGCACGATGAAGCACGAGATGCCCTTCGTCCCCGGAGGCGCGTCGGGCGTGCGTGCGAGCACGAGGTGGACGATCTGTTCGGCGAGATCGTGCTCGCCGTAGGTGATGTA
The DNA here is from genome assembly GCA_964453335.1 of uncultured Acidimicrobiaceae bacterium. GTDB lineage: Bacteria > Actinomycetota > Acidimicrobiia > Acidimicrobiales > CAIXPF01 > VGBO01. Next base: position 150,170 of record CAYVOK010000003.1, read on the forward strand.
GATCTTCTGGCCGAAGATGCGGTACGTGCCGTCGCCCTGGGGGACGGCCCGGGTGGTGAGCGCGCCGACGTCGGAACCCGCCTGCGGTTCGGTCAGGTTCATGGTCCCGGTCCACTCGCCGGTGATCATCTTGCGGAGGTAGGTCTCGCGCTGCGTCTCGTCACCTCGGTGCAGCAGCGCGTCGATGGCACCCTGGGTGAGCAGCGGGCACAGCGAGAAACCCATGTTCGCCGACGTCAGCATCTCCTGCATCGCGATGCCGACGACCCAGGGGAACCCACCGCCGCCGTACTCCGGTGGGAACGGCACGGCCCCCCACCCGGCCTCGACGTACCGCCGGTAGGCGTCGATGAACCCGGTGGGGGTGCGCACGCTCCCGTCGGGATTGCGCACGCTGCCCTCGGTGTCGCCCACACGGTTGAGCGGGGCGAGGACGTCGGCCATGAAACGGCCGCATTCCTCGAGCACGGACCGGACGGTCGACGCGTCGGCGTGACGGAACTGTTCGAGTGCGGCCAGGTCGTCGTAGTCGGCGACGTGGTCGAGCACGAATGCGATGTCGGCGAGTGGGGCGACGTAGGGATGCACGGCCGCAGGCTACCGCCGCAGACAGGGGGTCGTAGGTCTCCTCGGTGGGGTGCCCCGGTAGCCTTCACACGGTGCCACCCGGGTCCCGACGCAGCCTCGGCGAGGACTTCGCCCATGTGCTCGCCGCCGCCCGGGCGGGCGAGGCCTGGGCGTGGACTCACCTGTACGAGGCCCTCTCGCCTGCGGTGGCCGGATACCTCCGGGTCCAGGGTGCGCGCGATGTCGACGACCTGACGAGCGAGGTGTGGCTCGGCGTGTTCCGCGCCATCGCCCGCTTCGAGGGCGACGAGGCGCAGTTCCGGTCCTGGGTGTTCGTGATCGCCCACAACCGGCTCGTCGACGAACGCCGGAGGACCGGTCGACGACCGCAGGACCTCGTGGAGTCCGACGCCCTCGAGCGCCTCGCGCCCGTCACGGAGGACCCCGCCGCGAACTCTGCGCTCCTCGCCCGCGAACGCGTCGAGGCCCTGTGTGCACAACTCTCCCCCGACCAGCGTGACGCGGTGCTGCTCCGTGTCGTCGCCGACCTCCCGAACGCCGAGATCGCCGCCGCGCTCGGCAAGAACGAGGGTGCCGTGCGCGTCCTGCTCCACCGTGGTCTCGGCCGACTCCGCGAACTGCTCGCTGACGAACAGGGTGGGGATGCATTGCAGGGAGGTGTAACGCAATGACCGGCCCCGGCGATCACGACGACGAGATGCACCCCTTCGGCCCGATCGACGACCTCCTCGACGACCCGCTCCTCAGCCGGTTCGTCGACGACGCCCGCCTCGCCGCCGACGGTCCGACCCCGGTGCCGTCCGCAGCGCTGCAGGCGCTGCTGACCGGTGGGGCCGCCGCACTCCACGCCGCGGACGACGATCCGTCCGACGAGCTCGCCGCGCGCCGTCGCCGTCGGCTTCGGATCCCTGCGGCGGTCGCCGGTCTGTCCGTTCTCGGCAAGGTCGCGCTCGGTGCCGGCGTCGCCGCCGCAGCGACGGCCGCGACGACGGGTGCGGCCATCGCAGGTGTCCTGCCTGCGCCGGTCGAGGAGATCGTGGCCTCCGTCATCGAGACGGTCACACCGTTCACCGTCGAGACGCCGCGACGCGCAGAGTCCGGGCCGACGGTGACCGTCACCCTCCCCGACGGCTCCGTGGTCCTGGTACCGAAGTCGTCGACCTCGATCGGGAACAACGGGAACAACGCGAACAACGGGAACCCGAACAGCAATGCGGGTGGGAACGGCAACGGCAACGCAGGCGGGAACGGCAACGCCAACGGCAACGCCAACGGAAACGCGGGCGGGAACGGCAACAGCAACGCCGGCGGGAACCCCAACAACAACGGCAACGGCAACGGCAACACCGACCCCGGCAGCAACGGCAACAGCGGTGGCAACGGGAACGCCGGCGGCAACAGCAACACCGACCCCGGCAGCAACGGCAACAGCGGTGGCAACGGGAACGCCGGCAGCAACGGCAACAGCGGTGGCAACGGGAACGCCGGCGGCAACGGCAACGGCAACAGCAACGCCGGCGGGAACGGCAACGCGAACGGCCGCAACGACACAGGCTCCGGGGACACCGGCACCCCCGTCATCTCAGTCCCGGGTAACGGCAACGGGAACGCCGGCGGCAACGCAAACGGCCGCAACTGAGCCCGGACGCGCACGTCCCCGCCACTGGGGCGGGGACGCGACGACCGTGGGTCCGGCGACGTCTACTGGCGACGCGTCTCGTTCCAGGGACCGTCGTCGGTACGGGGCTCCTTCGGGAGTCCGAGCACCCGCTCGCCGAGGATGTTCCGCTGGATCTCGTTCGACCCGGAGTAGATCGACGCCGGCCGAGCACCGAGGAAGTGGTCGATCATCGCCCGCGACGAGGTCGGATCGCCTGCGGCCTCGGCGAAGATCACCGACAGCGGCTCCTCGCCCTCGGCGACCATGCCGCCTGCGCCGAGGAGCGTGACACCGAGCTCGGTCATCTTCTGGTAGAGCTCGCTCCACAACAGCTTGTTCACCGAGCTCTCCGGGCCCAGGATGCCGTTGGAGAGCAGCGAGGTGAGCGTGCGCAGACCGTAGAAGCGCAGCACCTCGACCTTGGAGTGGATCCAGGCGAGCTCCTGGCGCACCACGGGGTGGGTGAGCAGGCCCTGCTGCCGCGCGATCTCGGTGAGCCGGTCGGCCACACCCTTCATCCGCATCGAGACGGTGGTGGCGTCATCGCCTCGCTCGTAGGCGAGGAGCTGGTTCGCAACCCGCCAACCGTCGTTCGCGCCGCCGACGACGTTCTCCTTCGCCGTGCGGGCGTCGGTGAAGAACACCTCGTTGAAGTCGTGGCTGCGGGCGATGTTCGTGATCGGCCGGACCTCGATGCCCTCCTGGTCGAGCGGGCAGAGGAGGAACGAGATGCCCTTGTGCTTGATCTCCTCGGGCGCCGTGCGGCACAGCACGAAGATCCAGTTCGCGGTGTGTCCCTCCGACGTCCAGATCTTCTGGCCGTTGATGACCCACTCGTCACCGTCGAGCACGGCCCGCGTCGCGAGCGACGCGAGGTCCGAGCCGGAGTTCGGCTCGGAGTAGCCCTGACACCAGGTGTCCTCGCCCGAGAGGATCCGGGGCAGGAAGTGACGCTTCTGGTCCTCGGTGCCGAACACCAGCAGGGTCGGGCCGATCATGGAGATGCCGAATCCGTCGTTCGGACCACCGGTGGGCACACCGGCCTTCGCGAACTCCTCGTGGAGGATCACGCGCTCGATGGGGCTGAGCCCGCCGCCGCCGTACTCCTTCGGCCACGCCGGCGCGACGAAGCCGTACTCGCCGAGCACCTTGCGCCACTGGGTGACGAACCCCTCGCGCATGGAGGGGTCGAGGGCCGACAGGCCCTTCCAGTTCGACGGCAGGTGCTCCTTGAGGAAGCTCCGGATCTGCTCGCGGTAGGCCTCTGCCTCCGCCGAATAGGTCGGGTTCATCTGGCTTCGTCCCTCCCCGGGATCGGTCCGCTCGTTGCCGTGAGCATACGACTCAGGTGAGGGTCAATGCCCCGCCGGCGTCGACGTCGACCACGACCGTGTCACCGTCGACGTAGGTCCCTGCGAGGATCGCCATCGCAAGCCGGTCACCGACCTCCCGCTGGATGACCCGCTTGAGCGGACGGGCGCCGAACGCCGGGTCGTAGCCGTGTGCGGCGAGTGCCGCCTTGGCTCCTTCGGTGACCTTCAGCCCGAGTCGCCGCTGGTCGAGCCTGCGAGCGAGCAGGTCGAGCTGGATGTCGACGATGTGGGTCAGGTCGGCCTCGGTGAGCGGCCGGAAGCGGACGATCTCGTCGATGCGGTTCACGAACTCCGGCCGGAAGAAGTCGCCCGGATCGCCGGGGATGTTCGACGTCATGATGACGACGACGTTCGTGAAGCTCACCGTTCGACCCTGCCCATCGGTGAGGCGGCCGTCGTCGAGGAGCTGCAACAGGACGTTGAACACGTCCGGGTGGGCCTTCTCGACCTCGTCGAGGAGCACGACCGAGTACGGCCGGCGACGCACCGCCTCGGTGAGCTGCCCGCCCTGGTCGTAGCCGACGTAACCGGGCGGGGCCCCGATCAGCCGGGCGACGGCGTGCTTCTCCATGTACTCGGACATGTCGATGCGGACCATCGCCCGTTCGTCGTCGAACAGGAAGTCGGCGAGCGACCGGGCGAGCTCGGTCTTGCCGACACCGGTGGGGCCGAGGAACAGGAACGATCCGATCGGCCGGTTCGGGTCCGACAGCCCGGCCCGGCTGCGCCGGATCGCGTTCGCGACCGCGGCGACGGCGTCGTCCTGGCCGATGACCCGTTCGTGGAGGACGTCCTCGAGGCGGACGAGCTTCTGCATCTCCCCTTCCATGAGCCGGGAGACGGGCACCCCCGTCCAGCGGGAGACGACCTCGGCGATGTCCTCCTCGTCGACCTCTTCCTTCAGCATCTTCGACGTGGCCTGGAGTTCGTCGAGGTGGGCGCTCGCCGCGTCGAGGTCGCGCTGCAGCTCGGGCAGCGTGCCGTAGCGGACCGCCGACGCCGCAGCGAGGTCGCCGTCGCGTTCGTGCCGTTCGGCTTCACCGGTCGCGGCCTCGAGCTGCTCCTTCAGCACCCGGATGCGGTCGATCGCGTCCTTCTCGCCTTGCCAGTGCGCCTTCATGGCGTCGAGCTGCTCGCCGAGGTTCGCAATGTCGGCGTCGATGGCGGCCCGCCGTTCGAGAGAGGCTGCGTCGGTCTCCTTCGCGAGCGCCACCTTCTCGATCTCGAGCTGACGGATCCGCCGTTCGACGACGTCGATCTCGGTCGGCATCGAGTCGATCTCGATGCGCAGTTTCGACGCCGCTTCGTCGACGAGGTCGATCGCCTTGTCGGGGAGGAACCGTTCGGTGAGGTACCGGTCCGACAGCACGGCGGCCGAGACGAGGGCTGCGTCCTGGATGCGGACGCCGTGGTGCACCTCGTAGCGCTCCTTCAGGCCCCGCAGGATCGTGACGGTGTCCTCGACCGACGGTTCGCCGACGAGCACCGGCTGGAAACGCCGTTCGAGCGCCGGGTCCTTCTCGACGTAGCGGCGGTACTCGTCGAGCGTGGTGGCGCCGACCATGCGCAGCTCGCCTCGGGCGAGCATCGGCTTCAGCATGTTCGACGCATCCATCGCGCTGTCGCCGCCCGCACCGGCGCCGACGACGGTGTGCATCTCGTCGATGAAGGTGATCACCTCGCCCTCGGCGTCGGTGATCTCCTTGAGCACGGCCTTGAGGCGTTCCTCGAACTCGCCGCGGTACTTGGCGCCGGCGAGCATCGACGACAGGTCGAGGGAGATCACCCGCTTGTCCTTGAGCGATTCGGGCACGTCGCCCTCGACGATCCGGCGGGCGAGTCCCTCCACGATCGCGGTCTTGCCGACACCGGGTTCGCCGATGAGCACCGGGTTGTTCTTCGTGCGGCGCGACAGCACCTGGATGACACGACGGATCTCCTCGTCGCGACCGACGACGGGGTCGAGCCGACCTTGCCGGGCGACGGCGGTGAGGTCGCGGCCGTACTTCTCGAGTGCCTGGAAGGTGTCCTCGGGGTTCTGCGACGTGACCCGGTGGCTGCCGCGCACCTTGGCGAGCGCAGCGAGCATCGCCTCGCGGTCGACGCCCGTGCGGTCGGTCATGGCGAGCAACAGGTGCTCGGTCGAGAGGTAGTCGTCGCCGAGCTCGCTGCGGATGCCGTCGGCCGCGGCGAGCACGGCGGTGAACTCGCGGCCAGGCCGCGACTCCCCGCCGTATGCACGGGGCAGCTTGGCCAGGCGATCGTCGACCTCGGCACGCAGCGTCGCCGGGGCGACGCCGAGCTGGCCGAGGAGCGGGAGGACGATGCCTTCCGCCTGGCCGAGCAGCGCTGCGAGCAGGTGGTCGGGGGTGACCTCGGGGTTGGCGCGCTCGCCGGCGGTCCGCAGCGCTACCTGGACGGCTTCCTGGGTCTTGACCGTCCAGCGGTTCGGGTCGGTGCTCATCGGGTCCTCCGGGGGGTCGGGGGGCATGCCGTGCTTCGGGTGGTCGGGTCGAGGAACGCGTCGAGGAGCTCGTGCGCGCCGGCTGCGGCGCCCGCCTCGACGAGGTCGAGCACGAGGCCGATACCCGCGAGCGGGAAGCCGATGCGGGTCAGCGCCTGGATCCGGGCGACCCGGGAGAGATCGGCATCGGAGTACCGCCGTCCGCCGCCGGGCGTGCGCGCAGGGTGGATCAGGCCGCGTCGCTCGTACGCGCGGAGCGTCTGGGGGTGGGTGCCGGTCAGGTCGGCCGCAACCGAGATGACGTAGCGCGGGTAGGTGGCGTCCCGTAGCGGCGGGATCGGCGGGATCGCCGACCGGACGGTGCGCACGACGACACGGCGGACGGCGGTCACGACGCCTCCCCCTCGACCCGGCGGGCGTCGAGTTCGGCGAGGCGCTCGAGGAGCGCCCGCTCCTCGTCGTCGATCCGTGTCGGTACGGCGATGTCGACGGTGACGTAGAGGTCGGCGCCACCGCCGCCCTTGCCCCGCACCCGCAACGACCGGCCGGAGCGGCTGCCGGCGGGGACGCGGACCCGCACGGTCCCCTCGAGCGTGGGCACGTCGACGTCGGTGCCGAGCACGGCCTGGGGGTAGGTGACCGGCACGGTGACGGTGACGTCCCGTCCCTTGGGCCCGCCGCGACCGAACTGCGGGTGGGGGCGCACGCCGACCTCGAGCAGGAGGTCGCCGGCCGGGGCGCCGTCGCTGCCGGGTTCGCCACGGCCGGCGAGGCGGATGGTCTGGCCGTCGACGACGCCCGCGGGGATGCGGGTGCGGACCTGGCGACCGCCGACGGCGAGGGTGGTCTCGACGCCGCGGACGGCGTCGACGAAGTCGAGGGTCATCGAGGCGTGCACGTCCCGACCGGGACGGGGCCCGCGCTGCCCGCGGAACCCGCCGCCGAAGAACCCGCCGAGCAGATCGCCGAGGTCGACGTCGCCGAGATCACCTGGCCCGAACGTGAAACCGCCGGCCCCACGGCCACCGGGGCCGCCGACACGGGGACCGCCGGCTCTCGCGAGGCGCCGCACCTCGTCGTACTCCTTGCGGGTCGCCGGGTCGGCGAGGATCTCCTTCGCCCGGGACACCTTCTTGAACCGTTCCTCGGCGGTGGCGTCACCCGGGTTGCGGTCGGGGTGCAGGTCGCGCAGCAGGTTCTTGTAGGCCTTCTTGATCTCGGCATCGGTGGCGGTCGGCGCAACGCCGAGCACGGCGTAGAAGTCGGTGTCGAACCAGTCCTGCTGTGGTGCCATCGTCGGGTCGTCCGTCCCACGCTCGCGAGTTGAGTACAGATCACTCAACTTCGTTGATCACCACGGTATTCCCCCGAAGGGCCGCGCCTACGCTCGGGACGTGCTCCCGCCCATCGTCCCGGTCGACCTGCTCCTCGCCCGCCGCGCCGAACCCGGCGTCGATCTCGTGGCGGTCGACGTGCGCTGGTACCTCGACGGCCGCTCCGGTACGGAGGCGTTCCGGGCCGGCCACATCCCCGGTGCACGCTGGATCGACCTCGACGCCGTCGTCGCCGGACCCCCGGGTCCGGCCGGTGGACGCCATCCGCTGCCCGACCCCGACGTGTTCGCCGCAGGCCTCGCCGCGATCGGTGTCGGTGACCGGACCGAGGTGGTCGCCTACGACGACGCCGGCGGGATGGCCGCCGGGCGGCTCGTGTGGATGTTGCGGACCCTCGGCGGTTCGGCCGGCCTGCTGGACGGCGGCATCGGTGCGTGGACCGGTCCGCTCGCAACGGGCGACGCCGACCCCGTCGCACCGACGACCCGGCGCGCCCTCCCCTGGCCTGCGCACGCCGTCGCCACCATCGACGAGGTCGCCGACCGACCGGCGGACACGATCCTCCTCGACGCCCGGGCGCCCGAGCGCTACCGCGGCGACGTCGAACCGGTCGATCCGCGTGCCGGTCACATCCCCGGTGCGGTGAACGTGCCCTTCAGCGGGAACCTCGACGCGTCCGGTCGGTTCCTCGGGCCGACCGAACTCGCGGCGCGCTACGCCGAGGTCGGCATCGACGTCGGCGACACCGGCGGCAACGTCATCGTGTCCTGCGGGTCCGGGGTGAGCGCATGCCACGACCTGCTCGCGATGGAGGCGGCCGGCATCACCAGAGCGCGCCTCTTCGTCGGATCGTGGTCGGCGTGGTCGTCGGACCCCGCCCGGGAGGCGGCGACCGGCCCTACGCCGTGACCCGGCGCCGGAACCCGAGGTTCGCGAGCGCCAGCACCCAGGCGACCACCATCGCTGCCGCCGCGCCGCCGAAGGTGACCCTCACCCCGTAGGCGCCGTACACCGGCGCGATCACGAGCGCCGCGATCGCAGCGGTCGACTGCTGGGTCGCTGCGAGCAGTCCCTGCCCGGCTGCGACCTCGTCGGGCTCGCACTCACGCACGACCGCCGCCTGGGTCGCCGGGAAGTTCACCCCGTCGACGAGGCAGTGTGCGACGGCGATGCCGGTGAGGACCACCACCGACGACGACCACCCGTACGCCGCCATGAACGGCACGGACGCGATGACGCCGACGAGGTCGGCGCGCAGCGCCCCGAACCGGTCGGCGATCCTCCCGCCGATGGGTGCGGCGACGGCGAGCGGGACCCCGAACGCGGCGAGCGTCGCGCTGATCACGAGCGGCGACGAACCGAGGTCGGTCAGATACCGGGCCCAGATCGTGTCGAACACGCCGATCGCGCCGTAGGTGGCGACGCCGAGCAGGAGTGCGGCGCGCAGACGCGGTCGGCCGAGCAGACGGCGGAGCACCGGTCGTTCGTCGGCGCTGCGCTCGACGACCGGCACCGGTGGGAAGCGCACCCGGGCCACGGCCGGGATCAGCACCGCGATCCCGGCGGCGATCACCGCGAACGCGACGGGGAGCGACGAGCGGGTGGCGATCGCGGCGGCGATCGGCGCGCCGAGCACGAACCCGACGATGTCGAAGACGAGCAGGCTGCCGAGCGCCCCGCCGACCCGGTCGGGACGGAGGACGACGACGAGTTTGCGGGCGGCGGTGACGGCGAGCGCTGCTCCGAGCCCGGTCGCCGCCCGGCCGACGACGAGCTGCGGGAACCCGGTCGCCGTACCGGTGAGCAACGCCCCCGTGCACGCCGCGCCGAGGCCGGCGAGCACCATGCGCCGGGCGTGCCCACGGTCGGCGAACCGGGCCAGACCGAGCTGCGCGGCGAGGCCGGCGACGAACGACGCCGCGACGACCGGCCCGAGGGTCCAGGTCGGCAGACCGTTGCGGTCCTGCAACTCAGGCAGGAGGGCGAAGAGCGCGCCGTTGCCGGATGCGACCGCGAACGCCAGCGCTGCGAGGAGGCGCACCCCCGCGGTGCGGGGGACGCGTTCGGGACTCAGAAGCCGGGCGGCGTCGGACAGGGTCCGACGACCGCTTCGAGCGCCCGGGCGAACGCGAGCGTCGTCCGGTCGCCGAGGTAGGGGCCGACGATCTGTACGCCGACGGGCAGACCCGACGCCGCGACGCCGACCGGCACGACCGTCGCCGGCAACCAGCACGCGCCGGCGTGGGCCATCCACATGTTCACGTCCCAGTACGCACGGTCGCGGAGTTCGGTGCTCACCACACGACCCGCGATCGGCTCGCTGTGGTCGTGGGGGAAGGCCACACACGGCATGACCGGCAGCAGCAACACGTCGTGGTGGGCGAAGAACTCCTCGAACCGCAGGCGCATCTGCAGACGGCTCTCGTTGTTCGACAGCCAGTCACGGTGGCGCATCGCCGTGTTCCGCTTGGTCACCGCGACCGGGTTGTCGCCCGTCGCGGTCGCCATCCGTTCGATCTCGTTGCGGTCGTACCCGCCGGCGAGCGCCGCCTGCAGCAGCGCGTAGAACCGCTGTGCCGCCTTCTCGAGGGGAACCGCCGGTCGCGCGGAGGTGTCGACGTGGGCGCCGGCCCGACCGAGCGCGTCGACCATCGACGCGAACACGTCCGCGACCTCGGGATCGACCGGGCAGGCCGGGTCGTCGAGCCACGCCGCGATCCGGAACTCGCCGAGGCCGGTGGCCCGGGCCGCCGGGAGGTCGAGCCGCCAGCCCGGGGTGTTCCACCGGTCGGGGCCGCTCATCAGGTCGAGCGCCAGCTCGAGGTCGTCGGTGGTGCGGGCCATGGGGCCGGCGACGGCGAGGTCGGCCTGGGTGAGGGTGCCGGGCGGACCGGGGATCTGACCGTGCGCCGGCACGATCCCGTAGGTCGGCTTGTGGCCGTACACGCCGCTCATGTGGGCGGGAAGGCGGATGGACCCGCCGATGTCGGAGCCCACCTCGAGCGGGGTGAACCGGCAGGCGAGCGCCGCTGCGGAACCGCCCGAGGAACCACCGGGCGTCCGGCTCTCGTTCCACGGGTTCGTGGTCGTGCCGAAGATCTCGTTGTAGCTCTGCATGTCGCCGGCGTAGATCGGCAGGTTCGTCTTGCCGAAGATCACCGCGCCGGCGCGCCGCAGCGCCGCGACGGGCCACGCGTCCTCGTCGGGGACGTGACCGGAGAGCTCGGGGGCGCCGGACGTCGTGCGCAGCCCCTGCGTGGAGAAACTGTCCTTGATCGTCATCGGCACGCCGTGGAGCGGACCGCTGATCGCACCCTGCGCGACCGCGCCATCGGCGGCGTCGGCCTCCCGTCGAGCCCGTTCGAGGTCGAAGGTCACGACGCTGTTCACCGTGCGGTCGAGTCGGCCGATGCGGTCGAGCAGGTGCTCGAGCGCGCCACGCGCCGTCGTCCGCCCCTCCCGGATCGCCGCCGCCAGTTCGATCGCACCGAGTTCGTGCAGTTCGGCCATCGTCGCTCCCTCCGTCGTGCCCGCGCAGTGTAGGTCCGCGCCGCCGTAGCCTGTGCGGCCGATGCCCGCTCCGGTCGATCCCGTCCTCGTCCCCCTCGGCCCCGGCGTGTGGGCGCACGTCGGCGCCGGCCGGTACGGCCGCGCGAACGCCGGGGTCGTCGTCGACGACGACGGCACGACGATGGTCGACACCCTCGTCGCCCCGGCGTTCGGCGCACCGCTCGCGGAGGCGGTCGTGCAGGTGGCGCCAGCGGTGCGACGGGTGGTGCTCACGTCGTCGCACGTGCCCTTCGTCGGCGGGTCGACGGCGTTCACGCAGGCCGCGTTCTACGGCGCCGCGCACACCTCGGAGATGCTCGACCTGCCGCCGAACGTCGCCGGGTACCGCCGACTCTTCCCCGACCTCGCCGGATGGTTCGACGACGAGTTCCGCACGCGTCCGATCTCGCACACGGTGGGCGAGGCCGCCTACCTCACGGCTCGCGTCGTCGCGCTGCCCCTCGCCGGTCAGGCACCGGGGAACCTCGTCGCCGTCGTGCCCGACGCCGGTGTGCTCTTCGCCGGTGCGCTCGCGACGTTCGGGACCACCCCACTCGCGTTCGACGGCGATCCGGGGGTGTGGGCGTCGACGTTGCGCGACCTGTGCGGCACGGCGACGACCGTCGTGCCCGGGCACGGGCCGGTCGGCGGCGACGACGATCTGCGCGTCCTCGCCGACTACCTCGACTGCTGCGTCGCCGGCGCCGTGCCCGCCGGCCCCTGGGACCGCTGGCACGACCGCCACTTCGACGTCGTCAACATCGAACGGGCACGCATGTTGCGTGACGGCGAGCCGGGCCCGCCGCCGTCGATGCTGCGGCTCCTCGGGCTCTAGGCGAGCTGCGCCTTCACCTGGGCGAGCGCGTCGTCCTCGCTCACGTCGAGCGCGAAGCTGAGCTCGGACACGAGCACCGACTGCGCCTTCTGCAGCATCGACTTCTCACCGGCGGAGAGGCCCTTCGACGCCTCACGCAGTGCGAGGTTCCGCACGACCTCGGCGACCTGGTACACGTCGCCCGACTTGAGCTTCTCCTGGTGGTTCTTGAACCGCCGGCTCCAGTTCGCGGGCTCGCGCACGTCCTTCTTCGCGAGCAGTTCGAACAGGTCCTCGACGTCCTCGGTGGAGATCGGGAGACGCATCCCGACGTCCTCCGCCTTGTCGGCGGGCACCGACAGGGTGAGGTCGCCGTGCGCCATCTTCAGCACGAGGTACTTCCGCTTCTCACCGAACGCGACCTTCGTCTCGACGCGCTCGATGATGGCAGCGCCGTGATGGGGGTACACGACCCGATCGCCGGTCTTGAACGGCATGAGACTCCTGAGCGTGTCGTTCGGGGGGCGGGAGCCGCGATGCTACCGGCGGGCGGTGGCCCGTGCGGGAACGCAGCGGTGTGCCGACGGGCCGGTCAGGCGTAGGCGCGGTAGATGCACTCGGCGACGCAGGACGGCTTCTCGGAACCCTCGGTCTGGAAGGTGAGCTCGACCGCGTACTGCACGCCACCGGCGACGTCGTCGACCGAGACGAGCTTGGCGCCCATGTGCACGCGGGCACCGACCGGTACCGGGGCCATGAAGCGGACCTTGTTGCAGCCGTAGTTCACGCCCATCGACACGCCGCGCAGCACGAGCACCTGCTCCATGAGCGCCGGCGCGAGCGACAGGGTGAGGTAGCCGTGGGCGATCGGGCCGCCGAAGGGGCCGGCCTTCGCCCGCTCCACGTCGAGGTGGATCCACTGGTGGTCGCCGGTCGCGTCCGCGAAGAGCTGCACCTGCTCCTGGGTGACGGTCACCCACTCCGACCAGCCCAGCTGCTCGCCGACCTTGGTCTTCAGTTCGTCCAGTCCGTTCACGACAGTCGCCATACCGACATGCTGCCGCTCCGGGGTGGTCCGGCGCCACTACGTCGGGTTCAGTCGGCCCCGACGACGATGCGACCGGGGGTGCCGGTGGCGAGTTCGCCGACCACCGCGGCCGGGTGTCCGGCTGCCCTGAGCCCGGCGACGAGGGCGGCGGCGGCGGACCGGGGAACGCTCACGAGCAACCCGCCGGAGGTCTGCGGGTCGGCGAGCACGGGAGCCCACCTGTCCGGGTCGACGCCGTCCCCCCAGGCGAGGAGCCCGTCGACGAGCTCGAGGTTGCGTGCGGTCCCGCCGGGGACGTTGCCCGCGGCGACGAGGTCGGCCACCCCGGGGAGGAGCGGCAACGCCGTCGTGTCGAGGATCGCCTCGAGTCCGCTCGCCGCCGCCATCCGATGCAGGTGACCGAGCAGGCCGAACCCGGTGACGTCGGTCCCTGCGGTCGCACCGGCGGCGAGCGCGGCGGTCGAGGCGTCCGCGTTGAGTGTGGTCATCGACCGCACCGCAGCGTCGTATGCGGCGGCGAGCCCTCCCCCGGCGCCGACGGCGGATGCGTCGGCCCGCTTGTGTGCGGTCGCGATCACCCCGGTGCCGAGCGCCTTGGTGAGCACGAGCACCTGCCCGGCGGTCGCTCCGGCGTTGGTGAGCAGGCGGTCCGGGTCGGCCTCACCGATGACGGCCTGACCGAAGAGCGGTTCGGGTCCGTCGACGGTGTGGCCCCCGACGACGAGCCATCCGCCCGTCGCTGCGACCTCGTTCGCGCCGTCGAGCACGTCACCGAGGAGGTCGAGGTCGAGGCGGTCCTTCGGCCAGGCGACGATGTTCAGCGCGAACAGCGGGGTGCCGCCCATCGCATACACGTCGCTCGCGGCGTTCGCCGCGGCGATCCGACCCCAGGTCCGGGCGTCGTCGACGATCGGTGTGAAGAAGTCGACGGTGGCGATCAGGGCGCGCCCGTCCGGGCGGCGCCACACGGCCGCGTCGTCGACCGCGTCCGCGCCGACGAGGAGGTCGGGATGGGACGGAACGTGCAGTCGGCGCAGAACCTGCGCCAGCTCGGTCGGACCGAGCTTGCACGCTCAACCCGCGCCGTGGCTGAAGGCGGTGAGCCGGAGCTGCTCGATCGTCACGGCCCGAAGGCTAGCGGCGGGTCCTCGCGCTCAGAGCCGGCCGCCGAAGCGACCGGAGACGTCGGTGAGGAGCAGCCGGCCGGTCGACGTGGTCGACGCCACGTACGCCGGCCGGCCGTCGTGGTCGAGTTCGACGCGGTTGCCGCGCCGGTGCACCTCGAAGGGGCCGCCGAGGTCGGTCTCGATCGCGGCGCGGTGCTTCTCGACGAGCAACAGCAGCCGCTCGGTGGAGCGGCGCTGGAACTCTTCGATGTCGAGATCGACGTACTCGTCGATGCCCACGACGGGAACGACCCTCCGAGGTGCCGACTCGTCCCGGGTCAGCCGATCCGAGCGGTCGCGTCGCCCGTCATGACGACCTCGCCCTTGTCGTTGGTGGTCGTGATGGCGAGATCGGCGAGCGTCGTGCCGTCCTCGGTGCGCACTGCGGTGACCTCGGCACGAGCGACGAGCGTGTCCCCCGGCCACACCTGCCGCACGAAGCGCACCCCGTAGTACGTGAGGCGACCGTCGCCCACGTAGTTCGTGAGCATCTTGCCGGTCATACCCATGGTGAGCATCCCGTGCGCGAACACGGTCGGGTAGCCCGCCACCTGGGTGGCGAACACCTCGTCGGTGTGGATCGGGTTGTAGTCACCCGACGCGCCGGCGTACTGCACGATCTGGGTGCGGCTGAGGTTCTCGACGATGGTCTCCTCGTAGGAGTCGCCGATCTTGGTGGTTGCTGCGAGCGGCATCGTTCCCGTCCTCACTGCTCGATGACGCGCTCGGTACGGACCCCGACGCCACGCGCCGTGATCACGAGCTCGCCGTTCTGGTCGCGGTACTCGGTGATGGTCTCGGAGAACATGAGCTTGCCGGAGCGCTTGCCCTCCTTCTCCCACGTCTTGCCGGGCTTCGTCGTCGCACTGAGGACGTCGCCGGGGCGCAGGTGACGGTGGAAGGTGAAGTGCTGCTCGGCGTGCAGACCGCCCGCCGCAGAGCCCGAGGACTCGCCTTCCTTCTTCTCGCGCTTGACGCCGGTCGCCTCACGTGCGGAACCGAACCACGGCTGGCCCGGCTTCGGACGCAGGAAGTAGTCCGGGTCGAACTGGGCGCTCGACTGGGCGAAGGTCGGCGGTGCGATGATCGACCCGACCTCGGTGCCCTTCGCGTACTCGGCGTCCTCGTAGATCGGATTCGTGTCGCCGATCGACCTCGCGAACATGAGGATGTGCGAGGCCTCGACGGGGAACCGCTCGATGGTCATGTGACCCCCCTCGACGTCCGGTCCGGTCGGACCGGTTCGCCCGGGGTTCTACCACGCCGTGAGGTGGGCGTGACCGCCCGGACCGTGATCCCTCGGGGCGTCGGTAATCTCGGCGGGTGCGTGCCCCTGCGGTCTTCATCGGCCACGGCAGCCCGATGAACACGATCGAGTCGAACCGGTGGACCGACGCCTGGCGTGCCTTCGGACGTTCGGTTCCCGCCCCGCGGGCGATCCTCGCGGTCTCCGCCCACTGGTACGTGAACACCACCGCGGTCACGGCGATGGAACGGCCGCGGACCATCCACGACTTCTACGGGTTCCCCGACGAGTTGTTCGCGTTCGACTACCCCGCCGCCGGCGATCCGGCGCTCGCCGAGATGGTCGCCGAGCGTTGCGCACCGACCTGGGTCGGCCTCGATCGCGACAGCTGGGGCATCGACCACGGCACATGGTCGGTGCTCGCCCACATGTTCCCCGACGCGGACGTGCCCGTCGTGCAGCTCTCCCTCGACGCGACGAAGTCGTTCGAGGAGCACACGGCTCTCGGCGCGCAGCTCGCCTCGCTGCGCGACGACGGCGTGATGATCGTGTGCAGCGGCAACGTCGTGCACCACCTCGGACGCCTCGAGTGGGGCAATCCTGGCGGTGCACCGTGGGCGGAGTCCTTCGACGAGGCGGCACGTGCGCTGCTCGCCGAGGCACCCGGCGACCTCGGGCGCCTGCGCGAACGGCCGGAGTTCTCCGCCGCGGTGCCGACCCCCGACCACTTCCTGCCGCTGCTCTACCTCGGTGGTCTCGCCGCGGCGGAAGGACGCAGTGCGGACCTCCTCGTCGGTGGCTGCACCTACGGGTCGTTGTCGATGGCGTCCTACGTGCTCGACGCGTGAGCTCGCCGCGGCCCGCCGCGTAGGGTGCCGCCATGGCGCTCCCGCTCCGCTTCGGTGTCGTGCACGACTTCCGCTGCCCTCCCGGCAGCGACGTGCCGATGCCCCGTGTCTACGCCGAGACCTTCGAACAGATCGCGTTCGCCGAACAGGTCGGTCTCGAACTGTGCTGGTTCACCGAGCACCACTTCATCGACGACGGCTACCTGCCGAATTTCGTACCGGTCGCCGGCGCTGCGGCAGCCCGCACCACACGGATGCGGTTCTCGACCGACATCTGCCTGCTGCCGTTCCGTGACCCGATCCGTCTCGCCGAGGATCTCGCGATCCTCGACAACATCTCCGACGGCCGGATCGAGCTCGGCGGCGGGATGGGCTACGCGGCGCACGAGTTCGCCGGGTTCGGCGTGCCGCTGTCGCGCCGGGTGTCCCTCACCGAGGAGGTCGTGCAGATCCTGCGCCTCGCCTGGCAGGGCGAGCGGTTCTCCTTCCACGGCAAGCGGTTCCACATCGACGACCTGCGGGTCACCCCCGACCCGGTGCAACCCGGCGGGCCGCCGTTGTGGCTCGCGGCGACGAGCCGAGCCGGGGCGGACCGTGCCGCCCGGTTCGACACCCACCTGCTGCCGCAGGGTGCGACGTCGGACGTGCTCCGACCGTGGCAGGACGCGCTGCGGGCCGACGGACGGGACCCGGCCGCCTACCGGGTCGGGTTGATCCGGGGTGTGTTCGTCACTGACGACCCCGAACGGGACTGGCCGCCGGTGAAGGCGGCGGAGGACTACCGACGGCGGGTGTACGGCGGGCTCATCCAGGGCAGCGCCGATCGCGAGCAGATGCGGCGACCGGCAGGCTCCGACGCCCCGGTACCGCTGAACCCGCTCGCATGGACGGTCGGCGACGTCGACCACTGCGTCGCCGAGCTCACGTCGCTGATGGCCGACCACGGCATCACCGATCTCGTCACCTGGGGCGGCCCGCCTGGTCTCCCGCCGTCGGTGATGAACCCGTCGATCGAGCGCTTCGCGACCGAGGTCGTGCCGCGGGTCCGGGCGGCGCTGGGTCGCTGAGCGACACCCACACCCGTTTGGTGCGAGAATGTCCGGGCCGTGACGACCCGGGGGTTCGACGCATGACCGACACCGCATCCGCACCGCTGCTCTTCGACGAGAGCGGCATCACCTGGCAGCGCTTCGCGTCGGGGTTCCCGGGGCGGCCGGACGGCACGCACCCCTCCGACGGGCTCGGCCTGTGGGTGCTCGGCGTCGACCGTTCGACGGAGACGGTCGACATCTTCTTCAGGATGGACCCGTGGGTGCGCTGCCAGCCGCACCGCCATCTCGGTCACACGACGACCGTCGTCGTCGCCGGCGAGCAGCACACCTACTCGCTGCAGGACGGCGAGTGGGTCGAGACCGAGGTCCGTCGTCCGGGCTCGTACGCGGTCGTCGACGGTGACCACTTCCACCAGGAGGGCGGCGGTCCGGCGGGCGGCATCGTGCACCTGTCGATGCAGGCCGTCGACGGCATGGTGTGGGAGGTCATGGACGAGCGCGGTGCACCGACCGCGTACGCGACGCTCGACGACTTCGAGCACGTGCTGCACCGCCAGCACGGCGCCGCCGAGGGTCCGCCCCCGTCGCGCCGCTGCAGCCTCTAAGGCCTCAGACCGGGCGTTCACCGATCTGGGTGGTGCGCTCCATGTACCGACCGTGCCCGTCGGGATAGTCGGCGATCGCATAGTGCATCGTCATCCGGTTGTCCCAGATGACGAGATCGCCGACCTGCCACACATGGCGGTAGACGACCTCGGGTCGGGTCATGTGCTCGTAGAGGAACCCCAGCACGGCGCGTGACTCGGCCGGTTCGAGGCCCTCGACGGCGGCGGTGAACCCGGGGTTCACGTAGAGCGACTTGCGGCCGGTGAGCGGGTGCGTGCGCACCACCGGGTGGCTGTTGCGGGTCCGGCCACCGTCACGCTCGGCCTTCGACTCGTGCGTCCACCCGACCGACGCGACCGCGAAGTCGTGGACGGCCCGCTTGTCGGCGAGGAACGCCCGCATCGCTGGCGACAGGTCGTCGTACGCGGCTGCGGTGTTCGCGAACATCGTGTCGCCGCCGAAGGGTGGGATCTCGACCGCGTGGAGCAATGACGCCCCCGCGGGTCGCGGCAGGAACGACACGTCGGAATGCCAGTACGTGCCGGCGCGACGTCTTCCGAGTGGTTCCCCGTCGGCCCCGGTCTTGTTCGACACCCGGTAGATCTGCGGCCACTCCGGGTGCATGTAGCGGTCGACGGTGTCGACGAGCGGTTCCGTGTCGGGATCGCCGAAGATCTCCCCGAATCGACGGGTGAACACGACCTGTTCGGCGGAGGACATCGGCTGGTCACGCAGGACGAGCAACCCGTCGGCCTCCTGCCAGAGCCGCAGGAGCACGGTGAACCCGGCGTCGTCGAGGGTTCGGGCATCGACGCCCCGTAGCTCGGCGCCGAGCGCTGGTGACATGCGACGGGCCGCAGGCAGGTTCCTGGTCATACGTCCTTCCCTTCCGACGGGGTGATCGTGGCCGGGCCGGTCAGGCGACGGCGGCCTGCGCTGCGGCGACGAGCGTGGCGCTGCGTTCGTCGCCGACGGTCGTCTCCCGCATCTTGTTCATCACGAACGCGACGGTGAGTTCACGGTCGAGGTCGTTGACGACCACCGAGCCACCCCAGCCGCCCCAGAAGCACGCCCGGTCGCCGATCGGCAGCACGAGACCGGGCGACGACAGCGCCCAACCCATGCCGAACCGGTACCGGTCACCGAGGACGAGGTCGTCGCCGTCGGACTGGGTCTCGAGGATCCGGTTCGCCGCGTTGCGCGACAGCAGCGAGACCCCTTCGACGACCGGTGTCGACACGACCGCCTGACACAGCGCGACCGAGCGGGCGTTGCCGTGACCGTTCGCAGCGGGGATCTCGGCCGTGCGCCAGGCGTCCTCCCAGCTCTGCTCGGCCCCGAAACGCGGGTTGGTCATCGTGCGCACGAGCATCGGCGGCATCACGTCGGGCCGCTTCGGCAGCGGCGGCGGGATCACGGGGGCGATCCGACCGAACTCGGCAGGGTCGAGACCGATGTGGAAGTCGGCGTCGAGCGACTCGGTGACCTCTTCGCGGAACCAGGTGCCGACGCTCGAACCGGTGACGCGTCGCACGATCTCACCGAGCAGGTAGCCCTGGGTGATGGCGTGGTAGCCCGACGCCGTGCCCGGCTCCCACCACGGGGCCTGCCGGGCGAGCTTCGCGCACGACCCGTCCCAGTCGTACAGGTCCGTCGCCGCCTGCTTCTCCTCCCAGCCCGACAGGCCGGCGGTGTGCCCGAGCGCATGGCGGACGAGCACGCCTTCCTTGCCGTTCGCGGCGAATTCCGGCCAGTACGTGGCGATCGGGGCGTCGAGGTCGACCTGCCCACGGTCGGCGAGGATGTGCACGGCGAGCGACGACATCGTCTTCGTCGTCGAGAACACGTTCGTGATCGTGTCCCGCTCCCACGGGGTCGTGCGCTCCTCGTCGACGAAGCCGCCCCACAGGTCGACGACGAGATGGCCACGGTGCACCACTGCGACCGACGCGCCGACGTCGAGGCCCGAGGCGAAATTCGCTGCGAACGCATCGCGCACGGCGGTGAACCGCCGGTCGCAGGTGCCGTCGAGTGGTGTGTCGCTCATGGCCGCACCGTAGTGGTGATCCACTCGGCGATGGCGGTGCCGATCTCGTCGGGGCTGTCCTCCTGCAGGAAGTGGTTCCCCGCAACCGTCACCTCGCGCTGGTTGGGCCAGGTCCGGCAGAACTCGAGCGCGGCGCCCTTGAGGATTGCGCCGGGTTCGGCGTCGACGAGCAACTTCGGGACGGTGCTGGCGCTGAGCCATGCGGCGTAGTCGGCAGCGATCGCGACGACGTCGGCCGGTTCACCCTCGATCGGGATCTGCCGGGGCCAGGTGAGCGTGGGCCGCCGGTCCTCGCCGGGCTCGAGGAACGGCCGGCGGTATTCGGCCATCTCGGCGTCGTCGAGCGGGCGGATGATCGACCCTGGCAGCACCCGTTCGACGAAGACGTTCTTGTCGAGCACCATCGCCTCGCCGGCCGGCGAGCGGAAGCCCTGGAACACGCCGCGTGCGGCCTCGGGCCATTCCGCCCAGGTGACCGGCCGCACGATGGCTTCCATGTAGGCGATACCGGCGACGGCGTCCCGATGGCGGTTGGCCCAGTCGAACCCGAGCGCCGAACCCCAGTCGTGCACGACGAGCACGACCCGCTCGGTGACCCCCAGCTGCGCGAGCAGGCCGTCGAGGTACCGGCGGTGTTCGACGAACCGGTACGAGTCCGGACCGGGGTCGGGGAGCTTGTCGGAGTCGCCCATGCCGATCAGATCCGGCACGATGCAGCGGCCCAGGTCCTGCAGGTGCGGGATGACGTTCCGCCACAGGTACGACGACGTCGGGTTGCCGTGCAGGAGGACGATCGGGTCGCCCGCACCGACCTCGACGTAGGCCATCGAACGGCCGTGCACGGTGACCTTCTTCTTGTCGAAGGGGAACGCTGCGGAGATGGGCACGGGGTGACTCCTTGTCAGTCGATACGGGACGGATCGTCGGTGCGTCGGCGGCGGGTGGCGGCGAGGTCGAGCGGTCGGCGGGTGTTCCCGTCGATCACGGCCGGTTCGATGCGCTCACCGGTGCATCGGTCGTACATCTCGATGGCGGGCGGCTCGTCGGACAACCAGCGGTCGCCGAACTGCCACATGACGCCGAGCACGTCCCAGAGGGCACGACCCTTGTCGGTGAGCTCGAAGTCGTACCGGGGTGGGTGGTCCTGGTAGCGGCGCCGTTCGACGACGCCCACCTCGACGAGTCGGGCGAGGCGCTGCGTGAGCACGCTGCGGTTGATCTCGAGCGCCTGCTGGATGTCGTTGAAGCGGCGCTTCCCGAGCAGGAGTTCGCGCAGCACCAGCGGCATCCACCAGTCGCCCAGAAGGTCGGCGGTGCGGGCGATCGGGCACGGGTGATCGTCGAACCGGGTGCGTCGCATCGTCCTGACTCCTCCATCGACCTGGCGGCTCGACGCCGCGCGCAGTCTCGCCGCGCCCGAGTGAGTCCGTCAAATGGACCCACTCGGGAATGCGGGGCTAGCGTCGCCGCACCGCCCCGTGCACTGCACCGCTCCCCGAGGACTGCTCATGGCAACCGACCACCGGTCCACCATCGACGTCGCGTCGGTCGACGAAGCGCTCTCGACCACCCGAGCGGTGCGTCGCCGGCTCGATCTCGAACGGCCGGTCGATCACCAGATCATCCTCGACTGCATCGACGTCGCCGAACAGGCCCCGTCCGGCGGCAACCAGGGCAGCCGGCGCTGGATCGTGGTGCGCGACCAGAAGGTGAAGGAACAACTCGCCGAGATCTACATGTCCTCGGCAGGAACCTGGATGATCGAACAGCACGAGCGCATCGCCGGCACCGGCCACCCGCAGGAGAAGGTGATGGCCTCCGCCGCGCACCTGGCCCGCCATCTCGCCGAGGTACCGGTGATCGTCGTCCCGACCATCATCGGCGTCCACGACGGCAGTGGCCGGCCCGGCCTGTTCGACTCGGTGATCCAGTCGGTGTGGAGTTTCTGCGTGGCGTTGCGCGCCCGTGGGCTGGGCACGGCGTGGACCACCGCCATCCTCTCCCGCCAGGACGACGTGGCGACCCTGTTGGACATCCCCGAGGGCATGACCCAGATCGCGATGATCCCGGTGGCGTGGACCAGGGGAACCGACTTCAGGCGAGCACCCCGGCATCCCGCCCGCGAGATCACCTACGTCGACGGTTTCGCCCGCACCTGGGAGCGGGGGCCGGGCGAACAGCCCTGCGTCGCGGACGGGCCCGGCACGGTCGTCGAGGTCGACGTCGACGCGCCGCCGGCACTGGTGTGGCCGTACGTGACCGACATCGGGTTCGGCGCAGACTTCAGCGAGGAGTTCGTCGGGGCCCGTTGGGCCGACGGGTTCGACGGACCGTCACTCGGCGCCCGTTTCATCGGCTCGAACACCCACCCGGCGATCGGCGAGTGGGACGTTCCGTGTTTCGTCGACCGCTACGACGAGGGCCGCTCGTTCGGCTGGGTGACCTCCGACCCCGACGCACCCGGCGCACAGTGGCGGTTCGAGCTCGCCGCCATCGCCGGTGCCACCCGTCTGCGCTACCGCCTCGTGCTCGGCCCCGGACCGTCGGGGATGACCGCTGCGATCGAGCGGATGCCCGACAAGGAAGCACGCATCATCGATCGTCGGCTCACCGAGCACCGCGCCAACATGCAACGGGTCACAGCCGCCATCAAGGCGGCGGCAGAAGCCGACGCGCACGCCGCACGTACCGCAACGGGTGACCGTGGCGGCAGTCGCCCGCCGCTGTCCTAGCAGTCGGACCGCCGGCTCAGACGCTCGGCGTAGTTCTTCTTCTCGGCGGCCGTTGCGGTTGCCGCTGGGCGAGGCCGCGCCGCCTCCAGGGCAGCAATGAGCGGATGGTCCAAATCGATGCTCACGTCGCCAGCCTCCCACGCCGACAACGGGACTGCTGTTTCCGGCCGACGACAGCCCTAGGACTGGCACAACCGGATCGTGCCGTCGCTTCTCGTCGTCATGGCCGGGACGATGCCCGCCGCAACGCGCCGGTGGGGAGGCGCTGACGCCTCCCCACCGTGTGGACCCCTGGTCGGCCGGTACGGACCGGCCGTCAGCCTCAGCTGCAGCCGCTGGTGGTGCCGCAGCTCGGGCAGGCGTGGCAGCTGCCGGCCCGGACCATGTGCACCCCGCACTGCATGCACAGCGGCGAGTCGTGGTGGACCACGACCGGGCGCTGCTCGGCCTGCATCGCCATCTGGGCGGCGAGCTCGCTCACTGCCGGGATCGACGGCGGGTCGGCCGGGATGTCGAGGCCCTGACGGTTCTCGACGACGGTCTCCTCGACACCGGGCAGCGTCTGCTGGGTGCGCTCGCCGACGGTGAACACGCCGAGCTCGGCACGCTCCTCGTAGGTGAGGTAGTCGACGGCGAGGCGACGGAACAGGTAGTCCATCAGCGACGTCGCGATCCGCACGTCCGGGTCGTCGGTCATGCCGGCCGGCTCGAAGCGCATCCCGGTGAACGTCTCCACGTAGGCCCGCAGCGGCACGCCGTACTGGAGGCCGTAGCTGACGGAGATGGCGAAGGCGTCCATGATCCCGGCGAGGGTCGAGCCCTGCTTGGAGACCTGGATGAACAGCTCACCGGGGCGGCCGTCGTCGTACTCGGCGACGGTCACGAAGCCCTTGCAGTCCGCGACCCGGAAGTCGAAGGTCTTCGACCGACGGGTGCGGGGCAGCTTCTGGCGGACCGGCTGGTAGACGATCTTCTCGACGACCTTCTCGACAGCGTCGAGCGCCGCAGCGGACGGGGTGGCCTGCTCGTCGGACGCCTTCTTCGCCGTCTCGAGCGGCTGGCCGACCTTGCAGTTGTCCCGGTAGATCGCCACGGCCTTCACGCCGAGCTTCCAGGCGTCGACGTAGAGCGACTCGACCTCTTCGACAGTCGCGTCCTCCGGCATGTTCACCGTCTTCGAGATCGCACCGGAGATGAACGGCTGCACCGCCGCCATCATCCGCACGTGCCCGAGGTAGTGGATCACGTTGTCGCCCATCGAGCAGGCGAACACCGGGACGTGCTCGGGCCGGACGTGCGGGGCACCGAGGATCGACTTCTGCTCGTCGATGTAGGCGACGATCTCGCTGACCTGGGAGGCCGAGTAACCGAGGCGGCGCAGCGCCCGCGGCACGGTCTGGTTCACGATCGACATCGTGCCGCCGCCGACGAGCTTCTTGAACTTGCAGAGGCTCAGGTCGGGCTCGATCCCGGTCGTGTCGCAGTCCATCATCAGGCCGATGGTGCCGGTCGGTGCGAGTACCGACGCCTGCGAGTTCCGCACGCCCACCTCGGTGGCGAGCTCGCACGCACCGTCCCAGGCCTCCTGCGCCGCGCCGAGCAGGTCGGCGGGCACGAGGTCCTCGTCGATGGTGGCCGTCGCCGCCCGGTGCTGCTCGAGCACCCGGAGCATGTGCTCCCGGTTCTCGGCGTAGCCGGCGAAGGGACCCATGCGGGCGGCCGTGCGGGCCGACGTGTGGTAGGCGTGGCCGGTCATCAGCGCGGTGACCGCAGCGGCCATCGCCCGACCCGAGTCGGAGTCGTAGGGCTGGCCGAGCGCCATCAGCATGGCGCCGATGTTGGCGTAGCCGATGCCGAGCTGGCGGAACTTGCGGGAGTTCTCCCCGATCGGCTTCGTCGGGTAGTCGGCGTTGCCGACGAGGATCTCCTGGGCGGTGAAGACGACCTCGACGGTGGCCTTGAAGCCCTCGATGTCGAAGGTGTCGTCCTCGAGCAGGTACGGCAGGAGGTTGATGCTCGCGAGGTTGCACGCCGAGTTGTCGATGTGCATGTACTCGCTGCAGGGGTTCGAACCGTTGATCCGGCCCGTGTTCGCCGCCGTGTGCCAGTGGTTGATGGTGGTGTCGAACTGGATGCCGGGATCGGCGCAGTCCCATGCCGCCTGGGCGACCTGCCGCATGAGTTCACGGGCGGGCAGCGTCTTGACGACCGAGCCGTCGGAGACGCTGCGCAGGTGCCAGTCGGTGCCGTCGACGACGGCCTGCATGAACTCGTCGGTCACCCGGATCGAGTTGTTCGCGTTCTGGTACTGGATCGAGTGGCTGTCGGCGCCGTCGAGGTCCATGTCGAACCCGGCGTCGCGCAGCGCACGGGCCTTGCGCTCCTCGATCGACTTGCACCACACGAAGTCCTCGACGTCGGGGTGGTCGGCGTTGAGGATGACCATCTTCGCCGCACGACGGGTCTTACCGCCGCTCTT
This sequence comes from uncultured Acidimicrobiaceae bacterium, assembly GCA_964453335.1. Classification (GTDB taxonomy): domain Bacteria; phylum Actinomycetota; class Acidimicrobiia; order Acidimicrobiales; family CAIXPF01; genus VGBO01. The sequence goes on from CAYVOK010000003.1 coordinate 175,176, forward strand.
GATGGTGCCGGCCGAGGCGTCGGCGCCCCGCATGAAGCTCACCGGACCCGATGCGGTGCCGCCGCCGCGCAGCGCCTCCTGCGAGGAACGGATGCGGCTCAGGTTGATGCCCGCACCGGAACCGCCCTTGAAGATCGTGCCCTCCTCGACGTACCAGTTGAGGATCGAATCCATGGTGTCATCAACGGAGAGGATGAAGCAGGCCGACGCCTGCTGGGGCACGCCGGCCACGCCGATGTTGAACCACACCGGCGAGTTGAACGCCGCCCGCTGGGTGACGATGAGGTACTTGAGCTCGTCGGCGAAGGCGTTGGCCTCGGCCTCGTCGACGAAGTAGCCGTCACGCAGACCCCACGCCGTGATCGTGTCGACCACACGGTCGGCGACCTGGCGCAGCGACCACTCCCGCTCGGGGGTGCCGAGGGTGCCGCGGAAGTACTTCTGGGCGACGATGTTGGTCGCGTTCAGCGACCAACCGACGGGGAACTCGACCCCGAGCTGCTCGAACGCAACCGTGCCGTCGCGGTAGTTCGAGATCCGTGCGTCCCGTCGCTCCCAGGACACCTGGTCGTACGGATGGGTGCCGGCCTTCGTGAAGTGCCGACGAATACCGATGCCGACCTGCTCGGGCGCTACTGCCATGGGGAGAGACTCCTGAAGATGCACTGCGTGGGTTCGAGGTCGACGGGGTGCCACGCTGCCGTCCCGTCGTGTACCTGTTCCGATCCGGTGGAAACGGCAACCACAACATGTTGTGGTTGCCGCGCGATTTCCTCCATCTCGGCTACAAGGTCTGGAGATTACACCACTGGAATTCCAGCGGTGTCAACCGGTATCTGCGAGAAATCTCACGCTCGGTGTCCGAACCGACCGCGCTGGGCGGCCGGACACCGGTTGCGAGCAGGGCGGAGGCCGACGACCAGGTAAGAGACGAAGCTCGTTCGACCCGGTACCCGTGACCGGGTGCTGCAGCTCCCTCAGGAGTCGCCCACCCGTGTGTGAGGACGCCTACCACCGTTCCGGCCGTCGACACCCCGCACCTCCTCGCAACGGGAAGCAACGTAGGGATGAACGCCTGTGGACGGCTAGAGGATGACGCTGTGAATTGCGGGGGAATTCCTGGGGAAAGCCTGTGCGTTCCTGCGGATCGTCACGCAGCGTCGCAGCGCCTCACGCTCCGACGGTGTCGGTCCCCGATTCGAGGAGCTGGAGCTCCCGCACGAAGTCCGACACGTCGTCGAAGCCCTTGTAGACACTCGCGAAGCGGAGGTACGCGACCTCGTCGTGCTCGCGCAGCCGGGCCAGGACGACCTCGCCGATCCGGTCCGTGCCGACCGGGTCGACCGACGAACGCACCATCGACTCGATCTCGAGCGCCACGCCCTCGATCACGTCGTAGCCGACCGGCCTCCCCTTGGTCGCCGCGACGAGCCCGGAGATGATCTTGCGCTTGTCGAACGGCGTACGCCGACCGTCCCGCTTGCGGACGAACAGCGTGCGCCCCTCGAGTCGCTCGAACGTCGTGAAGCGTTCTTCGCACGCTTCGCAGGCCCGCCGCCGCCGGATCGCCGTACCTTCGTCCGCCGGGCGGGAGTCGACCACCCTCGTGTCCTCGTGACCACAGTGGGGGCACCGCATCGGCGCCGATGCTAGTGGTGCACCACCCACGGCCCCCCGCCGCCCCCGCCACGGCTCAGCGGGCGTGCGCCCACGATGCCGGGATGACCACCTGGGCACCCGCCTCGAGCGTCGACCCGCCGTTGAGCCGCACGAGTTCGTCGACCGCAGGACGCGGGTCCCGCCCGGGGGACGCCGCGGCCGCGATCGACCACAGGGTCTCGCCCGGCTGCACCGTGCGCACGACGACCGATCCGGACCCGTCACCCGCCATCTGGGCAGCGGGTTCCTGCACGAACAAGCTGCCGACGGAACGCACTGCGCTCGCCGCACCGAGGAGACAGAGCGCCACCACGACGAGGGCGACCGCACGACGCAGGGCGTAGTTCGGCCGGGCGGCGGAGGTCCGGACCGGCGGCAACTCGACGAGCCGGAGGCCGGCGGCACGGGACGACGGACGGTGCGGGAGGGGGACCGGAGCGAGGTGGAGGGGGAGGGCCATGGCGACAGTCTCCAGAGAAGGTGTGACAACGAAGGCCGGGACGGCGGGGTGCCGGATCGGAACAGGTGTTCGACGGACACCGTAGACCCGTACACCTGTTCGGTGTCAAGCCCGGGCGAACAGATGTTTCATCCGGCGGCCCGCGACCGCTAGAGTGCGTACATCTGTTCGCCACGGTGCCCGCCCACGGCGGCCCCCACCGGGCGACCGAGGAACGGAGTCCGATGGCACCGACGCTGAGCAAGCGACAGCAGGCGATCCTCGAGTGCATCGAGCGTCACGTGACCGAACGGGGTTACCCGCCCTCGGTCCGCGAGATCGGTGAGGCCGTCGGCCTCGGCTCCCCCTCCACCGTCCACGCCCACCTCGCGACGCTCGAGCGCCAGGGCTACCTGCGACGCGATCCCACCAAGCCGCGCGCCATCGAGATCCGCCACGACTCGGCCGGTTCCGCCGAACGCCGGCCCGCCCGCCTCGTGCCCGTCGTGGGTGACGTCGCCGCCGGCGTGAACGTGCTCGCCCAGGAGAACGTGGAGGAGCTCCTCCCGCTACCCGCCGACCTCACCGGCGACGGCGACCTCTTCGTGCTGCGGGTGCGGGGCGACTCGATGGTCGACGCTGCGATCCTCGACGGCGACCTCGTCGTCGCACGCGTCCAGCAGACCGCGTCCGACGGCGACGTCGTGGTGGCTGGCATCCCCGGCGGCGAGGCGACGGTCAAGACCTACACGCGCCGGCGCGGCAAGGTCGTGCTCGTCCCGGCGAACCCGCGGCTCGAGCCGATGGAGTACGCCCCCGACGACGTGACCGTCTACGGCCGGGTGGTCACCGTCATGCGTCGTCTGTGAGCAGACGCCACAGGACGTCGTGCACGGTGGCGAGCGACGCCACCTGCACGTGCTCGTCGGCACGGTGCGCATAGGTCGCATCACCCGGGCCGAAGTTCACCGCTGGCACCCCTCGGGCGCTGAAGCGCGCGACGTCCGTCCAACCCAGCTTCGCCCCGACCGGGCCGGGCGCGAGCTCGACGAGTCGTGCGAGCAGCGGGTGCCCGAGACCTGGGACCCCCGCGGGCGCCGACTCCGTGCACTCGATCGTGTCGCCGTCCTCGAGATGGGGGGCGACGAGATCCCGGAGCGCCGCGAACGCCGCTGCCTCGTCTCGGTCGGGGGCGAACCGGTGGTTCACCACGAGCGCAGCGGCGTCGGGCACGACGTTGCCGGCCACACCGCCCTCGACGGCCACGGCCTGCACCGCCTCACGGAACTCGAGCCCGTCCACGACGGGTCGGCGCGCCTCGTACGCGTCGAGGGTGGCGAGCACCGCACCGAGACGGTGGATGGCGTTGCGTCCCATCCACGGCCGCGCCGTGTGCGCACGACGCCCGGCGAGCGTGATCCTCGCCCGGAGCGTGCCCTGACAACCGGCCTCCACGGCACCGTCGGTCGGCTCACCGAGGATCGCGACGTCACCCACGAGCAGGTCCGGGCGTTGCACGAACAGTTCCTCGAGGCCGCTGTGCGCGCTCGCCACCTCTTCGCGGGCGTAGAGCACGTAGGTCACGTCGACCGAGGGTTCGGCGAGCGTGCGCGCGAGCTCCACCATCACGGCGAGCCCACCCTTCATGTCGGCGGTGCCGAGACCCCAGAGCACGTCGCCGTCGAGCCGGGCGACGGTGTTCCCGTTCGCCGGCACCGTGTCGGTGTGCCCGGCGAGCACCACGCGCTGCGGGCGACCGAGCATCGTGCGGGCGACGAGGTTGTCCCCGACGCGGTCGACCGTCAGATGCGGGACGGCGCGCAGCACGGCCTCGAGGTGATCGACGATCGGCCCCTCGGCGAAGCTCTCGGAGGCGATGTCGACCAGCTCGACGGTCCGGTCGAGGACCCGCTGCGCCGCCGTGTCGGTCACAACGTCGCCCCGTGCTCCCGCAGGATGTCGTTCAGTTGCGCCTTGTCGTGGCGCTCCCCCTCGGTGAGCTGCTTGATGAGCAGCACGCACGGCATCCCGAACGTCCCACCCGGGTAGGTGCGCTGGCGCGACGCCGCAACGGCGACGGTCCACGCCGGCACGTGCCCGCGTGCGACCTCCTCGCCGCTCCAGGATTCGATGACGGGCACCGAACCGGTGAGCACCGCACCCGCGCCGAGGACCGCGCCCTCGTCCACACGCGCACCCTCGGCCACGATGCAGCGACTACCGATGAAGCACTCGTCGCCGACGATCACCGGTGCCGCCTGCGGCGGCTCGAGCACGCCGCCGATGCCGACGCCACCGGAGAGGTGCACGTTCCGGCCGATCTGCGCGCACGATCCGACCGTCGCCCAGGTGTCGACCATCGTCCCCGCCCCGACACGGGCGCCGATGTTCACGTAGCTCGGCATCATGATGACGCCGGGTTCGAGGTGGGCGCCGTAGCGGGCCGACGCACCGGGCACGACCCGCACGCCCTGCGCCTGGTAGTTGTGCTTGAGCGGGATCTTGTCGGCGTACTCGAAGGGGCCGACCTCCATCGTCTCCATCCGCGCGAGTGGGAAGAGCAGCAGGATCGCCTGCTTCAGCCACTCGTGGACGATCACCCCGCCGTCGGGACCGATCTCCGCGACGCGGGCCTCACCACGGTCGAGGAGGTCCACCGCCTCGAGCACGGTCGCCCGCACGTCGGGATCGGCGGTGTCGAGGTTGGCGCGGTCGGCCCAGAGCGCTTCGATGCGGGTGCGGAGGTCGGTCACGCCCGCCGATGGTAGTGGCCGCCCGGGCGGGCCTCAGACGCCGTCGGGCACACGCACACCGACACGTTCGGCCATCAGCCGCAGACGGTCGTCGGGTTGCACCATCGCGACGCGCACGTGCGCCGCACCGGCTGCGCCGTAGAACTCGCCGGGGCTGACGAGTGCGCCGGCCTCCCGGGCGAGTCGTTCCGTGAGCGCCCACGCGTCGCCACCGGGTGCGGGCACCCACAGGTAGAACCCGCCCTCCGGCATCGGCGCGTCGACACCGAGCGCGCCGAGCACGGCACGACCGAGCTCGAGACGGGCGTGGTACGTGCGCCGCTGGGCCTCGACGTGTGCGTCGTCGTCGAGCGCGACGACCGCACCGGCCTGCACGGGGCCGGGCACCATCATCCCGACGTGCTTGCGCACCTCGCGCAGGTACTCGACGAGGTCGCGATCGCCGGCGTAGAAGCCGATCCGACCGCCGGCGAAGTTCGACCGCTTCGACAGCGAGTGCACGGCGACGACGCCCTCGGTGCCGTTGCGCAGGATCGTCCGCCGCTCCCCCGCCCAGGTGAACTCCACGTAGCACTCGTCGGAGAACACCGGCACGCCGTGGTGGCGACCCCATGCGGCGGCGGCGTCGAGATCGTCGAGACCACCGGCGGGGTTCCCCGGTGTGTTCACCCACAGGCACAGCGCGCGGGCGGCGTCGTCGGGGGCGATGGAGGACAGGTCGATGCGCCAGTGCTCGTCGACGCGCACCGGGACAGGCCGGCACCCCGCGAGGATCGCCCCCATCTCGTAGGTCGGGTACGCCACCTCGGGATAGAGCACGGTGTCACGGTCCGGGGTGCGGAGTCGCAACCACTGCGGGAGGGTCGCCACGAATTCCTTCGTGCCGATGCACGCAGCGACGTCGGCTGCGGGGATCGTCACCCCGAGGCGTCGCTGCATCCATCGGGCGACCGCGTCACGGAGCGCAGGCGTGCCGATCGACGGCGGGTACCCACGCTCGGCGTCCGACCCGGCCATCGCCGCGACGACGGCCGGCGGCGGCGGGTCGACGGGCGTACCGATCGAGAGGTCGACCGCCCCGCCGGGGTGCGCGTCGGCGATCGCCTTGTACGCGTCGAGCCGGTCGTAGGGGTAGGGCGGGGGGACGAATCCTGCGCTCACGGCTCCATCCTGCCCCCGACGGTGGTGCCGACCACGAATTCCTCGAGACGGGCGCGACCGGCGGGTTCGAGCCTGACCCGGAGCCGGAAGCCCGTCTCGTCGGCGGACTCGACGAGCACCTCACCCTCACGGTGCGCGATCGCGACGGCGTCGCCACGGTCGAAGGGGATGCACAGTTCGGTGATCTCGGTGCGGCCGCGCAACCGTCGGCCGACCTCGGCCAGCAGGTCGTCGACGCCCTCGCCGGTGCGTGCCGAGATCGCGACCGCGCCGTGGTGGCGCGCCACGAGCGACTCGGCCGCGGCGACGTCGATCTTGTTGAACGCGAGCAGTTCGGGCACGTCACCTGCGCCGATCTCGGTGAGCACCTCACGGACCGCTGCGATCTGGCCTTCCGGGTCGGGGCTCGTGGAGTCGACGACGTGGACCAGCAGGTCGGCGCCGATGACGACGTCGAGGGTGGTCGTGAACGCCTCGACGAGTTGGTGCGGCAACTTCCGGACGAAGCCGACCGTGTCGGTCACGAGCACGGTCTCGCCACCGGGGAGCTGGAGCCGCCGGGTCGTCGCGTCGAGCGTGGCGAACAGGCGGTCCTCGACGAGCACCCCGGCACTCGTGAGGTGGTTCAGCAGCGTCGACTTCCCGGCGTTCGTGTAGCCGACGATCGCGATGCGGCCGAAGCGGGAACGCGCCCGCGACTTCGCCTGCACGCCACGATGTCGGCGCACTTCGCCGAGGTCGCGTTCGAGCTTGTGCATGCGACGCACGAGACGACGACGGTCGACTTCGAGCTGGGTCTCACCGGGACCCCGGGTGCCGATACCGCCGCCCTGTTGCGACAGCGCGACACCACGACCCCGAAGACGCGGCAACCGGTACCGGAGCATGGCGAGCTCGACCTGGGCGCGGCCCTCGGGGCTCGCGGCGTTCTGGGCGAAGATGTCGAGGATCACGGCGGTGCGGTCGAGGGCGGTCCGACCGAGGATCCGCTCGAGGTTCTTCTGCTGGGCCGGCGTGAGCTCGTCGTCGAACACCACGGTGTCGGCGTCGACCTCCTCGGCGATGCGGCGCACCTCCTCTGCCTTGCCGCTGCCGATGTAGGTGGCCGGGTCGGGCGTCTGGCGACGCTGCACCACCCGGGCGACAGCATCGGCCCCTGCGGTGTCGACGAGGAGGGCGAGCTCGTCGAGAGATTCCTCGACCTCGTCGGGCGTGAGCGGGGGCACGATCATGCCGACGAGCACGATCTGCTCACGGAACGTGCGCTCGATGAGGCCGCCGGACGCACCGCCGAACTCCCCGAACGCCCCGCGGTGGGTGCCGGTGGTGGTCCGGTCGGCGCGACGGTTCATCGGCGCATGCCGTTCGGGTCCGGATCGACGGCCGCGACGAACTCCGACGGCCCGACGAGCGTGACCCGCTCGCCGATCCGGACCTCGACGTCACCGCCCGGCATCCGGACGACGACGTCCGGCCCGACGAGGCCCCAGCGATGGGCGACGGTGGCCGCGGCCGACGCACCCGTGCCGCACGCCTCGGTCACCCCGGCGCCGCGCTCCCACACGGTGAGGTCGATCGAGTCCGGGCACCCGGGCGTCGGGGCGATGAACTCGACGTTCATCCCGTCGGCGAAGTCGGCCTCGAGCAGGCTGCCCACCGCAGCGACGTCGATCGTCCAGGGGTCCGGGACCTCGCACACGAGGTGGGGGTTCCCGATGTCGGCCGTCGCCACCCGTCGACCTGCGGTCGCCCGGGCCGCTGCGTCGGAGGGCCGCCACGCCGGTCCGTCGGTGACGGGACCCATGTCGACCTCGACCCGCACACGGCGCGGCACGACCGCACCCGGGTCGTCGTCGTGCACGACCACGGTGCGCAGCCCTGCGTCGGTATCGATCGTGCGGGTCGTCGGCCACGTCGTCGGCGGTTCGACGTGCACGAGCGCATGCGCGGCACAGCGGATCCCGTTGCCGCTCATCGCCGCACGGCTGCCGTCGCTGTTGAACAGCACCATCCGGGCATCGGCGTCGCCGGCCGCCGCACCACGCAGGAGCACGAGCAGACCGTCCGCACCGACCCCCCGTCGGCGGTCGCACAGCAGGCGAGCGTCGTCGGGCCCGAGTTCGGGCGCGTCGACGGCGACGAGGAAGTCGTTGCCGAGTCCGTGCAGCTTCACGAGGCGCATCACGACCAGCATCCCAGGATTGCGGCCTCCGCACCCACCGCGGGGACCCAGGTGATGCGCGGGTCCCGCCGGAACCACCGCTGCTGACGGCGGGCGAACGTGCGCGTGCGTCGCTCGGCGAGGTCGACCGCCTCGTCGAGCGTGCACGCCCCGTCGAGGTGCAGGGCGAGCTCCTTGTAGCCGAGCGCCTGCGCCGCGGTGCTCGACCAACCGGCCGGTCGGGCCCGGAGGGCGGCCACCTCGTCGAGGAACCCGGCGTCGAGTTGGCGGCGGTACCGGGTGGCGATCCGTTCGTCGAGCACCGGTCGTTCGACGTCGATCGCGAAGAGCACGAACCGTGTCGGCGGGTAGGCCTCGAGCCCTGGGCCGAACGACGAGAACGGCCGGCCACTGCCGATCGTCACCTCGAGCGCCCGCACGATCCGACGCCGGTTCGACGGTTGCATGCGGGCGGCGGCGACGGGGTCGAGGGTGGTGAGGCGCTCGTGCAGCGCGACGGTGTCGGGTTCAGTCTCGAGGTCGGCCGCGACCTCGGGGAACCGACCGGGCAGCGTGAGGTCGTCGACGAGCGCGGTCAGGTACAGCCCGGTACCGCCGACGAGGAGTGCTCGACGTCCGCGGCGTTCGATGTCGGCGAGCGCCTCCCGGGCGAGCGCCTGATAGGCGCCCACGCTGAAGGGTTCCGCCGGGTCGGCGACGTCGAGGAGATGGTGGGGCACCTCGGCGCGTTCCGCGACGGTCGGCTTGGCCGTGCCGACGTCCATGCCGCGGTAGACCTGCATCGAGTCGACCGAGACGATCTCGACGTCACCGAGCCGTCGGGCGACGGCGAGCGCCACATCGGTCTTGCCCGATGCCGTCGGGCCGACGAGGGCGATGGGTGCGGGCACGGTCAGACGCCGAGCTCGTCGAGCGCGGCGTGCAGCTCGAGGCGGATCGGGTCGGGTTCGGGGTGGCCGACGAGCTCGAAGAATCGTGGCAGCGTCTCAGGCCCGTACGTGGCGGCGAGGCTCCGGGCTGCGGCGGCGAGGTCGCGGTAGGGGTCGGCGACGGCGACACCGTCGACGCTGACGAGTCCGCAGCGCCCGAGTCGACCGGTGTCGTCGACGTCGACCGTGACGGTGTCGAGGCGGGCGGCGCCGATGGTGACGACCGCCGCCACGGCGGTCCGCCGCTCGACGAGCTCGGCGAGCCGGCTGACGTGGTCGAGAAGTGCGGTCGGACCGACTGCCCGCGCCAGACGGTCGGCAGTCGACAGGTGCACCGGACAGCCTGCGACGTCGAGGTCGTGCACGGCCCGGATCGTCTCGGCGAGCGCGGCCGTGACCTCCTCGACGCGGCTGCGCACCGCCGGGTCGTCGGCGGGCAGGCCGCCCGGCAGCACGACGGTCCCGGGTCGTTCGGGGTGTGGGCGTGGCGCACCGCAGCGCCCGCCGAGCCACTCTTCCGTCGGCGATGCCGACCGGCCACCGATCGTGAGGGTGCCGTCCGCCTCGGTCGTCGGCAGGATCCCGAGCCGGTCACCCCACGCCGTCGCGACGTACGAGGACGCCCCGGGCACGTCGGTCACCCGGCGACGACGGGGATGCGGGTGCGGTGCCGGGGACGTTCGAGGACCTCGAGAAGCCGACCGCGCAGATAGTGCGCCGCCGCCTCGGTGACCTCGACGGTTGCGAGGGTGCCCGCCCGCAGCGGGTCGGAGGGCACGTGCACGAGGCGGTTCTGGCGGGTTCGGCCGGTGAGGAGGGCCGGATCCCGCTTGGACGGACCCTCGATGACGACCTCCTCGATCCGGCCGATCCGAGCGGCGTTGCGCTGTCGGGCCGATCGTTCGACGACGGCGCGCAGGCGCTCGAAGCGGGCTGCGACGACGTCGGCCGGTACGAACCGGTCGACGAGGGTCGCCGCCTCGGTCCCGGGACGCGGCGAGAAGATGAAGGTGTAGGCACTGTCGTACCCCGCCTCGGCGACCACCGCGAGCGTGTCCTCAAAGTCGTCGTCCGTCTCGCCGGGGAAGCCGACGATGAGGTCGGTCGACACGGCGAGGTCGTCGATGCGTGCCCGGGCCGATGCCAGTCGTTCGAGGTACCGCTCGGCGGTGTACCCGCGGTGCATGGCGGCGAGCACGCGGTCGCTGCCCGACTGCAGTGGCAGGTGGAGGTGCTCGCAGACCGTCGGCGTCTCCGCCATCGCGACGATGACGTCGTCGCGGAGGTCCTTCGGATGCGGACTCGTGTAGCGGACTCGACGGATCCCATCGACCGCCCCGACAGCGCGCAGCAGGTCGGCGAACAGCGCACGCGGGCGACGACGATCGTCCGCCGCCCAGGTCGGACCGGCGAGGTGCGTGTCGAAGTCGCTCGGTGCCTCGCCACGCAGGCGGGTCGTCGCGTCACGGCCGTAGGAGTTCACGTTCTGGCCGAGGAGGGTCACCTCGGCGACACCGTCGGCGACGAGACGTTCGACCTCGTCGACCACATCGGCGAACGGACGACTCGCCTCACGTCCGCGGACGGAGGGGACGATGCAGAACGCACAGGAGTTGTCGCAACCGATCTGGATCGTCACCCACGCCGCGTGATCGACCTCGCGACGCACGGGCAGGGCCGAAGGGAATGCTGCGTCCTCCTCGACCACGGCCTCGTCGAGGACCTCGAACACCGGACCGCCGACCCGGGCCTGGGCGAGCAGTTCCGTGGCCCGGTGCACGTTGTGGGTGCCGAAGACCACGTCGACGTGCGGGGCCCGCTGCTGGACGAGCTCCCGGTCCTTCTGGGCGAGACAACCGGCGACGACGATCTGCAGATCGGGTCGCTGTTGCTTGAGCGACTTGAGATGACCGAGCTGCCCGTAGAGCTTGTTGTCGGCGTTCTCCCGGATGCAGCACGTGTTGAGCACCACGACATCGGCGTCCTCGAGCGACGACGCCGCCGAGTATCCGTCTGCCTCGAGCATCCCGGCGATGCGCTCCGAGTCGTGCTCGTTCATCTGGCACCCGTAGGTGCGCACGACGTACCGCTTGGTCACAACGGGCAAGGTTACGTCGCCGTCCGGCCGGTCCCGCCAGCGTGACGCTGCGTGGACCGGCCGGCGACGGTCGTTCAGTCCTCGGCGGTGGCGCCGACGACCCGCAGGTCGATCGGGGCGTCGTCGTCGGTGGCCTCGTTCGCATCGAGGCCGGACTGCGCCATGACCCGCTCGGAGATCTCGACCATGAGCTCGGGGTGCTCGCCGAGGAAGTTCTTCACGTTCTCCCGACCCTGGCCGAGCTGCTCACCCTCGTAGGTGAACCACGCACCCGACTTCTTCACGAGGCCGAGGTCGACGGCGACGTCGAGAATCGTGCCCTCGCGGCTGATGCCCCGGCCGTACATGATGTCGAACTCGGCCTGCCGGAACGGCGGGGCGACCTTGTTCTTCACGACCTTGACCCGGGTGCGGTTGCCCACGACCTCGGTGCCGTCCTTGATCGACTCGATCCGACGGATGTCGAGACGGACCGACGAGTAGAACTTCAGCGCCCGACCGCCCGGCGTGGTCTCCGGCGAGCCGAACATGACGCCGATCTTCTCGCGGAGCTGGTTGATGAAGATGCAGATCGTCTTCGACTTGTTGAGGTTCGCCGTCAGCTTCCGCAGCGCCTGCGACATGAGACGGGCCTGGAGTCCGACGTGGGAGTCGCCCATGTCGCCCTCGATCTCGGCCTTCGGGGTGAGGGCGGCGACGGAGTCGATCACGATCACGTCGATCGCTCCCGAGCGCACGAGCATGTCGGCGATCTCGAGCGCCTGCTCACCAGTGTCGGGCTGCGAGATCAGGAGCTCGTCGATGTCGACACCGATGGCCTTGGCGTAGACCGGGTCCATCGCGTGCTCGGCGTCGACGTAGGCGCAGATGCCGCCGTTGCGCTGCGCCTCGGCCACGACGTGCATGGCGAGC
>CAYVOK010000004.1:0-115441 GCA_964453335.1 uncultured Acidimicrobiaceae bacterium
TGTGGTTCATCCGCAGGCCGGTGACCTTCTGGAAGAAGCGCAGCACCTCCTCGCGGTCCCGCCAGCCGTAGATCATGACGGAGACGGCGCCGATGTCCATCCCGTTCGTCGCCTGGAAGAGCAGGTGCGACGAGATGCGGTTCATCTCCGACATCAACATGCGGATCCACGTCGCCCGCTCGGGCACCTCGATGCCCAGCAGCTTCTCGGTCGCGAGCGAGAAGGCCAGCTCGGTGAAGAACGGTGACGCGTAGTCCATCCGCGTCACGTTGGTCGGGCCCTGGAGGAACGTGAGGTCCTCCGCCGTCTTCTCCATGCCCGTGTGCAGGTAACCGACGATCGGCTTCGATCGCACGACCTGTTCGCCGCGCATCTCGAGCATCAGCCGCAGCACGCCGTGCGTGGACGGGTGCTGCGGACCCATGTTGACGAGCATGGTCTCGTCGTCCTCGTCCGCGAGTCGTTCGCCGTGCTCGGCGGCGACGACCTCCGACATGCGCAGCACGGCGTGCCCACTGCGCAGCCGGGCGGCGTGATCGACCTCAGGTTCTTCGATGACGGTCATGTCCCGACGGCCTCGTGCGATCTTCGGTGGTTCGTCAACGAGCAGCCGGGCTCTGGCCCATCTGCTGCATCGAGGTGGCTCGGCCCTCCGCGCCCTTGAACTGCACGGGGATGCGGCCGATGGCGTAGTCCTTGCGGAGCGGGTGTCCCTCCCAGTCCTCCGGCAGGAGGATGCGCGTCATGTCGGGGTGGCCGTCGAAGCTGATCCCGAAGAGGTCGTAGACCTCACGTTCGAGTGCCTCGACGCCGGCGTGGAGCGGCCACAGGGACGCGCACGTCGGATCGGACTCCGGAACCTGCACCCGCACGCGGATCCGTCGACGCGCCCGGTGGTCGATGAAGTTCGCGACCACCTCGAAGCGTTCGGCGTCGACACCGGCGGGGAGCGCCCGGCTCGGTGCGGCGAGATAGTCGACCGCGGTCACGTCGACGCACATGACGAACCCGTCGTCCTTCAGCGTCGCGACCAGATCGAGGTACTGCTCCCGCGTCGGGTGGAGGACCTGCTGGTCGCGCGACCACGACACCGGGACGCCGTACGCCATCTCCGGTTCGGCTGCGCCTACCTCACCCTCGCTCACCGTCGCCCGCCGATCGCGAGACCCGACGCCGTCTGGCCGTCACGCTGTTCGATGAGCACGGCTCCGTCGCCGTTCGCCCGTCGCCGCAGGATCTCGCCGTTCTCGATCATCCCGTGCAGCGTGATGATCGCGTGCAGGAGCGTCTCCGGCCCCGGCGGGCAACCCGGTGCGTACACGTCGACGGGGACGATCTGGTCGACGCCCTGGACGATCGCGTAGTTGTTGAACATCCCGCCGCTCGACGCGCACACGCCCATCGAGATGACCCACTTGGGTTCCATCATCTGGTCGTAGATCTGGCGCAGCACCGGGGCCATCTTCTGCGACACCCGCCCGGCGACGATCATGAGGTCGGCCTGGCGCGGGGAAGCCCGGAAGACCTCCATGCCGAACCGGCTCAGGTCGTAGTGGGCACCACCTGCGGCCATCATCTCGATGGCGCAGCACGCGAGGCCGAAGGTCGCCGGCCAGAGGCTGCGGGCCCTCGACCAGTTGACGACGTCCTCGATCCGTGCGGTCAGGACGTTGTGTCCGAGACCGGCGAGACCATCGGGGAGGATCTTCTGCAGCGGTGAGGTCTCGGCCATGTCAGTGCGCCCCCGACCCGGTGCCGACGGGCTCGTTCGAAACGGTGATGCCCGACTCCTCGAGGATCCGCTGCTCCGCAGGACGGTCACGACCTTCGAGCCCGACCCGGCGGATCGTCGACTCGGCCGTCCGATGCGCACCGACGAGATGCGGCCGCTGGACGCGCTGCACCGGACCCCACTCGAGGACGCCCTTCGACAGCAGGTACAGGAACGACTCGAAGACCGATGCCGAGAAGATGGCGATCGCGACGATCCCGAACAGCCCGAGCTGGTCGTGGACCAACGCCCAGGGGTAGAGGAAGATCACCTCGATGTCGAAGACGATGAAGATCATCGCCACGATCGAGAACCGGACCGGGAACCGCCTCGGCGGCTCCTTGCCCGGGACGATGCCCGACTCGTAGGGCGCCGACTTCTGCGGCGTCGGCCTGCGCGGTGCGAGCAACCTCGATGCGAGGAAGCTCAAACCGGCGAACAGGACGGCCAGCACCGCCAGCGCCACGATGGGCAGGTAGTGACCCACTGCGGGGACTCAGGCCTTCCCGGCGGCGTACGCCGCGCGAGCGGCCGTCTCTGCCTTGTCACGCTCGTGCAGTCGCCAGGCGAACGCAGCGAAGATGATGCCCGAGCCGACCATGATCAGGAACGGCGGGAGACGCTTGGAGCCGAGGTCGCGCTCCATGAGCACCGTGTACATCGGCTGATCGGGATCGAGAACCTTCACCGGGGGCGCCTCACCCGGGCGGACGATCAACGTCTCCGGGCTCGCCGGCGACACCATGACCGCGATCTGCTTCGCAGGGTGACGGGGCTGGATGAAGATCGAGTGGAGCTTGCGCCCCGCCCGATCGATGCACTCGTCCCAGGTGCTGAGCTTCGAGATCCCGCACGACAGACCGGCAGGACGCGGATCCTTGCCGCCACGCACGAATGCAGCGACCGGGACATAGGTGCCCGATGCGAAGACCCGGTTCCCGACGAGCCACGCATCGACGGCGGCCTGCGCCTCACCACGTGCCCGGTTCGACGCGAGCACGCCGGTCCAGTCGCCGACTTCGGGCGCGACCTGGGATTCCTCGGCGGCCCGGAACCAGGCATCGAGGGCAGCGGGGTCGGTGGACACGCCGGCTGCCGTCTCCTCGAGACCGGTTGCGAGCTCCTGCGCCTCGGTGAATTGCGCCGAGGTGAGGTCACCGCGGTTGATCTCGAACACGTGCCACGACGGCAGCCGACCCTGGAGTCCGATGCCGTAGAGCACCCAGATGAACCCCATGATCGTCATCCAGCCGAAGAACCCCGTGAGGGCGAGCATGCCGCCCGTCCGGAACCCGCTGTTGGTGGCGAGGATCAGGTAGGTCGACCCCATCAGCACCACGACGCCGACGAGGACGACGAGGAGACCTCGGATGAAGAGGTTGAAGTCGAGTCCGTTGATGACGATGAACGACGTCACTTCGTCGACCCCCCAGTGGTGCTGACCGGCCGCTGACCGCTCGGGTAGTACTGCTGGCTGCCGTCGAGCGTCGCCACGTAGGCGGCGACTGCGTCGAGCTGCTCGGCGGTGAAGAACTCACCGAAGCCCGGCATCTGACCGCTCTTGCACTGCGACTGGCGGCCGTAGAGCTTGCCCATCTCGCAGCCCTCGCCGAGGAACTGGGAGAGCTGGTCGACGCTCGTGAACTTGTCGTCGACGTTCCAGAGCTTCGGCCCGAAGGCACCTGCACCGGTCTCGGACGGACGGTCGTAGGACCAGCCCGCCGTGTGGCACCGGGCGCAGCTGTAGCCGCCCGACCCGGTGTCGAGGCTGAACAGCAGCTCACCGAGCCGCAGGCTCGCCTCACGCTCGGACTTCGCCTCGCCGAGGGCGATCAACGCCTTCAGGTCGCTGTCGTTGTCGTCGAAGGCCTTCTTGACCTCGGCCGCGACCGACGCCTTCTTCGATTCGTCCACGAGGAGCTCCCGCTCCTTCGTTAGCCGGGCGACGAGGCCGGCCCGGACCTCGTCCTGCGCCTCCTCGGTGCTGAGCTTCACCGACGAGAGATAGTCGATCAGGTTCTTGATCTGCTGGGTGTTCATCGCACCGCCGCCGACCGTCGACCACGGCTGCATCGGCGAGAACGCCCGGCCGTGGTCGAGCACGTACTGGATCTCGTCGCGCTCGAAACGGAGGAGTGCGGTGGAGAGCTGCGGCGCCTTCCAGCTCACGTTGGCGATGAAGTCGCCCTCACGATCCTGCAGGACGTAGGAGGCGACGCCACCGCCACCACCCTGACCGTGACAGGACGAGCAGTTCGCGTTGTAGAGGTTCTCACCACGGCTCGCGAACACGGCTTCGAACCGGTCGATCTGGCCGCTCTGCCGCCCCGGCTCGGCGAGCCAGTACAGCGGGAGCCCCAGTGCGACGATGCCCAGCAGGACGAGCGCCATCGTGAGATAGCGGTCGAGGCGCGGACCCTCGAGCTCCTCGTCGGAGTAGTAGGGCTTGCGGTTCGGCGCGAGGTCGACCTCGTTGCCGACCTCCGGCTTCGCCTTGCGGATGTTGACGAACGCGTAGACGGCGACGGCGATGAGCGTGACCCACGCCACCACCAGGCCGATGATCCGCTGCGTCGTGAACGCAGCTGCGAGACCCCCACTCACGAATGCCCCCCACCGATGCAGTGCGGGCCCTCGGCCTCCTGGCCGGTCGTGTTGGTGCCGATCGGCGGACCCTGGATGATCTGTCCCGTGTTCACCACGAGGTTGCCCCGGGCGTCGACGGTGCCGGGGAACCGGTCCATGCCACGCGGCGCCGGCCCACCCTTCTTCTCACCGACACGGTCGTACTGCGAACCGTGGCAGGGGCACTCGAACCACTGCGACGTCTTGCACTCGGGCACGCGGCAACCGAGGTGCGGGCACGTCTGCCAGAGGGCGGCGAACCCCGCCTCGAGCATCGGGTGCAGGGCCGACGCGTAGGCGGCCTTGCCCTTGTCGACGGCCGTCTGCGGGTACTCGGTGACCCACATACGACCCTCGGGCACGTAGAGGAACCCGCTGTTCGCACGGATGCGCTGCCGCACGTCCTCGGCGGAGCCGACGGTGATCTGCGCACCGAAGCCGCCGCTCGTCGAGGGCCAGAGGAACGCGATGACCGCAGCACCGAAGCCGGAGAGCGACATCACCATGAAGCCGACGATGCTCCGGTTCAGGAACTGCCGACGGGTGACACCGAGCGTCTCGGGATCCGGCGGGACGTAGGCGGCCGGCACGGCGGACGGCGCCGGCACGATGTCCGCACCGCCGGAGCGGGCCAGCACCGCCGACTGCTCGTAGGCACGGCCGCTCAGCGTCTCGGCCCCCTCGGCCACGCTGCCGCTGTCACGGCTGCGGGTCTCGCGGCTGAGATAGCCGACGGCGTCACGCGTATCGCGTCGACGGGAGGCGGCCAACAACATGATCGCCGCCAACGCCGCCAGGACGAGGGCTCCGATCACGACGATCGTGTAGGTGCTCACCGATGCTCTCTCTCGCTCCGTTGCGTCTCGTCGTCCGTGGTCACAGCTCGAAGAACAGGCCGGAGGTCCACGGGTACACGAAGTTGAACCCGGGTCCCCGGAAGAACGACCCGATGATGACGAGGACGGCCCAGAACATCATGAACAGGGTCATCGTCGACACCGCGAACTTGCGGTCCTCGGGCTTGTTCGAAGGGTTCTTGTCGAGATACGGGGCCATCGTCAGCAGCACCAGCCCGATGCCCGGGATCGTCACGCCGGCCACCATCGGGTGGAACATCGTGAGGAGCTCCTGCAGACCGAGGAAGTACCACGGGGCCTTCGACGGGTTCGGCGTCTGGTTCAGGTTCGCCAGCGTGAGCAGCGGTGCGTTCACGAACACCGAGAAGATGAACGTGAAGGCCGTGATCAGCAGGGCCGCCACGAACTCGGCGACGAGGAGGTGCGGCCAGGTGTGCACCTTGTCCTGCGGGACGTGCTTGACGTCCTGGATCGAGCCCGACTTCACGACGGTCAGCAGGCGCTGCGTGTGACCGCCGGGCCCGCTCGCCACCGGTCGGGCGTCGGCGACCGCCGTGGCGACGGCACCGCCGCCACCCGTCGTCGCCAACCCGGCGTTCTGCGCCGCCGACCGCGAGCGGTCGAGCAGGTGCGCCGGGATGCGGTCGTCGCCACCACCGCCACCACCGGCGGCAGCTGCGGCGGCCGGTGCGGCCTCGGCCGCGGGCGTGTCGCCGCCGGCGGCGGCCTTGCCCTCGGCCTTCTTCCGGGCGGCAGCCGCCCGGTTGCGGAGATGTTCGGGAATTTCGGTCATGTGTTGATGCCCCCGATCACAACGGTCCGGAGATTCCGCCGTCCTTGCGGACTCGCCAGAAGTGGACGGCCATGAAGATGACGATGACGAACGGCAGCATCAGCACGTGGAGCACGTACCAACGCAGGAGCGTGTCCGAGCCGATCTCGAACCCGCCGAGCAGCACGAACCGGACCTGCTTCCCGAAGACGGGCGTGTAGCCCATCATGTTCGTACCCACGGTCACGGCCCAGAGGGCGAGCTGATCCCACGGGAGCAGGTACCCCGTGAAGGACAGCAGCAGGGTGAGCTGCAGCAGCATCACACCGATCACCCAGTTGAACTCACGCGGCGGCTTGTAGGCCCCGTGGTAGAAGACGCGGGCCATGTGCAGGAACACGGAGAGCACCATGAGGTGCGCTCCCCATCTGTGCATGTTCCGTACGAGGAGACCGAACGCCACCGCCGTCTGGAGCGTGTAGATGTCGTCCCACGCCTGCGCAGCCGTCGGCCGGTAGAAGAACATCAGGAAGATGCCCGTCACCGTCAGCAGGATGAAGAGGAAGAACGACAACCCGCCGAGGCAGAGCGTGTAGCTGACCTTTACCGCGTGGCGCTTCACCTTCACCGGGTGCAGGTGGTAGAGCACGCTGTTCATGATCACGTAGGACCGGTTCCGGGGGCTGTCCGTGTAGCCCTTCCGGAAGATCGAACCCGGCCGGAAGATCGAGTTCCAGGCCTGGCTGTCCTGCAGCTTGCCCGTGATCTCCCCGACCTTGTCCGACAGTTGTTCCGATCGGCGTGGTGCCGTCTTCGCCACCGTGCGTCTCCCTGCCTCATCGACCACCGAGACCGACGGAACGGTCGGCTCGGCCTGACATTACGTAAGTCCGCACCGGATGGGCGAACTCATCGGTTCTCGCCTTGCGTACTCATACTTCCTCAGCCCAGGCGCATGCCGTAGGCGTAACCGTGGGTGTTCATCCGCGTGTGCTGCTCACCCTCCTCGCCGGGGTCGGCGAGCTTGCCGAGGATGATCACACACGTGGGGCAGCGGTCGACGCAGAGGGCGCAGCGGGTGCACACGTCGTCGTCGATCACGAAGATGACGCTGTCCGCCGGGTCGGACCCGGGGAGCTCGACGTCATAGGCCTCGGTCACCGCGGAGGGCTGCACCATGTGGATGCACTTCCACGGGCAGATGTCGACGCAGCCCTCGCACATGATGCACTCGGACTGGTCGATGTGGATGAACTGCTTGGGCTTCACGGCGGCGCTGAGCCACTGGGCATCGACCTCGTACAGGACGTAGTCGCTGCGGAACTCGGGAAGCGGCGGATTGGCATCGGTACGAGCCATGGCGTCGGTCCTCCTTCGATCCTCTGTCCGGTCCCTAGCCCTTGACCAACGGGCGGCCGTAGCTCGACCGGACCACGTCGGTGGAAGGCTTGTCCTTGCCCCGCGCCTGCCACTTCGAGAACAGGGCGACGTTCGCGCCGATGATCACGAGGTAGATACCGACCGCGATCAAGTCGCGGGCGATCAGGTAGTTCATCTCGAACGGCAACTTCGTGAGGATGTCGGCCGGACCGTTCCACGCCCGGTCGGGTCGCCACGCCCACTCGTTGTCGGCGAGCAGCAGCCACTGGTGCGGCACCACGCCGTAGAACCAGAACATGAGGAAGAACGCCCACGTGGAAGCGACCATCGCCTGGCCCCACGACAGCGGGGCGCCGACCGGCCGCTTCTTGTAGAAGTACCCGAAGGGCACGCCGAGAACGACGACGCCGAGCACGATCGAGCTGACGAGGGCGGCCACGAGGTCGGATACCTCCCAGGGACGGTGCGCCGAGCGGCGCGACGGAGAACGACGAGGACACTAGCCGCGGCGACCCGCGGACTCACACACGGTCGGCGTATTGGTCCGCGGGGCACCGATGCTGGAACAATGCAGAACGCATCCGAGACGCCCCCGAGCCGCTAGCGTTCGGGCGTCCCGTCGTTCCGAGCGGAGGACATCCGTGACCGAGATCCCCCAGCACCTCCTCGACCGCACCCGCAGCCGCCGGCAGGCCCTCGGCCTCGCTGTGAGCGGCGGCGACGGCGGCGGTGCAGCTGCCGGCGCCGCGGCACCCGCGGCAGCGGGCGGAGGTGGCGGCGGCGGGTCGACCGCCGTGGCGAAGGGCCCGGTCGCACCGAGCGGCGGCGTCGAGCGTCCGAAGGCCGCACCGAAGCCGCCTGCGCCCTACGAGGTCGCGTACCAGCGTCGCAAGAAGATCCCGGCCTGGGCGATGCCCGTCGTGGCGTTCCTGCCGATCTGGGCGTTCCTGTACGCCGGCACGCTCGAGGCGCCGAAGTCGACCAACCCGACGCTGCTCGAGGCCGGGGCCGGCGTGTTCGCCGGTGCTTCCGGTTGCAGCGGCTGCCACGGCGCCGCTGGCGGCGGCGGTGTCGGCCCGCAGCTCAGCGGCGGCCGCCTCGGTGAGCGGTACCCGAACCCGGTCGACCAGGTGCGCTGGATCGCCCTCGGCTCCGCCGACCCGCGGGGCAAGGCGCTGTTCGAGACGAACGGTGCCGTGTCCAAGGGCGGGATGCCCGGGTTCGGCAAGACGATCTCGCTGAAGGAGATCGTCGAGGCCGTGCTGCACACGCGTTACACGCTGTCGGGCCTGACGCTCGAGGACGAGGCCGAGGCATGGGCCGAGCTGCGCGTCCTGCCGGAGGAGTTCCCCGAGTTCAGCTGGACTGCCGAGGACGCCGAGATGATCCTCGAGGAGATCGCTGCCGAGAACGGCGTCGAGATCCCCGCCGAATAGGCAGCACCGCTCCGCGGACGCGCCGAGGGGGCGTCACCGTCCCGGCTTCAGCCGGCGGTGACGCCCCCTCGGTCGTTCCAGGGAGGGTCGTCGACACTCAGTCGAAGGTGATGACCGTCCGGGTCGCCTCACGGCGACGCATGAGGTCGTAGCCGTGGTTGATGTCCTCGAGCTTGATGCGGTGCGACACCATCTCGTCGAGCATCAGCTTCCCGTCGAGGTAGAGGTCGACGAAGCGCGGCATGTCGAGGCGGAACTGGTTCGACCCCATCATCGAACCGCGCAGCATCTTCTCCTCCATGAAGATCTCATGGCCGGGGATCTCGATCTTGGTGCCGAAGGGGACCATGCCGATGACGGTGGCGGTGCCACGCGGGCGCAGCATCGCCCAGGCCTGCTCGACGGTCTGCTTGAGGCCGATCGCCTCGAAGGAGTAGTCGACGCCGCCGCCGGTGATCTCCTTGACCGCTGCGACCGCATCGTCCTTCGCACCGTTGACGACGTGCGTGGCACCCATCTGCCGAGCGACGTCGAGCTTCGCGTCCTCGACGTCGACGGCGATGATCTTCGACGCGCCGGCGATGCGAGCGCCCTGCAGCGCCGAGAGGCCGATACCGCCGGCGCCGATCACGACGACCTCGGAGCCCGCCTGCACCTGCGCCGTGCGGAACACCGCACCGAGGCCGGTCGTCACACCGCACCCGATGAGTGACGCACGGTCGAGCGGCATCTCCTCGCGGATCTTCACGACGGCGTTCTCGTGCACGAGCATCATCTCGGCGAACGCACCGAGCCGGGCGAACTGGGCGAGGCTCTCACCCTTGGCGTTGGTCGCACGCGGTGCCGAACCGCGGGGGCGCGAGGTCGGTGCCGGGTTGTTGCACAACGACAGGTGACCGGCGAGGCAGTAGCGGCACTGCCCGCAGAACACCGACAGACAGGTGATGACGTGGTCGCCGGGCTTCACGTAGTGGACGTTCTCACCGACGGCCTCGACGATGCCGGAGCCCTCGTGGCCCATGATCGCAGGGAGCTTCGTCTGCCAGTGACCATCCATGAAGTGGAGGTCGGAGTGGCACAGCCCCGAGCCCACGGTCCGGACGAGGACCTCGTTGGCCGCGGGCTTGTCGATCGACACGTCCTCGATCTCGAGCTCACCCGGGATGCGGTTGAGTACGGCTGCCTTCATCGTGCTGGTCCTTCCCCCGACGACGGTGCGGCCCCACCGGCCGCCGACCCCTGCACCGTACTCGTTCGCCCCGTCGGGACGCCCGCTCGGTCAGGCGTGCGCAGCGACCTCTGCGGCGGCCTCTGCGGCGGCTTCGATCGTTGCGTCGACGTCGGCATCGGTGTGCGCGAGGCTCGGGAAGATCACCTCGTACGGGCCCGGCGCGAACGCGAATCCGCGGCGCAACATGCCGTGGAAGAAGACCGCGTAGCGGCCGTTGTCGGCGGCGGCGCGGGCACCGTCGAAGGTACGCACCGGGGCATCGGCGAAGAAGAGCCCGACGAGCGGACCGGTGCGCGGCACCTGCGCGGCGACGCCGGCCGACGCGATCGCCGCTGCGAGCCCGGCTTGCAGGCGGGTCGAGATCCGGCACAGCTCCTCGTACGCGTCGGTGTCGAGCAGGGCGAGCGCCGCGAGCCCCGCAGCGGTCGCGACCGGGTTCCCCGACAGCGTGCCTGCCTGGTACACCGGCCCGAGCGGAGCGAGGTCCGCCATCACCTCGGCGGAACCGGCGAACGCCCCCATCGGGAGCCCGCCGCCGATGACCTTGCCGAAACACCACACGTCGGGTCGGACACCGGACCATTCCTCGGCCCCGCCGCGGGCGAGGCGGAAGCCGGTGATCACCTCGTCGAAGAGCAGCATGGCGCCGACCCGGTCGCACTCGGCACGCAGCGCCGCGAGGAAGCCGGGCGGCGGTTCGACGAGCCCCATGTTCGCGGCCACCGGTTCGACCGCGAGCACGGCGACGTCGTCGTCGAGTCTCGGCACGGCGTCGAAGGGGACCACGACCGTGTCGGCGACCGCACCGTCGGGAACCCCTGCCGACCCGGACAGACCCTGGTTCGCCACACCGCTCCCACCGGCGGCGAGCAACGTGTCGGAGTGGCCGTGGTAGTGGCCGGCGAACTTCACGACCTTCGTCCGGCCCGTGGCGCCCCGCGCGAGCCGGATCGCCGACATCGCGGCCTCCGTCCCGGAGGAGACGAGCCGGACCTGTTCGACGCCGGGGACCCTGGCGGCGATCTCCTCGGCGAGGAGGACCTCGCGCGGTGTCGGGGCGCCGTAGGTCGTCCCCTCGAGGGCGGCGGCACGGATCGCCTCGATCACGGGCGGGTGCGCGTGACCGTGGATCGACGCGCCGTAGCTCTGCACGTAGTCGACGTAGCGGCGACCCTCGACGTCCCACACGTAGGCACCGCTCGCCCGCTCGACGAAGTACGGCGTCCCACCGACCGACCGGAACGACCGGACCGGCGAGTTGACCCCACCGGGGATGGAGCGTCGTGCGCGTTCGAACCAGGCCTCGTTGGTGGTGCTCACCCGGGCGACGCTATCCGCGGTCAGTCGGCGAACTGTTCGGCGAGCTCGCGTGCGAAGTAGGTCAGCACGAGGTCCGCGCCGGCCCGCTTCACGGCGGTGAGCTGCTCGAGCGCGACGGCAGGACCGTCGATCCAGCCCCGCTCGGCGGCGGCCTTCACCATCGCGTACTCCCCCGACACGTGGTACGCCGCGAGCGGCACATCGACGAGTGCCCGGGCGCGGGTGATCACGTCGAGGTAGGTGACCGCCGGCTTCACCATCAGCATGTCGGCACCCTCGTCGAGGTCGAAGCGGATCTCCTCGAGCGCCTCCCGCGCGTTGCGGTAGTCCTGCTGGTAACCCTTGCGATCGCCGCCGCCGATGATGGTCACGTCGACCGCATCCCGGAACGGGCCGTAGAGCGCCGACGCGTACTTCGCCGCATAGGCGAGGACGGCGACGTCGGACCATCCCTCCTCGTCGAGCGCCTCACGGATCGCGAGCACCTGACCGTCCATCATCCCGGAGGGTGCGACGATGTCGGCCCCCGCCTCGGCCTGGGCGAGCGCGACCTGGGCGTACAGCTCGAGCGTCGCGTCGTTGTCGGGCTGACCGTCGTCGTCGAGGACCCCGCAGTGGCCGTGCGACGTGTACTCGTCGAGGCACAGGTCCGTCATCAGCACCACGTCGTCGCCGACCTCGTCGCGCAGGTCGGCGAGTGCCACCTGCACGATCCCGTCCGGGTCCCATGCACCGGAACCCTGCGGGTCCTTCCGCTCGGGGACGCCGAACAGGATGATCGCAGGCACGCCGAGCGAACGGAGTTCGGCGACCTCGCGTCGCAGTGACGCCCGGGTGTGCTGCATCACGCCGGGCAGCGACGGGATCGGCTGCGGGGCGTCGATGCCCTCTCGCACGAACAGCGGGGCGACGAGATCGTCGACGGTGAGCGCCGTCTCGGCGACGAGGCGACGGAGCGCCGGGGTGCGACGGAGACGGCGGAGACGGCGCTGCGGGAAGGCCACGCGGGGACGTTATCCCGCGGTGGCTGCGGTCACGACGTCGCGACGAGCGCCTCGACGAGGCCGTCGACGGTGTAGCTCGCCGCCTCGACCGCCACGACGAGCCCGGCATCACGGGCGGCCTGCGCGGTCACCGGGCCGATGCACGCGACGCGGGGCGGCACCCCGGCCGTTCCGACGAGTCGCACGAACCGGTCGACCGTCGAGGGGGACGTGAACGTCACGGTGTCGGCCGCCGAGATCCGCTGCACCACTGCGGGATCGACCGGGGCGTCGACGGTCCGATAGGCCTCGACGACGTCGACGGTCCACCCGCGGGCCCGGAGCCCCTCGGGCAGCACGTCACGGGCGACCGCGGCGCGCGCCACGAGCACGGCGTCGCCCGGCGCGCCCGGATCACCGAGCGCGTCGAGCAGCGCTTCCGCGACGTAGTCGTCGGGCACGAGATCGACGACCCAGCCGGCCGTCCGCATCCGTGCCGCCGTCGCCGGCCCGATCGCTGCGACCCGCAGGCCACCCGGTCGGATCGGTTCCCGACCGAGTACGGCATCGGCGCCGTTCACCGACGTCACGACGAGCCAGCGGTAGCCCGGGAGCCGGCCGAGCGCGTCGTCGAGCGCACGACCACCGTCGTCGGGCGGTGCGATCCCGATCATCGGGACGACGAGCACCTCTGCGCCGAGCGCCCGCAGCGGTGCGGCGAGCTCCTCCGCCTGGTGGGCGGGCCGGGTCACGACGATGCGACGGCCTGCGAGTGCCCGCACCTCGGCTGCCACCGCGACCTCACCGCCCCAGCAGTGCCGCGCCGCCGGACGCGAGGAGGTGCTCGGCTACGAGCCGACCTGCGTCGAGCGGTGCGCCGACGAGGTGGTGGCGGAGCACGGTCGTGCCGTCGACCGCGGCGACGAGTCCCTCGATCGCAACGTCTCCGGATGCGGCGAGCGGCGTCGCGAACGCCCCGGCAGGGAGCGAGCAGTCGCCGCCGAGCGTGCGGAGGAACGATCGTTCGGCCTCGAAGCACCGACGGGCCACGGGATCCTCGAGCACGGCGAGGAGGTCCTTCGTCGTCGCGTCGTCGGCCCGACACTCCACGGCGAGGCCGCCCTGCGCGACCTGGGGGAGCATGCGACCGGGTTCGAGCGTCTCGGCGATCCGATCGGTCGCGCCGAGCCATTCGAGCGCTGCGACGGCGACCACGATCGCGTCGTGTTCGGCGGCCCGCTCGAGACGCGTGCCGATGTTGCCCCGCAGACCGGCGAAGGTCAGGTCGGGACGCAGCGCGGCGAGCTGCGCCCGCCGACGGATCGAGCCAGTCGCGACGCGACCGCCGACCGGGATGTCGTCGAGGCGGGCGCCGACGAGGGCGTCACGCGGGTCGCGCCGGGTGGGCACCGCGGCGACGACCAGCCCGTCGGGCGTCGTCGACGGCAGGTCCTTCGCCGAGTGGACCGCCACATCGGCGAGACCCGTCAGGACAGCGACCTGGACCTCCTTGGCGAACACGCCCTTGCCGCCGAGCTCCCAGATCGGCGTGGTCGTGTCGCGGTCACCGGCTGTCTCGGTGGGCACGAGGGTGACGTCGAGGCCCGGGTGCGCAGCGCGCAGGCGGTCGGCGACCCACCCGGTCTGGGCGAGCGCCTGCGCGCTCGACCGGGTGGCGATTCGGATCAGCATCGGGGGCGTCGCCGCTCAGGGCTCGAGGCCGAAGAGTTCGGTGACCGCGTCGGCGAGCCGCACCCCCCGGGAACCGCCCGCGGCGTCGCGGAGCGCGACGGTGGGCCCGTGGAGGAGCTTCGCAAGGAGGGTGCGCGTGAGGGCGTCGACCGCCTCGCGGTCGGCGGTGGAGAGATGGGCGAACCGCCCCTCGTAGCGCCCGAGCTCGCTGCGACGCAGTTCCTCGACGGCGCTGCGCAGCGCGACGACGACCGGGTCGGCCTGACGGGCGGCCCGTTCGTCGGCGTACCGGGTGGTCGCAGCGGTGACGATCGCCTCCGCCGCTGCGACCGCGCTGCGTCGTTCGTCGAGACCGCGTTCGGCACGGGCACGGAGATCGTCGAGGTCGGCCACGACGACGCCGTCGACCGAGCGGACCGACGGGTCGACGTCACGCGGCATGGCGACGTCGACGAGCATCAGCGGACGCCCTTCCCGCCGGGGCAGGAGCTCCTCGAGGTGGCTGCGGCCGAGTACCGGCTCGGGCGCACCGGTCGAACAGATCACGACGTCGGCTGCGACGAGCTCGTCGCCGAGCGCATCCCACGGCGCGGGCACGGCGCGCGGCCCGAGCTCGGCACACAGCCGCTCGGCGCGCTCGGCGGAACGGTTGACGACCACGACGCTGCGGGCCTCGGCCCCCACTGCGGCGGTTGCGATCCCCGAGCCCATCTCGCCTGCACCGAGCACGAGGACCCGCCGGTCGGCGAGGTCGCCGACGGCCTCGACCGCGAGCTCCACGGCGGCGTGGGAGATCGACGCCGTGCCACGGGCGAGCGAGGTCTCGGTACGGACGCGCTTGCCGACCTCGACCGCGCGTCGGAACAGCAGGTTGAGCGCCGGTGTGGCGAGCGACTCGGCCTGGGAACGTTCCCAGGACACGCGCACCTGACCGAGGATCTCGTGCTCGCCGAGCACGGCGGAGTCGAGCCCCGCGCTCACGGTGAACAGGTGGTCGACCGCCTCGGCGTCGAAGTAGGCGACGAGATGGTCGGCGAGCAACGCCGGGCCGGTGTCGGTGTGCACGGCGAGCATGTCGCGCACGTGGTGGAGGGTGTCATGGAACCGCTCGGCGTCGAGGTAGCACTCGAGGCGGTGGCAGGTCGCGACGACGACTGCGCCGCTGACGAGTTCGCCGTCACAGAGGTCGGCGAGGAGCTTCGGCACGCGATCGGCGGGAACCGCGACCCGTTCGAGCAGGTCGAGCGGTGCACTCCGATGGTTCAGGCCGATGGCGACGACGGGCACGGTGTGGTCTCCTCACCCGATGCGGTGCGGACCGACGGCCGCAGCGCACAGGATCGGGCAGCGGCGACGAGCATGCCCCAGCGGTGGCCGGGACGGCCAGTCACGGGGGCCGGGGCGCGGCACTCGCCGGGCGGTCACCCGACGGCCCGGGTCTCGCGGTGGGACTGGTAGAAGCTGAGGACCTGCAACTCGAGTGCGAGATCGACCTTGCGCAACGAGATGTGCGGCGGCACCGACACCAACGCCGGGGCGAAGTTCAGGATCGCCTGGACGCCGGCGACGACGAGGGCGTCGGCGACCGCCTGCGCGACGTGCCCGGGGGTGGCGATCACCCCGATGACGTGGTGGTGCTCGGCGACGATGCCGGCGAGGTCGGCGACGGGGCGGACGATCGTCCCCCCGATCTCGGTCCCGACCTTCGCCGGGTCGCTGTCGACGATCGCTGCGACGGGGAACCCGCGCTCGCCGAAGCCGCCGTAGTTGGCGAGCGCACGGCCGAGGTTGCCGGCGCCGACGACGACGACCGGCCAGTCCTGCGTGAGCCCGAGGGCCTCGCGCATCTGGAACAGGAGGAAGTCGACGTCGTAGCCGACGCCGCGCGTGCCGTAGGTCCCGAGGTAGGAGAGGTCCTTGCGCACCTTCGCACCGTTCACGCCGGCGAGCTCTGCGAGACGGTCCGACGAGACCGTGGCGATGCGGTCGCTCGCGAGCCCGACGAGCACGCGCAGGTACTCCGGGAGTCGCGCGACCGTGGCCGCAGGGATGCGCCGGGGGGTGCGGTCCATGAGGCCGCCATCGTACCGAGGTCGTGCTCGGGGTCGCGATCGGGAGGGTGTGCCTCGCGTCACCCCCGAGTCGCGGTGAGACCGGGGCGGATCAGCGCACGAGGAAGACGAACTGCACCATCGTGGCGACGAGGATCAGTCCGAGCAGGATCGCGACGGCGATCGTCGTGGCAGGTCTCATGCTTCCCTCCTGCGGCCGAGTTCGACGGGGACGACGACCCCGTCGTCGCCGTTGTCGTCGGGCGCGGGTTCGAGCCGCACCGCGTCGGTGGGTCCGATCCGCAGCTCGCCTGCGGCCGACGCCCGGTCGGCGACGAGAGCGAGCATCCCGTAGCTGTCGACCACCAGGCCGAGTTCACCGGTGCGGACCTCGGCATAGGTGTGAACGCGTCGGGCGATCCGGATGCGATCACCGATGCGGACCGTCACCCTCTCACCGAACGCCTCGACGTCCTCGGGGTCGATGTTGAGCTGGAGGTTGCCGTAGCGGTCCTCCCAGAGCACCTCACCGTCGACACCACCACCCTCGATCCGGCTCAGGTTCATCAGCGCCGGTCGCAGCGAGAGCGGGTCGATGGGCCGACCGAGCGCCTCGAGAGGAACGCCGTTGCAGAGATGACCGACCACGGGTGCGAAGACGTCACGCCCGGCGAAGGTCGGCCCGGGCGAGGGGAGGTGGAAGCTCTCGTCGTCGAGGACCACGGCACGGGACGCGCCGCCGACCATGGCGACGGCCGGTGCCAACACGCCGTTGTCGGGTCCGACGAGCACCGACTGTCCGTCCCCGACCTCGACGGCGATCGGCCGCCGGTCCGTACCGACCCCGGGATCGACGACGGCGAGGACGACACCGGGGCAGAGGTACTGCGCCGAACGGGCGAGCACGAGGCCTGCGCCGCGCACGTCGTAGGGCGCCACGTCGTGGGTGAGGTCGACGATCGCCGCGTGGGGCGCGAGCGAGCGGATCACCGAGTGGACGACACCGACGAACTCGTCGACGCGGCCGTAGTCCGACAGGAAGGTGACGGTGTCGTAGCGCGGCATGGTCGCCTCAGCGACCGAGCTCGGCGGACCGGGCGGTCGCCGCCGCGATGGCGTCGAGGAAGGCGGCGCGCACGCCGCCCTGTTCGAGTGCCCTGAGTCCTGCGGCCGTCGTCCCGCCGGGCGAGGTCACGTCGGCACGCCGGTCGGCAGCCGATCGGTCGCTGCTCTGCAGCAGGGCTGCCGATCCGAGGAGGGTCTGCACGGCGAGCTTCTGGGCCACCGGGCGGCTGAGCCCGACGAGGACGCCCGCCTCGATCATCGCCTCGGCCACGAGGAAGACGTAGGCAGGCCCCGATCCGGAGAGTCCGGTGACTGCGTCGATCTGCGATTCGTCGACCCGGGCGACGACACCGACCGCGGCGAGTACGGACTCCGCCCAGTCGAGGTCGTCCGACGTCGCACGCGTACCGCCTGCGATCGCTGCTGCGCCCTGACCGATGAGCGACGGCGTGTTCGGCATCGCTCGCACGACCGCGACATCCGGGCCGAGTGCCGCCTCGAGCTTCGCTGTCGTCACGCCCGCCGCCACGGACAGCACCCGCCGAACGCCACGGTTGGGTGCGAGCGCCGCGCAGACGTCGGCGACCTCACCCGGCTTCACGGCGATCAGGTGGTCGGCACCCGGACCGAGGTCGGCGCTGACCGTCACGCCGGGGAACCTCGCCGCGAGTTCGTCCCGTCGACCGGCGACCGGTTCGACGACCCGGAGCCCGGCAGGCTCGGTCCAACCGGACGCGAGCAGACCGCCGAGCAGGGCCTCGCCCATCTTCCCGCCGCCGATGACCTGCAAGTTCCGCACGGTCGGATGCTACCCGTGCGACCCTGCGCACGGCCCCTCCGCACGCGGTCAGGAGTAGATCGAACCTGCCTTGCAGGTGACGCACTCGGCCGCCCACGGGATGGCCTCGAGGCGCTCCCGCACGATGGCCTGGCCGCACGCGACGCACACGCCGTAGCGATCCGCGTCGAGACGGGCGAGGGCGCCGTCGATCTGGTCGACCTGCGCACGCGCCTGCGCCGAGAGGGCGAGATCGCGGTCGCGCTCCACGGCCAGCGAGTCGCCTTCACCCGACTCGTCGTCGAACTGCACGTCCCCCGGCTCACGTTCGCTCATCAGCGAATCGGCCTCGGCCGTCCAGCGCTCGGCCGACTGCATGTGCCGGGACCGCTCCTCGACGAGGACGGCACGCTGCTGGCCGAGGAACTTCGCGCCGAAGATCTTCGCTGCAGACAGCGGCTTCGGGGCAGGAGCCGTCTTCGCCTTGAGCGTCGGGGCCTTGGCTGCGGGCTTCGGCGTGGGCTTCGCACTCGACTCCGCGTTCGACGTCGCCTCGGGAGCAACCTTGGCCTTCGCTGCGGGCTTGGGCGCGGTCTTGGCCTTCGCAGCAGGCTTCGCCATGGGCGTCGGGGCCTTGGCTGCGGGCTTCGGCGTGGGCTTCGCACTCGACTTCGCCGCTGGCTTGGGTGCCGCCTTCGCCTTCGGCGTTGCCTTCGCCGCAGGCTTCGGCGCAGCCTTGGGCACCGGCTTCGACGCCGACTTGGCCGCCGGCTTCGACGCAGCCTTGGGCGCCGGCTTCGACGCAGCCTTGGGCGCCGGCTTCGGCGCAGCCTTGGGCGCTGGCTTGGACGCCGACTTGGCCGCCGGCTTCGACGCGGCCTTGGGCGCCGGCTTCGTCGTTGCCTTCGCCGCAGGCTTCGGCGCGGCCTTGGGCGCCGGCTTCGTCGTTGCCTTCGCCGCAGGCTTCGGCGCGGCCTTGGGCGCAGGCTTCGGTGCGGCCTTCGATGCCGGTGCCTTGGCAGCGGGCGTGGGCGCAGCCTTCGCGGCGGTGGCCGACTTGGGCTTCGCTGCGGTGCTCTTCGTCGTCTTCGAGCTCGTGGTCACGGTGGTGGAAGCCGCCTCGTGGTCGTCGCCCGGATCGATCGATCGACCTCCGGGACGGTCGGCGCTGCGACCGGGATGGGCCGAAGAACGCCGTTGGGGCATCCAGTATTCCCCATCGCGGCCGTCCGGACCGCCCCGAACGCCGGAGCGGGACGGGCGAACGGCCGGGATGCCGTCCCGACCGACTTCCCCGATCGCTCGACCCGGCATCCCGACCGCCCGGTTGGGCACCTTAGACGGAGATGCCTGGAAATGCAATAAAGAACTATGAGGGGAACCGACTTGCGAAGCCGATCCGGAGTGCGGGCCGGAAGCACTGCTCGACATAGGCGTACAGGGACCCGAGGACACGGTCGAGCTCGGACTCCGTGACGGAGGTGTTCGCCAACTGGCCGGCGAGGAAGACGGCGTCCTCCTCACCGATCAGGAAGGAGGCGCCGTAGAACTTCCGGTTGCGACGGAGCAGGTGCTCGTAGAACGCCGCGTGGTTCTCCTCCGGGGCCGGCATCACGTAGGTCTCGTAGTGCAGGGTCCGCTGGCCGAGCGTGAACCAGATGGCGAAGACCGGCTTCTCCTCCCCCGTCACCCGGACGTACCAGCGACGCAGCAACGGATCCCGGTCGACGGCGGCGACCGTGGGGTTCGCCCCGAGTTCGTGCGCCAGCCACGCGTCGATCCGGGCCGAAAGCGCGTCGAGCTCGTCGTCGGTGAACGGCGGGGCGCCCTCGGTCACGAGCCCACCGCGCATGAGACCCGGGAACCGGTGACGAGATCGGCGTGGATACGACGCAGACGCGCTGCAGACGTCGACCACCGGTAGCGGCCGGCGAGTTCGCGGGCGCCGGCCGCGAGGCGGGCCGCCGTCGGGGCGTCGTCGAGCACCCGGTCGATCGCCGCGGCGAACGCCGCCGGGTCCCGGCCCTCGACCAACATGCCGGTGCGCTCGTGTTCGACGAGAGTGAGCAGGCCACCGACGGCCGACGCGACGACCGGCGTACCGCACGCCGCGGCCTCGAGGGCGACGAGACCGAAGGACTCCGACCGGCTGGGCACCACGCACAGATCTGCGGCGCGGTAGTAGCTCGAGAGCAGATGGTGCGGCTGCGGAGGACGGAACTCGACCCGTGCCCCGAGCCCGAGCCGCTCGACGAGCGCCCGGCACGCCGCCTCGTGGGCGTCGCCTTCGACCCCGCTCGCACCGCCCACGACCACCAGGCGGGCCGTCCGGTGGCGACTGCGGGCCAGCGCCTCGATCGCGACGTCGAGGCCCTTCAGCGGTTGGATCCGGCCGACGAACACGAGCACGGGGCCGTCGCAGTCGAGTGCAAGCGCACGCCGTGCCCCGCAGCGGTCACCGGGTGCGAAGAACGCATGGTCGACGCCGGGCGGCACGATCTCGATGCGGGACGGGTCGGCGCCGTAGAAGCGTTCGAGCTGGGCCGCTTCCTCGGCGGAGTTGGCGAGGATGGCGTCGCTGCAGCGGATCACCGCCGTCTCGGCGTCGATGCGGCGCTGCGGTTCGGGGTCGCCCGTCTCGGCCTTCACCCGGGCGAGCGTGTGGAACGTGCAGAGCAGCGGGACGTCGAGGGTGTGCTTGATCGCATGCCCGGCGACGGCCGACAGCCAGTAGTTGGCGTGCACTGCGGCTGCGGTCCCGGTGGTGGCGATGTGGTCGGCGACGCGTGCCGCGAAGGTGCCGACCACCTCCGGGAGCGATTCCTTCGGGAGGTGGACCGGTCCGGCGGGGACGTGGACGACCCGGAACCCGGGTTCGACGTCGACGACCTCGGGCAGGTCGTCCGACCAGCGGCGGACGTAGACGTCGCAGGGGACGCCGGCCTGGGCGACCGAGGCGGCGAGCTCGCGCACGTACACGTTCATGCCACCGCTGTCGCCGGAGCCCGGCTGGGCGAGCGGCGAGGTGTGCATGGAGATGACGGCGAGACCGGCCACGGGTTTCCCAACGGAGGACGACGGCGCCGGATTCCCGACGCCACGAAAGCCCTGCGAGGCTACCGGCGGGGTGTGGTCGAACCCCCATGCGGACGGTCAGTCCGGTTCGGGCTCAACCTCCGGAGACAGGCGGGAGCACGGCGATCTCGTCACCGTCCGCGACCGGCTCGTGGACCTCGACCGGTTCGCCGTTGCGCCAGACCCGGCTCCCCGCGAGCACACCGGCGAACTCCGGTCCGTAACGGTCGACCGCCACGGCGAGCACACCGGCGACGTCGGCCGCGTCGACACGGTCGCTGCCCGTGCCCGCAGCCACGCGTGCGGCGGCGAAGAGGCGCAGGGTCACGGTGGGCACGCGCCGATGCTACCGAGGGCGCTGCGGTGCGGGATCAGCGGTGCACGTCGGGATCGGTCTGGCGGACCCGTGTACGCACCGTGAACACGGAGTCACCCGACAGGACCCCGCCACGGCCGAACAGCCGACCGTTCTCCCAGTTCGACAGGCCGAGTTCGGGGCGGCCGAGCGCGTACTGCCCGTCGACCCAGCGGGTGAACCCGTTCCCGACGAACGGGCTGTCGACCGCCGACCAGAACCGTTCCTGCTCGGCATCGTCGTCGGAGACGAGGGAGACGACGAGCCGTGGGCTGCAGCGGTTGAACAGCCCGACCGCCTCGTCGACCGCGTCGACGAGCACGAGGGTGACCTCGGGGCTCTCCTCCCACTCCCACTCGGTGCCGAGTGCTGCGACGTCGAGGACGTCGGCGGCCGGTTCGTCGTGGACGCCGTCCGCCCGGACGACCTGCGCACGCCGGGCGAACCACGGGTCGAGCGCCGGGTGCGCGCTCCCGGCCGCCACGTGGAGACGCGCGTCCGCGCCACGTCGCGCCGC
This sequence comes from uncultured Acidimicrobiaceae bacterium, assembly GCA_964453335.1. Classification (GTDB taxonomy): domain Bacteria; phylum Actinomycetota; class Acidimicrobiia; order Acidimicrobiales; family CAIXPF01; genus VGBO01. The sequence goes on from CAYVOK010000004.1 coordinate 21,909, forward strand.
CGCGCGGTCGAGCGCGCCGAGGAACTCCGGGACGAGCCGGTCGGCGTGGCGACGCGGGACGCAGCACACGTTCAGCGTGTTGCACACCTTGCGGTCGAGCGAGTGGTACACCGCAGCGCCGAACCGGTCGACGTCGACCCCGTCGCCGGCGACGATCCAGGCGCCGCCCGTGCCGTGGAGCGACACCGGCACCCCGGCCTGACGGGCGACGGCGCCGAGCTGTGCGACCGCCTCACCCGAACCCCGCGCGACCGCGAGCGCCAGCCGCGCGTCGCCGAAGAGCGCCCATCCCGCCGCCCGCGACGGCGAGTCGACGAGTTCGACGGCGCCGTCGGGCAGACCGGCCGCACGAAGGGCCGGCCGCAGCGCAGCGGTCACGATCGCCCGCGCCGTGCCGAGCGCATCGCTGCCGATCCGGAACACGACCGTGTTCCCGCTGCGCAGCACACCGGCCGCGTCGGCGAACACGTTGGGACGGCCCTCGAAGACGAACCCGACCACGCCCAGCCCCGCCCGCCGCTGCTCGACGGCCCACCCGTCGTGCTCGATCCGTTCGACGACGGCGTCACGACCCGACGGCGCACCGGCCCAACCGCGCAGACCGGCGACCATGTCGTCACGCATCCTCGGGGAGAGCACGAGCCGCGTCGTCGACCGGCCCCGAGCCCTGGCGTCCTCGACGTCGCGCTCGTTCGCCGCGGCGATCGCCGCGAACGTGTCGTCGTCGGCGAGCCGGTCGGCGAAGGCCTCGTAGAAGGAGGTGATCGCATCGTCGCCGACGGTGCGCAGCACGCCGAACGCGTCGACGGCGCGCCCCACGGTCGCCTCGACGAGCGCTGCGTCGACGGCGGGAATGTGCAGGAGCGCACCGTCGGTCGGCACCACGACGAGTCGGTCACCGGAGCGGAACGCCGCAGCGAGTTCGGCGGGGACGTGGGTGACGCGATCCCCGCCGACGATGACGGGCATGCCCGGTTCGAGGCGGTCGAGGGGTGCGGGTCGGTCGCCGGCGCTCATGACCCGCGAGTCTCGCGCCAGCGGGCCTCGAGTTCCCCCAACGGGGTGGCCGGCGGGGCGCCGTGCCGGTACTCCTCGAGGATCGCCCGCCATCGGTTGCGCGCGGCGAGACGACCGAGCAACGCGCTGATCCCCCACACGACACGATCGAGGACGACGAAGCTCGTCGGCAGGTTCAGCCGTTCGACGACGTCGCGGTACGGCCCGCGCACGTCGAGGATCGAGCCGAGCGTGTCGGCGACGAAGGTGCGCGAGTAGACGAACTCCTCGGTGAGGAAGGGGATGTACGGGGCGCTCACGTACGCGTAGACCGCCGCCGGGTCGAGGCCGTGGTCGGCGGGCAGGAACCCCGCCCGGACCATCTCGCGGACCGTCCCCTCGGGGTCCGCGGCGAGGAGGGGGTCGATGACCGGCCACAGCGCTGCGACCTCGTCGTCGCTCCACCGCTTCACCATCCCGAAGTCGAGGAAGGTGACCGTGCCGTCGTCGTGGAAGCGGTAGTTCCCGGGGTGCGGGTCGCCGTTGAAGATGCGGTGCCGGTAGACGGACTGCTGCGTGAAGCGGAAGAGGACCTCGGCGGCCCGCTGGCGTGCCTCCTCCGTCGCCCCGGCTTCGAAGTCGGCCCACGCACGGCCGTCGACCCATTCGCTGACGAGCACCCGGTCGGTGCACAGCTCGGGGACGAGCGCAGGTATCCGGATGAAGGGGTGACCGGCGTAGAGCTCGCCGAAGTGGCGCTGGTTCGCCGCCTCTTTCCGGTAGTCGAGCTCCTCGACGATGCGCGCCCGCAGTTCGTCGACCGTCCCGCGCACGTCGAGACCCTTGTACGCGAACGCCGACACCATCTGGTAGAGCACCTCGACGTTCGCGAGGTCCGCACCGATCGCGTCGGCGACGCCGGGGTACTGGACCTTGACGGCGACGTCGCGACCGTCCCACAGGCGGGCCCGGTGCACCTGCCCGATCGACGCCGCGGCGACCGGCAACGGCTCCCAGCGGTCGAAGAGCACCGACGGCTCGTCGCCGAGCTCGGTGCGCACGACCTCCTCGGCGAGCGAGGGCGCCATCGGCGGCGCGTCCGACTGCAGGGTCGCGAGCACCGCCTTGGCCTCCTCCGGGAGCGCCTCGGCGATGAAGGACACGAGTTGCCCGGCCTTCATGGCCGCACCCTTCATCTGCCCGAGCTCACGGGCGACGTCGGACGCGCTGCGGATGGCGAAGGTCCGGTCGAGTTCCGCACGCGCCTGCTCGGAGCGGGTGAGGCGACGGCGCACGACGTGGGGCAGGAAGGCCCCCGCACGACGTGCGGCGAGCCGCCACAGGCGCAGCGTGCGCCGGAGACGGATCAGGCGACGCCGCACGACGGGACGCACCGGGACGCCGTCGGATCGGCCTCGAGTGCTGCGTCGGCGATCGATCCGCCGCAGAGCGAGCAGACCCCGTAGGTCCCGGCGTCGAGGCGCTGCATCGCTGCGTCGATCGCCGCCAGCTCGCGGTCGACGTCGGAGAGCACGGTGGCTGCGTCGTCGTCGGGCACGGGGAGAATGTAGTGGCGGCGGTCGCGTCACCGGCCGGATGCGACGGAGGGCTGCCGGGTAACGTCGGCGCCGACCGGTCCGGGTGGATGGGCCAGTCGGGGGCCGCTAGCTCATCGGGTAGAGCAGGGGACTTTTAATCCCAAGGTGCCGGGTTCGAGCCCCGGGCGGCCTACCGGACGGGACGGTGGAACGGATCGGGAGGGGACGATATGACGGTGCTCACGGAGCGACACGGCCACATCTTCGTGGTCCGGATGCAGCGACCCGAGAAGCGCAACGCGGTCGACCGGGCGCTCGCGGACGGGATCGAGGAGGCACTCAACACCTTCGAGGACGACCCGGATCTGTGGGTCGGCATCATCACGGGGACCGCCGAGGTGTTCTCGGCGGGGACCGACCTCACCCAGCCACGGTCCCCGGCCACCCCGCGCGGCGGCGAGTACGGGATCATCCGTCGGGATCGACGCAAGCCGATGATCGCCGCGGTCGAGGGGTTCGCGCTCGGCGGCGGCTTCGAGATCGTGCTCGCGTGCGACCTCGTGGTCGCGTCGACCACTGCACGCTTCGGGCTGCCCGAGGTCGAACGGGGCCTGCTGCCGACGTGCGGCGGGATCTTCCGGTCGGCCCGCGCCCTTCCGCTCAACATCGCGAAGGAACTGCTCCTCACCGGGGACCGGCTCGATGCCGCACGCGCCGAGGTCCTCGGTCTCGTGAACCGGGTCGTGCCTGCCGGCACGGCGCTCGAGGGCGCGATGGAGCTCGCCGAACGGATCTGCCGCAACGCCCCGCTCGCGATGCGGGCGTCGATGCACGCGCTCGAGCAGGTGGTCGCTGCCGACGACGTCGCTGCCTGGGCGGCGACGGACGAGGCGGCAGCGCAGATCATGGGCAGCCCCGAGGCGAAGGAAGGGACCCGGGCCTTCTTCGAGAAGCGTGCCCCGGTCTGGGACGGGCTCGCCTGACGGCGTCCGAGCCTGCGGGCCGACATCGGCACCGGTAGGGTTGGCCCGCTCGTCCGCGCACCGGCGCGGCGACCCGACCGGAAATCCACGAGGTGACGACGATGGTTGCTGTTGGCGATCGAATCCCTGATGTCGAAGTGCGCACGATGGGCGCGGAAGGCCCCGTCGCCGTCCAGACCGGCGAGGTCCTCGGTTCCGGCAAGGTGCTGCTGTTCGCGGTGCCGGGTGCCTTCACGCCCGGCTGCTCGAAGCTCCACATGCCGGGCTACGTGCAGAACGCCGCAGCGCTGCGCGACAAGGGGATCTCGAAGATCGTGTGCACGGCCGTCAACGACGCGTTCGTGATGGCCGCCTGGGCGGAGCAGCAGGGTGCCGACAAGGACATCGTGATGCTGGCCGACGGCAACGGCGCCTTCGCCGAGGCGATGGGTCTCGTCCTCGACGGCAGCGGCATCGGTCTCGGCAAGCGTTCGCAGCGGTATGCGGCGATCGTCGAGAACGGCGTGATCACCGACCTGTCGGTGGAGCCGAAGCCGGGCGTCGACGTCAGCTCCTGCGACGCGATGATCGCGAAGCTCTGAGCTCCCACCCACGGAGCGTGCACCGATGACCGCCGTACCGAGCGTCGCAGACGTCGTCGCCCGGACGGCTGGTCCGGTGCTGGAGTTCAGCCGCAGGTGGATGCTGTCGCCCGAGACCGCAGCCCGCAGCGACGCTCTCGGGTTGCCGCCCGGGCGCGGATTCTGGCTCGCCGGCCGCTGCGGTGTGCTCGGTGACGTCGACGCCGACGTGATCGCCGCGGCGATCGGCGTGATGCACCCCTCGATGGTCCGTGCGCTCTGGGAAGCGCGCCCGCGCACTCGGCCCGCACTCGCGTGGAGCGAGGAGTACGCGGCGTGCGCGATGGCGTGGGGCCGGACGGCGCTCGCCGCCATGGACGAGGGGCGTCTCGCGCGGCTCGTCGAACTGTGCGGGATCGTGACCGCGGCAGCCCTGCCCGCGACCGGCGCGATCTTCGCCGGGTGGCGCAATCTCGCCGTGCCGTCGGACGATCCGGCCGCGGCGACGGCGCTCGTGGTCAACGTGCTGCGTGAGCTGCGTGGTGGCGCACATCTGATCGCGCTGCAGGCCGTCGGTCTGCGCCCCGTCGACGCGTTGTTGACCGCCGAGCCACCACGCGGCGGACCCGAATGGGCCGATGGTCTCGGCTGGTCGGGTCCCTACGACGACCCCGCGCCACTGCTCGCGGCGCGGGCCCGGGCCGAGGAGCTCACGTCGCAGTTGTGCGAGCACGCCTACGCAGCGGTGCCCGCCGAGGACCGCACGACCTTCGTCGACCTCGTCGTCGAGGCCCGGGCGACGATCGGCTGAGCCCCGTTCACCGCCCGAGATCGGGCGGGGGTGGTGCAGTGACCTCGAGTGGCTCCCCGGTGACGGGGTGCGGGATCCTGAGGCGTGCGGCGTGCAGTGCCACACGCCGAGCCCCGACACCGCCGTAGAGACGGTCGCCGACGATCGGGTTGCCACCACCTGCGAGATGCACCCGCAGCTGGTGCGTCCGACCGGTGTGCGGACGACCCTCGACGAGCCACCGCCCCGGCGGGCCGGGTGCGGGGCCGAGCAGACGGAACGAGCTGTGCGCGATCTTCCCGCCGGCCCGCACCGCGCCGTGGCGGGTGACCCGACCGACCTTGCCGACCGGCGCGAGGTGATCGCGTACCTCCCACGACAGGGGCGGTCGGTCGCCGGTGACGACGGCGACGTAGCCCTTCTCGACCGCCCGGTCGGCGAAGGCTGCGCCGACCGCTGCGTTGACGGACCGGTCGATCGTGAACAGCACCAGGCCCGAGGTGTCGACGTCGAGCCGGTGGTGGACGCCGACGTAGGGGTCGTCCTCGCCCGCCGCCCGACGGAGTTCGATGACCGCACCGTGCAGATGCGGTCGGGCCGGGTCGGTCGTGGCGTGGGTGGGGAGCCCCGACGGCTTGTCGACGACGATCAACCAGTCGTCGAGGTGGACGACGCGCACCGGGTCGGGGTGCGCGCGCCGCTCACCCGTGGGACGCGGCCGCCGTGCCACCGGCGACCTCGAAGCTCCACAGTTCGGCCGCGGTGCTCACCGGTCCGCCGTGCGCGGCGGGAGCGCTCGCGCCGCGGTGGCCGTGCGCGAACGCCGGCGATTCGGTCCATGCCCGGAACGCTGCCTCGTCGGCCCAACGCGTCACGACGAGCCACTGGGTGCGGCCGTCCGTCGGACGGAGCAGTTCGAACCCTTCGAAGCCCGGCTGGCCGTCGACGGCGCCGATGCGCGCGGCGAACCGCCCGGCCAGCTCGTCACCCGAACCCTCGGGCACGGTGATGGCGTTGATCTTGATGACGGTCATGCCGTCATTCTGCGCCGTGACGCAGCCGATGGGCACGTTCGATCGGACCCGGGCCCGGTCAGGGGACGACGACGCCCTCGACCTTCGCACCGCGTGCGTCGACCGGGTCGACCGTGACGTCACCCGGCGCACCCATGGGGCGGGTCCACGCGGCGAACTCGAGGAGCGCGCCGTCGGGGTCGCGGAAGTAGAACGACCGCACGTACACCCCGGGATGGAACTCCCGGGCGACCGTCATCGGGCTGTCGTCGTGGTCCATGATCGGCGAGACCTCGACGCCGAGCTCCTGCAGTCTCCGGCGGTACGCCTCGAACTGTTCGAGCGGGACGTTGAAGCTGAGGTGGTTCAGCGAGCCGTGCGCCGTGACGATGTCGCCGCGGCCGGGCAGGGCCGCCGCCATCGTGACGCCCTCGACGGGGCCGGGCGCGCCGGGGAACCAGAAGAACGCGAGATGGTCACCGTTGCCGATGTCGAAGAAGAAGTGCTGACCTCCACCGGGGAGGTCGATCGTCTTGGTCAGCGGCATGCCGAGCAGGTCGCGGTAGAAGGCGACCGTGCGCGCCATGTCGCTGCTGACGAGGGCGACGTGGTGCACGCCCCGGAGGTCGAACACGGTGTTCTGCGCCATTCCGTCACCCTAGGCGCGGCGTCGCGGAGCGCGTCGGGGCACTACGGTCGCCGTCCATGGCCGTGCAGTTGCATCTCGAGGGCGGCGTCGCGGAGATCGTCCTCGACCGTCCGGACAAGCTGAATGCGTTCGACGAGGCGATGGGCTCCGAGCTCCTCGGCCGACTCGCCGAGGTCCGCGCCTCGGGTGCACGGGCGCTCGTCGTCCGTGGCGAGGGACGCGGGTTCTCCGCCGGTCGCGATCTCGAGGGCATGGACCCGACGCAGGACGCCTCGATCTGGCTCGCCGCGCACGTCGACCCGGTGCTGCTCGGTATCGCGGACCTGCCGATCCCCACGTTCGCGGCGGTGCACGGTCCGGCACTCGGTGTGGGGTTCGGCATCGCGTTCGCGTGTGACGTGGTGGTCGCAGCGGAGAACGCGAAGCTCGGTTCGCCGTTCGCGAACATCGGCGCCGTGTTGGACTCGGGCGGCCACCACGTGCTCGTGCACCGGATCGGCGCACAGCGTGCGCTCGATCTCATCTACTCGGCGCGTCTCGTCAGCGGTGCCGAGGCGGCGGCCATGGGTCTCGTCACCGCCGCCGTGCCGGCCGACGACCTCCTCGCCGACGTGCGCGCCCGGGCGGCCCGGGCGGCGCAGGGGCCGACCGCGGCGTTCGCGCTGTCGAAGGCGATCGTGCGGCGGATCGCCGAGGAGGGCATCGGCTACTCCGAGGTGCTCCGCGCCGAGGCCGCCGCCCAGGGCGCTGCGTCGCGCACGGCGGACTACCGCGAGGGCATGACGGCGTTCGTCGAGAAGCGCACGCCCACGTTCCATGGCCGCTGAGCAGCGCGCACCGGCCGAGGACCCGACGCCGTACCCGCCCGGTTGCCACGAGCGCCTCGGCGAGTTGTTCCGCGCCGACCCGCACGCCCGGTCGACGGGGATCGAGATCGTCGACTTCGGTCTCGGCTGGTGCGACGCACGGGTCGTGACGCTCGAACGGCACGCGAACTTCATCGGACCCGTGCACGGCGGGGTCGTGTTCTCGCTCGCCGACGTGGCGCTGTCGGTCGCGGGGAACTCGTGGGGTCGGATCTCGCTCGCGCTGTCGCTCGAGGTGCTGTATGCGAAGGCGACGCGGGTCGGCCAGGACGTGGTCGCCCGGGCGCGCTGTCGCACGCGGAGCCGCCGGATCGCTGCGTTCTCGGTCGATGTCGAGGCGGACGGCGTCCTCGTCGCGACGTTGCAGGCCCTCAACTACCGGACCGACGACTGGCACCTCGGTGCGGACGCCTGGCCGGAGTCGTGGCGCTCGACGTACTGACCGCCGAGGTCGTCCGACCGGGCCGTCCGGCTCCGATACCCTCCGCGGGGTGATCCGCAGCACCTCGCACCACGACGGCGCCGTCACGGTGCTGACCGTCGACCGGCCCGACAAGCGCAACGCCCTCGACCTCGACCACTGCGTCGCGCTGCACGCGGCGCTCGACGACGCGGTCGCAGGCGGTTCCCGGGTCGTGGTGGTGACGGGCGAGGGGACGGCGTTCTGTTCGGGAGCCGACCTGGGCGGTGTGTACGGCTCGGCGTTCAGGGATGCCCTCTACGGCATGCTCTACCGGTTCTGCGCCGTGCCGGTGCCGGTGATCGCTGCGATCAACGGCCCGGCGATCGGCGCGGGGACCCAGCTCGCGCTCGCGTGCGACCTCCGGGTGTGCGACGCGTCGGCCCGGTTCGGTGTGCCGACCGCCAAGCTCGGCCTCGCCGTCGATCCCTGGACGATCCGACGACTCGCGACGATCGCCGGCGGCGGCGCGGCGCGCACGCTGCTGATCGGATGCGACGAGCTCGGTGTCGACGCCGCCGAACGCGCCGGCCTCGTCGACCGACGTGGCACCTTCGAGGACGCGCTCGCGTGGGCGACGACGATCGCTCGGCTCGCACCGCTCACCCTCGCCTACAACAAGCTGGCGCTCGAGCGGCTCGGCGAACCCGGCCCGCGGCCCGTCGACGACCCCGTCCTGGTGCAGGCGTTCGAGGGCTGCTGGTCGAGCGAGGACTTCGCCGAGGGCCAGGCAGCCTCACGTGAGAAGCGCCCGCCGGTCTTCCGCGGTCGGTGACCGACGCGGTCAGGCGGTCTGCGCGTCGTCGAGGCCGAGTTCGGCCTTCGCCTGTTCGCGCATGAGGAACTTCTGGATCTTCCCCGTGACGGTCATCGGGAACTCCTCGACGAACTTCACGTAGCGCGGCACCTTGTAGTGGGCGATCTTGCCGCGGCAGAAGTCCTTGATCTCGTCCTCGGTGGCGGACATGCCGTCCTTCGTCGTGATCCAGGCCATGACCTCTTCACCGAACCGGACATCGGGCACGCCGATGACCTGGACGTCGGCGACGGCGGGGTGGGTGTAGAGGAACTCCTCGATCTCGCGGGGGTACACGTTCTCCCCGCCGCGGATGATCATGTCCTTGATGCGGCCGACGATGTTGACGTACCCGTCGCCGTCCATCGTGGCGAGGTCGCCCGTGTGCATGAACCCGTCGGCGTCGACCGCGTCCCGGGTGCGGTCCGGGTCGTTCCAGTAGGCCTGCATCACCGAGTACCCGCGGGTGCAGAACTCGCCCGCGACGCCACGGGGCACGGTGTCGCCGGTCTCGGGGTCGACGATCTTGATCTCGACGTGGGGGTGCACGCGGCCGACGGTCGCGGTCCGACGGTCGAGGTCGTCGTCGAGCAGCGTCTGCGTGGACACGGGTGACGTCTCCGTCATCCCGTAACAGATCGTCACCTCGTCCATGTGCATGCGTTCGACGCACTGCTTCATGACCTCGACCGGGCACGGGGAGCCCGCCATGATCCCGGTCCGCAACGACGACAGGTCGAACCGCTCGAAGTCGGGGTGGGCGAGCTCGGCGATGAACATCGTCGGCACGCCGTACAGCGACGTGCACCGTTCGGCCTCGACCGCCCGGAGCACGGCATCGGCGTCGAACGCATCGCCCGGGATGACCATCGTCGCGCCGTGGGTGACGCAGCCGAGGTTGCCCATCACCATGCCGAAGCAGTGGTAGAAGGGCACGGGGATGCACACCCGGTCGGCCTCGGTGTACCCGCACCCGGCACCCACGAAATAGCCGTTGTTCAGGATGTTGCGGTGGGTGAGCGTGGCACCCTTCGGGAAGCCGGTGGTACCCGACGTGTACTGGATGTTGATCGGGTCGTCCGCCCGCAGGCCCGCTGAGCGGGTGCGGAGCACCTGTTGGTCGACGGTGTCGCCGGCGGCCACGAGGGCGTCCCACTCGGGCGTCCAGAAGTAGATCGCCCGTTCGAGCGCGGCGACCTCGGGACGGACCTCGTCGACCATCGCCACGTAGTCCGACGTCTTGAACGACGGCGCCGCGATCAACCACCGGCACCCGGACTGGTTGAGCGCGTAGGCGAGCTCGTTCGTGCGGTACGCCGGGTTGATGTTGACGAGGATCACGCCGATCTTCGCCGTGGCGAACTGCACGAGCACCCACTCGGCGTAGTTCGGGCTCCAGATCCCGATCCGGTCACCGACTGCGAGGCCTTCGGCGATCATCCCGCGGGCGAGCCTGTCGACGGCGGCGTCGAACTCGGCGTAGGTGTAGCGGAGTCCCTGGTGCACGGACACGAGCGCGTCGTGGTCGGGCCGGAGCGTGGCGACGCGTTCGAGCGTGGCCCCGATGGTCTCGTCGAGCAGCGGGACGTCGGTTCGTCCGATGTCGTGGGAGAGCGGCGCGGCGGTCATGGCCGGAGCCTACGACCGCCCGCCGTCACCGTGCTCAGAGGACGGGGCGCTCCACGTACCGACCGAACACCTCGGCGAGGGTGTTCATGATCTCACCCTCGGTGCAGTAGGCGTTCGAGCAGTCGATCAGCGCCGGCATCAGGTTGACCTCGGGGTCGGCGGCCTGGGTGCGGAGCGCGTCGAGCGCCGTGCGCACCGACTCGCCGTTGCGGTCGGCCTTGACGGCCTGCAGCCGCTTCACCTGCAGCATCTCCTGCTCCATGGTGATCTGCAGCAGGTCGGGCTGGGCCTCGCCGTTGCCCTCGGTGAAGGCGTTCACGCCGACGACGATCCGCTCACCACGGTTGACGAGCTTCTCGAAGTCGTAGGCGGCGTCCGCGATCTCGGACTGGAAGTAGCCGTTGTCGATGCCGACGTAGCCACCCTCGAGCATCGAACCGTTGCCGAACTCGTCGACCTTGGCGAAGATCGCCTCGGCCTGCCGCTCGATCTCGTCGGTGAGCGCCTCGACGTACCACGACCCGCCGAGCGGATCGGCGACGTTGGTCACGCCGGTCTCGTTCGCGATGACCTGCTGGGTCCGCAGCGCGATCCGGGCCGCCTTCTCCGTGGGGAGTGCGAGGGCCTCGTCGAAGGAGTTGGTGTGCAGGCTCTGCGTGCCACCGAGCACACCGGCGAGCGCCTCGATGGCGGTGCGGGCGATGTTGATCTCGGGCTGCTGCGCGGTGAGGGAGACACCGGCGGTCTGCGTGTGGAACCGCATCATCATCGACTTCTGGTTCTTCGCGCCGTACCGCTCCTTCATCCAGCGCGCCCAGATGCGACGGGCGGCCCGGTACTTGGCGATCTCCTCGAAGAAGTCGATGTGGGCGTTGAAGAAGAAGCTGAGCCGCGGGGCGAACTCGTCGACGTCGAGCCCGGCGGCGATGGCGAGCTCGACGTAGGCGAACCCGTTGCCGAGCGTGAAGGCGAGCTCCTGTGCGGCGGTCGAACCGGCCTCACGGATGTGGTACCCGGAGATCGAGATGCTGTTCCACTTGGGCATCTCTGCCGCGGTGAAGGTGATGGTGTCGCGCACGAGCCGCATCGACGGCCGTGGCGGGAACACGAACTCCTTCTGCGCCTGGTACTCCTTCAGGATGTCGTTCTGGAGGGTGCCACCGAGCTTGGCCCGGGGGATGTCCCGCTTCTCCGCCGCAGCGATGTACATGGCGAAGATCGCCGCTGCCGGCGAGTTGATCGTCATCGAGGTGGTGTAGGTGCCCACGTCGATGCCGTCGAAGAGGTCCTCCATGTCGGCGAGCGTGTCGACGGCGACACCGCACTTGCCGACCTCGCCCTCGGCGTGGGGGTCGTCGGAGTCGCGACCCATCAGCGTCGGCAGGTCGAACGCCGTGGACAGACCATCGCCGCCCGCGGCGAGGATCGCCTTGAACCGCTCGTTCGTGTCGCTCGCCGTGCCGAACCCGGCGAACATGCGCATCGTCCACAGCCGCGACCGGTACATCGACGCGTGGATGCCACGCGTGTAGGGGTACTGGCCGGGGAACAACGCGTCGTCGGGGCCGTAGACCGGCTCGAGCGGTACGCCGGACATCGTCTCGAAGCGTGCGTCCCGCTTGGGTGAGGCGTCGTAGGCGTCCTGCCAGGCTTCCTTGCTCACCGTGGTACTCCCGTGGGTCCCATGCCGACACCGGTGGGGTGTCGTGCGACGATCGGGATGATCCTACGGGTTGCGGGACCGGAGTTCCCCTTCGAACCACGCCTCGACCCGCGCGCCGAGGGCGTCGAGGGAGAACGTCGACTCGGCGTGACGACGGCAGGCAGCGCGGTCGATGCGGTCGATATGGCGGAGCGCCGCGACGAGACCGTCGACGTCGTCGGGCGGGGTGACGAAACCGGTCACCCCGTCGACGACGAGCTCGGCCGGTCCGCCACGGTCGTAGGTGACGACGGGGACGCCGCACGCCTGGGCCTCGGCGACCACGTTGCCGAACGCCTCCTCCCAGCGGTGCGTGGCCAGCATCGCCGTGCACGTCCCGAGCGCTGCCTGCAGCTCGTCGGTGGGGAGGAACCCCTGGTAGCGGACGGCGTCGGGCCCGAACCGGTCGAGGACCGCCTGCCAGTGGTCGCCGTCCTCGATGAACCCCCAGACATGCAGCGGGAGCCCGAGGGCCGACGCCGCCGCGACGGCGTCGTCGAGGCCCTTCTCGGGGGAGATCCGTGCCACCCATCCGAGGCGGGGTTCGGGCACCTCGAGCACGACCCGGTACCGGTCGAGGTCGAGCCCGTTCCCGATGACCCGCAGGTGCTCGGCGAAGGGGAACGTCGCCGCCTGGGCGTGGGTGTGCACAGCGACGCCACCCGGACGGTGGGCGAGCGCCGTGGCGATGGCGTCGTCGACGACGTCGAGGAGGGATCCCATGCCGACGACGTGGAGCAGCGGCTTCGCCAGCCATGCGGTGCTCCACAACGGCAGCCAGTCGTAGGCGTAGTTGATCGCCACGTCCCAGTCGTCCTGCCGGTCGCGCACGACCGCGCACATCGCGGCGAGCACGCTCCCGGCCGGGAGCGCTGCGGGGGTGTCACGGGCGAGGTGCTGCGCCGAGGGCGGTGGGACCCCGGGCACACCGACCACGGCGACGCCGTCGAGCACGGACCCCTCGGGTGCGACGACGGTGACGTCGTGCCCCCGGCGCTGCAGTGCCCGGGCCGTCGCCGCGATCGTCAGTTCGACGCCACCACCGGCCCCCGAGCCGAGGGTTCCGATCGGTGTGGAGAGCAGCAGCACACGACGTGCGGGCATGGCCCGACCCTAGGCCCCGACGGGACGGGTAACGTGCGGCGATGCGACTTGCGACGGGTGCGGGGTACTGGAGCAGCGGGCCGCCGTCGGGCGCCCTCGAGACGCTCCTCGAGGCCGAACGGCTCGGGTACGAGAGTTTCTGGACGGCCGAGGCGTACGGGTCGGACGCGCTGACGCCGCTCGCGTGGTGGGGGGCGTCGACGAGCCGGATCAAGCTCGGGACGTCGATCATCCAGATGTCGGCACGGACGCCGTCGGCGACAGCGATGGCTGCGATCACGATGGACCACCTGTCCGAGGGTCGATTCATCCTCGGTCTCGGCGTGTCGGGCCCGCAGGTGGTCGAGGGGTGGTACGGCGAGCCGTACCCGAAGCCGCTCGCCCGCACGCGTGAGTACATCGGCATCGTCCGGTCGATCATCGCGAGGGACAAGCCCGTGGAGTTCCACGGCGAGTTCTACGACCTCCCGTACTCGGGCGGGACCGGTCTCGGGAAGCCGTTGAAGTCGACGGTGCACCCGCGGCGCACCGACATCCCGATCTACCTCGGTGCCGAGGGCCCGAAGAACGTGGCGTTGTCGGCGGAGCTGTGCGACGGGTGGCTGCCGCTGTTCTTCAGCCCGAGGCCCGGTTCGAACGGGTTCTACCGCGACGCGATGGCCGAGGGGTTCGCCCGGCCCGGGGCCCGCCGTTCCTTCGGTGATTTCGAGGTCGTGTGCCCGATCACGGTCGTGCCCGGCGACGACGTCGAGCGCGCCGCCGACAAGGTGCGGCCGAACCTCGCCCTCTACATCGGCGGAATGGGTGCCCGCGGGCAGAACTTCCACTTCGAGGTGTTCGCCCGGATGGGGTTCGAGGAACAGTGCACGGCGATCCAGGACCTGTACCTCGCCGGCCGCAAGGACGAGGCGGCCGCTGCGGTCACCACCGAGATGGTGGAGGCGGTGGCCCTCGTCGGCCCGCGTGAGAAGATCCGCGACGACCTCGCTGCATGGGAGGAGTCGGTGGTGACGACGCTGCTCGTGTCGGGCCCGCCGTCGACGTTGCAGCTCATGGCCGAACTCTGTCTCTGAGGGGAACCTGATGACGCTCGATCCACGTACCGCCGTTCTCGTCGGCGCCGGCCAGTTCGTCCAGAAGCCAGCCGACCCTGCCGACGCGGTCGAACCGTTGCAGATGATGGTCGAGGCGATCGAACGGGCGGCCGACGACGCCGGGAGCCGCGCCCTGCTCGGGAAGGTGAACTCGATCCGGGTCGTCAAGGGTGCGTGGTCGTACCGCGATCCGGGGACGTTGATCGCCCAGCGGATCGGGGCGTCGCCGTCGCAGTCGGTGGTGACCCCCGACGGCGGGAACACGCCGCAGACGCTCGTGAACGACGCCGCGCTCGCCATCGAACGCGGTGAGCTCGACGTGGTCGTCCTCGTCGGTGCGGAAGGGATCTACACCCGGCGACGCGCGCGCCGGGCGGGAGCTCGGATCCCCTACACGAACGACGACGCAGCCCCGCCCGCACCGATGCTCGGCAAGGACATGCCGATGAGCTCGGAGGTCGAGATGGCCCGCGGGTTCGAGGCGCCGATCAACATCTACCCGATGTTCGAGACGGCGATCCGGCACGCCAACGGGGAGACGCCGGAGGCGCACCTGCGGCGGATCTCGGAGTTGTGGGAGCGCTTCAACCGGGTGGCGGTCGACAACCCCTATGCGTGGATCCGTCGGCCGATGACCGCCGAGCAGATCCGCACGGCGTCGCCGGAGAACCGCATGATCGGGTACCCCTACACGAAGGCGATGAACTCGAACTGGGATCTCGACCAGGCGGCTGCGGTGATCCTGTGCTCGGTGGCGACGGCCCAGTCGCTCGGCATCTCCCGGGACCGCTTCGTGTTCCCGCACGCAGGGACCGACGCGCACGACACCTACCTGGTGTCCGAGCGCGACTCGTACCACACGTCGCCGGCGATCCGCGTCGCGGCGGCACGTTGCTTCGAGCTCGCCGGGCGATCGGTGGCCGACGTCGACCACGTCGACGTGTACTCCTGCTTCCCCTCCGCCGTGCAGATCTCGGCGAAGGAGATCGGACTGTCGCTCGACCGGCAGCTCACGGTGACCGGTGGCCTGCCCTTCGCCGGCGGTCCGCTCAACAACTACGTGATGCACTCGATCGCCACGATGGCGGGGGTGCTGCGTGCCGATCCGGGTTCGTTGGGGCTCATCACGGCGAACGGCGGCTACGTCACGAAGCACGCGATCGGCCTGTACTCGACGGAACCGCCGTCGGGCGGCTTCCGGCACGCCGACGTGCAGGCCGAGGTCGACCGGTTCCCGACTCGTACCTTCGCCCCGGACCACACGGGTGCGGCAACGGTCGAGGCCTACACGGTGATGCACGACGCCGAGGGACCGGCACAGGCGTTGGTGTCGTGTCTGACCGCTGACGGCCGTCGCACGTTCACGAACACCCGTGACCGCGCCGCCATGGACGCGCTCGTCGCGGCGGATCTCGTCGGGTCGCCCGTCGAGGTCGACCGTGACGCGGTCGTCCACCTCGGCTGAGGTTCAGTCGGTCACGCGGTCGGCCCTCGCCCACCACCAGGCCCGAAACCGCCCGTAGGCGGCGAGTCCGGCCGCGCTCGACCCGACGACGCCGACGAGGCCGCCGATGTTCGGGCCGGCGACGACCGCAACGCCGAGTGTCACGACGACCGCAGCGAGGGTGACGAGCACCGCGACGGCGACGAACCCGGCGAAGGTGGGCGGCGGTGGTTCGGCGACGCCGTAGACGGACTCCCACGCCTGGAGGCGTTCGACGAACGCCGGGTCGTCGCGGTGCAGCGACGCCTCGAGCTCGGCGATGACGTCGTCGTCGGGGTCGGACACGAGATCGAGCATGCCACGGGGCCGCGGTCTACGGTGCGGCCATGGGAACCAGGGCACGGGTGGTCGTCGCCCCGCCGGATGCGCCGATGCAGGTCGTCGAGACCGAACTCCCCGCACCCGGTCCGGGCATGGTGGTGGTCGAGCAGTTCGCCTCGGGCATCTGTCACAGTCAGCTGCACCAGCTGCACCGCCCGCGGCGTGAGGGTCTGCTGCTCGGGCACGAGTCGACCGGTCGCGTGGTCGCCGTCGGCGCCGGGGTCGACCACGTCGCGCCCGGTGACACCGTCCTCGTCACCTGGGTGCCGCGCAGCCCTGCGGCTGCGGCCACCTGGTCGGGTGGGGTCGGCCTCGACCTCCCGGGCGGACGGGCTGCGACGGCCGACTGCTTCACCTGGGCGACCCACACGCTCGTGCACGAACAACTCGTCGTACGGGCCGACGACGGCATCGCGCCGGACGTGACCTCGATCATCGGCTGCGCGGTGATGACCGGCGCCGGCGCCGTGCTGCACACGGCGGACGTCCAGGCCGGACAGTCGGTTGCGGTGTTCGGCGTCGGCGGTGTCGGACTGTCGGCGATCGCTGCGGCTCGGGCGCGTGGCGCCGATCTCGTGATCGCCGTCGATCTCGACGACGCCAAGCTCGACTTCGCCCGTCGGTTCGGGGCGACGCACGGGGTGAACGCCCGGGCGGGTGACCCGGTGGAGCAGATCCGGGCGATCACCCGGGCGCACTACGCCACGGACCCGCCCGCCCGCTACGAGGGTCTCGGGTTCCGGGGCATGCCGATCGAAGGGGTCGACGTCGCGCTCGACTGCATCGGCCTCAAGGTGACGATGGAGCAGATCGTGCCGGCCGCCCGGCCCGGCCGGTTCGGCGTGAACCAGGGCGGTCTCGCCGTCCTCGTCGGCGTGCCCTCGACGACGGTCGAACTCGACGCGGCGCACATGCTGCTCACCGAGAAGACGTTCCGCGGCTCGATCGGTGGGTCGTGCACCCCCGACGTCGACTTCCCGGAGTTCCTGCGCTGGCACGCCGATGGGCGTCTCCCCCTCGACGAACTGGTGACCGCCCGGTTCCGCCTCGACGAGGTGAACGAGGCGTGCGCGGCGCTCGAACGGGGCGAGATCTCGGGCCGGGCGGTCTTCGACCTCGGCTGAGCCAGGTCACCGGGCAGGTCGATCCGGTTGCCTACACTCCACGGGACCCGAGGGCTGCGACGGCGGACGGATCGAATCGTTGCTCGGCGCCGCACAGTATCTCTCACTGCCGACAAGGATCGATCCATGAACACCCGAAGCGTGCTGCGTGATCGTGCCCGGAACGGCGTTACGACTGGTCGACGCCTCGCCGCCAGGGCCTACCGCGAGGCCTCGAGGCAAGTCGCGACGAGGCGGGCGAACGATGACAGCCTCGAGGTCACGTCGGCGGAGCAGCGGGCAGCAGCCGAGCCGACGAGCCCGTACCCCGTGTCGTTCTCCCTCGACGCATTGCGGGAGAACCACCCCGACCTCGCCTCCTTCGATGACGCAGCGCTCACCGCCCACTATCGGCGGATTGGTTTTGCGGAAGGGCGCAAGGCGTTCGGCATCGCTGACCGCAACTCGTTCGTCGCCCTCATCGGCCCCGACGCGCGAGCTCTCGAGATCGGCCCGTTCCAGGCACCGATGCTGAACGGGCCGAACGTGCGCTACTTCGACGTTCTCGACCGTGAGGGCCTCGTCGAGCGTGCCGTCTCGCTCGGACTGGACACGTCCCGGATCCCCGAGCGGATCCACGTGGTGTCGCCGACCGGGGACCTCGCCGTCGTCACCGAGAAGTTCGACGCCGTGGTGTCGAGTCACTGCATCGAGCACCAGCCCGATCTCGTCCGCCACCTCCGGCAGGTAGCCGACACGATCGATACCGGAGGCCGGTATTTCGTCCTGGTCCCCGATCAGCGGTACTGCTTCGACCACTTCCTGCCGCCGAGCTCGACTGCATCCGTGATCGCAGCCCATCTCGAAGGCTTGACCAGGCACTCGACCCGAGCCGTTCTCGAGCACCGGGCGCACACTGCGCACAACGACGCCGGACGTCACTGGTTGGGCGACCACGGCGACCCGTGTGAGGACCGCTCCTCCCGACTACAGGCAGCGATCGACGAGCTCGCTCGAGCCGGTGACGCCTACATCGACGTCCACGCGTGGCAGTTCACCCCTGAATCGTTCACGACGGTGATGGCCGATCTGGCCGACGCGGACCTCAGCCCGTTCGACGTGGAGCGGCTCTACCCCACTACACGAAACCAGTTCGAGTTCTGGGCGATTCTCCGCAAGCGCTGACTCGCCGCGCTGGCTAGTGGACCGGGTGTCGGCGACCGACGACGAGCATCTGCTTCCCCAGGACCCGCCACGCGGGTCTGCATCGCAGGTAGGCGCGAACCAATCCGGCGCGAACCGGGAACTTCGAGTCCTTCACCGTGTACGGGAGAAAACGCGGTTCGACCCTCGTCTCCTCGAAACCTCGCAGCCGGAGTGCCTCGACCAGGCTGAGGTGCGTGAGCGGAAGGTGATGGTCGAGGTAGTCCCAGTACGCGCCCGGCAGATATCGGATGTTCGGCATCAGGACGACGACAGTCCCTCCGGGACGGAGTATGCGATGGGCTTCGGCGAGCGTGTCGAGGAGCGACTGCTTGGTCGGGAGGTGCTCGAAGAAATTCGAGGAGAAGACGGTGTCGACCGACTCGTCTTCTATGGCGGCGAGGTCGTCGGACGACGTAAGCAGCACCTCGATCCCGGCATCGGCGGCGAGCACCGTCGCAGGGTTCAGATCGACAGCGATGCGACGCGACGCGCGGATCGCGTTCGTGAATTCGCAGAACCCTGCGCCGAGATCGACGACGGATCCGTCGACTGGTACGTACTGCTGGAAGACCTCGTCGACGAGGGTATTCCAGAGCACCTGCTTGTCGCGGCGTTCAGCGACGCTGAATCGCTGCTCATACGTCGCCTCGAGGTACCCGGCATCATCGGGTACCCCCATCTCGCTCACGACGTCGCTCCTCGAACACACATGTCGGTGAGACTAGGCCTCGTCCCGGTGCGATCAACGGATGAGCGACACGCCGCAGAGGCGGGCATGCGCAGGTAGCTGCAGGAGCGTGTCACCGACGAGGGTGCTCACGGCGAGTCGGTCATACCGGACTGACGGGTGGACCATCTGCGGCTCCGATCGGAAGTCGGAGCCGACGACGGAGAACTCGACGTTCTCAACTGAGGTCACTGTGATCACGCCACGTTGCCCGGTGACGATACGTACGACGATCGGTGTGCTCGCTTCGTGCACCAGACACCCCTCGGCCTCCACCACCGCCGACAGGCGACTCACGCTCACCTCGAGCCGGCCGGTGTCTGCGATGGGCTCGTCATCCCCCGTCACGACAGAGATCCGGCCCATAGCCCTGACGGATCGGTCGGAAAGTCCCGGCGGTGTCGCGTTCCACGCACCCTCGTCGGCGAGAGCAGCAAGTCGGGCATAGGTCAGGTCGGGACTGGTCACTGGATCGGGGAGCCCTGCCGCAGGACGCCCCGGGTCATCCGCCACGGCCTGAGCGAGCGCGAACAGAACTCGTGACTCCGCCGCGACGGCAGCGCGCCGGCCACGTTCCGCGAGAAGCCCGTCGGCGGCGCCGAGCACGGCAAGGACGAGAACGGCGATGAGCACCGGTCGAGCGGCGGCGCGTCGCGACCACGCAGCATCGCCCGCAGCACACAGCACTGGCGCCACCACGAACGCCACGACATAGACGTACCGCGAGGCGCGTGCCGCTTCAGCTCCGAGTACGGCCCGGCCGACGGACGACAAGCCGAAGAATCCGACGACGACGACCACTGCGACGATGAGCAGGTCGTCGGTTCGGGCCGAATGCTCCCGAGTTCGAAGGAATGCCGCAGCGACCAGGACGACGACGACCCCGGACCCCGGGAGGTAGGACAGCGCCGAGAGCGCGTGCGAGATCCCTGTCAACACGTAACCGGGCACGGCACCGACCATCGGCTCGATCGGATACATCCTCTGGCTTCCGAAGCCTAAATACCACGCGGCGTAGGGGATCAGCGGCGCAACCGCTGCAGCGATGACCGCCGGTCGGCGACGAATGACACCGAGGACGAGGACTGCACCGATGAATGGCAGCGCGACGCCCGAGAAGCAGAGCGCCGAGCCCAGCAACGCAGCGACACGCAACGCCGCTCGCGTCGTCGGCGGCTCGACCCCGAGCGCGTGCACGACCGCCCAGATCCCGGATGCAACGCCACCTACGAGTGCAAGCTGGAACGGCCACGCCAGGTTCTCCGCGCCGGCACCGAGAAAGGTGAGGTAGGTGACGAGCACGAGGCGCCAGACGTGCCCGACCTCGATGGTTCGAGCGATCGCCCGAGCCCCGAGAACCGCCACGGCATGGAGCACCAGCAAAACCCCGATGTACGGAACCGCGCTCTCCAGGCCGACCAACGGTACGAGGAGGGCGTAGATCGCTGCCGGCATTGCAACGAGGTGCTGGTTGTGCGGAGCGAAGATCGCGTTGAGGAGGTCTCCGTCACGCAAAGCATCCCGACGGGGACCGAGAAAGGCCCAGTCATCGCCGCTGAACCAGGTATGCCGGAAGAACAGCAGGAGAACGAAGACCCCCGCGACGGGAACAAGGAGTTCTGCGGCGTCCCACCACCGCCACCGCCGTGCAGACACACCGATCCTTCGGCCGAGCGGCGTCAGATGAGCCCCTCTGCGACCGCCATCTCGATCCACGGGACGACCTCGTCGAGGATCTCGTCGAGCGGGGTGAGCGCCTCGAAGCCGAGCAGATCCTTCGCCTTCTGCACGCCGGGCACCCGCTTCTGCACGTCGTGCTCGTAGGCCGGGTCGCTCACGAAACGGAACGGGACGTCGGGCCCCTTCACCTTCCGCCAGATGAGCTCGGCGAGCTCGAGGACCGTTGTCGACTGCGCGGTCGAGAGGTTGAAATCCTCGTTCAGTGCAGCCGGATGCTCCATCGCGGTGACGATCCCCTGAGCGAGGTCGCCACCGTAGGTGTAGTGCCGCACCTGCTGACCGTCACCGAGGATGTGCAGCGGGTCCTGGCCCTTCAGGATCTTCTGCACGAGATCCGGCACGACGTGGCTCATGGCGAGCGAGACGTTGCCCGACAGGACCTCCACCTCACCGAGGGCTCGCATCTCACCGACGCCGACGCAGTTGAAGGGCCGCACGATCGTGTACGGGAGCTGGTACTGATCCCATGCAGCCTTCGCGAAGTACTCGACGGCGAGCTTCTGGAACCCATAGGAGGACAACGGCGGCGGGACACGCCGCTCGTCGCCCTCGTTGCTCGGCCACGTGGTCGTCGATTCGAACACCATCGACGAGCTCATGTAGGTGACCTTCTGGAGCTTGCCCTGACGATGGGCCCGGATCGCCGCGTCGCACGACGCCGCCATGATCCGTTCGTTCGTTGCGAGCAGGTCGTACGCGTATGCGTGGAAGTAGCTGATTCCGCCGATGAGCGCCGCGCCTGCGATGAAGTGGTCGCACTCCATCAGCAGCTCGGTCATGAGGTCGACATCCGTGCAGTCGCCGATGACGAGGCGGTACCCCGGATTGCCGTCGTAGCTCTTCGAGATCGGTCCGTACTTGGAGTGGTTGTCGATGCCGACGACCTGGTGACCGCGCCCGAGGAGCTCCTCGACCACGTAACCACCGATGAACCCGGCCGAACCGGAGACGAGAACCTTCACGAATGCCTCACTTCTGGGGGAGAGCAAGCCGCCGCCCGAAGGCGAAGCGGTACCAACGGAGATACTGCGGCAACCACTTCATCAACTTGAAGTTCGACGTGCCGAATGCCCGGTCGAGCCAGATCGTGGGGATCTCGGCGACCGGCTGTCGGTACCGCCGCGCCTTCGCGACGAGCTCGATACCGATCTCGAAACCCTGGTCGCTCTCGATGCCGACGGTCTCGACGAAGGACTTCGCGTACGCCTTGTAGGAGTTCGTCGCGTCGCGCGTCCCGA
This sequence comes from uncultured Acidimicrobiaceae bacterium, assembly GCA_964453335.1. Taxonomy (GTDB): domain Bacteria; phylum Actinomycetota; class Acidimicrobiia; order Acidimicrobiales; family CAIXPF01; genus VGBO01. The sequence goes on from CAYVOK010000004.1 coordinate 43,928, forward strand.
CCCTCGCCCCGTAGTGCAGGCTCAGACCGGCGAGCCGGGACAGGAGCCCCTTGAACCACGGCCCACCGACCTGTTGTCCGGAGCGTGCATACCGACTCGCCGCTGCGACGACCACGCCCCGTTCGACGAGGCGTGTCAACGTGTCGATCTGCGAGGGGTCGTCACAGCCGTCCGCCATCGTGACCACGACCACCGGGGCCGCAGCCGCAGCGATCCCGAACTTGATGGCGTTTGCGGGCCCACGCCCGTAGGAGTTGAGCACCCAACGCACCCGCCCATCGGCCTGCTGTGCACGCTCGACCGCAGGAATCGTCGTGTCATCCGCCGAGTCGACGACCACGAGTATCTCCGCGGGGAGGGTGACCGCCTCACCGATGCGGGCGAGCACCGGAATTACGCCATCACCCTCGTTGTACGCCGGGATGACCACCGTGACGCGCGGCGTCACAGGAGCACACCATGACCGCGGAGGTTCCAGACGTCGACGACCGCCTTGTCGGTCGACAGCGACCGGTACGCCGGATGTGGCGCGCCGATGACGAGCACGTCGGACCGGGCGATGACCTCGTCGAGCGGGAGGAGCGACGGGTCGGAGCGCACGTAGGGGTCGGTGCACAGCACATCGGCGGCGCGGAAGCGGACGATCCGCTTCAGCTTGTAGGAAAGACTCGATCGGATGTCGTCGCTCTCGGCCTTGAACGCCATGCCGAGGATGCCGACGGCCTTGTCCCGCAGGCCGAACCGGGCCTCCATCCGCTCGACGAGGTACATCGGGAGACCCTCGTTCACCATCATCGCCGCGTGTCCGAGGAAGAACGTGTTGTTACTGAAGCCGGCGAGCTGCATCGTGTCCTTGAACAGACACGGGCCGGCGGCGAATCCGGGACCGGGCATGTCCTGCGCGCGCGGGTAGTCGAACGTGATCGCGTGACGAACGCGTTCGAAGTCGACGCCATGGGAGTTCGCGATCATGAAGAACTGGTTGGCCGCAGCGAACTTGATGTAGCGCCACGTGTTCGTGAACAACTTGGCGAGCTCAGCTTCCTCGGGGCTCGTCACCACGATCTGGTCGGTCAGGGATCGGAACAGCTCCGATGCTCGGGCGACCGTGCGTTCGTTCCGGCCCGACACGATCTGGGGCAGTGAGTACAGCTCGACGAACGCCTTGCCCTCGGCGATCCGTTCGGGGCAGAACGCCACATCGAGTTCGCGCCCGAGCGCGGCGAGACGCTGTTCGACCAGCGCCGTCACGCCCGGGTACACCGTCGACCGCAGGACGAGGAGCTGGCCGTCGCGGAGATGCGGCCCGAGCGCCGCGACCGCATCGGCCACGGCCTGCGTATCCGGGTTCAGGTGCTCGTCGACCGGCGTACCGATCACGACGATCACGATGCCGGCCGCAGCGACGGAACCTGGGTCCGTACTCGCTCGGAACGCGCCCGAGTCGAGGACCTCCCGGAGCACTGTCGGCGCCTCGGGCTCGTCGAACGGCATGACCCCGCCGTTCACCGACTCGACAGCCGTTGCGTTCAGGTCGTAGGCCACCGTCGGCCGCCCGGCGCGCGCAAGAGCGAGAGCGAGCGGGAGGCCGACGTGGCCGCAGCCACCGACGACGACCACACTGTCGTTCTGGCGTGGGTTCTCGGGCATACGACGCAGATCGTACCGACACCGACCGTTCGTAGGCATCAACCCGACATTTGGTACCGTGACCACGCCCGGTTGGAGCGCAGCACCGGGGCCGCGCATCACCGTTCGCGAAGAGTCCGGAGCTGGGAGAATGCAGGCGTTCGCACGTCCGATTACCGACGCACTCCGGCTTGTCGACAAGTCGCTCACCAGCAGAGGAGCTCGTGCTGCGTTCCTCGTGGCGGTCACGGTCCTCCTCGCACCCAGGCCGAGGACGTTCCCGCACCCCGGTATCGATCCCGGCTGGAAGGCGGCGCTCGTCAACGCCCGATCGCTCGGCCTCCACCACGGCGAACAGATCATGTTCACGTACGGCCCCTGGGGCTGGATCTCGATCGACACGTTCACGAGCCGGGCCGAACTGGTGATGTCGGTCGCGTTCGGCATCGCCGCTGCGGGGTCCTACGCAACAGCCATGTGGCTCCTGCTACGCAGAACCCTCAGCCCGGCCATTTCGGCGATCGTTCTCCTCTTCGGCGCACTTCCTGTCGCGCAGTGGCTCGCAACGGACGAGCTCATGCTGGTCGCCGTCTTCTGCTTGGCCTTTCTGAACCTTCAGCCAGAAGGTCTCGGCAGCTGGGGCATCGCCCTGATGTCCGGACTTGCAGCATCCATGCTGCAGGTGAAGTTCTCCACGGGCCTGTTCGCCACGTTGGCTCTCGCCGTGACCATCGTGGGCCTGCTGAACAGAGTCCGACGCGTCGTGACCGCGACTGCCGTGTACATCACGGTCACCGGCGTCGCCTGGGTGATCGCAGAGCGACGGGCAGCCGGATTCTTCACCTGGCTGGACTACTCGCTCGATTACGTCAGCCACTACGCCGGCGGAATGTCGGTCTACCCCGACCGTCCGACGGACCTCCTTCTCTTCGGTCTCGTCGGAACGGCGACGGTCGCGTTCGCCGTGCGCCGACCTCGCAGCTCCGACGACTCGATGCTGGTCCACGTCGCCGTGCTTGCCCTCGCCGGCCTCAGCGTCGTCACCGGCCTGCGAATGGGATTCGTCCGCCACGAGGTGGGCCGGGTCATCACGGCGTTCCACGTCGTCGTCCCGGCGTGGATCACCGTGACGGCTGCGACCGGGAAGCCACGTCGGCTGGCTCGAATGCTCGCGCCGATCACCCTCTCCGTCGTGTACCTCGCAAGCCCCGACATCGGAGTCGTCCGGACCGTCGGCGACCTCGCCAACTGGCCGCAGAAGCTCGCGCTGTGGATCGAACCCACGAACATCGTCCTCTCGCGAGGATCCGCCGCCGAGTCGGCCGAGAAGGCCCGCACCACGGGTCGCGACGCCTTCGCCCTCAGCGACAGGATGCTCGAGACGATCGGTGATCGTGGCGTCCACGTCGATCCTTGGAACACGACCCTGCCGTGGACCTTCGGTCTCCGCTGGTCACCGATCCCCGTTTTCCAGACCTACGCGGTGCTCGGGCACGAACTCGACTTGCTGAACCAACGAGCCGCCCTCTCGCGCACCGTCGACGAGCCGATTCTGATCAACACGGACAGTCGCTTCGCAGTCGAGAATCGACCGGCGATCTGGACGTCCCCGCGCTATCAGTTGACGCTCACGTGCGAGTTCGCCCCGGAACGAATCGAGGGCCCGTGGGAACTCTGGAGCCGACGACCGACGACCGCCTGCGGCGCGCCCGAAGTCATCGGAGGGGGCACGGTGGACGGAGGTGACGAGATCGTGCTGCCAGCCGATGACGGGGGGCTGACGGTGATCCGATTCACGCCGAGCTACTCGGCCAGTGACAGGCTCTTCGCTCTCGCGCTGAAACCGCGTCGGCCGGTCACATTGACCATCGCCGACCGGCCGTTCCGGAACCCGGACGGACTGAGCGGAGCCCCGCTCCTCGTCTCGTGCCCCGACCGCGTCGAGTCCAAGCGATTCGAGCTGCTCTGTCCGGGACCTCGGTCGATCGGTTTCTCGCACAGCGGTAGCTACACCCTGGAGCGCATCTCCTTCATGCCCTGAACCCGGTGGCGCGCGACAGCGCAGCGCGTGATCACCGGCAGGTCAGGAGCGACGGAGGGCGGCGGCATCCCGGCCGGGTAGCGTCGATTCCGCTACGGCGACGGCGATTCGCAGAGGAGCTCCCATGTCGAAGATCCAACCGGCCAGGGTCACCCACATCGCGAGGACCGAACACGTGCTGCGTGACGTCGGAGAATTCACGATCGACGACCTCCGGATCGAGGTGCTGCGCCTTCGTGACGAGTTGATCGGTGCCAGAGCGGAGATCGGGAATCTGCGGAGCCGACTCGAACCTCGGCACCGTGAGTACGACTCCATGCTCGCACTGCACCGCGCCGAGCGGGCACTCGCCGGACCCGATGCCGAGTACGCGCACATCGCCCGACGCATTCTCGGGTTCAGCCGTTGGGCCCTGCTCCGCGCACCGCGCAAGGTGGCACGACGAGTGCTGGCAGGCGTACGGAGCCGACGATGACGAGCCCGAGGTTCAGCATTCTCACGCCCGTTTTCAACCCTCCGCTCGACGCGTTCCGATCGTGTGCGGCGTCGGTACTCGCGCAGACCGCAACCAATTGGGAGTGGGTGCTGGTCGACGACCGGTCGACCGACCCGGCCGTTGGTGCGATGCTCGCGGAACTCGCTGTCGACGAGCGTGTCACGGTGATCCACCGAGCAGAGAACGGCGGGATCGTCGCTGCGACGAACGACGCGCTGCACGCGGCCACAGGTACCTTCGTCGCGTTCCTCGACCACGACGACGCGCTCACCCCGGATGCACTCGACATCGTCGACGAGGTCCTGACCGCGGACGACGAGGTCGACTACGTGTACTCCGACGAGGACAAGATCGGCCTCGACGGCGTGCACTGCGATCGCTTCCGCAAGCCGGCATGGTCGCCGGAGCGGCTGCGGGCGCAGAACTACTGCTGCCATCTCTCGGTGATGCGTCGATCGCTCGTCGTAGAGCTCGGAGGGCTGCGCAGCGGTTTCGACGGCGCACAGGACTGGGATCTCACACTGCGGGTGACCGAGGTCGCCAGGGCGATTGCACACATCCCGCACGTGCTCTACCACTGGCGCATGGTGATCGGTTCCGTGGCGACCGACATCGAGTACAAGCCGTATGCCCTCGAGGCCGGACGCCGGGCTGTCGCAGAACACCTCCAACGAGTCGGGATCGAGGCAGACGTCGCGGTCACCGAGCACCTCTACGTCGACGTCCGCCGCAGACTCACGACCCGACCGAAGGTCAGCATCATCATTCCGACGAACGCTTCTCGGAAGCGGATCTGGGGGCAGGACGTCGTCCTCGTCGAACAGTGCGTCGCGTCGATCGCGCAACGGTCCACCTACGAGGACTACGAGATCCTCGTCGTGCACGACATGGTCGACGAGTCCGTCCTCGCACGCCTCGAGGCACTCGCCCCAGGGCGGATCGTGGCCGTGCCCTACGACCGGCCGTTCAACTTCTCCGAGAAGATCAATCTCGGGGCGCTCCACAGCAGGGGGGATCGCCTCTTGCTCCTCAACGACGACACGCTCGTCATCACCCCGGACTGGATCGAGGTACTCGCAGCCCATCTCGAGGCATCCGACGTCGGGATGGTCGGTCCGAAACTCCTATTGGCGGACGGCCGCATCCAGAGTGCAGGGCACTATTTCAGGTTCGGTGCCCACCACGTCGCCGGCGAGCTCGCCGGCGACGATCCCGGGCCGTTCGGCTGCCTCACGTTCCCCTCCGAACGCACCGGACTGACGATGGCCTGCGTGATGGTGCCACGTGCCCTGTTCTCCGCCGTCGGTGGACTTGCGACCGAACTTCCCGGTGCGTTCAACGACATCGACTTCGGGAACAAGCTCGTCGAGTACGGGTACCGCCTCATCTGGACGCCGCACGCATCGCTCTACCACTTCGAGTCGCTGAGCAGGGATCCGACCGTCCCGAAGGAACACATCGTCCGGATCTACCAGAGGTGGGGTCACCTCCTCGACGCACCCGACCGGTATCTGCCGTGGTTCTCCTACCAGGTGAACGGCCTCGCCTACGTCGACGACGAGCGGCTCCTCGCGACCGTCCTCGACTCGGCGCACCACGAATCGATTCCTGGACTCGGTGAGATCTCTGCGGACAGGTTGCCGAACGACTGAGCGGGGCGAGCCGCCGACCACACAGCCGACCCGTCGAGCCCGAACGCAGCGCGGACGCGCTGCGTAGCATGGCTCCCGTGACCCGGAGCTTCGAAGAAAGCCACGATCTCGTTCCGGACAACGACCCGACCGAGACCCAGGAGTGGCTCGAGTCGCTCGACGCGGTGATCGACGAGCACGGCGCCGCACGGGCCCGGTTCCTCGTCCGCAAACTGCTCAAGCACTCCGAGTCGCGTTCCATCGGCCTGCCCGCCGCAGTCACGACGCCGTACATGAACACGATCGCCCCCGAGGACGAGCCGTGGTTCCCCGGTGACGAATACATCGAGAAGCGCATCCGTGCCCACATCCGCTGGAACGCCGCGGTGATGGTGTCGAACGCGAACAAGCTCGCGGACGGGATCGGCGGCCACCTGTCGACGTTCGCCTCGTCGGCGGCGCTCTACGACGTCGGGTTCAACTGGTTCTGGCGGGGCAAGGACAACGGTGAACCGGGCGACGCCGTGTACATCCAGGGGCACGCAGCGCCCGGCATCTACGCACGGGCGTACCTCGAGAGTCGTCTCGACGAGAGCGACCTCGACCACTTCCGCCGTGAGATCGGTCGAGTCGGCCTGTCGTCGTACCCGCACCCCCGCCTCATGCCGGAGTTCTGGGAGTACCCGACGGTGTCGATGGGCCTCGGCCCGATCAACGCGATCTACCAGGCGCGGTTCAACCGGTACCTGCACGACCGGCGCATCGACGACACGTCGGCGTCGAAGGTGTGGTGCTTCATCGGCGACGGCGAGACCGACGAGCCGGAGGCGCTCGGCGCCCTCCACCTCGCTGCGCGGGAGCAGCTCGACAACCTGATCTTCGTCGTGAACTGCAACCTGCAACGTCTCGACGGCCCGGTGCGCGGCAACGGAAAGATCATCCAGGAACTCGAGGGCGTGTTCCGTGGCGCCGGCTGGAACGTGATCAAGGTCGTGTGGGGGTCGAACTGGGACGACCTGCTCGCACGCGACGTCGACGGCGTGCTCGTCGACAAGATGAACTCCACCGTCGACGGCGAGTTCCAGCGGTACTCCGTCGAACCCGGCGGTTACGCCCGCGACCACTTCTTCGGCCCCGACCCTCGTCTCCGCGAACTCGTCGCCCACCTGAGCGACGAACAGATTGCGAGCCTCCCCCGTGGCGGGCACGACTACCGCAAGCTGTTCGCCGCGTACCAGCGCGCCGTCGACCACCGGGGTAGCCCGACGGTGATCCTCGTGAAGACGGTGAAGGGTTGGACGCTCGGCACGTCGGTCGAGGGACGCAACGCCACCCACCAGATCAAGAAGCTCACGAAGGACCAGCTCCTCACGCTCCGGACCCGGCTCCACCTCGAGGACGCCGTGCCCGAGGACTTCCCCGAGGACGACCCGCCGTACGTGCGCCTCGCCGAGGGCTCCCCGGAGCACGAGTACCTGACGGGTCGTCGACGGGCGCTCGCCGGGTCACTCCCCCGGCGGACCACCCTACTGCGTCGACCTCTCCCCCTCCCCGGGACCACCCCGTTCACCGAGCTGCGGACGGGGTCGGGCGCCCAGGCGGTGTCGACGACGATGGCTTTCGTCCGTCTGCTCCGCTCGATGCTGCGCGAGGAGGGATTCGGCGACCGGATCGTGCCGATCACGCCCGACGAGGCGCGCACCTTCGGCATGGACTCGCTGTTCAAGGAAGTCGGCATCTACGCGAGCCAGGGCCAACGGTACGAACCGGTCGACTGGAACCTGCAGCTCTCCTACCGCGAGGCGAAGGACGGCCAGCTCCTCGAAGAGGGCATCACCGAAGCCGGCTCGCTCGCGAGCTTCACCGCCGCCGCCACCTCGTACGCGACCCGCGGCGTGCCGATGGTGCCGTTCTTCATCTTCTATTCGATGTTCGGGTTCCAGCGGGTCGGCGACCTGATCTGGGCGCTCGCCGACGCGCGCGGCCGCGGGTTCCTCCTCGGCGCGACCGCCGGCCGGACGACGCTTCCCGGCGAAGGCCTCCAGCACAACGACGGGCACTCGCCGATCCTCGCGTCGACCGTCCCGTCGTGCCGGGTGTACGACCCGGCGTTCGCGTACGAACTCGCGCACATCGTCGAGGACGGCATCCGCGTCATGTACGGCGGCGTCGAGGGCGCCCCGCCGGCGGAGGGCGGGAACCTCGACGTCTTCTACTACCTGACCCTCTACAACGAGAACCGTCCGCAACCGCCGGCACCGGACGACCTCGACGTCGACGGCCTGTTGCGCGGCCTGTACCGGTGGCGCACCGTCGACGGCGACCCGGCCCGGCCTGAGCGCCGCGCGACGCTGCTGTTCTCGGGGTCCATGGCCGCGCCAGTGGAGGCCGCCGCGACCGACCTCGCCGAACACCACGGCGTCACCTCGGCGCTCTGGTCGGCGACGTCGTACAAGCTCCTCCGCGACGACGCGCTGGCCTGTGAACGCTGGAACCGGCTGCACCCCGGCGCACCCGCCCGCACGCCATACGTGACCGAGCGGCTCGACGAGCGCAGCGGAGCGGTCGTGGCCGTCACCGACTTCCTCCGACTCGTCCCCGAACAGGTCGCACGGTTCGTCCCCGGCGGGATGACGATCCTCGGCACCGACGGGTTCGGTCGATCCGACACCCGCGACGCGCTGCGCCGCCACTTCGAGATCGACGCGGCACACATCGTGGTCGCGACCCTGCACGACCTCGCGCGCCGGGGCGTTGTCGACCAGAGCGAGGTGGCCGAGGCGATCGCCCGCCACGGCCTCGCCGTCGACCTCCCCGACCCCTGGGACCCGAAGGTCTACTGAGCGAGCGGTGCGAAGTTCGGCAGGCGGTTCTCGAGGAAGCTCGAGACGCCCTCCTTGAAGTCGTTCTGCTTCAAGGAGTGCTTCATCGCCCCGTCGGCCATCTCGTTCGACTCGGCCATCACCTGTTGCAGGCCGTGCCAGACCTGGCGCTTCATGACCGCCATCGACGACGGCGACACCCGCTCGACGAGCTCCTTCGCGTACGCCCGCACGTCGTCCATCAGCGAGTCGGCGGTCGACACGAAGTTGACGAACCCCATCCGGTGCGCCTCCTCGGTGAGGATCACGCGACCCGACATGAGCAGGTCGAGGGCGTTCGACGGGCCCACGAGCCGCGGGAGCACCCAGCCGATGCCGTGTTCGGCGATGAGACCCCGACGGGCGAACGCGGTCGTGAACTTCGCACCGCCGACTGCGAACCGGATGTCGGCCATCGACGCCTGGACCATGCCGAGCCCGGCGCACGACCCGTTGATCGCCGCGATGACCGGCTTCGGGATCGACAGCGTGTACGTCTGGTGCTCGTCCCGCAGCTTCGTGCCCGACTCGACACCGCCGCGGGATCCGATGCCCTGCAGCATGTCCATGTCGGCGCCCGAGCAGAACCCGCGGCCGGCACCGGTGATCACGATCACCTTCACCGCGCCGTCGGCGGCCGCCGCGTCGAGATAGGTCCAGAAGTGATGGCCGAGCTCCGCCGTCCACGAGTTCAGCTTCTCGGGCCGGTTCAGCGTGATCGTCGCGATCCCGTCGGACACGTCGTAGAGCACCACGTCGGACATCTGCCACCCTCCGTCGAACGCCGTCGACCCCCGTCGACGAAGCGACCACAACCCTACCGGAGTGGCCCGTAGGGTTCTCCCCGTGACCGACGTCCCCGCAACGGCCGACGACGACCGCCCCGTGCTCCTCACCGTCGAGGTCACCGCGGCCACCACAGAGCTCGTCGCCGACGTCCTGTGGGAACACGGCAGCACCGGGATGGAGGAACGCACCGATCGCATCGTCGCCGGGTTCGCGAACCGACCCGGGGCCGCGGCCGCGGCGGCTGCGCTCGTCGAACGCGGCCTCGCCGAACCCGGGCCCCCCGTCGACGTGAACGACGACACGTGGCTCGACGGCTGGCGCGCCTACGCACGCGCCCACCGGGCCGGCACGCGGATCGTGCTGCAACCGACGTGGGTCGACCCGGTCCCCCTCGACGACGGTGACGTCGTCGTGCTGCTCGACCCGGGACGGGCGTTCGGCAGCGGGGCCCACGCGACGACCCGCCTCGTGCTCGCACGGCTCGAGGCACACGTCACGCCGACGACGACGGTGCTCGATCTCGGCTGCGGCAGTGGGGTGCTCACCGTCGCGGCGGCCCTGCTCGGCGCAGCCGACGTCGCAGCCGTCGACATCGACCCGGCGGCGCTGCACGCCACCGCCGAGAACGCCGCACGCAACCGCGTGGCGTGCGAGGTACACGCGGACATCACCGCCGTCGCCGGACGGCGCTTCGACGTCGTCGCGGCGAACATCGGCGCGAACACGCTCGTCGAGCTCGAACCGGCGCTGCGACCCCACGACCTGGTGATCCTCGCCGGATTCCTCGCCTTCCGCGAGCCCGACGTCGCAGCCGCGTACGCCGAACGACCGCTCCTCGACCGCAGCGTCGAGGACGACTGGGTGTGCCTCACCTACGGACCCCGCGCCGCGAACTGACGGCCCAGGGTTGCGCTAGGGGCGCAGGCGTGTAGCTTGTCCGTTCTTGCGCTCCGTGCCGGATCTCCCGGGCTGGGGCACGCACAGGGAGCGGGTGATAGTTGGCAGATCTCACCACGGGTGCACTCGGTCAGCACACGATCTGCGAGTTCTGGGGTGCGAAGAACCTCGACTCGCCGGAATTGACCGACCGGGCCTTTCGCGAGGCCGTTTCCGTCGGGGGAGCGACGCTCATCGAGCTGGTGGTCCACCAGTTCGCCCCGCAGGGAGTTTCCGCCGTGGCGGTGATTGCCGAGAGTCACCTCTCGATCCACACGTGGCCCGAACTGGGTTACGCGGCGATCGACTACTTCACGTGTGGTGACCACGTCGATGTCGACGGCATCTTCGAGGTACTGCGCAAGGCGTACGAGCCCGAGCGGATCGTGAGGCACCAGATGGTCCGAGGCACCACCCCCGAGAGCGCCGCGCTCGCCACGTTCCAGGAGCAGGAACCGAAGAGCCCCTCCAGCGCCACGTACCCGATGGCCCGAGTGCTCGAGCAGCGGAAGACGCAGTTCCAGGACCTGCTGCTCTTCGAACACCCCACCGCAGGCAAGATCCTCACCCTCGACGGGATCGTGCAGCTCACCGACGTCGACACGTACGTGTACCACGAGGTGCTCACCCATCCGGCGTTGTGCGCCCACCCGAACCCGCGCACCGTCGCGGTCGTCGGCGGTGGTGACGCGTTCATCGTCGCCGAGGCACTGAAGCACCCGACGGTGGAGAAGGTCGTCCTTCTCGAACTCGACGAGGACGTCATCGAGACGGCTCGCAAGCACTACCCCGTCGCCGCCGCAGCGCTCGCCGACCCGCGGGTCGACGTGCGCCCCGCCGACGCGTTCGAGTCGATCGCTGCGTTCGACGACGAGCTCGATGCGATCCTCGTCGACCTGACCGACCCGATCGGCCAGGCCGCGCGACTCTTCGAGGACCCGTTCTACGAGAAGTGCGAACGGGCGCTCCGGGCCGACGGGATCCTCGTCGCACAGACGGAGTCGGTGCACTTCCACCCGAACACCGTCCGGTCGTGCTTCGAGACGATCTCGCGCCGGTTCCCGCGCACCGAGATGCTCTGGGGCTCGATCGCCACCTATCCGGGTTCGTTCTGGACGTTCGCGATGGCGACGAAGGGTCTCGACCCGACGATCGCACGCAGCGCCCCGCAGCTCGACACCCGCCTGTACCATCCCGACGCGCACAGCTGGTTCTTCGTGCCGGCGCCGGTGCGGGCCAAGCTCCTCGCCTGACCCGGCCACCGCCTCCCGCACGAGACGCGTGGGGGAGGCGGCATGGCAGGACCACTCGAGGGCATCAAGGTCGTCGAAGCGGGCCTCTGGCTCGCCGGACCGGCCTGCGCGGCGATCCTCGCCGACTGGGGTGCCGACGTCGTCAAGCTCGAACCCACCTCCGGTGACCCCTTCCGCGGATTCGCGTGGAACTGGGACGGACGGATGAACCCGCCGTTCGAGCTCGACAACCGCGGCAAGCGCTCCGTCGCCGTGGACCTCGCACACGACGAGGGGCGCCGGATCGCTCACGACCTGCTCGCCGACGCCGACGTGTTCGTCACGAACTACCGCCCGGGTGGCCTCGCCCGCCTCGGCCTCGACTGGGCGAGCGTGCACACCCACAACCCGCGCCTCGTCTACGCGAGCATCACCGGGTACGGGCTCCGCAGCCCCGACGCCGACCGCGCCGCGTACGACATGGGGGCGTTCTGGTCTCGGGCCGGCGTCGCCGCGTCGCTCACCCTTCCCGGCGCCGCACCCCCGTACCAGCGCGGCGGGATGGGAGACCACATGACCGGCCTCGCCGCCGCCGGGGGGATCTGCGCCGCGCTCGTCCGGCGCGGGACGACGGGGACCGGCGAGCTCGTCGAGACCTCGCTGCTGCGGGCCGGGATGTACCTGCTCGGCACCGACGTGAACATCAACGCCCGCACCGGTGCACCGACGGTGCCGGCGTCGGTCCGCGCCGCGGTGAACCCGCTGCTGTCCGGCTACGAGTGCGCCGACGGCACCTGGGTGTGGTTGCTCTGTCTCGAAGGCGACCGCCACTGGCCGAACGTCGCCGTGGCGCTCGACCTCCTCGACGTGCTCGACGACCCACGGTTCGTCGACATGGCGGGCCGACGCGACAACTCCGCCGAGGTCACCGCAACGATCCAGTCCGCGTTCCTGCGACGCACCCGCGCCGAGTGGGCACCGATCCTCGACGAGGCGGGCGTGTGGTGGGCGCCGGTGCAGCACACCCACGACCTGCTCGACGACCCCGTCGCCGAGGCAGCCGGCGGGTTCGTCGAGGTGCCGCTCGCCGACGGCACGACCGCCCGCATGGTGGCGTCACCCGTCGACTTCGACGGACAGCCCTCCGCGCCCGGCCGCGCCACGCCGGAACTCGGCGCCGACACCGACGCCGTGCTCGCCGAACTCGGACGTGACCCCGCGACGATCGACGAACTCAGGCGGGCCGGGGTGATCCGCTGAGCGAGTTCGTGCGCAGCATGTACAGCGCGAACGCGGCGAGCACACCCGCTGCGATCGTCGCCCCGTTCGCCAGCCAGTGGTAGCCCCACGCGACCTTCACGAAGCCCGACGCGAACCCCGCCGAACCACCGAGCAGCGACATCAACAGGTCGGCCGAACCCTGCACGCCGACACGCTCCTCGGTCGGCACCGACTCGGTGAGCAGCGCGCTCCCCGCGATGATGCCGACGTTCCACCCGAGACCGAGCAGGAACAACCCGACGAAGATGAGCGACGGCTGGTATCCCGCCACGACCGCGGTGATCGTGCCCGCGGCGAGGATCACCCCGGAGGCGAACGCCGAGGGCACCCGCCCGCACCGGTCGACGAGTCGACCGATGAACGGCGACAGGCCGTACATCCCGACGATGTGCAACGCAATGACGAACGCCGACAGATCGGCGTGCTGGTGGTCCTTCATGTGCAGCGGCGTCATCGTCATCACCGCCACCATCGACGCCTGCGACACCACGTTCGTGACGAGGGCGAGGCGCGCCATCGGGTAGGACCAGATCACCCGCAGGGACCGACCGAGCTGCGCGAACATCCGCACCCGCGCACCGCCGGTCGGGTCGAGCCCTCCCGCGACGACGAGCGGGTCGGGCCGCAGCCGCACCGAGATGTTGACCGCGGCGAGACCGAAGAAGATCGCCGAGAACACGAACGGTCCGACGAGCCGGTCGAGACCGATCGCCATACCGAACGCCTTCTCCGGCGGTGACAGGCTCGGCCCGAACACGGCACCGAGGGTGCCGACCCAGACCACCGTCGAGATGGCCCGGGCGCGACGATCCGGTTCGGCGAGGTCGGCGGCGACGTAGCGGCCCTGCAGGTTCGACGCCTGACCGGAACCGAACAGGAACATGCCGACGATCAGCAGCGGCAACGACCGCAACTGCCCCGCGACCACGGCGACCGCAGCGCCGGTCATCCCCACGAGGTACCCGAGCTGCAAGCCCGGACGGCGCCCACGGCGGCGCATCATCCGACTCAACGGCACCGACGCGAACGCCGAACCGAGCGTCAGCATCGCCGACGCGACGCCAGCGATGCGGTCGCTCTCGTAGATGTCGGAGGCGAGCAGACCCGCGACGGCGAAGGCGGAGCTCACCGACGCACCGCCGAGCACCTGCCCGGTCATGAGAGTTGCGATGGTCCGGCGCTGCACCGCCGGACGGTCGACCGTCGTCGCCGTCACGCGAACGGCTCGACGAGCTCGCGACCCCACGCCTCGATCTGTTCGATCGACGCCGCCGGCACGATCATGCGGTGCACCCCGATCTCGATGAGGCGCTCCACGTACCCCGGGTCGGTCTTCCCACCGGTCGTGAACTCGATCGCCTCCGGGTCACGCCCGTGCGCGGCCGCGGTCTCCTTCACGAGCGAGAAGAGCTCGGCGAGCTCGCGGGGCTTGCCGCGCCCGGGGAAGAACCCGTCGCCGAGCCGCCCGGCACGCCGTGCCGCCGCCTCGGTGTGGCCGCCGACGATGAGCGGCACCGTGCCGTTCGCCGGGCGGGGGCGGCTGTACACGTTCTCGAAGTCGAAGAACTTGCCGTGGTGCTCGGCGGTCCCCTCCGCCTCCCACAACGCCTTCATCGCACGCATGGCGTCGTCGGTGCGGGCGCCCCGCTCACGGAACGGCACACCGAGCGCCCGGAACTCCTCCTCGAGCCACCCGACCCCGATACCGAGCGACATCCGACCGCCGCTCATCGCGTCGAGGGTCGCGACCTCCTTCGCGAGCACACCCGGGTTGCGCTGCGGGAGGATCATCACGCCCGTCGCGAGCCGGATCGTCGAGGTGACGGCTGCGACCCACGACAGCCAGATCAGCGGATCCGGGATGGACACGTCCTCCGCGCCCCCGCCGAGCGGCATCTTGCCGCTCTCGTCGTAGGGGTAGGTCGACTGATAGCCCTTCGGGACGAGCACGTGCTCGACCGCCCAGATCGACTCGAACCCGGCGCCCTCGGCTGCCTTCGCGAGCTCGGTCGCACCACGACCGGTCGCGTAGTCGCCGAGATTGGCGAACATCACGCCGAACTTCATCCTCGCCACATCGACCCCCCGGCCCACCCGTCGCTCGACCGGCGACGGACCGCCGCATCGTACCCGGGCGCGCCGGGCGCGGCTCAGGCAGCAGCAGGGGTGGGTACGGTGATCCACGTCGCCGTGGCGAGCGCGTACAGCACACCCGTGGCGTCGACGAGACCGATGTCGGCGAAGATGCGACGGCCGTCGCGCCGCAGGAACCTCGACGGCAGACGCCAACCACCCGCCGGGCTCGCCGGCGGGACCCGGCAGAACTCGACGTCGTAGGTGCCGAGCAGGACCGCCTCGTCCTCCGCAAGGACCGGCAGCCCGTAGAAGCTCGGGGTCGACGGACAGTCGAGGGATGCGACCGCGACGACGGTGTCGAGGCGACCGTCGGCCTCGGCGAACGACGAGGCGTGCGGGTTCGCCGCCCAGGCGAGGCCGGAGGCGACCGGCTCGGCACCGACCCGGAGGCCGTCGTCGTTCTGCGCACCGCACACGAAGCAGTGTGCGAAGGGGGAGTCGGGGCCGGGGCGTCGCCACGGGTGGGTGCCCGCGAAGGAGCGCTGCGCAGCATCGGGTTCGGCGAGCCCGACGATCGGTTCGATCCGGTCGGGGCCCCACAGCTCCGACGGCAGACCGTCCCGCAACGCGGCCGTCGGGACGAGCTCGACCGCGCCGGTGACGAGGAGCTCGTCGCCGTCGGACACCGTCAGGTCGACCACCCCGTCGGCACGGACCGCCACCGTCACGGCGAGGTCGCGCCCCTGGGGGATCCCCTTGTGCAGGCGTGCGGTGAGGCGGCGCACCGCAGGATCGGGGATCGTGGCGACGCGGCGCGCCACACAGGTGAGCACACCGGCGACGACACCGCCGTTCGCGTTGCCGGGCGGACCCTGGAAGCGGGGCCCGAACCGCAGCGAGACGTGTCCGTCGTGCTCGACGACGATCTCGCGACACCCGATGCAGTCGTGTGCGACGGCCATGGCCCGACGGTAGCCGCGGCCCGGCGGCAGCGTCGCCGGCCTCTCTAGGGTGAAGGGCGTGACCACCGAGGGACTCGCCGAGATCAACCCGATCCTCCAGGGGTTCTGGACCCGACCGATGGCCGAGATCGACGCCGACCTCGCCCGGCTCCGCGCGGAGGAACCCGTCGCGTTCCGACCCGAACCCGAACTACCCGACGGCTTCCCGATCCCACGCGGTGCCGGGTACTGGGCGGTCACCCGGTACGACGACATCGTTGACATGTCACGGGACACCGAGACGTTCAGCTCCGCGGCCGGCATCACCACGCTCGACCTGCCCCCGGAGTTCAACGAGTTCTTCAACTCGATGATCGCGATGGACGACCCGCGGCACGCCCGGATGCGCCGCATCGTGTCCGCCGGGTTCACCCCGCGGATGCTGCGCCGCCTCGACGCCACGATCGACGACGTCGCCGCCCGCATCGTCGCCGAGGTCGCCCCGAAGGGCGAGGTCGACTTCGTGACCGAGGTCGCCGCCGCGCTCCCGTTGCGCATCATCTGCGACCTGATGGACATCCCGGCCGACCGCTACGACGAGGTGTTCGACGCGACGAACGTGATCCTCGGCGCCGGCGACCCGGACTACGTGGCCGACCTCGACGATGCACTCGGTGCGATCCTGCAGGCCGGGGCCGACCTCGCTGCGATCATGGACGAGGTCGCGACGTCGAAGCAGGGCGGCGACGGCGACGACCTCACGTCGATCCTCGTGAACGCCGAGGTCGACGGTGAGCGACTCACCCGGGCGGAGCTCAACAGCTTCTTCGTGCTCCTCGTCGTCGCCGGGAACGAGACGACCCGCAACGCGATCTCCTGGGGACTCGAGCTGCTGTCACGGAACCCCGATCAGCGCCGCATCTGGCAGGACGACTTCGACGGTGTCGCACCGCACGCCGTCGACGAGATCATCCGTCTTGCGAGCCCGGTCGTCTACATGCGCCGCACGGCGACCCGCGACGTGGAACTGCACGGCCGCACGATCCGCGCCGGCGACAAGCTCGCGATGTTCTACCTGTCGGCCAACCGGGACGAGGACCACTTCGTCGACCCGTACCGGTTCGACGTCCGCCGCGATCCGAACCACCACATCGGCTTCGGCGGGCCGGGACCCCATTTCTGCCTGGGCGCACACCTGGCGCGCCGTGAGATCACCGTGATGTTCCGGGAACTGTTCCGGACCCTGCCCGACATCGAGACCGCGGGCGAACCGGCGCTGCTGCAGTCGAGCTTCATCCACGGGATCAAGCGGCTCCCCGCCAGGTTCACCCCGCGTCGCGTCGGCTGACCGCCGACGCCCTCAGTGCTCGACGACGTGGCCGCCGTCGACGTTGTACGCCTGCCCGGTGATCCACGCCCCCTGATCGGAACACAGGAACACCGTCATGTAGGCGATGTCCTCACCACGACCAGCACGGCCGAGCGGGATCTCGGTGCGGATCCAGTTGTCCCACGCCGCACCACGGCCGACGTCGTCGAGCCGGAACGTGTCGATGACACCCGGACAGATCGCATTCACACGGATCCCGTGGGCGCCGACTTCCTGCGCCATCGACGCGGTGAGCGCCTGGATCCCCGCCTTCGACGCGGCGTACGCCGACGTGTTCGCCGGCAGGGCCTTCCCGGCGATCGACGAGATGTTCACGATCGACCCGCCGTTGCCCGCCTCGACGAGTTTGCTGCCGAAGACCTTCGACATGAAGAACGTGCCCGTGAGGTTCACGTTCATCACCGTGTTCCACGCGTCGACCTCGAGGTCGATCACGGGCCGCCGGTCCTCACCGCGGGCCGCACCGGCATTGTTCACCACGATGTCGACCCGACCGAACCGTTCGATCACCTGGTCCGCGAGCGACTCGACCGCTGCGATGTCGGCGATGTCGGCGACGAACGGGAGCGCCCGACGACCGAGCGCCTCGACCTCGGCCGCGACCGACGCGATGTCACGCCAACCGGCCGCCTTCTCGTCGTCGGGATAGCGGTCGGGCGAGCGACCCGTGCCGGTGAGCACGATGTCGCAACCCGCCCGTGCGAGTTCGACCGCGATCGGACGCCCGATCGACCGCATGCGCCCGGCACCGGTGACGACCGCGACCTTGCCCTCGAGTCCCGTGAGTGCGAAATCCCCCATGGGGCGGCACCGTAGTCGGCAGCGACCCGGACCGGGCCGCCGCACTCAGGCGAGGAGCGCCTCGGGCAGGTCGACGACCTTCGCCCGCACGTACTCGCCGAGGCTCTTCGCCTGGCCGTCCTGACGGGACGACGCCGCGACGCCCTCCTCGAGCAGGCCGACGACGACGAAGTTCAGCGACCAGATGTTCGGGAAGGCGTACCGCCGGATCTCGAGACCGGCGGCGTCGGGCAGCAGTTCCGCCATCCGCTCGGCGGTGATGTTCGCCTCGAGCCAGGCGTACGCCTCCGCCGACCGGGCGAACAGGCCGACGTTCGCGTTGCCGCCCTTGTCGCCGGAACGGGCACCGAAGAGGGCGCCGAGCGGCGCCCGGCGGGTCGGGCCACCCGGCACCGGCGGCAACGTCACCCGGGTCGGCTCGACCGGCGCACCCGCCATGCCCGCCGGCGTGTTGTCGACGACGGTGCGCCCGCCGCCGAGGACCACGACCTCCTGGGGGACGAGATCGGAGGGGATGAGCGTCGGCCAGTACACGCCGTACGGCGACGCCGGACCCGGGGCACCGTTCAGCCCGTAGAACCCGGGGATCGACCCGAGTGCCAGCTCGACCGCCATGTTCGCGAAGCCGCGCCCGACCTTGCGCTCGTCACGGTCCTTCACCGTGATCTTCAGCAGTGCGGTGGCCTCCTCGTTCGACGCAGGGTCGCCCTTGTCGGTGCGGATCAGCTGCACGCGTGCCTGGTCGAAGGTGTCCTTGCCCGCAGGGAACGCCGACCACAGCTGCTGCTCGATCAGTGCCGCCTTCGCCTCGATGTCGAGACCCGTGAGACAGAACGTGAACCCGTTGCGGTAGCCACCCTGGTAGTTCATCGCGACCTTGAGCGTCGGCGGTGCGGGTTCGCCCTTCGTGTCCGCGACGAGCACGCGATCGGGGCCGAGCTGTTCGACGCGGATCGTGTCGAACCGGCACGTCACGTCCGGGTTCAGGTACCGCTCCGAGGTGATCTCGTAGAGGAGCTGCGAGGTCACCGTGCCGACCGACACCTGCCCGCCCGTGCCCTCGTGCTTCGTGATCACCGACGAACCGTCCGGGTACAGCTCGGCGATCGGGAACCCGGGGTAGCGGAGGTCGGGGATCTCCGTGAAGAAGCTGTAGTTGCCGCCCGTCGCCTGCGCGCCGCACTCGATCACGTGGCCCGCGACGCACGCACCGGCGAGGCGGTCCCAGTCGTCGCGCTGCCAACCGAAGTGGAACGCCGGCGCGGCCATCACGATCGCTGCGTCCGTCGCCCGACCGGTGATCACCACGTCGGCACCCTGCTGCAACGCCTCGACGATGCCCCAGCAGCCGATGTAGGCGTTCGCCGTGACGATCTCGACACCCTTCGCCGCGAGCGACTCGCCGGTGTCCATGTTGCGGAACTCGTGACCCGCCGCCATCAACTCGGGGAGCCGACCGGTGAGGTCGTCGCCGAGCACGTAGGCGATCTTCGCCGTGACCCCGGCACGCTCGGCCACCTCGGCGACCGCCGCCGCACACCCCGCCGGGTCGAGACCGCCGGCGTTCGTGATGACCTTGATGCCCCGCTCGACGCACGTGCCGAGCACCTGCTCCATCTGGGTGACGAACGTGCGGGCCCAACCCCCGCTGCGGCCACCGGACTTGGTGCGGGCGAGGATCAGCATGGTGAGCTCGGCCAGCCAGTCACCGGTCAGGTAGTCGATGTCACCGCCCTCGACCTGTTCGAGCGCGGCGGAGACACGGTCCCCGTAGAACCCGCTGCAGTTCGCGACTCGGATGGCACCATCGGGCGTCGGCATGTGGGGGAACCTAGTGCGCGCGCACGAGGGCCATCGTCTCCTCGACGGGCAGGCCGATCACGTTCGTCAGGCTGCCCGAGACCGCCTCCACGAAGCGGGCAGCGAGGCCCTGCACGGCGTAACCGCCCGCCTTGTCGTAGGGCTCCTCGGTGCCCACGTACCAGGCGACGGTTGCGTCGTCGATCGGCGCGAACACGACCTCCGTGGTCACCACGACGTGTGACGAGCCCGACGTCCCGATGACTGCGACACCGGTGTGCACGAGGTGCGCACGCCCGGCGAGCGACCGCAGCATCGCCTCGGCCTCGGCCGCATCGGCGGGTTTGCCGAGCGACACGCCGTCGAGATCGACGGTTGTGTCCGCCGCGACCACGACCGCACCCGCGCGCGACCCGACCGCCGCCGCCTTCGCGCGGGCGAGGCGGGCGACCATCTCCCGGGGGGACTCCCCCGGCACCGGCGTCTCGTCGACATCGGCGGGCACCACCTGCACGTCGAGCCCGACACCCTCGAGCAACGCCCGACGACGGGGCGAGGCGGAGGCGAGGACGACGCGCACGGCACGGACGCTAGCGAGCGGGCATGATCGCGCCCGACGGCGGGCCATCGACACGACCGCCGTCGAGGGAGGGGACATGAAGTTCGGCCTGCGCTATGCGAACCTCGGCCGGTTCGTCGACGGACCGCCCGCCACCGAGATCGCCCAGGCGGCGGAAGCCGCCGGGTTCGAGTCGATCTGGACGATCGAACACGTCCTCGTCCCCGCCGACTACGAGTCGCGCTACCCGTACTCGCCGACGGGGAAGATGACGTCGGACCACTCGATGGACATCCCCGACCCGCTCATCTGGCTGGCATGGGTCGCCGCGGTCACCGAACGGATCAACCTTGCGACCGGCATCCTCATCGTCCCGCAGCGCAACCCGCTGGTGCTCGCGAAGACGGTCGCCACCCTCGACGCGATGAGCGGCGGGCGCGTGCGACTCGGCATCGGTGTCGGCTGGCTCGAGGAGGAGTTCGACGCCCTCGGCGTGCCGTTCGCCGCACGAGGACCACGCACCGACGACTACATCGCAGCGATGCGATCGCTGTGGGAGACCGCCGACGGACCGGCGAGCCACCCCGGCCGGTTCGTCGACTTCGCCGACGTGTACTCGCGCCCGCTTCCCGCTGCGCCCGGCGGTCGTGTGCCGATCATCGTCGGCGGGCAGACACCGCCGGCTGCGCAGCGCGCCGGCCGGCTCGGCGACGGGTACTTCCCCGCACGCGAGCAGCCGTGGGACCTAATCGACGAGATGCGTCGCACCGCCGAGGCGCACGGACGCGACCCCGACGCGATCGAACTGACGCTCAGCGCACCCGAGGACCCCGACGGGCTCGCCGAGCTCGCCCGGCGTCTCCGACCGACGGACCGCGTGCTCGTCCCGGTCACCGGCCTCGTCGGCCTCGGCCGTCAGCTCGACAACCCCGAGGACATCGCCCGCTACGGGCGGGAGATCATCGAACGGTTCGACCGCTGACGCAGGGCGCCCGGCGTCAGCCGATCCGCTCCCACTGCACGAGCGTGTACGGGGTCTCGACGTCGTCGTGGTCCTCGAAGTGGGCCCGCACCCGGTCACCGATCTCGAAGGGCTGCAACGGATCACCGACGAGGTTGCCGACCATCCGCACGCCGCCCGCGTGCGGGAGCTCGACGAGCAGCACGACGTACGGTCCCGCTTCGGCGAGTGCCCGGTGCACCGGGTACCAGGGGCGCTCCCAGCTGTAGATCACGCCGGTCGCCTCGACCTCGGTCCACCCGACGTCGAACCCGAGACAATGATGACAGTTCCACTCGGGGCCCCACTGCCAACCGCCGCAGCCGTTGCAGCGCTGCACGACGAGCTCGTGCCGGCGCGTCGCCGCCCAGAACGGCGCGTCGAGGCCGTCGCGCATCGGCACCGGCGCAGGCAGGCCCGGCGGCAGTACGTGATCCCGCTCGCTCATCCCAACGCCTCCCCGTTCCCGACGATCAGACTCGACACGACCGGCACCATCGGGCCGGCGCTCGCGAGCGCCACCTTCGCCCCCGGCACCTGGTTCGACGACACACCCCGGATCTGCCGCACCGCCTCGATGACGAGACCGAGACCGTGCATGTAGCACTCGGCGAGGTTCCCGCCGCTCGTGTTGAGCGGCAGCCGACCGGTCGGTGCCACGAGGTTGTCGAAGGTGAGCACCTCGTTCGCGTTCTCGTAGGTGCAGAACCCGTGCTCGATGAGGCTCATCAGCACGCCGCCCGTGAAGTTCTCGTAGGACTGCACCACGTCGACGTCGGCGGGGCCGACCTGCGCCTGTGCGTAGAGGCGGTCGGCGACGTGCTTGAACGACGACGTCGCGTAGTCGGTGTTGTTGTCCGCCCACGCCCCGCTGCGGTGCGGGCCGCCCTGCTGGGCGCCGAGCACGTACACCGGGTCGGCACGCAGCTCGCGCGCCCGTTCGGCCGACATGAGCACGACCGCGGCGGCACCGTCGTTCTCCTGGCAGCAGTCGAAGAGCCGGTACGGCTCGACGATCCAGCGCGACTCGTCGTACGCCTCGGGGGTGAGCGGCCGTCCGTACATCACCGCACGCGGGTTGTTCTGCGCATGGTGGTAGGCGGCGAGCGCGATGGCCTTCATCGTGTCGCGGCTGATGCCGTGCTCCCACAGCACGCGCGTCGTGCGCATCGCGTAGCTCTGCGCCGGCGAGATCTTGCCGTAGGGGATCTGGTAGGCGTACTCGCCCGAGATCGGTCGCGACCCGCCGCCCTGACCGAACCGGCCGAACTGCCCCTGGGCGAGCGACCGGAACGCGACGACGCAGTCGGCGTTCCCGGCGACGATCGCCGCAGCGGCGTTGCCGACCGCACCGGCCGCGCCGCCACCGCCCGACGTCCACTGCATGTTCGAGAACCGCAGTTCCCGCAGCCCGAGCGCCGCCGCGAGCCGGGGCGGGTCGTTGCGGTCGTTGCTGTAGGAGCAGAAGCCGTCGATCTCCGACGGCGCGATGCCGGCGTCGGCGCACGCGGCGAGGATCGCCTTCAGCAACAGCACGAACTCGGGGTCCGGCGATTGCCCGCGCTTGTAGTACGTCGACTCGCCGACACCGACGACGGCGACCTTGCCCCGAACGGTCAGGTCGTTGCCCATGTCCCCCCTCGTGCACCGGTGCCCACCCGCGGGGACGACGCCCGGTGCGCCCGCACCATGCCACGCCGCACGACCCGGGGCCAGCACGCCGACGCTCCGGTAGTGTCCCGGGCGGGATTCCGGGGGGAACCGGGCAGGGGGGAGAGCACGATGGCACTGATCGAGGACGTCCGCCGTGACGCCGACAACAGCGACCTCATCGACGGCATCAAGATCATCGACGTCGACTCGCACTGGTCGGAACAGCACGACCTGTGGACCTCGCGTGCACCGGCGAAGTACCGCGACCTCGTGCCCCAGGTCGCCGAGGTGAACGGTCAGCGCCGGTGGGTCGTGGACGGGTCGATCCCGATCGCCACGCTCACCGCCGCATCGGTCGTCGGCCCCGACGGCGCGAAGATCCTCGGTACGCGGTTCACCCGCCTCGACGTCGACGTGGTGCACCGCGCCAGCTACGAACCCGAGGCCCGCGTGCAGATGCTCGACGAGCTCGGCATCTACGCGCAGATCGTGTACCCGAACATCGCCGGGTTCGGGAACCAGAACTTCCTCAAGGTGTCCGACGCCGACCTCCGGCTCGCGTGCGTCGAGATCTACAACGACGCCGCCGCGGAGATGCAGGAGATCTCCGGCGGGCGGCTGCTCCCGATGGCGCTCGTGCCGTGGTGGGACATCGACGCATCGGTGCGCGAGATCCGTCGCTGCCATGCGATGGGGATGCGCGGCGTCGTCACCTGCTCCAACCCCCAGGACATCGGCATGGACGACCTCGGCACCGCGACGTGGAACCCGTTCTGGGACGTCTGCGTCGAGCTCGAGATGCCGGTGAACTTCCACATCGGATCGTCCGCGTCGGTGATGGACTGGTTCGGCCGCACGCCGTGGCCGTCGATGAACGGCGAGCAGAAGCTGTCCGTCGGCTCCGCGAACCTGTTCCTCGGGAACGCACAGGTGATCGGCAACCTGATCTACACCGGTGTCGCCGAGCGCTACCCGGACCTCAAGTTCGTGTCCGTCGAATCGGGCGTCGGGTGGATCCCGTTCTTCCTCGAGGCGCTCGACTACCAGATGTACGAGACCGCACCGGGTGAGCGCTCGAAGCTGTCGCTGCTCCCCTCGGAGTACTTCCGTCGGCAGTTCTTCGGCTGTTTCTGGTTCGAGTCGTCCGCGCTGACCCGCCTGCTCGACGTGCTCGGCCCGAACAACGTGATGTTCGAGACCGACTTCCCGCACCCGACGTGCCTGTACCCGAAGTCGGACGAACGGGTCCGCCGCTCGATCGGTGAGCTCGACTTCGCGACCCGGAAGCGGATCCTGCAGGACAACGCCGCGGAGTTGTACAAGATCCCCGTCTGAGTGCGCGAAACTCGCCGCCCATGACGGCGCAGGCGGGGGTCACGATCACGCTCATCGTCGCGGTCGTCTTCCTCGTCACCCGGATCACCGGGTTCGGTGGTGCACTGATCGGCGTCCCCCTCATCTCCCTCGTGGTCGGACCGCGCACCGCGGTGGTCTCCGCTGTCGTGCTCGGGATCGCGTCGACCGGCTACCTCGCGGTCACGCTGCGCGCACTGATCGACCGGCCGGTGTTGCGCCGCATCGTGCCCGGTGTGCTCGTCGGCCTCGTCCCCGGCGCCGTGATCCTGCGGATCGTCGACGAGGACACGCTGCGGGCGATGCTCGCCGTCGCGGTGGTCGGCGGAGCCACCCTCGTCCTCCGGCAGCGCAACCGCCCACCGCTCGATCTCCCGAACTGGGTCGACACCGCTGCCGGCGGGTTGGCCGGCGCGCTGACCACGTCGCTGTCGACGAACGGGCCGCCGATCGTCGTGCTCCTGCAGGCGCGCGGTCTCGAACCGGAACCGTTCAGGGCCACCCTGTCCGCGACGTTCGTCTCGGCGAACGTCGTGGGCGTGGCGCTGCTCGGTGCGTCGGGACAGCTCGTGCCCGACGTGTGGTGGACCGTCGCCGTCGCCCTCCCCGGCCTCGCGGTCGGTCAGTACCTCGGCCTGAAGCTCGCCCGACGCGTGCCGAAGCGGTACTTCTCGACGATCGTCGTCGTGATGCTCTGCGCGAGCGTCGTCTCGATCACCGTCGGGATCGTCCGCTCCTGAACGGTCAGCCGCCGGCGAGCAGTTCGGCGGCCCGGTCGCGCAACTCCGTCTTGAGCACCTTGTTCGACGGGTTCAGCGGCAGCGCGTCGACGAGCCACACGGCGCGCGGCACCTTGTAGTTCGCCATCTGCTCGCGGCACCACGCGATCAGCGCGTCCGGTTCGGGGGCGGGGCCCGGAGCGGGCACCACGAACGCCGCCCCGACCTCGCCGAGACGCTCGTCGGGGATGCCGATCACTGCGACCTGGCCGATCTGGGGGTGCTCGATCATCATCCGTTCGATCTCGGCCGGGTATGCGTTGAACCCGCCGACGATGAACATGTCCTTCATCCGGTCGGTGATGTCGATGTAGCCGCGGTCGTCCATCACGGCGATGTCACCGGTGCGCAGCCAGCCGTCGGGCGTGATCGTCGCCGCCGTCTGCTCGGGGTCGTCGAGGTACCCGGCCATCACGTTGAAGCCGCGCACCCACAGCTCACCCGGGGTCCCGCGGGGGACCTCGGTGCCGTCCTCGTCGACGATGCGCAGCTCGACGCCGTCGAGCGCCCGACCGGACGTCTTCGCGATCGTCTCGGCGTCGTCCTCGGGTCGGCAGATCGACGCGAGCCCGTGCGTCTCCGTCATCCCGTAGGCGGTGATGACCGCCGACATCCCGAGCCGTTCCCGCATCTGGACGACCATCTCGACGGGGATCGTCGCAGCGCCCGTCACACAGCGCTGCAGCGACGACACGTCGTAGCGGTCGAGGTCGGGGTGGTTGAGCAGGCCCTGGAAGATCGCCGGGGGTCCCGGGGCGATGTTCACCCGTTCGGCCTCGATCACCTCGAGCACCTTCGTCGCGTCGAACACCGCCCACGGCAGGATCGTCGCGCCGAACAGCATCGCCGGCACGATCCCACCGTTCAGCCCGAACGCATGGAAGAACGGCGAGATGATGAGGTACCGCTCGCCGCGCTGGATCCCCATGCAGGAGCCGTAGTACCCGAACCCGCGGATGATCGGGTTGTGCAGCACCATCACGCCCTTCGGCAGACCGGTGGTGCCCGACGTGAACATCACGAGCCCCATGTCGTCGGGGCGGATCGCCGCGACCCGGCGCGCGACCTCGGCGCGGGCGGCGTCGTCCGCGAGCCCGACGAGATCGGTCCTGCTCATCGCCCCGGCAGGGGTGGTACCGCGCAGCACCACCCGCCGCCGCAGCAGCGGCAGGTCCTCACCCGACGCGTCGAGCATGCCGAGGTAGTCGGCGTCGAGGAACCCGGTCACGGTGACGAGCACCCGCACCTTCGCCTTGCCGAGCACGTACGCCGCCTCGCGTCCCTTGAACCGGGTGTTGACGGGGACGAGCACGCCGCCGGCACGGAACGTGCCGATCGCCGCGACGACCCATTCCCAGATGTTCGGCGCCCACAGCGCGACGGCCTCGCCCGGCTGCAACCCGTCCGCGATCAGACCGGCCGCGAACGCGTCGATCTCGTCCGCGAGCGCGGCGTAGGACATGCGGACGTCACCGTCGACGATCCCCTCGATGTCGGCGAAGTTCGCACGGACGTGGTCGACGAGATCGGCGAGCGTCTGCGGCGGGGTCATCGGATGCGCTCCATGGAGCGCGGATGTTACCGGTCGTCCCCTGCGGCGTCTTCCGCTCTGCCCCGGGCCGCGCGCCGCCGCAACCAGGTGAACGCGCCGTACCCGACGAAGAGCAGACCGAGGCCGATCTGCGCGATCGTCCGCTGCGTCGACCGGCCGTCCGACTCGGCGGCGAGCAGCAGGAAGGCGAGGAGGTCGGGCGACGACGGCACGACGGGCACGCTAGGACACGGGCCGGGGCAGCACCTCGGCCCAGAGCGGTTCCTGCTTCCACGCTGGCGGCGGCGGGGTGTGCCCCTCGGCGGGCGCATCGGCGGAGACGGTGCCGTCACGCATGTTGTGCAGGTAGCGGGGACAGTTGAAGAACGCCCGACCGAGCCGCACCTCGACGACGAGCTCCGCGCCGACGAAGTCGGCACAGCTCGCCGCATCGGTGTGCACCGTGCCCACGCCGTGCAGACGCAGGCGCTTCGGTCGTTCGAAGTCGATGAACAGCAGCGCCACCTTGCCGGTGTCGACGATGTTGCCCACCGAGCGGTACATACCGTTGCCGTCGTAGCTCGGGAACCGGAGCGTGCGGTCGTCGAGCACGTGCACGAACCCGGGACGACCACCCTTGTAGGAGACGTCGGGCCAACCGTCGTCGTCGACGGTGGACAGGAAGAAGAAGCTCGCCCGCTCGATCATCCGCCGCTGCCAGTCGAGCAGCTCGTCGACGACGGTGTGCTGCTCGAGCCGATCGGCGAGCCGGACCGCGTCGTACTGCTCCTGCAGCCCCCGCGGGCCGGGCGGGTAGAGGCGGGGTGCGTCCATGGGAGGAGCCTACGCATGACGTCCCGGCTCGGGGTCGGGTTCGCCTACGGCGCCGATACCCTGCCGAGCATGCTGCCCGTCACCGTCGACACCCTGCGCGTCACCCTCCACGTCCTCGCCGTCACCGTGTGGGTCGGCGGGCAACTCACCCTCCTCGGTCTGCTCCCGGCGCTCCGCGCGCTCGGCGGCGACGCACCCCGCACGGTCGCCCGACGGTTCAACGTCGTCGCCTGGCCGGCGTTCGGTCTGACCGTGCTCACCGGCGTGTGGAACCTGCTCGCCGTCGACGTCGGCGACACGTCGCCCGACTACCAGGCGACGCTGTTCGCCAAGCTCTTCTTCGTCGCCGTCTCCGGCATCGCCGCGTTCGTGCACGGCCGGGGCGGGTCGAAGGCCGCGACCGCCATCGGCGGTGCCGTCGGGCTCCTCGCCTCCCTCGCCGCACTGTTCTACGGCGTGCTGCTCGGCGGCCCGACCGCCTGACCGGACCGGTTCAGGACCGTTCGGCAGCCAGCTTCTCGAGGCGACGCGGCAGGTTCGGCAACGCGAGGAACGCCGCCCACGCCGCCACGTCGTCGGCCGGACCGGCCCAGCGCCACGCATCGACGGCACCGACCTCGGGGCCGACGGTCTGCAGCGTCGCGAGCTCGCGGTACAGGAACGCCTCGTCGCGTCGTTCGGCGAGCGTCGCCGCGAGCTTCGCCGCACCGCGCAGGCCCGGTACGTCCCACTGCCCGGGTGCGGTCGGCACACCGTCGAGCGAGCCGTAGACACCGAGCACCGCCGCCGCGCCCTTCGCCCCGAACCCGGGGATCCCCGGGATGCCGTCGGCGGTGTCCCCGACGAGCGCGAGGTAGTCGGGGATCGCGGCCGGACCGACGCCGAACTTCGCCCGGACGCCGTCCTCGTCGACCACGAGCTCCTTGCGCCGGTCCACCTGGACGACGCGCGTCCCGCGGACGCACTGGCCGAGATCCTTGTCGGGCGTGAGGATCCGCACCTGTCGCACCCGCGGGTCGGCGTCGGCGACCGCCGCTGCGGCGGCGAGCGCGTCGTCGGCCTCGAAGTCGACCATCGGCCAGACGGTCACGCCGATCGCCCGGAGCGCGTCCTCGAGCAGCCCGAACTGCCCGAAGAGCACCGGGTCGATGCCCTCGCCGGTCTTGTACCCGGCGAAGAGCTCGTTGCGGTACGACTCGATCACGTGGTCGGTCGCGACACCGACGTGCGTCGCACCCGACTCGAGGAGGCGCACGACGTTGTCGACGACACCACGTGCCGCCCCCATCTCGGAGCCGTCCGCCGCGGCACGGGCCGGCACCGCGAAGTAGTGACGGAACAGCTCGTAGGTGCCGTCGACGAGGTGCGTGATCACATCCGCCATTCTGACCCGGTCGAGCCCGGGGGGCTCAGCCCGTCGGGGCGAGCGCGAGCGCAGGCACCGGTGCCGGGGGCCGACGGGCGAGGTGCACGTCGACGGCGGCCGCACCCGCGGCGAGCACCTCGGCGGTGACGAGCCGGACGGCGAGGTCACGCTCGCAGCCGCGCGGGTGCAGGTGCACGCCGACCGGGGCCCAGACCATGCGACGGTCGGCGTCGACGCGGATCGCCGCACAACCCTCGGCCGGAGGCGCGAGCACCCGGGCGGGTTCGGTGACCGTCGCAGCGGTGACCGCGGCGACCCCGCGGGACCGCACCGTCGGATCGAACCAGCCCGCCGTCGCCCGCCACCGGTCGAGCAGGAACTCGACGAGGACGAACAGATCGGGCTCGACCACCCGTGGGATGCCCGCCGACCGGTTCAGCCGGGCGAGGGCACCGTCGGGGTGGTCCGGTGACCAACACCGCTCGAGCGCACGGAGCCGGTCGACCGCATCGCCGACGAGGGTCGCGGGGCCACCCTCGACACGCACCGTCGCGGACGCGCCGAAGGCCTGGACGGTCCGGGAGCGGACCGGGACGACCACCCGACTCACCGCCCCCGGTGCATGCCGTCGGGCATGCCACGACCGCCGGGCCCGCCGTCGTCGTCGAACCGGTCGTGCATCTCGGACGTCATCACGTAGGGGTCACGCCGGTCGCCGTCACCGTCGCGGTCGAGCAGCACAGCACCGCCGGCGCCGAGGACCACGCCGAACACACCGGTCGCAACAGCGAGCGCTGCGACCTTCAGGCCACGACGGGACGCCGCCGCGGGAGGAATCGGCGGTGCGATTGGAGGCGCCGGCGCCGGGGCGTCGCCCACGGTCGGTTCGGTCGGTTCGGTCGGTTCGGATTCATCGGTCATCGGGCGCTCCGATCGGGTGGGGGGTGCCCCCGATCGTCGCGGTCGATGGTGAGAACGCCGTGAGAGCCGGGCGAACAGCAGGTAGGAACCCGCCCCGCCCGACGCGCCGGATCAGTCGCCGAGCTCGTCGATGACCGACACCCACTCGTCGAGCCATCGCAACGTCGTGTCCGCGTCGTGGCGGTGCATCGTCTGGGGGGACACGACGATCCGCTCGACACCGAGCGACGCGTACATGTCGATCCGGGCCCGGTTCTTGCCGAACGCGAAGATCGAGATCGGGATGTCCTCGGCGTTGCGGCCAGCATCGGTGGCGAGGGTGCGGAACAGTTCGATCCCGCCCTTCGGATCGGGCTTGCCCGTGTAGTTGAGGAGCTGTGCGTCGATCGGGCACCAGTGGTCCGCGTACTCCGCGGCGTGGCGGATGCCGACCTTGCCGGCGTTGCCGAGCGCGATCGGCACCGGCTGCTGGATCGGCTTGGGGTACACCCACGACTTCGTGAACCGCTCGTAGGTGCCGCTGAACTCGGGCTCCTCCTCCGTCCAGCACGCGCGCAGCGCAGCCACCCGCTCCCGCATGGCGGTGTACCGCTTCGAGAACGGCAGGTCGGGACGGTGGTTCGCGAGCTCCTCTTCGTTCCAACCGACACCGACGCCGAGCAGCACACGGCCGCCGGAGAGCACGTCGAGCGTCGCCACCTGACAGGCGAGATCCAACAGGTCGTGCTCGAGCAGCAGCGTGATCCCCGTGGCGAGCGTGAGGTTCGTGGTCGCCGCAGCGGTCGCCATGAGCGACACGAACGGGTCCATCATGTGCCAGTACCCGTCGGGGAGTTCGCCGCCCGCCGGGTACGGCGTCTCACGGGACACCGGGATGTGACTGTGCTCGGGCATCCACACCGAGTCGAAGCCCCGTTCCTCGAGTGCACGTCCGAGTGCGTCGGGACGGATGCCGTCCGCGCTGTTCACCGACAGGTAGCCGAACTTCATGGTGATCTCCCCCGGGAACCCGGCTGTCGCGCCGGGACGAGCGCACGCTACCGGACGCGTCCGGGCGGCGACGCGGGGATCGTCAGCGTGGGGTGCGGTAGGCGGCGGGGTCCGGGCTGATCGCCCGGATGTACGCGATCACGGCGGCGACCTCGTCGTCGGTCAGTGCGTTGCGGGGCATGACCGTGCCGTACCCCTTCACACGCTCGGACCACGGGTCCACGATCGCCCGCCGCAGGTAGTCGTCGTCCGCGACGACCTTGCGGCCGTCGTCGAGCGTGACGTTCGAACCCGCGAGGTTCTTCCACGTCGGCCCGGCGGCGTCGCGGCCGTCGACCGAGTGGCACGACGCGCAACCCTTCGTGCCGTAGAGCGTGCGTCCGCGCTGCGCCTCGGCCGACAGCGCGACATCGGGCTCACCGATCGCCTCGTCCTCGTCCCCGCCGCAGCCGACGAGCAGCACCAGGGCCGCGACGAGCGGCAGCGCCGCGCGCAGCACGCAGCGCAGGGACGGGCGCTGCGTCACCGGGTCGGCCACGACGGCACACCCGGGTCGAGCTGCACCCCCGCGGAGTTCAGGAACCCCGAGACCATCCGGTAGAAACCCGCGCACACGACGAGCTCGACCATCGCCGTGTCGTCCCAACGTGCGGTGAGCCGGGCCCACGTCGCGTCGCTCACGCAGTCGTCCGCGCACAGCTCGTCGGCGAGCGCGATCAGGTCGCGGTCGCCGTCGCTCCAGGCGCCCTCGGTGACGGGGCGGGTGAGCAGGTAGATCTCGTCGTCGGTGAGGCCGGCGTCGCGGCCGATGACCGTGTGCTGACCGAACTCGTAGACGGAGCGACAGTTCGACCCGACCCGGAGGATGACGAGCTCACGCTCACGGTCGGGCACGGTCGTGCGGAACAGCAACGTCCCGCCCATCTGCGTGAACCGCTTCAGCACGTTCGGCGCATGCGCGAGCGTCCGCATGATGTTCAGCGGGTCCTCGCTCAGGTTCGTGCCGAGCAGCGGTGCCACCTCGGGCGACGGATCGGTGACCGGCGCGATGCGCGGGCTCGTCGGACGGGGACGGTCGTTCGCCATGCGAGGGACGCTAGCGGGGGCCACCGGCGTGGCCCACCGTCATTCCTGCACGAGTTCGATGAGCGTGCCGAAGCTGCTCTTGGGGTGCACGAAGGCCACGGTCGTGCCACGCGAACCGGGCCGCGGGGCCGAGTCGATCGGCGTGGCGCCGGCGTCGATCATCGCCTGCAGGGCGACCCCGCAGTCGGCGACGCGGTAGCCGACGTGGTGCAGACCTTCGCCGCGCTTCTCGATCGCCTTGGCGACCGGGGAGTCGGGCCGGGTGGGGGTGAGGAGCTGCACGTAGCTCTCCGCCACCTTGAGCAGCGCCTCCTCGACCCCGTCCGACTCGACGATCTCGCGATGGTCGACGGTGGCGCCGAACGCCCGCTGGTAGTAGTCGATCGCAGCCTCGAGGTCCCGGACGGCGATGGCGACGTGATCGATCTCGGTGAGCAGCATGGCCGACACGATAGGAGGACCGGTCAGGCCGACGCCGGTCGGGGGGTGGCGGAGAACCGGGTGATGACGTCCTCGCCGATCCGGGCCCGCTTCTCCGGGTCGTCGATGCCGAGCCCGGTGGTCGGTGCGAGGCACAGCACGCCGAGCTTGCCCTCGTGCTGGTTGCGGTGCACCTGCCACGCCGCCTCCGCGACCTCGGTGAGCGGGAACGTCGCCGAGAGGACGGGCTGGATGGCGCCACGGTCGATGAGGCGGTTCATGTCCCACGCCTCCTGGTAGTTCGCGAAGTGGGACGAGACGATCCGCTTCAGCTTCATCCAGAGGTGCCGGTTGTCGTACTCCACCATGTAGCCGCTCGTCGCCGCGCAGGTGACGACCGTGCCGCCCCGCTTGGCGACGAACACCGACGCACCCATCGTGTTGCGACCGGGGTGTTCGAAGACGATGTCGGGGTCCTCACCGACGAGGCCACGGATGCGGGCCCCGAGACGACGCCACTCGGCCTCGTCCTGGGTGACGTCGTCCTTCCAGAAGCGGTAACCGTCCGCCGCCCGGTCGATCACGTGCTCGCAGCCGATCGACCGCAGCAGTTCGGCCCGCTGCGGGCTCGACACGACGCCGATCGGCGTGCCGCCGCCGTTGAGGACGAGCTGCACCGCATACGCGCCGATGCCGCCCGTCGCACCCCAGATCAGGACGTTGTCACCCTGCTTCATGCGGGCGCCGTGCGACCCGACGAGCATGCGGTACGACGTCGACGCGCACAGCCCGTTGACCGCGGCCTCCTCCCAGGTGAGGTGCGACGGCTTCGGCATGAGCTGGTTCGCCTTGACGATGGAGAGATCGGCGAGGCCGCCGTAGTTCGTCTCGAAGCCCCAGATCCGCTGGTTCGCGGCGAGCATCGAGTCGTCGTGGGCGGAGGGGTCCTGGTCGTCGACGTAGTTGCAGTGCACGACGACACGGTCGCCCGGCTTCCAGTTCCGCACGGCGGAACCGACGCGCAGCACCACGGCCGACGCGTCGGAGCCGACGACGTGGAACGGCTGGTCGTGCCGGGCCCCCCACACCGACTCGCGGCCGAGACGGCCGAGGAACCCGAACGTCGAGACCGGTTCGAAGATCGAGGTCCAGACGGTGTTGAAGTTGATCGACGACGCCATCACCGCGAGCACGACCTCGTCGGGTGCGAGCTCGGGGGTGGCGACCTCGCCGACGTGGAGGGAGCGACGCGGGTCCTTGTCGGCCGACGCGACGCCCTCGAACATGCCGACCTCGTCCTTGCGGACGAACGCGGCCCGGTAGTGGTCGGGGAGCGGGAGGGCGGCGAGTTCGTCGCCGGAGGCACCCGCCTGGATCGCATCGAGGATCGCCTGCATAGGCGACAGATCCTAGAGATACGTGTATCCCTTCACAAGAAGATTCCTACCGGTAAGTAGGTTCATTCGTCCATCGACCTGCGGGTCGGGACGGACGCAACCGCGTACACTCCACCCCCACAGGCACGAAGCCCGTCCCAGGGGGAGGACACATGTCCGCATCCGTCATCGCCGCCGGCGCACGCACGCCCATCGGTCGGTTCCAGGGCGGCCTGACCGCCATGACCGCACCCCAGCTCGGCGGGGTCGCCATCGCCGCCGCACTCGAACGGGCGGGCATCACCCCCGACCAGGTCGACTACGTGTTCATGGGCCAGGTCCTCCTCGCCGGAGGCGGGCAGATCACCGCACGCCAGGCCGCCGTCGCCGCCGGCATCGGCTACGAGGTCCCCGCCACCACCGTGAACAAGGTGTGCCTGTCGGGCCTCAACACCATCTACCTCGCCCACCAGATGATCGCGGCGGGCGACGCCGACGTCGTCGTCGCCGGTGGCATGGAATCCATGACGAACGCCCCGTACCTGCTGCCCGCCGCCCGCGGCGGCTTCCGCATGGGTGACGGCGCCGTCGTCGACTCGATGATGTACGACGGTCTCACCTGCGCGTTCGACCACTGCGCCATGGGCGAGGGCACCGAACGCGACGCCACCGCCGAGAACATCGCCCGCAGCACCATGGACGCGTTCTCGGCGCAGTCGCACGAGCGGGCCGCCGCCGCGATCAAGGACGGGCGGTTCGACGACGAGATCGTCCACGTCGCCATCCCGCAGCGCAAGGGCGACCCGATCGTCGTCGAGACCGACGAAGGCGTCCGACCCGGCACCACCGCCGAATCACTCGGCGGGCTCCGTGGCGCGTTCGGTGGCGCAGGCAACGTCACCGCAGGCAACGCGTCGCAGATCTCCGACGGTGCGAGCGCCGTGATCATGCTGTCGGCACGCAAGGCCGCCGAACTCGGCATCGACGGGCTCGGCGAGGTCGTCGCCTACGGCCAGGTCGCCGGCCCGAACCCGGGTCTGCTCCACCAGCCCGCGAACGCGATCCGCAAGGCCCTCGGTCGCACCGACCTCGGTGTCGGCGACATCGACCTGTTCGAGATCAACGAGGCGTTCGCCGCCGTCGCACTCGCGTCGATGGCCGACCTCGGGATCGGCGACGACATCGTCAACGTGAACGGCGGTGCCATCGCACTCGGCCACCCCATCGGCGCATCGGGCAACCGGCTCGCCCTCACGCTCCTGCACGAACTCCACCGCCGCGGCGGCGGGGTCGGTGCTGCGGCGCTGTGCGGCGGCGGCGGCCAGGGCGACGCGCTCATCGTCCGCACCCGCTGACCGCACGCCGGGAGCGGGGCAGCCCGCCTCCCGGCCGTCGGGCCGTCAGGCCCCGAGCCGACGTCGACCCTCGAGCGCCCGCCCGAGGGTGAGTTCGTCCGCGTACTCGAGGTCGCTGCCCACCGGAAGGCCCGACGCGAGACGGGTCACCGTGATGTCGACGTCGGCGAGGAGCCGCGCCAGGTACAACGCGGTCGCGTCGCCCTCGAGGTTCGGGTTCGTGCAGATGATGAGCTCGCGCACCGGCTCGTCGACGAGGCGCCGCAGCAGTTCGCGGATCCGCAACTGGTCGGGTCCGACCCCTTCGAGATGGTTGATGGCCCCACCGAGCACGTGATAGCGGCCCGAGAACTCGCCGGTGCGTTCGACGGCGACGAGGTCGCGCGGCTCCTCGACCACACAGAGCACGTGCGGATCACGACGGGAATCCGAACAGATCGTGCAGTCGGCACCCTCGGCGATGTTGAAACACACCGGGCACGACGTGATCCGCTCCTTCGCGGTGCGGATCGCCGACGCGAGACGCCCGGCCTCGCGTTCGGACACCCGCAGCAGATGGAACGCGATGCGTTGTGCCGACTTCGGACCGATGCCCGGGAGACGGCCCAGCTCGTCGATCAGATCCTGGACGGGGGCTGCGTAGAGCGCCGTCATCGGGCCGGACCGTCACCACCGAGCAGACCGCCGAGCGCACCGAGATCGAGTCCACCGAGCGCCGACGCCTGGAGCTGCTGCACCCGCGCCATCGCATCGCGCAGCGCTGCGAGCACCAGGTCCTCGACGATGGACGGGTCGGTCGGGTCGAGCACCGAGGGGTCGAGCCGCACCCCGACGAACTCACCGCCGCCGGTCACCTGCACCTCGACGAGGCCGCCACCGGCCGAACCGACGACGGTCTGCTGCGCCGCGGCCTGCTGCGCCTGCATCATCTGCCCGGCCGCACCGAGCAACGACCCGAGGTCGAACCCGCCGGTCTCCGCACCACGCTGGTCGGTCACTCCACCACCTCAGCTCCGGGGAACCGCTGCAACACGCGGTCGATCGTCGACGTCGCCACGTCGGGTGCATCCGCGAGCGCCCGCACCTCGGCGATGTCGATGACCTCGTCGACGGCGGGGTCCGGGTCGTCGGCATGCGCCGGCGGCGCGCCACCGTCGGCGGTGGACGTCGCACCACCACGACCGTCGTCGACCACGAGTGCCAACCGGACCGGACGGCCGAGCTGCTCGGCGAGCCGTTCCTCGACCTCGGCGCTGCGGGCCTCGCACCGGTCACGGTGTACGGCGGACGGCAACGCCACCTGCACGGTCGCTCCCGACGCGCCGACGACACGCCCGGCACGGAACAGCGCCCGGACCCCGGGGGCGACACGCTCGAGCACCCCGGTCGACCAGACCGCCTCGACCTCGGCGAGCGTGAGCGACCCGGTGGTCGGTGCCGCCGGTGCTGGTGCTGGTGACGGTGCCGGAACGACGGGGTCGGGCTCGGCGGCCGGCGCGAC
The DNA here is from genome assembly GCA_964453335.1 of uncultured Acidimicrobiaceae bacterium. Lineage (GTDB taxonomy): Bacteria > Actinomycetota > Acidimicrobiia > Acidimicrobiales > CAIXPF01 > VGBO01. The sequence goes on from CAYVOK010000004.1 coordinate 80,556, forward strand.
TGCGGCCGGCGGCGCAGCCGGGGCGGGCGGCGGGGTCGGCGCCGTCACCTGGTGCTCGGCCGCCGTCGGAGCCTGGAGCGCGGCGAGGCGACGCCGGGCTGCGGCCGCCGGACCCTCTCGCGGTGCGGGCGGTGCGTCCGCAGGCGCGGGCGGCGACGCCGGGGCAGCGGCAACAACAGGGGCAGGACCGCGCTCGGACTGGGGGATCGCGGCCGCTGCGGGCGTCGCGGCCGGCGCAGACGAGGGCACCGCGCCCGCGGCGAGCGCCGCCTCGAGCCGGGCGACCCGTTCGAGCAACGCCTCGACGGAGACGTCGAGATCCGGTCGGGTGAGCCGCACGAGCGCCACCTCGACCGGCACCCGCGGGTCGGGGGCCTGCCGCATCTCGAGCAACGCCGCACCGATCATCTCGAGCGCCCGCGTGATCGACGCCGCACCGAGCCGGCGCGCCACCTGCTCGACACGAGCGAGCTCGACGTCGGGCAGCGACGCGACCCCGGGGGCGATCAGCACGAGGAACGCGCTGCGCAAGCGGTCGAGCAGGTCCTCGGTGACGACCCGGGCCTCGCGTCCGGTGGCGAGCGCGGCAGCGAACGCAGCGAGCGCAGCAGCGCCGTCGCGCTCGCACAACGCGTCGAGCAGCCCGTCGACCGGCGTGTCGCCCGCCTGCACGCCACCGATCGCCGCGACCTGGTCGAGCGCGGACAACGTGTCGCGAGCCGAACCTGCGCCCTTGCGCACCACCCACGTGACCGCGTCGTCGTCGAGATCGATCGACGCGTCGGCCATCACCCGGCGCACGTGCGCCTCGAGGTCCGACGCCGGGATGAGTCCGAACTCGAAGTGCTGGGTCCGCGACCGGATCGTCGGCAACACCTTCTGCGGGTCGGTCGTGGCGAGCACGAACGTGACGTGTTCGGGCGGCTCCTCGAGCGTCTTCAGCAGCGCGTTCGACGCAGCCGCCGTCAACATGTGCACCTCGTCGAGGATGTACACCTTCGTCCGGCCCGGCGAACCGATCGCCACCCTGCTCACGAGCTCGCGGATGTCCTCGACCTTGTTGTTCGACGCGGCGTCGAGCTCGAACAGGTCGTAGCTCGTCCCTGCGTCGATCGAGGTGCACGACGAGCACACACCGCACGGTTCGCCATCGACCCCGTCGGTGCAGTTCAGCGCCTTTGCGAGGATGCGAGCGAGGGACGTCTTGCCCGTTCCCCGGGGCCCGGAGAACAGGTACGCGTGCCCGGTGCGGCCGTCGCGCACGGCGTTGCGCAACGCAGCGACGACGTGCTCCTGACCGACGACCTCCCCGAACCGGCGAGGTCGGTACCGCCGGTACAGGGACTGGTGCACCACGCCCGGAATGGTAGTGCGAGCCCTCGGAGGTGACGGCCAGGAAACCTGAGGCACACCACAGGGTCCGCTGAGAGCTGCTGCCTCCCGGCCCTGACTCGGTTCACGGGCTGCGGTCGCGCAGGGCCCGACCGCCACCTCCGAAGACTCGCCGGGTCAGACTAGCGCCGCTCGCAGGGCGACCACGTAGGCTGCTCCCGTTTCCCGGGAGGGATGCGAGAGCGGACGAATCGGCACGCCTGGAGAGCGTGTGTGGGGCAACTCACCGTGGGTTCGAATCCCACTCCCTCCGCGGAGGCACCCGGGGGCCCCGAACGGGCCCCCGGGGACGCGCCGTCCCGGCGGCTAACGTGCGGCGCCGTGGACGACCTCGACGCCATGGGACTCGCCATCGCCGAGGCACGCCTCGCTCTCGACCACGGCGACGTGCCCGTCGGCGCGATCGCACTGCGCGACGGCGAGGTCGTCGCCCGGGCCCACAACGAACGCGAACTGCTCGGCGACCCGACCGCGCACGCCGAGCTGCTCGTCGTCCGCCGGGCGGCCGAAGCGCTCGGCCGCTGGCGGCTCGACGACGTCACCGTCGTCGTCACCCTCGAACCGTGCACGATGTGCGCCGGCGCACTGCTCGGCGCCCGGGTCGCCCGGGTCGTCTTCGGCGCCGACGACCCGAAGGCCGGTGCGTGCGGGTCGCTCTACAACGTGTTCGCCGACCCGCGGCTCAACCACGAGATCCCCCTCCGGGCCCGGGTGCGGGCGGCGGAGTGCGGCGAACTGCTCACCAGCTTCTTTCTCGACCGTCGCGGCTGACGCGCTAGGGTCTCGGCCCCGAGGAAGGGTGCCAGAGCGGACGAATGGGACGGTCTCGAAAACCGTTGTGGTCGCAAGGCCACCGTGGGTTCGAATCCCACCCCTTCCGCAGCGAGGTCCGGCCGGGTGGAGGGGGTTTCAGTCCCCCGACGCCCGTGCCCGACCGAGGATGATCCCGCCCGCTGCGACGAGCACGACGGCAGCGCCGAGCGCCACGTAGACGAACACCGGCATCCCGTCATCGGCGTCGTCGACTTCGGCGGAGCGGACCGTGCCACCGAGCAGCCCCGCCCCGGACGTCGGCCCGGGTCCGGCGATCGTCGTGCTCGTCGACGTCGTGGTGGTCGTGGTGGTCGTGGTCGACGTCGTCGACGGCACGGTGAGCAGCGACGGGTTGACGAGGATCGACGGCGAGATCGTGACGATCCCGAACGTCGTCGTGGTCATGCGCGACGGCGCGAACGCCGACGCGGTCCCGACCGCAGCGACGAGCACGAGACACCCGCACAGCGCCGCGGCCGCCCTGCGGGCGAGAGTTCGCAGGCTCATGCCCGACGGGACCTGACCACGAAGACGGCGGCGACGGCACCCACGGCGAGCACTACACCGGCGGCAATCGGCACCGCGACCGGGAGCCCGCCGTCGTCGGCCGTGATGTCGGCCTCGGCCTCGTCCTCGGCGACGATCGTCGCGCCCGTCCGGTTCAGACGGTCCGTCTGCGACCGGGGCACCGCCGTCGTGGTCGTGGTGGTCGTGGTGGTGGTCGTCGCAGCGGTCGTCGTCGGATCGGGCGCTGCGGTCGTCGTGGTCGACGCTGTCGTGCTCGCACACGACGCCGGGTTGACGATGCACGGGTTGATGATGATGCCCGGGTCGAGCGTGAAACTCGGGTTGACGAGCCGGAATGTCGTCGCCGGGATACGCGCATCGGCCGACATCGTCGGCGTCAGCAGCAGGGCGACGGCGAACGCCGCACCGGCGAGGAGCGGGAGACCGACGACGATCCGTCGCAGCGAGGACATGGCGGGCAGCGTACGCAATCAGCGCGCAACCCGCGCCACGCTCACTTGTAGCGGTAGGTGATCCGCCCGCGCCCGAGGTCGTACGCCGAGACCTCGACCTGCACCCGGTCGCCGGGGAGGATCCGGATGCGGTGCTTGCGCATCTTCCCGCTCAGGTGGCCGAGCACCTCGTGCCCGTTGTCCAGCAGGATGCGGAAGTGGCCACCCTTCAGGGCTTCCTCCGCACGACCCTCGAGCAGGATGGCGTCGTCTTTGATCTTCGGCAAGCGGTGATCCTCGTGCACTCTCGCCCCGGCCGCCCGGGGAACTCCGCCATGCTATCGGTCCGGCGGGCACACCGCCGATAGCGTGCGCAGGGACCCGACGGGAGCGACGTGTTCCACTGGTACGGCTACAACGACCCCGACAAGGTGAAGGGGAAATCCCTCGACCGGGCCCTTCTGCGCCGCGTCGCGCGCGACGTCACCCCGTACCGGCGTCAGATCGCCGGGTTCCTCCTCACCGTCGTCGTCGGCGCCCTCGTCGGCCTCGCCCCGCCGCTCATCATCCGGGCCCTCATCGACGACGCCATCCCCGGCGCCGACCGTCGCGCCATCGACGTCCTCGCCGTGCTGCTCGTCGCGGCCACCGTCGGCGGGGCGGTGCTGTCGCTCCTCGGGCGCCGGTGGTCGGCCCGCATCGGTGAGGGTCTCATCTACGACCTGCGCACGCGCCTGTACGACCACATCCAGGCGATGCCCGTCGCGTTCTTCACGAACAGCCAGACCGGTTCGCTGATCTCCCGGCTCAACGGCGACGTCGTCGGGGCGCAACGGGCCGTCACCGGCACCCTCGGCTCCGCCCTCGACCAGATCGTCACCGTCGTCACCGTCGGCGTCACCATGCTCGCCCTCGACTGGCGGCTCACCCTGCTCTCCCTCGCCGTGCTGCCCGTCCTGCTCGGGAGCTCGAAGCGGGTCGGCCGCACGCTCCGGGGCATAACCCGCGAGTCGATGGAACTCAACGCGGCGATGAGCACGCAGATGACCGAACGGTTCGGGGTGTCCGGCGCGCAGCTCGTCACCCTGTTCGGCGGCCAGGACGCCGAACGGACCGCATTCGCCGGCCGGGCCGATCGGGTGCGGGCCATCGGCGTGCGGTCCGCCGTGTACTCCCGGGCGTTCATGCTGGGGCTCGACATCGTCGCGGCGCTCGGGACCGCCGCCGTGTACTGGTTCGGCAGCCGGCGCGTCGTCGGCGGCGACCTCGCCGTCGGCGACCTCGTCGCCATGGGCCTGCTCGTGAACCGCGTGTACCAGCCGCTCATCGCGCTCACCGGGCTGCGCGTCGACGTGCTCACCGCGTTCGTCTCCTTCGAACGGGTCTACGAGGTGCTCGACACGCCGAACCCGATCGCCGACCGGCCGAACGCCGTCGCACTGCCGACACCGACGGGGAAGGTCCGCTTCGACCACGTGTCCTTCACCTATCCCGCCGCCGCCGACACCACGCTCGCGTCGCTCACCGACGGGGCGACGCTGTCACGCAGCGCTGTGCCCGTCCTCACCGACATCGACGTCGACGTCGCAGCCGGACAGCTCGTCGCCCTCGTCGGACCGTCCGGTGCGGGCAAGTCGACCCTCGCCGCACTCCTGCCGCGGCTGTACGACGTCACATCGGGGAGCATCCGCATCGACGGGCACGACCTGCGTGACGTCCGCCTCGCCGACCTGCGGGCGGCGATCGGCGTCGTCCCCCAGGACCCGCACCTCTTCCACGACACGATCGCAGCGAACCTGCGCTACGCCCGACCCGACGCCACCGACGCCGACCTGCGCCACGCCTGCGAGCTCGCCCAGATCCACGAGCTGATCGCGTCGCTGCCCGAGGGGTACGCAACCGTCGTCGGCGACCGCGGCCACCGCATGTCCGGCGGCGAGAAGCAGCGGCTCGCCATCGCCCGCATGCTGCTGAAGGATCCGGCCGTCGTCGTGCTCGACGAGGCGACCTCGCACCTCGATGCAGAGAACGAGGTGCTCATCCAACAGGCACTCGACCGGGCCCTCGCCGGGCGCACTGCGTTCGTGATCGCCCACCGGCTCTCCACGATCGTCGCCGCCGACCAGATCCTCGTGCTCGACGGTGGGCGCATCGTCGAACGTGGACGCCACCACGACCTCGTCGCCGCAGACGGGTTGTACGCCGAGCTGTACCGCACCCTGCAACGCGACGAGGCGACCACCGCCTGAACGGGCACCGGACGATGGACGAGACACCGACCTTCTCCGTCACCGAGGTCTGCAATGGCATCGGCCACATGATCGCCACCGCGTTCCCCGACGAGTTCTGGGTGCGCGGCCAGGTGAGCGGGCTGAGTCGACCCCGATCCGGGCACCTCTACCTCGACCTCGTCGACGCCGAAGGGGACGGCGGTCGGGCCGCACCCGTGCTGAAGGTGAACCTGTGGGCGGGGCGACGCGCCACCGTCGACCGGCAGCTCGCCGACGCCGGCGTCGAACTCGTCGACGGTGTCGAGGTGCGCATCCGCGGGCGCCTCGACTTCTACCCGCCGCAGGCACGGGTGTCGTTCATCATGAGCGCCATCGACCCGGCGTTCACGCTCGGGCGTCTCGCCGAGAACCGCGACCGGATCCTCCGGGCGCTCCACGCCGAAGGGCTGCTGCGGGCGCAGGCCCGCCTCACCGTGCCGCTCGTCCCCCTCGACGTCGCGCTCGTCACCTCGCAAGGCAGCGCGGCGGAGGCCGACTTCCTCCACGAGCTCGGCCGGAGCGGCCACACCTTCCACGTCCGCCCCCACCCCACGCTCGTGCAGGGCACCGGTTCCGTCAGCGCGGTGTGCCGGTCGTTGCGCGAGGCCGCCGCCACCGGTTGCGACGTCATCGCCCTCGTGCGGGGCGGCGGCTCGGCGACCGACCTCGCGACCTTCGACGCCGAGGACGTGGCCCGCACCATCGCGGATCTCGACACCGTCGTGTGGACCGGCATCGGCCACGAGGTCGACCGCAGCATCGCGGACGAGGTCGCGCACACGGCGTTCAAGACACCGACCGCGTGTGCCGCCGGCCTCGTCGAGGCCGTCGACGCGTTCATCGCCGAGCTCAGCGAACGCTGGGACGGGATCGCCGTCACCGCCGAACGCCACCTCGACAGGGCCGCCCACAACCTCGACCGGCGCAGCGCGGCGATCGGCGAACGAGCCGTGCGCGTCCTCGCGCACGCCGAACGGGGCGTGCGGGAACGCGGCCGACGCGTCGCCCGGGACGGCCGCACCGTCGTCGCCCGCGCCGAGGCCGACCTGCGTGTCGCCGAAGCGCGCGCCACCGCCGCCGACCCGGTGCGAGCCCTCGCCCGCGGCTGGTCGATCACCCGCACCGCCGACGGCCGGCTGCTGCGCAGCGTCGCCGACGCACCGGCCGGCACCGAGCTCGAGACCCTGCTCGCGGACGGCACCGTCCGCAGTACCGTGCACGACGATGGCGCGTAAGGGCGACACCACGAAGCAGGCCGCAGCGCCGGACGGCTACGCCGCCGCGCTCGCCGAACTCGACGCGATCCTCCGGGAGCTCGACGACCCGGAGCTCGACATCGACCGGCTCGGCGCCCAGGTGCGGCGCGCCGCCGAGCTCGTCGCGTTCTGCCGGCTGCGCATCGAAGGCGCACGCGCCGACGTCGACGCGGTCGCCGCCCTCCTCGACGGCGACGACACCGACGACGACACCGACGACGAGGACTGAGCCCCCGGCGGCTCAGCCGACGACGGCGAGCGTGGCGAGCGCGCCGGCGACCGACGAACGGGCGACACCGGGCACGGCCAGCACCGCGGCGACCCATCCGGCCGGTTCGGTGACCGCCACCACGACCGCCGGTTCGACCGGCGCGCCGGCGACCGCCGCCGCAGCGAACGCAGCCGCGTAGTCGTCGGGCCGCACGTCGACCGACAACTCGGCGAGCGCGTACGGGTCCGGGGGGCCGGGTGCGTCGGCACCGGCCACCTCCACCGGCGGGGCGACGCCCGGAACGGGCACACCACCGAGCAGCCCGGGGCCGTCCGCGACGACCAGCCCGCGCACCTGCGCGGCGCGCGCACCGGCGACGAGCAACCCCACGTAGCCGCCGAGCCCGAACCCGAGCAGCGTCAGGGGACCGAGTTCGGCGAGCGCTGCGTCGACGTCGCCGGTGAGGACCTCGGGGCCGTACCCACCGCCCTGCGGGACCGTCGAAGCCCCGTGCCCGCAGAAGTCGAGCCCCCAGATCGCACCCGGCCACCCGGCGGCATCGGGCGGCACCCCGTCGGTCCGGTCGCCGAGCCCGTGCAGCACGAGCAACGGCCCGACCCCCGAACCCGCCGTCGCCGCACGCAACGGCCACAGGGCGAGACCCGAACGATGGTGACGCAACCGGCGCGGCTCGGACACGGAGCGGGACCCTACCGTCGTCGTCCCCGGCCCCTCTCGCTAGGGTGAGCGACGATGTCCGCCGACGTGCACGATCTCGCCGCCCGGCGACTCGCCGCAGCCGGACAGCGCTACACGGCGAGCCGGCGTGCGCTCGTCGAGCGACTGCTCGCTGCCGACGCCCCCCGCACCGTCGCCGACATCGCGGACGGTCGCGAGCTCGCCACGTCGAGCGTGTACCGGAACCTGCGGGTGCTCGAGGACGCAGGCGTCGTCGCCCGCATCGTCACCTCCGGCGACTTCGCATGCTTCGAGCTCGCCGAGGAACTCGGCACCCACCACCACCACCTCATCTGCCGGTCGTGCCACGCCGTCGCCGACTTCGACGTCCCCCACGACGTCGAGAGCGCGCTGCACGACCTGCTCGACCTCGTCCGCACCGGTACCGGCTTCCGCGCCGACCGGCACCGCCTCGACCTGCTCGGCACCTGCGCCGCGTGCAGCTGAGAGAAGCCCCATGAGCCTCGACGTCAGCGCCGAAGCGGCGCGCCGCCGCACCTTCGCGATCATCTCCCACCCCGACGCCGGGAAGACGACCCTCACCGAGAAGTTCCTCCTCTACGGCGGCGCGCTCACCGGCGCCGGCTCGGTGAAGGCGCGCTCCGGCGGGCGGGCCGCCGCGTCGGACTGGATGGACATCGAACAGAAGCGCGGGATCTCGATCTCCTCCACCGCCCTGCAGTTCCCCTACCGGGGAGCGGCGGTGAACCTGCTCGACACCCCCGGCCACCGCGACTTCTCCGAGGACACCTACCGGGTGCTCGCGGCATGCGACGCCGCGATCATGGTCCTCGACGCCGCCAAGGGCATCGAACCGCAGACGCTCAAGCTGTTCGAGGTGTGCCGAGAACGGCGCATGCCGCTGCTCACGTTCTTCAACAAGTGGGACCGCCCCGGCCGGGAGATCCTCGAACTGCTCGACGAGATCGAACGGCTGCTCGGCATCCCGGCCACACCGGTCACCTGGCCGGTCGGTATCGCCGGCGACTTCCGTGGCGTGATCGACCGTCGCGACGGCACCTACACCCGGTACACGCGCGTCGCCCGCGGTGCACAGGTCGCACCCGAGGAAGAGGTCGACCCGGCCCGGGCCGCCGCCGAGGAGGGCGATGCCTGGACGACCGCACAGGAAGAGCTCGAACTCCTCCACGAGATCGGCGCCGACCTCGACGTCGCGTCGTTCCGGCGCAACGAGTCCACCCCGGCGTTCTTCGGCTCCGCCCTCACGAACTTCGGCGTCGCGAAGCTCCTCGACGCGGTCATCGACCTCGTCCCCCCGCCGACAGACCGACCCACCGCCGACGGCGGCACCCGACCGATCGACGCACCGTTCAGCGGGTTCGTCTTCAAGGTGCAGGCGAACATGGACCCGGCGCACCGGGACCGGATCGCATTCCTGCGGGTGTGCTCCGGACGGTTCGAACGCGGGATGGTCGTCACCCACGACCGCACCGGCAAGCCGTTCGCCACCAAGTACGCGGCGACGCTGTTCGGCCAGGACCGTTCCACCGTCGACGAGGCGTACCCCGGCGACGTGATCGGTCTCGTGAACGCCACCGACGTGCGGGTCGGCGACGCGCTCTACGACCCGGCAGGCCCCCCCGTGTCGTTCCCGCCGATCCCGAGCTTCGCCCCGGAACACTTCATGGCGGCCCGGGTGCGCGACACCGGCCGGTTCAAGCAGTTCCGGCGCGGGGTCGCCCAGCTCGACGAGGAAGGGGTCGTGCAGGTGCTCCGGGACCCGGACCTCGGTGATCAGGCACCGGTCCTCGCCGCCGTCGGACGTCTCCAGTTCGAGGTCGCCGTGCACCGCCTCGAGCACGAGTTCGGCGCCCCGACCGAACTCTCGCCGACGAGCTACAAGGTCGCCCGCCGCACCGACGAGGCGTCGGAGACGGCACTGCGTCGCATGCGTGGCGTCACCGTGTTGCGCCGCGCCGACGGCACCCGGTTCGCGTTGTTCGAGTCGCCGTACTGGCTCGAACGCGTCGAACAGGAGAACCCCGAACTGCTCCTCGAACGGCTCGTCGCCGAAGGCACCGCCGGCTGAGCCGGCCCGAGCACGCTCAGGCGGGGACTGCCGCAGCTGCGGCCCGCTCGGCCACGAGCCGCTGGTGCGGTTCCGCCGGCCCGGCGGCGACGAAGAGCACGAACGCCACGACCGAGGATCCGGCGGCGACGAGGTAGCTCAACCGGTAGTCGCTGAGGTCGTGGAGGACACCCATCGCGGACGGCCCCACACCGACACCGATCGTCGTGATGAGCTGGGCGAAGCTGTAGATGCGCGGGTACTCGCGCACACCGAACGCGTCGGCGAGCAGCAGCGGCTGCAACATCAGCAGGTTCCCGACCGACAGACCGAAGATCACACAGGTGACGAGCAGCATCGCCGAGGTCTCGGCGAAGGCGAACAGGGCGAGCGCCGCGCCCTGGACGACGATCAGCGCCGTCGTGAACTTCTTCACCGGGTACCGCGACGCCACCACCCCGCCGGCGAGACGACCGCACACCGACGAACCGGCGACCACGGTCACCGACAGCGCCGCCATCCACTCCTGCCGCTCGGTGACGAGCTTCACCTGCTGCGCGATGCCGCCGACCTGACCGAACATGATGCAGAGGTAGGCCGCCGCCGCGAAGGCGTAGAAGCGGGTGCGGCGGGCCTCGGCGAACGTGTAACCGGGCGGCGTCCCGATCGGACCGCCCGACGCCGGTGCAGGATCGCCGTCGGGGTACTGCCCCACCACCGCGGGCGAGGAACGTACGACGAAGATCGTGACCGGGAGCGTCACCGCCACCCACACGAGTGCGAGCCACGGCGTCACCACGGCGATGCCCTCGCTCTTCACGAGCGACGCGACGAACGGGGTGACGAGGATCCCACCGGCGGACAACCCCGTCGACGCCACCGACAACGCCACCGACCGGCGGCGCACGAACCAGCGGGCCACCGTCGTCGTCGCCGGCACCAGACCGGAGAGGGCGAACCCGACACCGAACACGACGTTGGCGCCGAACATCTGCCACTCGGCCTGCGCCCGACCGATGAGGAGGAGCCCCACCGCCGCGATCAGCGAGCCGACGACGATGATCCGACGCACGTCGATGCGCTGCATGTACGGGGCCGCCAGATAGCCGGCGAGCCCCGACACGACGAAGAACACGGCCGTTCCCGTGCTCGTCACACCCGTCGACCAGCCGCGCTCCTTCACGAGCGCATTGAGGAAGACCCCCTGCGCGTAGAAGCCCATGCCCGACGAGGTCATCAGCACGACGAACAGACCGGCGATCACCCACCAGCCACGGAACGCCTTCGTCTCGGCCACACCGACCCCCTCGTCCATCAGGCCCGCAGCCTACGGCGACCGACCGACGACCGGCGCGCCGGCCGGGGGTAGGGTCGCCGCCGTGCAGCTCGTCACCTACGTCGGACCGGGGCGACGCCCCACCCTCGGCGCGGTCCTCGGCGAAGGTGTCGTGGACCTCACCGCGCGGCTCGACCCGGCGCACGGCACGATGCGTGGTCTGCTCGCCGGCGGGCCCGAGGCGCTCGACCGTGCCCGCCACGTCGCCGCCACCGAAGGACCCGACGTCCTCGTCGGCGCGATCACGCTCCTCCCCCCGGTGACCGACCCCGCACGCATCCTCTGCGCCGGGGTGAACTACGAGGCCCACCGCGTCGAGACCGGCCGGGACCCCACCCTCCGACCGACGATCTTCACCAGGTTCCCGTCCTCCGTCGTCGGCCACGCCGCACCGCTCGTCAAGCCGCACGAGAGCGACCGGTTCGACTTCGAGGGTGAGCTCGCCGTCGTCGTCGGGACGACGTGCCGACGCGTGTCGGTCGCCGCGGCGCTCGACCACGTCGCCGGGTACGCGTGCTTCATGGACGGCTCGGTGCGCGACTACCAGCGGCTCACGACCCAGTTCACCCCGGGGAAGAACTTCGACTCGTCCGGTTCGTTCGGCCCGTGGATCACCACCGCCGACGAGATCCCCGACCCGCAGGCGCTGCGGCTGCAGACCGTCGTCGACGGCGAGGTGCTGCAGGACACCACCACCGACCTGATGATCCACACCGTCGCCGAACTGCTCGCGTTCTGCTCCACGTTCACCACCCTCGAACCCGGGGACGTGATCGCCACCGGGACACCGGGCGGGGTGGGCGACCGACGCGACCCGCCGCACTACCTGCACCCGGGTGCCGTCGTCGAGGTCGCCGTCACCGGCGTCGGACGACTCGTGAACACCGTCGTCGAGGGGTGACGAGCGCCGACCGCACGTCACGGTGACGACACCCGGCACTACCGTCACCGCCGTGGACGCACTGCGACTGCACGACCGGGACTACGCACGGGGTCTGCGCGAGATCGCCGACGGCGTGTTCGCCTACCTCCAGCCCGATGGCGGCTGGTGTCTCTCCAACGCCGGTCTCGTCCGGTCCGGTGGGGAGAGCCTCCTCGTCGACACGCTCACCGACCTGCCGCGTACGAGGACCATGCTCGACGCCATGGCGCCGATCACCGGTGCCGCCCCGATCCGCCGCCTCGCCATCACCCACGGCAACCTCGACCACTACTTCGGGAACCAACTCGTCGAAGGGGCGGAGATCATCGCCTCACGCGCCACCGCCGCCGACATCGCCGAAGGACCGACCCCGGCGTCGATGCAGGCGATGCTGCACACCGACCTCGGCGCCGAGCTGAACGGGTTCCTGCGCCACGCGTTCGGATCGTTCGACTGGACGGGCATCACCGTCACCCCGCCGCACCGCACCTTCGACGGGCACATCGACCTCGAGGTCGGCGGGACACCGGTCGTGCTCAGCGAGGTCGGACCCGCGCACACGCACGGCGACACGATCTGCCACCTCCCCGACCGGCGTGTCGTGTTCACCGGCGACATCCTCTTCGTCCACGGCACCCCGATCGTGTGGGCCGGGCCGTTCGCCAACTGGTACCGGGCGTGCGACACGCTCCTCGCGCTCGACGCCGACGTGTACGTCCCCGGCCACGGCCCGCTCACCGACCGCCGCGGGGTGGAGACGGTGCGCTCCTACCTCGAGTTCGTGCACACGGAGGCCCGCCGACGCTTCGACGCCGGCATGTCGTCCCTCGACGCCACCTTCGACATCGACCTCGGCGAGTTCGGCGAGCTCGGCGATGCCGAACGCCTCGCCATCAACGTCGTCGCCGCCTACCGGGAGTTCGACCCGACCCGCGCCGAACCGACCGAACTGCTCGAACTGCTGCGCCGCATGGCGGCGCTCCACACCCGGGCACGTGACCGTGGTCGAGGTGGCGCCGCCACCCGCCCGCAGAACAGGATGCAACCGTGAAGACGCGCAAGCTCACCACCACCGACGCCTTCGTCCTCCTCGATCTCGAGGACGGGCCCCTCCACGTGGGCACGGTGCGGAGTGCGCCGAAGATCCTCCAGAGCGGCGCCGAGATGCTCGCCCGCTCGATCACCTACACGTTCGCTGCGTTCGGCGTCGAGGCCGGCGGCGCGTCCGCCGGGGTCAACGCCGCACCCGAGGACCGTGCCGCCGCCGTCACGGCGTTCGCGACCGAGGTCGCCGCATGGGACGGGATCCGCCTCGACGCCGGCAAGGGTGTCGACGCGGCGGACCTCGCCGAACTGCGCGCCGCCGACCCCCGCCCGGCCGTCCTCCACGAGACCGTCGACGGGCTCACCGGCGTCGACCGCCTGACCGTCGCCGGCGCCGTCGCCGCTGCAGCAGCGACCGGGACCCTCTCGGGTCGTCGGGTCGCGATCGAAGGGTTCGGACCCGCCGGACTCGCCGTGGCCCGCGCCGTCGAGGCCGCCGGCGGTGGCGTCACCGCCGTGTCCACCGGCGCCGGGACGCTCCTCACCCCCGACGGCATCGGCGCCGACGCGCTCGCTGCGGCGTGGGAGGCCCACGGTGAAGGACTCGTCAAGCAGGTCGACGGCACCCAGAAGCCCGCATGGGCGCTGTGGGGCGCTGCCGCCGACGTGATCTTCACCGGGTCGAAGGCGGGGGCGCTCACCCACGAAGGTGCGGCGCACGTCACCGCCACAACGATCGTGCCGACCGGGCCGGTGCCCGTCACCACCAAGGCGGTCGCTGCGTTCCTCCGGTCCGGGGTGACCTACGTACCCGACTTCCTGGCCCTCGCCGCCCCTTACCTCGTCGGGGTCGACGCCGCCACGGCGAACGACGCGGCGGACAAGGTCGCCGAGGCCGTCGGTCGCCACCTCGGGCACGCCGACGGGCTCCTCCTCGGCGCGTGCAGCGCGGCCGAGGACTTCCTGCGGACCTGGCGTCCGAACCCCCCCTTCGGCCGACCGCTCGCCTGAACGACAGGAACCCACCGTGCCCACCGTCGACACGACCGCCTTCCACCACCGGACCGTCGACGCGGCAGGGACACGCATCCACTGCGTCGAGGCCGGTGACGGCCCCGCCGTGCTGTTCGTCCACGGGTTCCCCGAGTCGTGGTACTCGTGGCGTCACCAGCTCCCCGCGCTCGCAGCCGCCGGCTACCGGGCCATCGCCATCGACGTGCGCGGGTACGGCCGGTCGGGTGCCCCGACGGCGATCGACGCCTACCGGATGGTCTGCCACGTCGGCGACAACGTCGGCGTCCTCGACGCACTCGGCATCGACCGGGCGGTCGTCGTCGGCCACGACTGGGGTGCGCCGATCGCGTGGAACTCCGCGCTGCTGCGACCCGACCGGTTCGTCGCCGTCGCCGGCCTCTCCGTCCCCTTCGCACCCCGCACCCCGACCCGGCCGACCGACGCGTTCCGGCTGATGGGCGGCGACGAGGAGTTCTACATCTCCTACTTCCAGGAGCCCGGACGGGCGGAGGCCGAGATCGAGCCGGACGTGCGGACCTGGCTCGCCGGGTTCTACGTGTCGGCGTCCGGCGACGCGCCGCCAATGGTGCCCGGCACGGGTTCGATGGCCACCATCCCCGCCGGCGGTCGCATGCGGGACCGGTTCCACGTGCCCGCCGCGGACGCGATGCCCGTCTGGCTCGACGACGCCGACCTCGACTTCTACGCCGGCGAGTTCGAACGCACCGGGTTCAGCGGTGCACTCAACCGCTACCGCAACGTCGACCGCGACTGGGAGGACCTCGCGTTCACGTCCGGTCGACCCATCGAGGTCCCCGCGTACTTCCTCGGCGGCTCGAAGGACGGGCCGACCATCTGGGGTGCAGCGGCGATCAAGCGGTTCGAACGCACGCTCCCGAACCTCCGGGGCATGCGGATCCTCGACGGCTGCGGGCACTGGGTGCAGCAGGAACGACCCGCCAAGACCAACGACGCGCTGCTCGGATTCCTCGCCGACCTCACCTGGTGAGGGGCGGCGTCAGACCGCCCGGTCGACCTCGGCGGTGATCCGCAGCACGACCCCGTCGAGCCGCTCCTCGACGATGCGCACACCGGCCGGGAACGCAGCCCGGGTGCGCTCGAGGGTGGGGAACACGATGCCCGACGGCCCGAGCGCGGCCTGCAACAGGCGACCCGGGGTCGACGTCGCACGCACCAGGCTCATCGTGAAGAGCCGACCACCGGGGCGCACCACACGCGCCATCTCGGCGAGCGCCCCTTCGACGTCGCCGATCTCGTTGAGCGAACCGCCCATCACCGCCGCGTCGGCGACCCCGCTGCGCACCGGCAACCGCTGCGCCCGCGCCCGCACCGGGAGGACCCGGTCCGTGAGATGTTCCGCCTCGGCCCGCTCGCGTGCCCGGCGCGCGAACGGCGCGCTGTGGTCGATCATCACGACGTCCGCGCCCTGCGCGGCGAGACACCGGCCGTAGAGACCCTCCGACGCGGCGACGTCGACGACGAGACCTCCGGCGACGTCACCGACCGCGGCGGTGAGCTCGGCGAGCTCCTCCCCCACCGGGAACGGCCGACCGGAGAGCAACCCGAGTGACCGGACCCGCCAGTACCGCTCGTAGATGCGCGCCGTCAGCGGCACCAGGTTCGACAGCTGCGCGAGCGTCAGGTGCGGGCGGTCGCCGCCCATCGCGTCGAGCACGCCGTCGTGCCAGGGGAGCACCCCACCTGCCTCGCAGCGGACCACACCGTCGTCACCGATGACGAGGCCGTGCGAAGGGTCCGTCGGGCAGGCGAGCGCGCCGATCCGACGCACCAGGAGGACCGAGGGCGGCTCGACATGGCTCGACCGGGACGACGACATCCCCCTTGCGTACCGGGTCGTGGGACCGTGCGGCAACCCGTCCGACACCGCGGGCCGCCACGGACGTAGGGTCGCGCCATGGCGATCGGGCTCACGATCCGGACCCTCGACGGCACCGTCCACGACCTTGCCATCGACGACCACGGCCACTTCGCCGACCCGGCGGACGTGACCCTCGACCGGGTGTGGGACACCGGACGCTGGTACGCGGTGTCAGGCCTCGCCGACTGTCACGCCCACCTCTCCGGCGACGAGGTCGGTGAACAAGTCGGCCCCGACGACCTCCCGGCGTTCGTCGCAGCGAGCGCCTGGGCACAGTTGCAGGGCGGCGTGTTCCTCGTCGCCGACAAGGGGACACACGACGAGCTCACGCTCCGCATCCTCGACGCACCGCCGACCGAACGCCCCGACCTGCAGATGGCCGGACGGATCATCACGAGCCCCGGCGGCTACTACGGCGACTTCGGCGAGGAGGTCGACCCGGCCGACCTCGCCCGTGCGGTGCGCGACGCCGCCGGTCGCAACGGGTCGACGTGGGTGAAGATCGTCGGCGACTGGCCGAAGAAGGGCGTCGGTCCGACGCCGAACTTCGAGGAGGAGGCGCTGCGCGCCGCGGTCGAAGTCGCACACGCCGCCGGTGTGCGCACCGCCGTCCACACGTGTGCACCACGCGCGGCGAGCATCGCCGTCGCCGCCGGGATCGACTCGATCGAACACGGCCTCTTCCTCACCGTCGAGGACATCGAGGCGCTCGGCCGACGCGGTGGCGCATGGGTGCCGACGATCGACGCCATGGAAGCGATCCGGGACATGCTCGGCGAGAACTCCTCGGGTGGCCGGCTCTTCGCCGAAGGCCTCGGGAACGTGCGTGAACTGCTCGCCGGAGCGCCGGGTGTCGGGGTCACCGTGCTCGCGGGAACCGACCTGCACCTCGCGCACGGACACGTCGCGGAAGAGGCGCTGAAGCTCCACGAGTACGGGCTCGACGCCGCCGCCGTCGTGCACGCGATGACGACCGCCGCGTACGACTACCTGGGGCACCACCACGCGTTCAGCCCGGGCGAGGACGCCGACGTCGTGTTCTTCGACCGCGACCCGCGTGAGGACCTCACCGTGCTGCAACGACCGCGACTCGCCGTCCGGCACGGCCGTATCGTCGCCGGCTCACCCGACTGAGCGTCGACCGAGAAGCGCCTGCGCCTCACGCACCACGACGGGGCGGGCGGCCGACGCGGTGACCGCCGGCTCGACGCGGAACGGCCCCCGGCCCTCGAACGTGTACGACACGTCGAAGCGGACGGTGGCGGTGACCGTGAACGCCGCGTCCGGTGCGGGAACCGTCGACCGGACGGCGTAGCGGTGCCAGGGCGCGCCCCGCCCACCGACCACACCGAGACCCTGCGGACCGAGCCGGTCACCGGTGCCGTCGCCGTAGGACCAGTCGACCCCGGCGAGATCGAAGCGCACGTCGACCGCGTACCCGACGACGTCGTGACGGGAGACGAACGGCTCGCCCCGGTACCCCTCGACCCAGAACCACGTCTCGGTGCCGACCACCGCCCGACCCGGCGGTGAGGACCCGACCGAGAACGGTGGCGGCCCGACCTCGGCGAGGTACCGGGCGGCGAACCACCAGACCTCCGCGTCGACGTCGATCACGTCGACGATCCACCCGATCTCGTCGAACCGTCCGCCGTCCGCCGCGACACAGGTCACCCAGTAGCGACCGAGGACCGCCGCACCCGGCGGTGCGTCGAGGAACGTGACGTCGGGCGGGAGGGCCCCGAGCACCGGGGCGTCGACGAGCGCGTCGTCGATCGAGAACGTCGCCGTCGAGCACGACCACGAACCGGATGCGCCCGTGACGTCCACGACGAGGTCGAACCCTCCACCGAGCCGAAGGCCCCACACGCGTGCACGCGCCCCGTCGCTCGTCACCGGCGGGACCTGCGCCGCGACATGCTCTGCGTCGCCGCCGACGACGACCGCGCCGACGAGGACCACTGCTGCCAGAGCGGCCGCGACGAGCCGCACGTCTCGAGGGCGGCGAGCGCCCCACCGTCGGACCGGAACCGATCCCACGTCCCCTCCTGTCGTCATCCCCCTCCGGATGACATGTGCGGAGATACTACGAAAGATCCCTCGGGTGTGCCCGGCCGAGCCGGATGGCGGGTCGGTAACGTCCGGGGGTGCGCGTCGGTCTCGTCCTCCCGCAACGTTCACCCGACGGAGGGCCGCTGCGCCGTGGCGACCTCGCCGACGGTGCAGGTCGCATCGAGGCGCACGGGTTCCGCTCCGCCTGGGCGTTCGACGCCGTCGGCCGGGGGTTCCTCCTCCCCGACGCACTCACCGCCCTCGTCGTCGCCGCAGGCGCGACCACCGCGCTCGAACTGGGCACCGGGGTGCTGCAACTCCCCCTCCGACCACCGTTCGACCTCGCGCAACGCGTCGCGACCGCCCACCATGCGATCGGCGACCGGTTCGTCCTCGGCGTCGGTGCCGGGTCGACCGAGGACGACTTCGTCGCCGTCGGCGCCGACTTCGCCGCCCGGTTCGGCACGTTCGCCCGCCACCTCGACGAACTCCGGCGGTTGCTCGCCGGCGACGACGTCGACGGCCGCCGCCTCGGCGTGTGGGACGACGTGCGCGGCGGCCCGCCGATCCTCATCGGGTCCTGGGTCGGGAGCCGGTGGATCGACCGGGCCGCCCGCGACCACGACGGGTGGATCGGGTCGGGGGCGCGCACGAGCTGGGCGCTGCTCGCGGACGGGATCGCCCGGTTCCGGGCCGCCGGCGGCGGACGGGCGGTCGTCACGAACGTGGTCGTCGACCTCACCGCCGCCACCGATCACCCTGCCGCACCCGACGACCCGGTCGACCTGCGCTGCGACGCGGAGGAGGCGGTGCGCCGGCTGCGCGGCCTCGCCGATCTCGGGTTCGACGACACGGTGCTCGTCGTCGGCCGTCACACCGACGCCACGCTCGCCGCCGTCGCCGAGGTGGTCCGCAGCGCAACGGCCGACTGAACGGCGCCGCCGGTCAGTCGATCGACTTCGACGGACGACCCGTACCCTCGCGGTCCCTTCCACGGATGTCGGCGTTCAGGCGTGCGTCGGCCATGAGGGACGCCACGATCGGACGCAACGTCGTCGGATCGTCGACTGGCGGCACGCTCGGACCGCGATGCCAGCCCTCGGCGATCGCGAGCTCGCGCCCCGAGACCTGGAACACTCGGCCGGTCACCTTCGCCGACTCGGTGCTCGCCAACCAGGTGACGATCGGTGCGATCCAGCGGGGCGACCGCTGCTCGCGCTCGGCGTCGTCCGCAGGCGCCGGGCCGAGACCCTCCGTCATGCGGGTGAGCGCGCCCGGCGACACGCAGTTCACGGTCACCCCGTAGCGGGCGAGCTCCATCGCAGAGATCACCGTGAACGCTGCGATGCCGGCCTTCGCAGCGCCGTAGTTCGTCTGCCCCGGGTTGCCGTAGATGCCCGACACCGACGTCGTGTTGATGACGCGGGCATCGACCACCTCGCCCGCCTTCACCTTGTCGCGCCAATACGCGGCCGCCCAGCGCGTCGGCGCGAACGTGCCCTTCAGGTGCACGTCGATCACCGCGTCCCACTCCGCCTCCGTCATGTTCGTGAGCATCCGGTCCCGGAGGATGCCGGCGTTGTTCACGACGACGTCGAGCGTGCCGAAGTGCTCGACCGCCGTGTTGATCATCCGCTGCGCACCCTCCCAGGAGGACACGCTGTCGCCGTTCGCGACGGCCTCGCCGCCGAGGGCCCGGATCTCGGCGACGACCTGCTCGGCGGGCGACAGGTCACCACCGGACCCGTCGACCGATCCGCCGACGTCGTTCACCACGACCTTCGCACCGTGTTCGGCGAGCATCAGCGCGTGCTCGCGTCCGATGCCCCGACCTGCGCCCGTCACCAGGCACACCCGTCCCTCGCACAACCTCGCCACGACGTCCTCCCCTGACCGCGTCGACCGCGGCGGAGCCTACGACCCCGTCGACGCGGCGGCCGTCACCGCGACCAGCCGGAAGCCGAGCCCGCCGTCGTGGGCGACGTCGACGAGGGTGCGCAACGGCCCGACACCCGCCTCGACGTTGTCGAGCGCCTCGGCGACGAAGGCCGGCGATCCGTACACCACCGCCGTACGTCGCGCGCCGGATCGGAACTCGGCCGCGTGTTCGGGCTGGAGTACCCCGCGATCGTGCGGCATCAGCTGCCCGGTGACATGTGCGCCGTACAGGGCCGTATTCGCGCTCGCCTCGCCGACCTCGGCGATGAAATAGGCGCGTTCGTCGCCGGGAACGGCGTCCATGCGTTCCTCGAACCACACGAGTTCGTCGAGCACGAGGGGGGTTCGCAGATCGTCGTTGCGGAACACCAGGTCGTAGCGAGGCGAGTAGTCGATCCCGAACACCGGATCCGGCACGTAGGGCGGGGAGCCGAGGTGCGCGACCGCGACGACGAGGAGCAGCAGCGGCACGGCCACGACGGCACGCGCGGCAACGGCGACGCAGGTGCCCGCACCGATCACTGCGAAGACCTTCCACGACGGCAGATGCGCCCAGCTCGGCACGCCGAGAGCGAGAACGACGAGCCAGACGGACAGCGAGACGACGGCGATGGGCGTGCTGCGTCGATCGAGCCCCCGCGCGACGACCACGCAGCTGGCCATACCGAACGCCGGCGATATGAACGACCAGTAGTACGGGATCTCCAGCCCGCTCTGACCCGCCACGAGCTGCCCGAGGGCATGGATCGCGAACTGCGACGCGCACAGGAACAGCAGTGCCCGTTCGACCCGGCCGAACCGAACTGCGCCTCGGAGGTGCAGCACTGCTGCGACGCCGAGGACGACGACAGGTGCCCAGATCCAGGTGAACGCACCCAACCAGCCGAGCGTCGGGGAACGGAAGTGATCCTGGGTCTGCGGATTGGCGAGCATGAATGCGACGGTCGGCCGGTAGATGTTCCGGACACCGAAGACAACCAGGAAGAACGCCCATCCACCCACGACGGCGACGGCACCGGCGATACCGGCGACGATGGCCTGCCGCATCATCCTCCGCACGCCGGACCATGACAGGACGACGCCCATCACGACTGTCGTGGACACGAGCACGATCGACCAGGGGTTGCAGATGCCGAGCAGCGCAGCCAGCACTCCGATCGCGGCGGCCGTCCTGTCGTCGTGCCGGGTGCGGGTGCAGAGCGCGATCAGGACGACACCGAGACTCACGACGAGGTACTCGACGTAGTCGGAGAAGAACGCCCGCACGAACACCGGGAGCGTGATCATCACCGTCGATGCCACGAACGTCGGCATGCGGCGCCAACCGCAGCGACGTGCCACGACGTCGACTGCGACGAGGACCCCCGCCGCGAGCACCCATCGCAGCAGCAGCCGACCGACGACGTAGGGGAGGACTGCATCGACGAACGCAAGCGGGAGATAGCCGGGCCAGCGACTCACGAAGTACCAGTTCTGCCCGACCGCTGAGAGGAAATCGTCGAGGTTCGTGCCTAGACCCGTGTAGAAGCGCGGGTCGAGCGCGTTCGACAACAGCGCGTACGGATCGGGGCGGAGGAGCACGAAGAGCGCAACCGGCAGCCCGACGGTGACGACGAGTCGTTCGAGTCGCGCCCGGTCGATCGGCGATCGTCGACCGGTACGACGCGTGTCCGTCATGGTCGGAACGTGGTGACCGCGTCGACGACACGGTCGATTTCGTCATCCCGAAGACCGGCGAAGAGCGGGAGACGCACGAGCGTGTCCCCTGCGTCCTCGGTCACCGGATGCTGCCCGACTCGGCCGCCGAGACGCTCGCCGACCGTCGAGAGATGCAGCGGTTGATAGTGGAACACGGCGAACACGTCGCGCTCGCGCAGGTGGGCGATGAACCGGGTGCGCACGTCGAGCGAGGTGAACCGCAGGTGGTACATGTGCGCTGTGTGTGGCGCGTCCGCTCGATCGAGCGGACGACGGATACCGTGCTCCGCCGCCCAGGACCCAACGTCTGCGTGGTAACGGTCCCAGATCGCGTGTCGGCGCCGCTGCACGTCGTCGAACCGTTCGAGCTGACCCACGAGGACGCCAGCCAACAAGTCGGAGAGCACCCACGACGAACCGACGTCCACCCAGGTGTACTTGTCGACCTGCCCGCGGAGGAACCGGCTCCGGTCGGTGCCCTTCTCCCGCAGGATCTCGGCACGTTCGACGAGTTCCGGGTCGTTGCCGTGCAGCGCCCCACCCTCACCGCAGGTGACGTTCTTCGTCTCGTGGAAGCTCATCGTCGACAGGTGACCGAACGTCCCGAGCACACCGCCGTCGGCCTCGCCGAACAGGCCGTGCGCGTTGTCCTCGACGAGGAGGAGACCGTGCCGGTCGGCGATCTCACGGAATCGGCGTGGCGTCGCACCCACGCCGGCGTAGTGGACGACGCAGATCGCCCGGGTCCGCTCGGTGATCGCCGCCTCGACGAGGTCGGGACACAGGTTCAGCGTGTCCGGACGGACGTCGACGAACACCGGTGTCGCACCGTGGAGGAGGAACGCCGACGCCGTGGACACGAACGTGTACGCCGGCACGATCACCTCGTCACCCGGTGCGAACCGACCGAGCAGCGCGGCCATCTCGAGCGCGTGCGTGCACGACGTGGTGAGCAGCGTGCGCCCGCCTCCGTGACCGACTTCGAGCGCCGACTCGGCGCGGCGAGTGAACGGTCCGTTGCCCGAGACGTGTCCGTCCGCGACGGCCTGTGCGAGGTAGGCCAGCTCCTTGCCGTCGAAGGTCGCCCGGTTGAACGGGATCATCCCGCACCACCCCCCGGCGACGGCACGAGTTGCTCGGCGACCACGTAGCTCGGTCGTCGCATCACCCGGAAGTGCATGCGGGCCAGGTACTCACCGATGATGCCGAGCGTCATCAGTTGCACCCCGGAGAAGATCGCGATCATCGACGCGAGGAACGGGAACCCCGGCGTCGAGCCACCGGTGACCGCAAGGCGGCCGAGCACCCAGACGAGGAGCGCCACACCGAGGAACGACGTGGCGATACCGACCGTGGTCGCGATCTGCAACGGGAGCGCGCTGTAACCGGTTGCGATGTCGATCGCGAACCGCAACAGCCGCCGGAACGTGTAGTTCGACCGGCCGACGGCGCGGTCGTGATGAACCACGTCGTGCCCTGCGAAGCGCGAGGTCGACCATGACAGCAGGGCGTCCAGTGATACGCCAGGACCGAGATCGGCCGAGAACCCGTCCCGCAGCGACGTGCGGAACACCCGGTACGAGCTGAGCAGCGCCGCGTGCTCCACACCGAGCACTCCGGACATCACCGTGCGCAGGCCGGTCGACCCGCCACGGCGCCAGCGACGCTGTGCCACCGCACGGGGCCGGCCGTAGACGACGTCGACGTCGTCGGTGAGCGCTGCGAGCAGCCCGGGGAGTTCTTCGGGGGGGTTCTGCAGATCATCGTCGAGCGTGGCGATGAGCACCAGGCGGGCCGTCCGGACACCGGCGAGAAGTGCACTGTGTTGTCCGGCGTTGCGACCGAGACGGACACCGACCACGTGCGGGTGCGCAGCCACGAGTTCACGGATCACCTGCCATGTCGCCGACGGGCTTCCGTCGTCTACCAGCACGATCTCGTGAGGGACGTCACCGAGCGCGGCGTCGATCCGATCGACGAGCACCGGCAACGTGTCCGTGCTCCGGTACACCGGCACCACCACCGACACCCCGGGCCCGAGACCGACGGGGGCGACACGGGCTTCGGACACGGTTGCACTCTACGCTGCCGCCCGAACGACCTTCGACGATGCAGAGGAGCGGACGTGGGGGCCACGGACAGCGGGCTGGTCGACGAACTGGTGCGGCGCGGTTGGACGCTGCCGCCGGTCGTCGACGGCGTGTACCGGCCAGGACACTCGACCGACCCGGACGCCGTCTCCTATCCGGGCTCGGGCATCGACGTGCTCGTCGAGCACGCCGAGGGCAGCTGGTGGACCGCCCACCGGGCAGGGTGGGCGGCGCGCGAACTCGCCGACCACGGCATCCGCTCCCTCCTCGACGTCGGTGCGGGCAGCGGGTCGATGGCGGTCGCCCTCCGATCGTCCGGCATCGACGTCGTCGGTGTCGAGCCGCATCCCCATGGCGCCGCGGCGATCGCAGCGGCCGGCGTGCCGGCCGTGTGCGGTGGACTCGCCGACCTCGCCCTCCCCGACGCGAGCGTCACGGCGATCGGGTTCTTCGACGTGCTCGAGCACCTGCCCGACCCCGTCGACGCGCTCCGGGAGGCCGCCCGGGTGCTGCGGCCCGACGGGGTGATCCTCGTCGCCGTGCCCGCCTACCGGTGGCTGTGGAGCGCCGAGGACGAACACGCCGGGCACTTCCGGCGCTACGACCGCGCCATGGTGCGCGCCGAGGCCCGGGCGGCCGGCCTGCTCGTCGTGCGGACCGAGCACCTCTTCGCCTCGCTCGTCCCCCTCGTCGCCGCAGTCCGCCGCCTCCCCTACCTGCTCGGCAGGCGGCCGGCACCGGCGGACGTCGAGCAGGCCGTCGGCCGTCAGCTCGACCCGCCGGCGTCGATCGCCCGTGCGGCGGGCGCGGTACTCGGCGTCGAGGACCGGATCGCCCGCGTCGCGTCGCTGCCCTTCGGCACGTCGCTCGTCGCCGTGCTGCGACGCCCGTCCCGCTGAGAGGACCGTCCGCTCAGAGCAGCCCGATGCGCCCGACCGGCCACAGCCGGACGAAGGCGTGACCGACGATCTCGGCCTCGTCGACGGGGCCGAAGCAGCGACCGTCGAGGCTCTGCCCCCGGTTGTCGCCGAGCACGAACACGTGCCCGTCGGGGACGACGATCTCCTCGTCGGGCCGGTACCGGCCGCACGCACCCTGCATGGTCGTGACCGTCGGCGCACCGGAGGCGTCGTCCTTCACCCACGGTTCGTCCTGCACCTCGCCGTTGACGACGAGACGACCGTCGCGCGCAGCGACCGTGTCGCCGCCGACCGCGACGACCCGCTTGATGAGCTGCGCCGGTTGCCCCTGCTGGGGCGACGGGTTGTCGAACACGATCACGTCACCACGGTCGACCGACCCGAGCCGGTAGGAGAGCTTCGACACGAGCACGCGGTCACCGACGAGCAGTGTGTTCTCCATCGATCCGCTCGGGATCACGAACGCCTGTGCGACCCACGTCTTGATCACGAGCGCCGCGATCACCGCCACGCCGACGGCGACGACCCACTCGACCGCCCCACGGCGACCGGCCGCGATCCGTCGACGGCGACGCGCCGCGGCGAACTCCCGGGCGGCCTCGTCGGAGGTCGCCATCAAGCGGCCACGCGGTAACGGCCCGGCTCGACCTCGACGACCTGCCCTGCGGCGACGAACGCTGCGAGGTGCAGTTCGGCGGTGCGACGCTCGACCATGTCGACGAACGACAGGTCGACGCCGGGGCGGTACACGAACCGGTGGCGCACGAGGTCCTCGAGCGTGCGGGGCTCGGCGAGGTGTTCGAGCATCGCGATCTCACGTCGGTCGATGACTGCCTCGAAGTCGTCGAGAAGGGCGAGGAACGTGGCCCGACCTTCGATGACACCCTTGTGGTGGAAGGTCCCGAACCAGCGGGCGTCGACCTCACGGCAGCGGGCGATGCTGCGCCGGAACCCGTCGAGGGTCGACGAGGCGTCGCCGTAGTACGGGCCGAAGCCGGTGAGGTCGATGTCGCCGATCGCGAAGAACCCGTCGGGTTCGACGAGGAACCCGCAGTGCCCGGCGGTGTGGCCGGGCAGGAAGATCGCCGTGACCGTGCGACCGCCGCCGAGATCCCACTGCATGCCGTCCTCGAACGGTGCGGCGTCGGGGCGACCGACGTAGTGGAAGTCCCGCAGGACCTCCTCCTGCCAGTGCGCGCGGAGCTCACCCTCGTAGCCGTAGGCGTCCATCAGACCGTCGATCGACACCATCGCCGGGTGGTCGTCGCGGTGCACCCACACCGGGAGCGTCGGGTAGTGGACGAGGCCGGGGACGTGGTCTTCGTGCACGTGGGAGAGCAGCACCCCGTCGACCGGCACCGGGGCCCCGCCCCGGGCGTGCACCGTCATCGACGGGTCGACGAGCAGACGGCTCTCGGACCCCTCGAACAGGAACGAGTTGCCATCGGGGTACTTCCCGCCGTCGGCCCCGCCCATCACGAGCACGCCGCCGTACCGCTGATCCTCCGCCGTCGACCCCATCACCGGACCTCCACCTGCATCGGACCGCCACGGTAGCCGCCCACTACGATCCGCCGACGTGCGGAGCACCGGGCGATGAGCTTCCTCTGGCGGCGACAGGCGGCGCGTGTCGTGCCCCTCGACGAACACGGTCGGGTGTACCTGATCAACGCCCGCGATCCGGGTGACCCGTCGAAGCCGCCGTGGTGGGAGATCCCCGGTGGTGGGATCGAGGCGTTCGAGTCGTCGGCCCACGCCTGCGCCCGTGAACTCTGGGAGGAAGCCGGCATCCGTGACGCCGAGATCGGGCCGGTCGTGTGGACCCAGCACGTGAACTTCACGTTCGCCGGCTACCACTTCGACCAGGACGAGGTCATCCACGTCGCGTGGTGCCGATCCGACAGTCAGCACGAACCGCAGGGTCTCGAGCTGTTCGAGGCGATGGCGTTCGAAGGGGGCCGCTGGTGGACCCTCGAGGACCTGCTCGCGTCCGACGAACCGACGCTGCCGCCGCGTCTGCGCGAGTTCCTCCCAGCGCTGCTCGCCGGCGAGCTCCCCGAGGAACCCATCAACATCGAGTGACGGCGACGGGCGACGCCACCGGTGGGTAGGGTCCCCGCCATGTCCGCCACGCTCCTCGACGTCCGCAAGGGCGTCGCCACGATCACCCTGAACCGCCCCGAGAACCGCAACGCGTTGTCGGTGGAGCTCGTCAACAGCCTCGGCGACCATCTCGAGTCGGCGCTCGCCGACCCGGCGGTCCGTCTCGTCGTGCTCACGAACAACGGCACGACGTTCTGCGCCGGCGCCGACCTCAAGGCCGGCGCAGTCGGTCAGCGGACCGAGGGGAACCGCCATTTCGTCGAGATCTTCGAGATGATCCTGCAGTCGGAGAAGCCGGTGATCGCCCGGGTCGCCGGCAACGCGATGGCCGGCGGTCTCGGCCTCGCTGCGGCGTGCGACATCTCGATCATGTCCGCGTCGGGGATCCTCGGGTTCACCGAGGTGCGCATCGGTGTCGCCGCCGCGGTGATCTCGGTGGTGTGCCTGCCGAAGATGCGCCGGTCCGACGCCCTCGACCTGTTCCTCACCGGCGAGCGGATCAGTGCGGCGCGTGGCGTCGAGGTCGGCCTCATCAACTACGCGGTGCCCGACGACGAGCTCGACGCGAAGGTCGACGAGATCGTCGGCAAGGTGGTGCGCGGCGGTCCGATCGCGCTCGCCCGGTCGAAGGAGCTCGTCTATCGGGTGCCCGAGCTCGCGGACCGGGCCGAGGCGTTCGCGTGGACCGGCCAGCTGTCCGCGTCGCTGTTCGCGTCGGCCGAGGGCCAGGAGGGCATCGCGTCGTTCCGGGAGAAGCGCGACCCGAGCTGGATCCCGCAGTGACCGGGGGCGACGGGGCCGACCGGCGACGCCGGTAGCCTCACCGCCTCGTGATCTCCGTCGTCGGACTCGCCAAGGCACACGGCGCCAAGCAGCTCTTCCGGGACGTGTCGTTCCGGCTGCTGCCGGGCCGACGCATCGCGCTCGTCGGCGGCAACGGGGTCGGCAAGACCACGCTCCTCGAGATCGTCCTCGGGGTGCAGGAACCCGACGGCGGCGAGATCCACCGGACCCGCGGGGTGCGGGTCGGGTACCTGCCCCAGGAGGCCGTCGGCACTGCGGACGACGACACGACCGTGCTCGCCTCGGTGCTCGCAGGCGCCGGACCGATCCGGGAGCTCGAGACCGAGCTCGCCGTGCTCGCCGAACGCCTGGCCACGACGACGGGGGCCGAGAACGAGCGAGCACTCGAGGCGTACGGCGCTGCGCAGAGCCGGTTCGAGCAGCTCGGCGGGTACGCGCTCGAGGCGGAGGCGCACCGGATCCTCGCCGGCCTCGGTTTCGGCACCGAGGCGGTCGAACGACCCGTGCGTTCGCTGTCGGGTGGCTGGCAGATGCGCGCCGCGCTCGCCCGCCTGCTCCTCGACCGGCCGGACGTCCTCGTGCTCGACGAGCCGACGAACCACCTCGACACCGACTCGGTCGCCTGGCTCGAGACGATGCTCGCCACCTACCCGGGAGCGATCCTGTTCGTGAGCCACGACCGTGACTTCATCGACACCGTCGCGGAACGGGTCGTGGAGGTCGCGAACGGGACGGCGACCGAGTACGTCGGCGGGTTCGCCGAGTTCATCGTGCAACGCGAGGACCGACTCGCCCAGCTGCGCGCCGCAGCGGCCACCCAGCAACGCCAGATCGCCCACGTCGAACGGTTCGTCGAACGGTTCCGGTACAAGGCGACGAAGAGCCGCCAGGTGCAGAGCCGCCTGAAGACCCTCGAACGCCTCGAACAGATCGAGGTGCCCGAGGTCCGGGAGCTCGCCGCGAAGTTCGCGTTCCCCGAACCGCAGCGGTCGTCGCGGGTGGTCGCCGAGCTCGTCGGCGTCGACGTCGGCTACGACGACGTCCCGGTGCTGCACGGGGTCGACCTCGTCGTGGAACGGGGCGAGAAACTCGCGCTCGTCGGCCCGAACGGCGCCGGCAAGACGACGCTCGTACGGCTCCTCCTCGGCCAGCTCCACCCGCTCGCCGGGACGTCGACCCTCGGTGCGAACGTCGACGTCGCGTACTTCGCCCAGCAGCAGGTCGAGTCGCTCGACCTGTCGATCACCGTGCTACAGGAGTTCCTCAAGGCTTTCGACTCCCCGCCCGGCGGCGACCGGGCCGGACGGCCCGGTTGGCAGACCGGCAGCGCTCGCGGCCGCAGCAGCCGCACCGTGCTCGGCAGCTTCGGTTTCACCGGCGACGCGGCCGACCGCAAGGTCGGCGAGCTCTCCGGCGGGGAACGCACCCGTCTGGCGCTCGCGAAGGTGATGGTGCACCCGGTGAACCTGCTCGTCCTCGACGAGCCGACGAACCACCTCGACCTGCCGAGCTGCGACGTGCTGCAGGATGCGTTGTCGGTGTACCCGGGCACGGTGCTGCTCGTAAGTCACGACCGCTACCTGATCCGCCAGGTCGCGACCTCGTTGCTCGCCGTGCGTGACGGCACGGTCCGTCGCTTCGACGGGGTCGACGAGGCAGTCCTCAGCCCCCGTGACGAACCCACGGCGCGACCGTCCGCGCCAACGAAGGGGAAGGCGGCACCGACCCCGTCGAAGACCCGTGGCACCACCCCGTCCGCCGGTCGGCGTGACGAACGGCGCGACGACGCACAACGGCGCCAGAAGCGGTCCGGCGCGACGAAGGAACTGCGCCGCGACGTCGAACGCATCGAACGGCAGCTCGCCACCGCCGAGGCGACCGTCGCCGACCTCCAACGCCAGCTCGCCGACCCGGAGCTCTACCAGGACAACGCCCGGGTGCAGGAGCTCGTCGCCCGTCACGACGAGGCGAAGGACCGCGCGCATCAGCTCATGGAGGCGTGGACCGAGGCGTCCCTCGCCCTCGAACGGGCCGACGCCGCCGCCCGCTGAACGGGTCCGGATCGGTGCGCGGGCACCTGCGGTAGCGTCACCGGCCGTGGCGGAGGAGATCGAGGTCGTCGTCGCCGACGATGCGGCGGAGGTGGTCGCCGGGGCCGGGGCCTGCACCGTCGTCGCCGGGCCGACCGCTGCGGCGGCGATCGGGCTCGACCGGCTCGCACCCCGGCACACGGTCATCCCGGGCTCACTCGAGGAGCTCGCGCTCGACCGGCTCACCGCCACCGAGCGCGATATCGACTCGACCACCGTCGTCGGGATCGGCGGGGGTGTGGCGCTCGACACGGCGAAGTACCTCGCGCTGCGCACCGGCAAGGAGCTGCTGCTCGTGCCGACCACGCTCGGCTCGCTCGCGCCGTTCACCACGGAGATCGCCCGGCGGGTGCGCCGGCAGGTGACCTGGCTCGGTGACGTCGCCGGGCGCACCGTCGTCGACGTGGAACTGCTGCGCCGTGCACCCGCGGCCCGGAACCGGGCAGGTGCCGCAGAGGTGGTCGCGACGATCCCGGCGATGTGGGACTGGCGGTTCGCGGACAGCCGTGATCGTGGCCTCCCGGTGTCGGCACAGGTTGTCGACGTGGCGGAACGGTGTCGCGGTCTGCTCCGGGAAGGGGCCGAGGAGGTCGCCGCGTGCACGCCGACCGGCCTGCGGCTGCTCGCCGACCTGCTCGCCGCGCTCGGGACCGCGTGCGCCCGCTCGGGCCACCGCCGTGTCGTCGACGGGTCCGGGCACACCTACGTGCAGTCCTTCGAGCACCGCTTCGGCCCCCACCGCACCTATGGCGGCCTGCTCGGGCTCGGGGCAGTGGCGATGAGCACGTTGCAGGCGTGGTTCGGGCTCGCTGCGGGCGGACCCGTCGACCCGGCCGAGGCGATCGACCTGTTGAACCGTTGCGCCGTCGAGGCGAACCCGGGTCAGCTCGGGCTCGACGAGGGGACATTCCGCGGCCTGTTGCGCCACACCGTCCGGTTCGCGGTCGGTGAGTTCCTGCCGTACTCCGTGCTGAACGAGGCCGACGTCAACTGGTCGATGTCGGAGGAGATGTGGCGCCACTGCTGGCGCGTCGACCGGGTCGAGGAGGGCTGACCGGATGCCCGGAACGGTCGGCATCGTCCCGAACCCGGTGTCGGGCAAGGACATCCGGCGACTCGTCGCGAACGCTGCGTCGTCGACCCTCGCCGAGAAGTACACGATCGTGCGACGGGCGGTGCTCGGCGCCGTCGAGGCGGGGGCGGACCGGTTCCTGTTCCTCCGTGAGCCGCACGGACTGTGCGCACGGGCGGTGGAGACGCTCACCCTCGACGGGGTGACGTTCGAACACGTTGCGGTCGAGACCCGCAACGACGAGACCGACACCACGCGGACGGTCGCCGCGATGCGCGACGCCGGTGTCGGTGCAGTGATCGTGCTCGGCGGTGACGGCACCAGTCGTGCGGCGACGCTCGGGTGGCGTGACGTGCCGCTGATCGCCATGTCGACGGGGACGAACAACGTGTTCCCCCGGTTCGTGGAGGCGACGGTCGCCGGGGAGGCGGCCGGGCTCGTCGCAGCGGGCCGGGTACGACTCGACGAGGTCGCCACGGTCGCGAAGGTGATCGAGGTGACGGTCGAGGGCGACGACCGGGTCGACCTCGCGCTGATCGACGCTGTCGTGCTCGACGAGCGGCTCGTCGGCGACCGGTCGCTGTTCGACCCGGCCCGGATGCGGCTCGCGGTGCTCAGCCGTGCCGAGCCGGCGTCGGTGGGGATCAGTTCGATCGGGGGTCTGGTGCACCCCTGCGGCGCCGCCGACCCGGGTGGCGTGCTGGTGCGGTTCGCGCCACCGGCGGTCGCTGCACGGCATCTGCGGGCCCCGCTCGCACCGGGGTGGTACGCCACGGTCGGTCTCGACGACGTCGCGGCGCTCGCCGAGGACGAACCCGTCGAGGTCACCGGTCCGGCGGTGCTCGCGTTCGACGGCGAACGGCAGCGGTTCCTCGAGGCCGGGCGACGGGCGGTGCTGCGGGTGCGGCGGCGCGGCCCGCAGGTCATCGACACCACGCGGGCCCTCGCCCTCGGTGCCGAACGCGGGGTCTTCGTCCATGCGGCCGGTTCGGGGCCGCTCCGGCCGGACTCGCCCCGGCACCTGCCCGACGTCTGCTGCTGAGATCAGCCGACGCTGCGGCCCCCACGGCACCGCGGGAGTTCCGGCACCGAGAGGTCGTTGTTCAGGAAGTACTCGTCGCGGGGTGCGAGATCACGGTTGTAGAGCGACCGCGGCACGCCACGGAGCCGCTCCCCGTCCTGCACGCACGTCGAGCGCAGGTCACGGAGGTAGCCGCGCAGCGAGGTCCGCTGTGCGTCCCCGTACGCAGTGGGGTCGATGCGGTCGAACCGTTCGAGCAGGCGATCCCGGTCGAAGGTGATCGGCCGCGAGGAGGCGACCATGAACCGCGACCCGCCGTATGCCGCGACCTCGAACGCCTCCACGTAGGGGAAGACCTGCGCCGCGGTGTTGACCACCCGGCTCGTCGGGATCCACTGCGTGAAGACCCCGCCCTCGGCGAGCCGCTCGGCGACGATCTCGTAGAACTCCTTCGAGTAGAGGCTGCCGCTGTAGCCGCTCTGCGGGCGGAGCGTGTCGACGGTGATGACGTCGTACTCCTCCTCGACGACGAGGAGGTGCTCGCGCCCGTCACCGACGGCGGTCTCGACCCTCGGGTCGGCGAACAGTCGGGCGAGCTCGAACGCGGGGCGTTCCTCGGCGAGGTCGCGCAGCAGCGGGTACTGCCCGCCGCACAGCTCGACCACCTCGACCCGCTCGACGGACGGGTCGGTCGCCATGCCGTACGCGGTCGCGCCGATACCGAGCCCGATCGCCAGCACGTTGCGGGGCTCGGGGTGGGCGAGCGCGGGCACGAGGCCGATGAGCACGTGGTAGTCGTCGAACGGGTAGCCGTTCTGCGACGAACCGTTGATGTAGAGGATGTCGTTGCCTGCCGCGTCGCGCTTCAGCGCGACGGCGCAGCTCCGCTGCTCCTCGAGCATGAGGCCGTCGTCCGCGGAGTGCAGGAACGCCCACAGCCGGTCGTTCGACGGTGCCCCGACGACGAGTGCCGCGCCGACGGCACCGGTCGCGACGACCCCCAGCGCCCGGCGCCGTTCGCCGCCTCCCGCTGCGATCGCCGCCACGACGACTCCTGCGAGGAGGAGCCCGGCGAGCAGCCGGAGCGTCCCGGCGGTACCGAGCCGGTCGATGAGGACGTACCCGGTGAGCAGCGTGCCTGCGACGTTGCCGACGATGTTCGCGAACAGCAACGCCCCCGTGCGCCGGCCGAGCTGGTCGATCCGGTCGCTGACGGTCGCCTGGATGCAGGGGTACGCCGCACCAGCGCAGAGGACCGGGACGGCCATGAACAGCAGCGGGGCGACGACGTAGGCGAACACGAACCCGGCGAAGCCGCGTGCCGAGTCGATCTCACCGAACCCGATGTTGAAGCCCCCCGACGCGAAGTACTCGGTGAGGGGTCCGCCGAGCCCGATGCGCGGGAGGACGCTGACGAGGACGAAGGGGCCGGCGAGCGCGCCGACGGCGGCGCCCGCCTGCAGCAGGAGGAACCACCGTTGGGTGTCGACCCCGCGGCGCACGAGGCGGGAGCCGACCGCGGCACCGATGCCGAACAGGAGCAGGTACAGCGAGAGGACGTGGGCGAAGCTGTAGGAGTTCGACCGCATGACGGTGTCGACGAGGCGGAAGAAGACCTGCTCGAGACCGAGGGCGACGGCGCCGGTTCCGGCGTAGGCGACCATCCACGGCCAGATCGGGCGCCCGGTGTCCGACCCTCCGGCCGCCACTGCCGCAGTCGACGTCGCTGCGGGTTCGGGGTCCTCGGCCCTGGTCCGCACGAGGACGACGAGACCGACGACGAGGTTCACCGCACCGGCGAACAGGGTGACGGTGACGAAGCCGAACGTGCCGACGAGCAGCCATCCGGTGATCGCCGCGCCGGCGGCCGCCCCGATCGTGTTGATCCCGTAGAGCCGTCCGACGACCGGCCCGGCGTCACGGAGCTGGTGGACGACCCCGCGGGTGAGCAACGGCAGGGAGAGCCCCATGAGCGTCGTCGGGACGACGACGACCGCGGCGTTGAACGCGAACGTCGCGGCAGCCGAGCCGAGCCCCGGGGCGATCGCCCGGTACAGGTCGTAGAACAGCCAGGTGCTGATCGCCG
The DNA here is from genome assembly GCA_964453335.1 of uncultured Acidimicrobiaceae bacterium. Classification (GTDB taxonomy): domain Bacteria; phylum Actinomycetota; class Acidimicrobiia; order Acidimicrobiales; family CAIXPF01; genus VGBO01. Next base: position 114,314 of record CAYVOK010000004.1, read on the forward strand.
CGAAGACGCCGATGGCGACGTTGGCGCCTGCGAAGAACTGGAGGGACCGTCGTGCACCGACGCGGTCGGCGAGACGACCGCCGAGGAGGCTGCCGAGCCCGAGGCCACCGAGGAACGCCGCGACGACGGTCGTGGTCGACGCGAGGTCGACACCCGAGTGGAGGGAGATCACCCGCTGCCAGGTGACCTGCAGCGTGAGCGCGGAGAACCCCGTCGCTGCGAAGAGCGCTGCGAGGAGGCGGCGGAGCCCGTCGCCCCGATCGGCGGGACCGGCTGTCGGGTGGGTGGCGGCCATGGGGATGTCCGCCCGGAACGCTATCGGCTGACCCTCGAGCGCTGGTCGATGGTGCCGCAGGCGACACCCCTCGACCGGACGCTCCTGGCGCTCGGCCCGCTACGCTGCGTGGTGATCGTCGACCGGTTCGGGCACCCAGGGGAACCGTCGACGCGGCGGACGCGACGCGTCCCCGCCTCGTCCCGTTCCCGTCCCGGAGTCCTCGTGCCCGCACCCCACCGTCTCGTCGTCGTCGCCACACTGACCGTCGCACTGCTGACGGGCGGGTCGGTCGGCGCGCAGCAGAGCGGCAGCCAGGCCGAGCGGGACGCCGTGCGCGGCCAGCTCGACACGGTCAACCAGGACCTCGACGTCCTCGCGGCGACCGACGCAGAGATCCGGGCCGAGCTCGACCGGATCGACAAGGCGCTCGCCGACCAGGCGACGAAGATCGCCGACGCCCGGACCGCCGCGGAGGCGGCCCGAGCCGCCGAGGCAGCCGCCGACGCCGAGGTCGCGACCGCGACCGCCGAGGTCGACGAGCTCACCGTCCGGGCCCGGGAGCTCGCCATCCAGCTCTACACCCGACCCGCCGACCAGGAGACGATCCTCGCCGTGATCCGCGCCAAGCCGGGCGACGCGGCGAAGCGGCTCGCGCTCGCCCGGTTCCGGGTCGAGGACGCGAGCGAGCTGCTCGACCAACTCGTCGCCCGCAAGGGTGAGCTCGAGTCGGCCCGGCGGGTCGCCGCTGACGCCCGGCTCGCCGCCGAACTTGCCGCCGCAGCGGAACAGGCCCGCCTCGAGGAACTGCAGGCGCTGCGGGTCGAACAGTTCGCGTTCGCCGAGGACCTCGC
>CAYVOK010000004.1:115541-144286 GCA_964453335.1 uncultured Acidimicrobiaceae bacterium
GTTCGGCCTGTACAACCTGCCCGCCGAGCCGTGGCACTGGTCGACGAACGGTCGCTGACGACGCGCCCTCCCGTGGCCGGATAGCGTCGCCCCCGCAGCGACGAACGGGGGACACGGATGCACATCGACCTGATGACCGGCGGGAACACGCTCCACGACATGGCGACCATGGCGCGGAAGGTGCAGGAGCTCGGGTTCACCGGGATCACGCTGACCGAGACGGGGCGCACCGCCTACCTCGCCGCCGCCGTCGCCGCGCTCGAGGCACCCGACCTGTCCTTGACGACCGGCATCGCGGTCGCATTCCCCCGCTCGCCGATGATCACCGCGCAGATCGCTTGGGAACTCGCCGAGGCAACCCGTGGCAACTTCCTGCTCGGCCTCGGCACCCAGGTGAAGGCGCACATCGAGCGGCGGTTCTCGTCGCCGTTCGACCCGCCCGGCCCGCGCCTGCGTGACTACGTGAAGGCGGTGCGGGCGTGCTTCGAGGCGTTCGCCGGGCGGTCGAAGCTCGACTACAAGGGCGAGTACTACGCGATGAGCCTGCTGCCCGATGCATGGGCACCCGGACGAATGGATCACCCGGACATCCCGATCTACATCTCCGCGGTCGGACCGTGGATGACGCGCATGGCTGGCGAGGTCGCCGACGGCATCCACGTCCATCCCTTCCACTCGCTGCGTTACCTGAACGAGGTGCTGCTGCCGAAGGTCGCCGAGGGTGCCGCGACCGCCGACCGGTCGGTCGACGACGTGAAGCTCGCGGTGCCGGTGTTCACCATCGTCGGGGACTCCCCCGAGGAGCAAGCGCCGTGGCGTGACCGTGCCCGCAGCCAGATCGCGTTCTACGGGTCGACGAAGAACTACGCGTTCCAGTTCGACATGCTCGGTTTCGAAGGTGTCTCGTCGAAACTGAACGCGCGGCTCAAGGCCGGCGACATGGCGGGCATGAGCGAGCTGATCACCGACGAGATGCTCGACGTGTACGCGGTGACCGCACGGTGGGACGAGCTCGCCGACAAGCTCGTCGACCGCTACCACGGGGTCGCGGACCGGCTGATCATGTACTTCGCCGACCCGCAGATGCAGCGTGACCCGGCGAGCGCCGGGCGTTGGGGCGAGGTCGCACGCGCCGTGCGTGCGGCGAACTGAGGAGCGCGCCGTGGGAGACCGACTGAACGGCAAGGTCGCCGTCATCACCGGCGGTGCGAGCGGCATGGGGAAGGCGACCGCGTTCCGGTTCTGCGCCGAGGGCGCACGGGTCGTCGTCGCCGACCGCAACCCCGACAGCCTCGCCGCGTACACGGCGGAGGCCGCAGCGCTCGGCTTCGGTGCCGACGCGACCCGCACGATCGCGGTGGACGTCGCCGTCGAGGACGACGTCGCCGCGATGATCGACCTCGCGGTCTCGGCCTTCGGACAGTGCGACATCGTGTTCAACAACGCAGGTGTGGGTGGGGCCTTCGGGTCGATCGCCGACCTGCACGTCGAGGACTGGGACTACACGTTCGCCGTGCTGGTGCGCGGTGTGTTCCTCGGCATGAAGCACGCCGTCCGCCAGATGCGCGCCCAGGGATGGGGCGGGTCGATCATCAACACTGCGTCCGTCGCCGGCCTCAGTGGCGGTGGCGGGCCGATGTGCTACTCGGCGGCGAAGGCGGCCGTGATCAACCTGACGAAGGGGGCGGCGATCGAGCTCGCCGCCGACCGCATCCGGGTCAACGCCATCTGCCCCGGCGGGATCCTCACCCCGCTGTTCTCCGGCGGGAACGACGAGACGGCGGAACGACTGCTGCAGAGCTTCCAGCCTTGGCCGGAGATCGGCCGGCCCGAGCACATCGCCGGCGCGGCGCTGTTCCTCGCATCCGACGACGCTGCGTTCGTCACCGGCGAGCACCTCGTCGTCGACGGCGGGCAGACCGCAGCCGGACCGTCGGCACAGCTCGAACGTTCCCCGACCGCGTTCACCCGCGCCGGGTTCGTCGGCGTGAACCGGGGGACCACCGGCGAGGGTGCGACCATCCGGTCGACGCCGACCGCCTGACCGCGTCGCCGGTCAGCCCAGGCGCGGCAGCACGTCCTCGCTGAGGTCGCGCAGCGCCCGCATCTGCCGTTCGTGGGACACCCCCGGGTGGGCGAGCCGCAGCACGAGCTCGTCGATGTCGAGTTCATCGCGGTACCGGGCGATCTCGGCCGCGACGGTCGCCGCGTCACCGATGATGAACCGGTCGGTCCAGAACTCGGGCCCGTCGTAGAACGGGTCGGCCGCGTCGGTGATCTGCCGGCGACGACCGTCCGCGTCCTTCACTGCGAACATCGCATGCGGGGGTGCGTACACCTCGCGGTACGTGTAGTGCAGGTGCGGCAGCACCTCCTCGACGTCGCCGATCCAACACTCCCGGATGAGCGCCGTACGACCGGTGCCTCCGGAGGACCGGAAGTCGTCGAACTGCGCCTTCGTGTGGTGGATGTCGGTGAGCAGTGAGATGAGCAGGTTGTGGCCGCGCTCCACGATCCGGCGGCGGGCGACCGGGGTCGCGGCACCCAACCAGATGGGGATCGACCGCTGCACCGGCGCCGGCGTGAGGATCGCGCCGAGCGCGTCGTAGTAGCGGCCCTCGTAGGAGAACCGCTCCCCGGTGAACGCCCGCTCGATGATGTCGAGCCCTTCGTCGAACCGTCCCTTGCGGGTGCGCAGGTCCATACCGAACGCGTCGAACTCGTCCTGGCGGTAGCCCATGCCGACGCCGAGCTCGAACCGGCCGCCCGACAGCAGGTCGATCGCGGCGGAGTCCTCGGCGAGCCGGAGCGGGTGGCCGTACAGCGGGAGCAGCACGATGCCCTGGGCGATCCTGATCCGACAGGTGCGGGCGGCGACCGCACCTGCGATGACCATCGGTGACGCCATGTAGCCGTCGGCGAACCCGTGGTGCTCGGTGAGCCACACGCTGTCGATGCCGGGCGCGTGCTCGTCGACCCAGGCGATCTGGGCGAGGCTCTGCCGGTACAGCTCGGCGGTCGTCACGCCGAACCGTTCCGGTGCCTGCATGCTGTACATGAGTCCGATCTCCACGGTGCCCCCTCCGCGCGGTGTGTCCCGCGGACCGTAGTTGCCGCCTACCATCCGGGACACATGACGGGGGCGGGAGCGACGGCGGGGGCGACGCCGACGGATGGTGAGGGAACACGCGTCGACGGTGCGGCGTGGCGGGCGCTCGCGCTCATCTCCGCGGCGATGTTCACGATCATCCTCGACAACAACGGCGTGAACGTCGCGTTCCCCTACATCGAACGCACCTTCGCCGACACCCCGCGGTCGACGCTCGCATGGGTGTCGACGGGCTACTCGATCGTGCTCGCGGCGCTGCTGCTCGTCGCCGGCCGTTTCGCCGACCGGCACGGCCGCCGCCGTGTGTTCCTCGCCGGCATGGCGACGTTCACGGTGGCGTCGATCGGCACGGCGCTCGCACCGGGGGTCGCGACCCTCATCGCGGCACGGGCCGTGCAGGGCACCGGTGCGGCGATGATGACGGCGACCGGTGTGGCGTTGATCCTGCCGTTGTTCCCGCCGTCACGACGTGGGTTCGCGGTCGGGATCTGGGGGACGGTCGGTTCGGCCGGTGCGGCGGCCGGGCCGACGCTCGGTGCGCTCGCGATCGAGGCGTTCTCGTGGCGCTGGGTGTTCCTCATCAACGTGCCGATCGCAGTGGTCGTGTTGCTGCTCGGTCGACGGGTGATCCCCGCCGACACGCCGTCGGACGACGCCGGCCGGCCGATCGATGCGATCGGCACCGTGGTCGGCACCGCCGGCGTCGGTTCGCTCACCTTCGCCGTGCTGCAGGGGCCACGTTGGGGTTGGACGTCGTCGGGCGTGGGGATCGCCGCCGCGGTGTGCGTGGTGCTCCTCGCCTGGTTCTTCGTGCGGTGCGCACGGTCGGCGAACCCGCTGCTCGACCTGTCGCTCTTCCGGCACCGCCCCTTCGCCACCGCGAACCTGTCGCAGGCCGGCACGCAGATGGCGATCTTCTCGTGGTTCTTCACCACACCGCTGTTCCTGATCAACGTGTGGGAGTACTCGGCGTTCGCCGGCGGCAGCGCGGTGGCGATCGGGATGCTGATCAGCTTCGTGTCGATCCCCGTCGGTCGGTACTCCGACCGGGCGGGTTACCGACACGTGCTCGTCGCGGGCGGGGTCGTCACCGCAGCGGGCATGTTCTGGTGGCTGCTCTTCGTCGACGCCACCCCGAACTACCTCTACGACTACCTGCCGGGCCTGTTCCTGTTCGGGGTCGGTGCGGGGATGGTCGGCATCGTCGTCACGAACGCCGCCCTCGCCGGGCTACCCGAGGCATCACTCGCGTCGGCGAACGCCGTGTTCCAGACGATCCGGCGGCTGCTCGGCGCGATCGGGGTCGCGCTCGCCGTCGCCCTCCTCGGCGGGGACCGGACGACGGACAGCGTCGAGGCGTTCCGTCGCACGTGGTGGCTCGTCGCCGGCGGGTACCTGTTCTCCCTCGTCGGTGCGCTGGCGTACCCGGCGGGGGAACGGCGTCGCCGCCGGGCGTAACATCCGGCGCGTGCAGATCGGCGTCATCCTCCCGAGCAACGAGATCGGCGCCGACTCGGCCGCCGTGCGCACCTTCGCGACCGCCGCCGAGGAGCTCGGGTTCGCGCACCTCGTCGTCTTCGACCACGTCGTCGGGCGCCCGGGCGGTGACGACTACGCGGGTCGGCTGTGGCGTGAACCGTTCGTCCTCCTCGGCCATCTCGCCGCGTTGACGTCCCGGATCGAGCTCGCGACGGGGATCGTGATCCTCCCGCAACGTCAGACGGCGCTCGCCGCGAAGCAGGCCGCCGAGGTCGACCTGTTGAGCGACGGCCGCTTGCGGCTCGGTCTCGGTGTCGGGTGGAACGCCGACGAGTTCGACGCGCTCGGGCGCGACTTCCACCGTCGCGGTCGTCGCCTCGACGACCAGATCGACGCGCTGCGCGACCTGTGGGCGAACGAGCGTGTGCACCGCAGCGTCGGCGCCGCCGACGAGCGTGGCGGTGCGGAGGTCTTCGACGGTGTCGGCCTGAACCCGCTGCCCGGTCGCCGGATCCCGATCTGGATCGGGGGACGGTCCGCCGCTGCGCACCGTCGTGCGGTGACCCGCAGCGACGGCTGGCTATCGAACTTCCAGCAGCACATCGCCGCCGACCGGGACGACTTCCTCGCCGCGAAGGCCGGCCTCGCCGCGGCGGCGGGCGGGGAACTCCCGGCCGGATTCGGCATCGAGGTGTGGACGAGTCCGGGTCGCACCGACCCGGCGTCGTGGGCGGACGAGGCGGCCGAGTACGCGAGCCTCGGGGTCACCCACCTGTCGCTGCGCACCGACGAGTCCCGGCAGGTCGCGCTCGGCCCGCCGCGCACCCTCGCCGAGCACCTCGACCTCCTCGAGCGGTACGCCGCCGCGGTGCCGCTCGGCTGAGTTCGCTCAGGCCCCGCCGGCGAGCAGGCGGCGCAACGTGTCGACGAGCAGCACGTGTTCGGTCGCGTGCATCCGTTCGGTGAGCGTGTCGATCGTGTCCCCGACCTCGATGGGGACGACGGCGGTGGCGAGCACCGGACCCTCGTCGACCCGTTCGTCGGGCACGAGGTGCACCATCACCCCGGTGTGGTCGATGTCGCCCCGTTCGAACGCGGCGAACGCGTCGGCGATGCCGTGCGCACCGGGGAACGTGCCGGGCAGTGCCGGATGGAGATTCACGACCCGGTCCGGGAACCGGTCGAGGAACGCCGAGGAGAGCACGTGCATCCACCCGGCGAGCACGACGAACGCGGGGTCGTGGCGGGCGACGACGTCCGCGAGGTCGGCGTCGTAGTCGCGCCGGGTGCGTCCTGCGTCGAGCACCGGACGGAGCGGCACGTACTCGGTGGGGACCCCGGCGTCGGTGGCGCGGCGCAGTGCGTACGCGTCCCGCCGGTTCGACACGACGACGCAGACCGGCAGGTCGGCCGCGAGGATCGCCCCGAGGTTCGACCCGCTGCCCGAGACGAGAACGGCGAGCCCGCCCACGTCGTCAGACCAGGTCGACGGCGACGCCGTCACGGCGCGGGACGACCTCGCCGATCGTGAACGCCCCGGCGGGCGGGGTGCCCCCGATCCCGACCATCCCGAGCCCCATGTTGAAGGTACGGAACGCCTCGTGCCGTTCGAGCGAACCCCAGGCGACGAGGTCACGGAACAGCGGCGGCACCTCCCAGGCGCCGAGGTCGACGCGCACGGCGACCGTGTCGGGCAGCACCCGCGGCACGTTCTCCAACAACCCGCCACCGGTGATGTGGGCGAGCGCGACGGCGTCGCTGCCCGCGAGATCGGCGAGATAGCACCGGTGCGGTGCGAGCAGCGCGTCGGCGAGGTCGTCGTCGATGGCGCGGTCGGCGAGCAGGTGACGGATGAGCGAGTACCCGTTCGTGTGCGGGCCCGACGACGCGAGCGCCCACACGGGGAGGCCGGGAACGATCTCGCCGAGTCGTGGCAGCACCCGGTCCCGTTCGACGTGTCCGACGATCGTGCCGGCGACGTCGACCGCGCCTTCGACGTACACGCCGGGCATCTCGGCCGTCTCACCGCCGAGGAGTGCACAGCCGACGGCCCCGCACGCCTCGGCGAGACCGGTGACGATCTCGACGATGACGGCCGGGTCGAGCCGTGCGGTCGCCACGTAGTCGAGGAAGAACAGCGGGCGGGCACCCTGCACGAGGATGTCGTTCACACAGTGGTTCACGAGGTCGTGGCCGATGCCCCGCCAGCGCCCGAGCTGCGCCGCGAGCTTCACCTTGGTACCGACCCCGTCGGTGGACGCGACGAGGACCGGTTGCGTGCCGAGCCCGTCGAGGGAGAACAGCCCGCCGAAGCTGCCCACGTCGGACAGCACCCGGGGCGTGTACGTGGCCCGCACGGCGGCGGCCATCCCGGCGACGGCGGCGTTCGCCGCGTCGATGTCGACACCGGCGGCGCGGTAGCTGGCGGAGGGTGAGGTCATGCGGTCCGTCCGATGTCGCTGCGGTGCTGGGCACCCGGGAAGGAGATCGCCGCGACGCCCCGGTACGCGCGTCGGAGCGCCCCCTCCGGGTCGTCGCCGACGGCGGTGACGGCGAGGACGCGCCCACCGGCGGTGCGGGGGCCGTCGGGCGTTGCGACGGTCCCGGCGTGGAACACGAGGCAGCCGGCGGCCTCGGCGGCGGCGAGTCCGTCGATCGGGTCGCCGGTGCGGGGGCTCGCCGGGTACCCCGCCGCCGCGATGACGACGGTCGCTGCGTGCCGGTCGGTCCAGCGGACCGGTTCGTCGGCGAGCCGCCCGTCGATGGCCGCCTCGAGCAGGTCCACCGGGTCGTTCGCGACGAGCGGCAGGAGCACCTGTGTCTCCGGGTCGCCGAACCGACAGTTGAACTCGAGCACCCGGATGCCGTCGGCGGTGAGCATCAGACCGGCGTACAGCACGCCCACGTACGGGGTGCCCTCCGCGGCGAGGCCACGGAGCGTCGGTTCGAAGACGGTCGCACCGACCTCGGCGAGGAACGCCGGGTCGGCGAGGTCCGTGACGGGTGCGAACGCCCCCATCCCACCCGTGTTCGGTCCGGCGTCACCGTCGAGGAGCCGCTTGTGGTCGCGGGCGAGCGGCAGGAACGAGTACGTGGTGCCCGAGCAGACGGCGAGTACGGAGACCTCGTCGCCGACGAGCCGTTCCTCGAGGACGACCTCGGCGCCGGCCGTGCCGAACCAACCGCCCTCGAGCATCCCGACGAGCGCCTCGTCGGCCTCGGCGACGGTCTCGGCGACGACGACCCCCTTGCCGGCTGCGAGGCCGCTCGCCTTCACGACCGGCGGTGTCGGGAACGTGGCGAGCGCGACGCGGCCGGCGGCGACGTCGCGCACGGTCACCGACCGGGCGGTCGGGATGCCCCACCGTGCGAACGCGTCCTTGGCGAACGCCTTCGAGCCCTCGAGCCGGGCGCATGCGGCGGTCGGCCCGAAGGTGCGCACCCCGGCGGCGACGAGGGCGTCGACGAGGCCGGCGACGAGGGGGACCTCGGGGCCGACGACGACGAGGTCGACCGCTTCGGCCCGGGCGAGGGCCACGATCCCGTCGACGTCGTCGGCGGCGACCGGTCGGTTGCCGGAGGTTCCGCCGTTGCCGGGCGCGCACAGCACCTCGTCGACCCGCGGTGACGTGGCGAGCCACCAGGCGAGGGCGTGTTCACGTCCGCCCCCGCCGACGACGAGGACCCGCATCAGCCGTGCCCGAGGACTTCGGCCGGTTCACGCCGACCGAGTTCGACGGGGATCGACGCGAACGGGTACACGCCGGTGAAGCAGGCGTTGCAGTACCCGTGCGGGCGGTCGTGCTCGGGCGATGCCGGCGATTCGTCGACGAGCGCCCGCTGCAACCCGTCGAGGGACAGGTAGGAGAGCGAGTCGGCGCCGACGAGCGCGGCGATCTCGTCGATCGTGTGGGTCGCGGCGATCAGTTCGTCGCGGTTCGCCATGTCGACGCCCATGAAGCACGGGTGCGCGATCGGCGGGCAAGCGACACGCAGGTGCACCTCGGCGGCGCCGGCCTTGCGGAGGAGGGCGACGAGCGGGCCGGACGTCGTCCCGCGCACGATCGAGTCGTCGACGAGCACCACGCGCTGACCGGCGAGATTCGCGGACAGTGGGTTGAACTTCATCGCGACCCGGTCTCGTCGCAACTGCGCGGTCGGTTCGATGAACGTCCGGCCGATGTACCGGCTCTTGATGAGGCCTTCGCTGTAGGGGATCCCGCTCGCGGCGGCGTACCCGATCGCGTGCGGGACACCCGAGTCGGGGACGGGCACGACGATGTCGGCACCGGTGGCGACGGGCGCTTCCTCGGCGAGCTGGCGGCCGATCGCCTGGCGCACCTGGTGGACGAGCCGGCCGCGGAACACCGAGTCGGGCCGGGCGAAGTAGATCTCCTCGAACGTGCAGAAGCTCGGCGACCGTGGGGCTGCGCCGGTGACGATGTGGTAGCCGTCCCGGTCGAGGCGGACGATCTCGCCGGCGCCGATCTCACGGATGGCACGGGCGCCGATGGTCGCGAACGCACAGCTCTCCGACGCGAGTGCGTACCCGCCGCCGTCTTCGAGCTCGCCGAGCACGAGCGGCCGCAGACCCCAGGGGTCGCGCACGCCGTACACGGCGTCGCGCGTGAGGATCGTCAGCGTGTACGCCCCTTCGGCGCGGGCCATCAACACCCGGATGCGGGTCTCCCAGTCGGCACCCTGGCCGCCTGCACCGGCGAGCAGGTGGACCATCACCTCGGTGTCCGAGCTCGACGACAGACCGATGCCGCGTTCGAGGAGCTCACGACGCAACTGCGGGGCGTTGACGAGGTTGCCGTTGTGGGCGAGGGCCAGCGGACCGTCGAGCGTCTCGATGACGTAGGGCTGCGTGTTGCGCAACGCCGAGGACCCGGTCGTGGAGTACCGCGTGTGCCCGACGGCGAGATGCCCGACGAGGTTCGCGAGGTTCTCCTCGTTGAAGACCTGCGACACGAGACCGAGACCCTTGTGGAGGTGGGCCTGTGTCCCGTCACTCGTGACGATCCCCGCACCTTCCTGCCCGCGGTGCTGCAACGCGTACAACGCGAAGAACGACAGGCGCGCCACGTCGTGGTCCGGCGCCCAGATGCCGAACACACCGCATTCCTCGTGCGGATGGTCGTCCCAGAGATGCTCAGTGGACAAGTGCGCTCCGTGCGGCGAGGACGCGGTCTACTGCGTCGTCCGGGGTGTCGGCGAGAGCCGTCAGATGCCCCATCTTACGGCCGGGCCGCGGATCGGTCTTGCCGTACAGGTGGAGGGTGACGCCGGGGACGGCGAGCGCTGCCGCCCAGTCCGGTTCGCCGCCTGCGCGCAGCCACACGTCGCCGAGCAGGTTCGCCATCGCAGCCGGTCGGAACGGGGTGGTCGAACCGAGCGGGAGCCCACAGGCGGCCCGGAGCTGCTGGTCGAACTGGCTGGTCGGCGCCGCCTCGATCGTGAGGTGACCGGAGTTGTGGGGCCGGGGTGCGAGCTCGTTCACGACCACGTCACCGGCGCGGGTGACGAACAGTTCGACGGCGAGCACCCCGACGAGGTCGAACGCCTCGGCGATCCGTCGGGCGTACGCGTCGGCGGCCGCTGCGACCTCGGCGGGGAGTCGGGCCGGCGCGACCGACCAGTCGAGGATGTGGTCGGTGTGGTGGTTCTCGACGAGCGGATAGGTGACGACCGTGCCGTCGGTCCCCCGGGCGACGATCACCGAGCACTCCGCGGCGAGATCGACGAGCTCCTCGGCGACGAGGTCGACGCCGGTGGGGAGCACGGCGAGGTCGTCGGGGTGACCGACACGCCACTGTCCCTTGCCGTCGTAACCGAACGCCGCGGTCTTCACCACCGCCGGGAACCCGAACGCGGCGACGTCCGCAGCGGAACCTACGGTCGCCCACCGCACGGTGGGGACCCCGGCGGCCGCGAGGAACGCCTTCTCCCGGGCACGGTTCTGGCAGGTGGCGGCCACCCGGGCCGACGGCCGGGCGGGCGGCGCCCCCGGCCCGGCGTCGAGCGCGGCGGCCGGGACGTTCTCGAACTCGATGGTGACCACGTCGACCGCGGCACGGAAGGTGGCGAGAGCCGTCGGGTCGTCGTAGGCGGCGATGATCTCGTCGTCGGCGACCTCGCCGCACGGCGTCGGGGACGGCCCGTCACCGAGGGTCACGGTCCGGTACCCGGCGCGACGGGCGGCGAGGGCGAGCATCCGGCCGAGCTGTCCGGTGCCGAGCACACCCACGGTCGATCCGGGCGGCAGCGGCCGGTCGGTCCGCTCAGCCATCGGTGTCGAGCACCGTCGCCGTGATCTCGGCCGCGCGGGCGGCGCGCCGACGTTCGAGCTCGGCCCGCAACGCCGGGCGGGTGGCGCCGAGCACGGCGACGGCGAACAGCGCGGCGTTCGTCGCGCCGGCTTCGCCGATCGCCATCGTCGCGACGGGGACGCCGGCCGGCATCTGCACGATCGACAGGAGCGAGTCGACACCGGCGAGGGTCCGCGACCGGACGGGCACCCCGATGACGGGGACGACGGTGTGCGAGGCGAGCATGCCCGGCAGGTGGGCGGCCCCACCGGCCCCGGCGATGATCAGTTCGATGCCGCGTCCGGCGGCCTCGTGCGCGTACGTGGTGAGCAGGTCGGGGGTGCGGTGGGCCGAGACGACACGCGCCTCGTAGGGGATCCCGAAGTCGTCGAGGGTTGTCGCGGCGTGGCGCATCGTGTCCCAGTCGGACTGCGATCCCATGACGACGCCGACGATCGGCGACGGGTCGGTCACGGCGTGCTCCCTCCGTCGGTGCGGTCCTTCCAGCGTCGCAGATTCGCCTCGACGCGGGCCACGGCGGGTTCGGCACCGGGTTCGAAGGTAGTGCCGGTGAGCCGTTCGAACACCTCGACGATGCGGCGCGCGAGTTCGGCGACGAGGTCGGCGGGCAGCGCGGGTGCGTCGCCGTCGCCCCGGTACCCGGCCTCGGCGAACCATCGGCGGACGAGCTCCTTGTCGAGGTGGTCGCGGGTGCCGGCGCGCCAGAACCGCGACGAGTCCGGGGTGTGCACCTCGTCGATGAGGCGGAGACGACCGTCCGCATCGACGCCGAACTCGTACTTCGTGTCGACGAGGACGAGGCCGGCGGCGGACGCCCGCTCGACGCCGCGGCGGAACACCGCGAGCGCGGTGGTGCAGACCTCCTCCCAACGGTCGGCGTCGACGAGGCCGGTGCGGACCACGTCCGCGGACGAGATCGGTTCGTCGTGCGCCCCGGCCTGCGCCTTCGTGGTCGGCGTGATGATCGGGGTCGGCAACGGGTCGCCCTCGGCGAGGCCGTCGGGGAGGCGGACCCCGTACAGCTCACGTGCGCCGTCCCGGTAGCGCGGCCACAGCGACGTCGAGGTGACGCCGGTCAGCGCCCCGCGGACGACGACCTCGACGGGCAGCGCTGTGCACGCCCGCACGATGCTCACCGCAGGATCGGGGACCTCGAGCAGGTGTGATGGGACGATGTCGGCGAGCTGGTCGAACCACCAGGCGGACAGCCGGGTGAGGACCTCGCCCTTGTGTGGGATCAGACCGACGACCCGGTCGAACGCGGAGAGCCGGTCGGTGGCGACGAGCGCCAGGGTGCCGGCGTCGACGCGGTAGACGTCGCGCACCTTGCCGCGGACGAGCGGCCCGAGGAAGTCGAGGTCAGTGCGGTCGAGCACGACGGCGGTCCTCGGCGAGTTCGACGAATGAGCGGAACAGCGGCAGTCCCGACCGGCCCGGCCGCTCCGGGAAGGCGTTCTGCGCGTCGGTCACGTGGTCCTCGGGGTGCGGCATGAGCCCCCACACGGTGCCGGTGTCGTCGACGAGGCCGGCGATGTCGTCGACGGACCCGTTCGGGTTCGTCCCCTCGACGTACCGCAGGAGCACGTTGCCGTTGGCCGCGAGGTGGGAGGCGAGATCCGGGTCGGCGATCGCGATCCGACCTTCGCCGTGCGCGACCGGGCACGCGAGCATGCCCGAGGTGTCGGTGCGCAGCGCGGCCCGGGACGAGGCGGGCGGTTGCAGGGTCACCCACCGGCACACGAACCGTCCTGCGGCGTTGTGGGTGAGGGTGACGCGACGTGCGGTGCCGGCGGGGCCGGGGAGCAGCCCGGCGCGCACGAGCACCTGGAACCCGTTGCAGATCCCGAGCACCGGTCGACCGGTGGCGGCGACCGCAGCGAGCAGCCCGCCGGTCTCGAGTGCGAGCCGTGTACCGGCGCCGAGCGCGTCGCCGTAGGAGAACCCGCCGGGGACGAGGACGGCGTCGAACTCGGTGAGTCGGCGCTCTGCCGCGCCACCGTCGAGGCGGCCGAGTTCGAGGACGTGCACCGTCTCGGTGGTCGCACCGGCGAGGTGGAACGCGCGTGCCGCCTCGTCGTCCCGGTTGGTGCCCGGGGCGTGGAGCACGGCGACGCGCACGGCGCTCATCGGGTGAACGCCTCGACGAGTCGGTCGACGGTGACGTCGACGGCGGCCGTGCCGTCGACGGCGACCCGGAGGCGCCCGTCGGCGGTCGGTGCGCCGAGCCGCTGCCACGGGAGGCCGGCGAGTGCCGTCTCGAGTGCGGCCTCGGCGCCCGGTGCGGCCTGCAGCAGCAGTCGTCCGGTGCTCTCCGCGAACAGCGCGGCGGTCTGGCTGATCCCGTCCGCCGCGGCGCGCACGTCGACGGCGAGCCCGCAGCGACCGGCGAGCGCGAACTCGGCGAGCGCCACGGCGAGACCACCCTCGGAGGGATCGTGCGCGGCGGCGACGTACCCGGCGCGGATCGCCGCGTGGACGGCCCGGTACCGGGCGAGCGGATCCGTGTCGGGGAGGCCGGCGACCTCGCCGCCGTCGACACCGAGCAGTTCGGCGACGAGCGATCCGCCGAAGTGCGCACCCGTGCGACCGACGAGGTACACGGCACCGGCGGACGGCCGGAGCGCGGCCCCGACCACCCGACGGTGGTCGGGGACGATGCCGAGCGCAGTGACGAGCAGTGTCGGCGGGATCGGCCGACCGTCGAACTCGTTGAACAGGCTGTCCTTGCCGGACACGAACGGCGCCGAATATGCGAGGGCGCCGTCACGGCATCCTTCGACCGCCCGGACGAGCGAGCCGAGCCGGTCGGGGATCGTCGGGTTCCCCCAACAGAAGTTGTCGAGCAGCGCGACCCGGTCGGGGTCGGCGCCGACGACGACGAGGTTCCGGAACGCCTCGTCGATGACGGCGAGCGCCATGGCGTGCGGGTCGATGCGACCGAGACGCGGGTTGACCCCGAGGCCGAGGGCGACGGCGCGACCGCCCTCCCACGAGCCGAGCGGGACGAACGCCGTGCCGTCGGAGGGGCCGTCCGCCTCGGGTCCGCACCACGGGCGGACGAGGGTGCCCCCGCGCACCTCGTGGTCGTAGGACGACACGATCGCCGCCTTCGAGGCGACGGTCGGTTGCGCGAGCAGGGCGAGGAGGGTGCCGGTCGGCTCGGTGACGGTCGGTTCCGCGGTCGCAGGAGCCGGGTCCTGCCAGACGGCGTCCATCGTGCGACGCGGGCAGCCGCCGTGCACCATCGCCATCGGGAGGTCGACGACGGTCCGGTCGCCGTGGCGGACCCGCAGGCGCCGGTCGCCGGTGAGCCGGCCGACGACGCTGATCTCGACCCCCCAGCGCACACCGAGTGCCTCGAGTTCGTCGATACGGTCGGCGGGGACGGCGAGCACCATGCGTTCCTGCGCCTCGGAGAGCCAGACCTCCCAGGGCCGCAGGCCCGCGTACTTGCGTGGCACGGTCGTGAGGTCGACGTCGACGCCGACCTCGGCCGCGAGCTCGCCGATCGCCGAGGAGAACCCGCCGGCTCCGCAGTCGGTGATCGCCCGGTACAGGCCGGCGTCGCGTGCTTCGACGACGAGTTCGAGGGCACCCTTCTCGGTGATCGGGTCGCCGATCTGCACGGCGGAGCCTGCGACGTCGACGGTCGTGTGGTCGAGCTCCGCGGACGAGAACGTGGCGCCGTGGATGCCGTCCCGTCCGGTGCGGCCGCCGACGACGACGACGAGGTCGCCCGCCCGCGGGTCGGAGGGGTGCGAACCGGTGGGCAGGATCCCGACGGCACCGCAGTACACGAGTGGGTTGCCGAGGTACCCGGCGTCGTAGACGACGGCACCGGCGAGGGTGGGCAGGCCGAGCTTGTTGCCGTAGTCGCCGATGCCGGCGACGACGCCCTCGGCGACGCGGGCGGGGTGCAGCACCCCGGCGGGGACGTCCGCCTCGGGGGTGTCCGGCGGTGCGAAGCACAACACGTCGAGGCACGCGATCGGACGGGCCGACACGCCGACGACGTCGCGCACCACACCGCCGACGCCGGTGTTCGCGCCGCCGAAGGGTTCGAGCGCGGACGGATGGTTGTGCGTCTCGACCTTGATGGCGAGGTCGTGCGTGTCGTCGAACGCGATGATGCCGGCGTTGTCGACGAACGCGGAGCGCACCCACGGCTTGGCGAGCTGCTCGGTGACGGACCGCAGGCACGATCCGAGCAGACCGTCGACGACACGCTCGGCGACCGGTGCGCCGTCGGCGGCGAGGTGGCGCAGCGTGATGCGGGCCCGGAACGTCTTGTGCAGACAGTGTTCCGACCAGGTCTGGGCGAGCGTCTCGAGCTCGGCGTCGGTCGGATCGCGGCCCTCGTCACGGAAGAACGTCCGGATCGCGGCGAGTTCGGCGGCGTCGAGGGACAGCAGTCGTTCCCGGGAGAGCGCCGCGAGTGCGGCATCGTCGAGGGTGCGGATCGGCACGGTCTCGACGTCGTCGCTCTCGGGTGGGGCGAGACCGAACGGCGGGTCGAGCACGCCGAGCGCGAACCGTTCGATCGTCGGGTTCGCGAGCTGGGTGGCGGCGAAGTCGGCCAGCGCCGTCGGGTCGGCGTCACCCGTGAAGCGGTAGGCGGTGACGGTCGCGGCACGGAGGTCGTGCACACCGAAGCGCGCGGCGACGTCGACGACGGCGCGTGCCTCGGCGTCGGTCACACCCGGCAGCAGGCCGACCTCGACGCTGCCCGCCGGGGCGTCGACGATGCCGGTGTGCACGGTCGCGTCCTCGACGACGACGTCGGCGAGCGCCCGTGCGACGAGGCCGGCCGCGATCGCGCCGTCGAGGGTGCGATCGAGTTGGACGACGCGGACGATCTCGCAGTCGACGAGGCCGCGCAACCCGGCTCGGTGGGCGGCGGCGAGCACCGCAGCGGCCCGCGGATGCGGGTCCCGTCCGCGGACCTCGATGCGGCAGGGGGACATCGCTGCCGACCCTAGTGGCCGGGCGCAGGGGTCATCGCACCGTGCGGAACGGCGGCGGCGGGCGTTCGGGGACGGCGACGGGTGCGGTCGGCCAGCCGAGGTAGATCACGGCGACGACCCGGTCGGTGTCGGCGAAACCGCACAACGTCCGCACGGCGGGCACCGTCGTGACCCGGCCGGTCCCCCAGTACGAGGCGAGACCGGCGGCGGTTGCAGCGAGGAGCAGGGTCTGCACCGCGGCGGCGACCGCGTCGCGGTCCTCGGCGGCACGTTCGGGGTCGGGATCGGTTGCGCATCCGACGACGAGCACGGTCGGTGTCCGCTGGTACTTGGTGCGCGCCTTCGCGACCTTTCCGTCGTCGGCTCCGTCGGCGGCGAGTGCGTCGGCCACTGCGGCGCCGAGTCGACCGCGCGCGTCGCCGGTGAGGGCGGCGAAGCGCCACGGCCACGTGCGCTTGTGGTTCGGCGCCCATGTGGCGATCCGGCAGAGTCGTTCGACGAGGTCGTCGGGCACCGGACGGGTCGCATCGACGAGGAGGCTGGTGCGACGTCGCGCCGCGAGCGCCTCGAACGCGTCGAGTCCGTCGAGCGCGGGGTCAGACACGGGTGCGCATGGCGCTCAGGATCTCGAGCACACCGATCGTCACGGCGACGAGGAACAGGGTCGCGTGCACGACGATCGGCGGCCGGAAGGCGAGCACGAGGAGTGTGACGACGCCGAGGTATGCGACACGGATACGGAGCAGGGTGTCGAAGGTGACGAGCGGCCCGGTGACGTGGTCGTCCCGTTCCTGCACCGTGGTTGACACGATCCCTCCGCTTTTCCACCGATTCCCGCCGACCCGGTGCGGAAACTATCGGTACACCACGCTCCGGTGGTGGATGCTCACGCTCCGTGATCGAGCGGGGCGAAGAGCTCGACGACGGGCCGGTCGACAGGGTCGGTCGGCGCCGGCCACACGGCGGTCACGGGGGCGAGGACGGGCGGCACCGCACCCGCCTCGGGACGTGGCCCGACGCCACGCCAGAGGACGGCGAGTTCGGTCGGCCGGCACAGGACGCGGGCGTCCCAGTGCGGCGTCGCATGGTGTTGGACGACGAGACGCACGCTGTCGAGCACGGCGTCGACGACGTCGGCGGTCGCGCCCGGCGCCATCGTGCGCAGGGCCGTCTCGAACAGATCCGACGACGACGCGAACACGCCGACGTTCCGCCAGGTGTACGCGCCACGGCGACGCGCACCCCGCATCCCTGCGGCCCGCAGGCGCCGCACGAGCTCGCGGGCGTCGACGGGGACGGCGCCCGCGTCGACGGCCGCGCTGCGCTGGCCGGCGTCGATGTCGTAGTGGTCGCCCTGGAACGCGATGCGGCGCACCCCGATCGCCCCGGCGAACGCGTGGAGCTCGTCGAGGCTCGTGTCGCTGCACAGGTGGGCCCAGTGGCGGCCGCGCCACGGCCAGGCGGCGGCGTCGACGAGGACGGTCACCGGCCGGTGTGCCCCCACCCCTGTTCGCCCCGGTCGGTGGCCTCGAGCTCGTCGACCTCGACGAGTTCGACGGCGGGGAAGGGCACGATCAGGAGCTGGGCAATGCGATCACCCGCGTGCACGGTGTACGGCGTGGTCGGGTCGGTGTTGACGAGCAGGACCTGCAGCTCACCGCGGTAGCCCGCGTCGATGAGCCCCGGCGTATTGAGGCACGTGACGCCGTGGTTGCGGGCGAGTCCGCTGCGCGGGAGCACGAGCGCGGCGTACCCCCAGGGGAGACCGACGGCGACCCCGGTGCCGACGACCGCCCGTCCGCCTCCGGCGGGCAGGTCGACGTCGTGCACGGCGCACAGGTCGAGGCCGGCGTCACCCGGCCGGGCGGCGACGGGGACGACGGCGTCGGGGTGGAGCCGTCGCCAGGCGATGCGGAACGGTTCGGCGGCGGTCACGCCGCCCCGGTCCGGTCGGCCTCGGCGAGGATCCGGGCGTCGACGCCGAGGCACCGGTCCTCCACGTAGCGGACACCGGCCTCCTCTGCGATGGCGCGGGCGGCGACGGAGCGGATGCCGGACTGCAGCCAGACCGCGGCGGCACCCACGGCGACGGCGTCGGTGACGACACCCGGGGTCTCGGCGGAGGGGCGGAACACGTCGACGAGGTCGATCGTCGTACCCGTCGCGGCGAGGGCGTCGGCGGCCGCCTGCAGGCTGTGGTGTGCGGGGAGACCGAGCACGGTGCCGCCCCGCGGGTTCACCGGCACCACGTGGAAGCCGAGGTCCACGAGACGGGCCGGGATGCGGTGCGCCGCCTTCGTCGGCTCGTCCGACGCACCGACGACGACGATCGTGCGCACGCCGCGCAGCAGGGTGACGACGTCGGCGGGGAGCGGTACGTGGGCGGACGTCACGTCGGACCCTCCACGGTCACCCGGTACGCTTGCCGGGCCCCATTCCCGGCCCGGAAGCTCCACATGTCCTCCCGCACGGTCCCGCACCTCCGCAACGTCGCCATCGTCGCCCACGTCGACCACGGGAAGACCACATTGGTCGACGCCATGCTAAGGCAGTCCGGGGCGGTGCGAGCCGGCTCGGCGGCGGACGTCGACCGGGTCATGGACTCGATGGACATCGAGCGCGAGAAGGGCATCACGATCCTCGCGAAGAACACCGCCGTGCGGTGGACGTCGCCGTCGGGCGACGAGATCAAGTTCAACATCGTGGACACCCCCGGCCACGCCGACTTCGGCGGCGAGGTCGAACGCGCGTTGACGATGGTCGACGGCGTGCTCCTCCTCGTCGACTCCTCCGAGGGTCCCCTCCCCCAGACCCGCTTCGTGCTCCGCAAGGCGCTCGAGCGCAACCTGCCCGTGGTGCTCGCGATCAACAAGATCGACCGGCCCGACGCGCGCATCGACGAGGTCGTCGACGAGGTCGCCACCCTGTTCCTCGATCTCGCGAGCGACGACCACCACCTCGAGTTCCCGACGATCTACTGCAACGCCCGGGCGGGCACGGCGACGACCGACCTCTCGGTCGAGGGAACCGACCTGCAGCCGCTCTTCCGCACGCTCGCCGAGCACGTGCCCGCGCCGTCGCACGATCCGGACCATCCCTTCGCCGCCCTCGTCACGAACCTCGACGCGTCGCCGTACCTCGGCCGCCTGGCGCTGTGCCGGGTGGCGCACGGGTACGTGAAGCGCGGTCAGTCGGTCGCGTGGTGCCGTCTCGACGGGACCGTGTCGACGGTGAAGCTGTCGGCGCTGTTCTCCACGGAGAGCCACGAACGGGTCGAGACCGAGGAGGCCGGGCCGGGCGAGATCATCGCCGTCGCCGGGATCGAGGAGGTCACGATCGGCGAGACGCTCGCCGATCCGATCGACCCGCGGCCCCTGCCGCCGGTGACGGTCGACGAGCCGTCGCTGTCGATGACCATCGGCATCAACACCTCGCCGTTGTCGGGCCGCAGCGGCAAGAAGCTGACCGCCCGCCTCGTGAAGGGCCGTCTCGACGCCGAACTCATCGGCAACGTGGCGTTGCGGGTGCACGCGACCGACCGTCCCGACCAGTGGGAGGTGCAGGGTCGCGGCGAGCTGCAGCTCGCCGTGCTCGTCGAGATGATGCGTCGTGAAGGCTTCGAGCTGACCGTCGGCAAGCCGCAGGTGCTCATCCGTGAGATCGACGGCGTGCGCTGCGAGCCGGTCGAGCATGTGACGGTCGACGCCCCCGAGGAGTACCTCGGTGCGATCACGCAGCTGCTGTCGGTCCGCAAGGGTCGGATGGCGAGCGTCGCCCCGCAGGGTTCGGGGTGGGTGCGCATGGACTGGCGGGTGCCGGCACGTGGCCTGATCGGGTTCCGCACCGAGTTCCTCACCGAGACACGCGGCACCGGTGTACTGCACCACGTGTTCGACGGCTGGGAGCCGTGGGCGGGCGAGATCCGCGTCCGGCCGACCGGGTCGATCGTCGCAGACCGTTCCGGTCCGGCGACCTCGTACGCGATCGAGTCGATCCAGGAGCGGGCGACGCTGTTCGTCGGCCCGGGGGCCGAGGTGTACGAGGGCATGGTCGTCGGCGAGAACAGTCGGTCCGAGGACATGGACGTGAACATCTGCCGAGAGAAGAAGGTCACGAACATCCGTGCCTCCTCGGCGGACGAGTTCGTGAAGCTGGTGCCGCCGAAGCAGATGACCCTCGAGCAGGCGCTCGAGTTCATCGCCGACGACGAGTGCGTCGAGGTGACCCCGGCGGTGATCCGCCTCCGGAAGGTCGCGCTCGACCAGACGCAGCGGGCACGGTTGCGGAAGCAGGCGAAGGACCGGGGCTGATGCTCGTCTGGATGGATCTCGAGATGACGGGCCTCGATCCCGCGGTCGACGTCATCGTGGAGATCGCGACCATCGTCACCGACGACGACCTCGAGGTGATCGCGGAGGGCCCCGACCTCGTGTGCGCTGCGCCGCCCGAGGCGTTGGCAGCGATGCGGCCGGTGGTCGTCGAGATGCACACGACGTCGGGGCTGCTCGACCGGATCCGGTCGTCGACGGTCACCGTCGAGGAGGCGGGCCGGCAGACGCTCGAGTTCCTGCGGGCGCACGTCCCCGAGGCGCGGACGGTCCCGCTCTGCGGGAACTCGATCGGCACCGACCGGCGGTTCCTCGCCCGGTACCTGCCCGAGATCGAGGACTTCCTGCACTACCGCAGCGTCGACGTATCGACGATCAAGGAGCTCGGCAAGCGCTGGTACCCGGCCGAGGTGGCGGCGATGCCGCGCAAGGCGACGGCGCACCGGGCGCTCGACGACATCCGGGAGAGCATCGCCGAGCTGCGCTTCTACCGGGAGCGGCTGTTCCTGCCGACCGGTGCTGTGGCATCGGTCACGACCCCCGGGAGTTGACGGGGGCGTCAGGTACGCTCGCCGTCCGATGTCCCTGAGCGAGCAGCACCAGCACGACCACCAGCACGGGCACCCGCACGAGCAGACGCAGGAGCAACGCCCGGTCCGGCAGGAGAAGCTGCCACCCGAGGCGGAGGCCATCGAGGTCGCTCCCGGGGTGATCCGGGTGCAGCTCACGATCGCGATGCCCGGCCTCGGCCACGTGAACTGCTACGTGCTGCCGGACGAGTCCGGGTTCGCCCTCGTCGACCCGGGTCTGCCCGGTCCGGGGCCGTGGAAGGAGCTCACGACCCGTCTGACGGCCGCCGGGTTCCCGATCCGCCGCTGCCACACGGTGATCATCACCCACTCCCACCCGGACCATTTCGGCGCTGCGGAGCGCATCCGGACCGAGACCGGTGCCGACATCGTCACCCACGAGGCGTTCAAGACCTATTGGGACGTCGACGAGGAGGACGACGAGGAGAGGGATCTCGCCGACCCGCGCGACCGCGACACCTGGGCCGCCGCCCGTGAACGGTTGGTCCGTGCCCGCACGAAGGTCGTCCCCCACGCCGCACGTTGGTCCCGCCCGACGCCGTGGGGCGGCGCCCACCCCCGCCCCCCCTTCAAGATGCGCATGCGGTACCTGGCCGAGGGTTCGCTGCGTCGCGGCTACTTCGCGACGCCGAAGCCGTCGTCCCGTGTCGTCGACAACCAGGTGATCCGTCTGGCCGGCCGCGAGTGGGTGGCCGTGCACACGCCGGGTCACACCGTCGACCACCTCTGCCTGCTCGACCCGACCGAGGGCGTGCTGCTGTCGGGCGACCACGTGCTGCCGACGATCACCCCGCACATCTCCGGGCTCGTCCGGGCCGACGACCCGCTGGCGCTCTACTTCGCGTCGCTCGAACGGCTCTTCGGCATCGAGGGCGTGCGGACCGTCCTGCCCGCCCACGGTCAGGCCTTCGACGACCTGTGGGGTCGGGCGGCGTCGATCAAGGAGCACCACCTCGAACGGCTCGACGTCCTGCGGGCCGCGGCCGATCTCGGGGAGGCGACCGTCGAGTCGTTCTCGCAGCGCCTGTTCCGGCCGGCGTCGTGGGGCCCGATGGCCGACAGCGAGACGTACGCGCACCTCGAGCACCTGCGGCTGCTCGGTGAGGCGCACCGTCGAGAGGTCGAGGGCAGGGTCCTCTACAAGCTCGACTGACCGCCGGGGTCGACGGCGCGCATCCGCACGCTCGTCGCCACGTCGGTGCCCACGCACAGCCACAGGTCGAGGTCGCCCGCGCCGCCGTCGGCCGGGACGACGCTGCGCGCGACGAGGTCCGCGTCGGGCGGGATCGGGCGCCGGTACTCGAACTCGATGCGGACCGGGGTCGGGGGTCCGTTCGGGGCGACGACCTGTTCGAGCACGGCCGCCTGCGCGGCGTTGTTGACGTGGCCGAGCGGGTCGAGGTCGACGAACCGGAGGGGGAACGGCGCGCCGTGGACACCCTCGGGCGGGTCGTCGTGGACGAGACGGCTCCCGACGATCCTCCCCGCTGCGGTCGTGCCGTAGGTGGCGAGGAACCCGTCGTCGATCCGGACGGGCCGCCCGGACGCGTCGACCTGCACCCACAGCGCCGCCGCCTCGATCCGGCCGCCCTCGACGCCGACGATCGACGTGCGGCGTTCCGCCCACCTGCTGCCGGTACCGGAGCAGAACGTGGCGATGTCGAGCTGTTCCCGGAAGGTGGGGAACCGGGCGACCTCGACGACGATCCGGCGGGCGACCCAGCCGTCGGGGTTCGGCAGCCCCGTCGACCGGTAGTCGTCGTCGCCGACGTCCTGCAGCACCCGCAGGACCGCGTCGACGCGCATGCGCCGGTCGGGGGCGACGTCGCCGAGCCGGACGGACCGCTGGGTCCGGACGACCCGCCCGATGTCGGGGACGGCGACGAGATCCGCCGAGAACTGCACGGCGGCACCGTACCCGCATCCGATGGTTGGACGGTCCGCGGAGTGGGAAGGACGTGCGGCCGACGAAGGGGGCCGTATGGGTGTCGAGAGCGACGTGAGCTGGAACGTCGACGGGGTGTGCCGTCGCCACGGTGGTCTGACCGAACTGTTCTTCTCCGACCACCTGAGCGACATCGCACTCGCCAAGAGCCTGTGCGCGGGCTGCCCGGTGCTCGCGCCGTGTCTGCAGGGTGCGTTGCGCCGGGAGGAACCAGCCGGGGTGTGGGGCGGTCAGTTGTTCCGCAACGGGTCGATCGTGTGGCACAAGCGGCCCCGGGGTCGACCGCCGCGGG
Source organism: uncultured Acidimicrobiaceae bacterium (assembly GCA_964453335.1). Lineage (GTDB taxonomy): Bacteria > Actinomycetota > Acidimicrobiia > Acidimicrobiales > CAIXPF01 > VGBO01. The sequence continues at coordinate 138,581 of CAYVOK010000004.1, forward strand.
TGCCCCGGCCGGAGCACGACCTCCCCGACGTCCCGGTCCCGGTGCACCTGCGGGCCCGGGCGGGCCGGCACCCCACGGGCGGCGGCGGGGGTGCCCGCTAGCGTTGCCCCATGCGTTCGGGTCGTCGTCGACGGTGGCGGTTCGTCGCCGTGCTGGCGGCACTCACGGCGCTTGTCGGCTGTGCGGGTGACGACACGACGGGCGGTGGCGGGTTGTCGGCTGCGGGTCTCGACCCGGTCCCGACGGCGGTCACGCCCGGCGGGTCGGTCGCCGCGCTGACCTTCACCCGCTTCGACGGTTCGACCGGGTCGTTCGCCGACTACGCGGGCAAGGTCGCGGTCGTGAACTTCTGGGCGTCGTGGTGCGTGCCCTGCATCAAGGAGATGCCGGACTTCGAGGCGGTCCACGCCGAGTTCGGCGGGTCGGTCGCGTTCCTCGGCCTGAACGTGCAGGACCAGCTCCCCGATGCGCGCGACCTCGCCGCCCGCACGGGCGTCACCTACGACCTCGCCCGCGACCCGCGAGGCGACCTGCTGCGCGCCTTCGGCGGGGTGGCGATGCCGACGACGGCGTTCCTGCGCGCCGACGGCACCGTCGCGTCGGTGACGTCGCGCACCTTCGACCGGGCGGCGCTGCGCGAACGGATCGCCGAGGCGCAGCGGTGAACGGCGCGCCGCTTGCGTTCGCGTTCGGTGCGGGGATGCTCGCCACGGTGAACCCGTGCGGGTTCTCGCTGCTGCCCGCCTACCTCACGTACTTCCTCGGTCTCGACCCCGGCGGTGAGGCGGTGGACGCACCGCGGGGCGGCGGCGTGCTGCGTGCGTTCTCGGTGAGCGCGGCGATGACCGCCGGGTTCGTCGCCGTGTTCGGTGCGGTCGGTTTCGTGATCGCCCGGATCGGGTCGTCGGTGCAACGACACCTGCCGTACGTGACGCTCGTGATCGGTCTCGGGCTCGTCGTGCTCGGCGTCGCCACCCTGCGGGGCCGCTACGTGCGCCTGCCCGTGCCTACGTTGCAGCGCGGTGGCGGCGAGCGGGGTCTCGGGTCGATGGCCGTCTTCGGGGTGTCGTACGCGTTGTCGTCGTTGTCGTGCACGATCGGCCCGTTCCTGGCGGCGACGTCGTCGACGTTCTCCGACGCCGGGTTCCTCGCCGGCGTGTCGACGTTCGTCGCGTACGCGCTCGGCATGGGGGCGGTGGTGACGGCGCTCACCGTGGCGGTCGCATCGGCGCGCACGTCGATGGTCGCCCGGTTCCGCTCGTCGGGTCGGTGGGTGCAACCGGTGTCGGGGGTGCTGCTCCTCGTCGCCGGCGCGTATACGGCGTACTACGGCTGGTACGAGCTGCGGCTGCGCGACGGGATCGTGCGCGACCCGATCGTCGACGCGGCGATCGACCTGCAGGGGTTCCTCGCGTCGGCGATCTCGGACATCGGCACGGGCACCCTCGGTGTGATCTGCGCCGTCGTGTGCGCGGTCGCGGCGGCCGCCGGTCTGCTCCGGCGGTCGCGCCGGCAGCGGGCGTAAGGCGGGCCGGTGTTCGCCCGTCTGCTCTCCCATCCCGAGGTGCGCGAGGACTGCGAGCTCCGTAGCCCGTTCGGGTTCCTCGCGTTCCACGGCGGTTCGCTCGAACGCGTGACCGACGAGATCGCCGCCGACGCGGCGCGTGCGGCCGGTGCGTCGTACTACGGCCTCGTGATGCCGCCGAGTTTCCGGTGGCACGTGCCTTCGAACCGGGTCGACCCGGCGCACTCGGACGCCCTCGCCGCGTTCCTCGGGCACGTGCGGGTCGCGGTGGCGGTGCACGGCTACGGCCGGGCGGGGATGTTCACGACGCTGCTCTGCGGTGGTCGGAACCGCCCGTTGGCCGCGCATGTCGCCGCGTCGCTGCGGCGTCGGCTCAGCCCGCACTACACCGTGCTCGACGACATCGGCGAGATCCCGGCGAACCTCCGGGGTCTCCACGAGGACAACCCGGTGAACCGTCCGCCGCTCGCCGGTGTGCAGCTCGAACTGCCGCCGCGGGTGCGGGGCATGGGCCCGTTCTGGACGGGTTGGGACCGTTCGGTGCGCACGCCGCACACCGTCTCGGTCGTCGACGCGCTCGCCGAGGCGGCGGCGACCTGGCCGGAGGTCGGCGGGTAGGGTCGGCGTCCGTGCAGACGTGCGTGTTCACCGAACCCCAGCAGGGCGCAACCTACGACCAGCTCGCCGCGGTCGCCCGGACGGCGGAGGAGGTCGGTTTCGACGGCTTCTTCCGCTCCGACCACTACCTGAAGATGGGCTCGGTGTCGGGCCTTCCGGGTCCGACCGACGCATGGGTGACCCTCGGTGCGATCGCCCGCGAGACGTCGACGATCCGTCTCGGCACGCTCGTCACGGCGGCCACGTTCCGCCTCCCGGCCCCGCTGGCGATCAGCGTCGCCCAGGTGGACGAGATGAGCGGTGGTCGGGTCGAGTTCGGTCTCGGCACCGGGTGGTACGAGCAGGAGCACACCGCCTACGGCATCCCGTTCCCCGATCTGCGCACGCGGTTCGAGATCCTCACCGAGCAGCTCGAGGTGATCACCGGGCTGTGGTCGACGCCCGACGGCGCCACGTTCTCCTACACCGGTCGCCACTACACGCTCACCGACTCACCCGCCCTCCCCAAGCCGGTGCAGCGGCCGATGCCGGTGATCGTCGGCGGTGGGGGTCGTCGGAAGACGGCGATGCTCACGGCTCGCTTCGCGTCGGAGTACAACCGGGCGTTCGTCCCTCTCGACACGTTCAGCCGCAACGTGGCGAACGTCCGCTCGACCTGCGAGTCGATCGACCGCGACCCGGACTCGTTGCGGTACTCGATCGCGCTGGTCGCCTGTTGCGGCCGTGACGCCGGCGAGGTGAACCGGCGTGCCGCGGCGATCGGCCGTGACGCCGGCGAACTGCGGGAGAACGGTGCCGGCGGCACCCCCGCCGAGGTGGTCGAGAAGGTGCTCCGCTACCGCGACGCAGGCGCGGACCGCATCTACTTCCAGATCCTCGACGTCGACGACCTCGACCACGTGCGCCTGCTCGCCGCCGAGGTGCTCCCGCACCTCTGACCGACCGTCAGGGGGCGAGGCGCTCGCGCCGCCACCCACCCGGGGCGTCCGGGTCCGGCAGGTAGACGATGCGGTCGTGGAGACGGCTCGGGCGTCCCTGCCAGAACTCGATGCGGTCGGGGAGGACCCGGTACCCGCCCCAGAACGGCGGTCGTTCCACCGGTCGCCCGGCGAAGCGCTCCTCGGCGTCGGCGTAGCGCGCGTCGAGCGCGGCCCGGTCGGCGAGCACGGTCGACTGTTCCGACGCCCACGCCCCGAGCTGGCTGCTGCGCGGCCGTGTGACGAAGTACTCGTCGGCCTCGGCGTCGGTGACCCGTTCGACCGCACCGTCGACGAGCACCTGGCGGGCGAGCGGTGCCCAGGTGAAGGTGAGCGACGCCCACGGGTTCGCCGCGAGTTGGCGCGCCTTGCGGGACCCGTGGTTCGTGAACACGGTGAACCCTCGCACGTCGACACCCTTGACGAGCACGTGCCGGGCGGAGGGTCGACCGTCCCCGTCGGCGGTGGCGAGCACGGCGGCGTTCGGTTCGAGCTCGCTCGCGTCGGCGACCTCCGCGAACCAACGGGCGAACTGGCGGAACGGGTCCGGGTCGGCGTCCGCCATGTCGAACGGCCGCGCCTCGTAGTCACGCCGGAGGTCGGCGAGCTCGGGCGTGTCGGTCACCGGCTCGGCCCGGGGGTGAGCAGCTCCCGACCGCCGAGGTAGGGCCGCAGCACGTCGGGCACGGTGACCTGCCCGTCGGGTCGCCGGTAGGTCTCCACGATCGCCGCCCACACCCGCGGGACGGCGAGCGCGGATCCGTTGAGGGTGTGGACCACCTCGGTGCCCTTGCCGCCCGCCGGTCGGTACCGGATGTTGGCCCGTCTGGCCTGGTAGTCGCTGAACCACGACACCGACGACACCTCGAGCCACCGGTCGGCTCCGGGGGCGTACACCTCGATGTCGAAGGTCCGGGCCGCGGAGTTCCCGATGTCGCCGGTGCACAGGTCGAGCACCCGGTGCGCGAGGCCGAGGTCGGCGATGACCCCGACGGCGCGGCGCAGCAGGTCCTCATGCACGGCGGCCGCCTGTTCGGGCGTGGCGTAGGCGAGGATCTCGACCTTGTCGAACTCGTGCACGCGCAGCAGCCCACGCGTGTCCCGCCCCGCCGACCCGGCCTCCCGGCGGAAGCACGACGTGTGCGCCATGAACCGTTGCGGGAGTTGCGCCTCGTCGAGGATCTCGTCGCGGGCGAGGGAGGTGAGGGGGACCTCGGCGGTCGGGATCGCCCACAGGTCGTCGCGTTCGAGGTGGTACGCCTCGTCGACGAACTTCGGCAGGTGCCCGGTGGAGATCATCGTCTGCGTCGACACGAGGGTCGGCGGACGGACCTCCTCGAACGCGTCGGCGTTGCGGTCGAGGGCGAGCTGCACGAGTGCACGGACGAGGGCGGCACCGGCACCGCGGTAGAGCACGAACATCGAGCCCGACAGCTTCGCCCCACGTTCGAGGTCGAGGATGCCGAGCTCGGCGCCGACGTCCCAGTGCGGCACCCGTTGGTGGGGGGCGTACCCATCCGGGTCGTACCCGTGCACCGACACGACGACGTTGTCGTGCTCGCCGGCACCGTCGGGGCAGTCCTCGGCGGGGAGGTTCGGCACGACGAGGAGTTCGGCGCGGATCTCCGCCGCGAGCGCGTCGGCGTCGGCGTCGAGCGCGTGCTCCCGCTCGCCGAGCGCCCGGCTCTCGACCTGCAGCGCGCCGGCCTCGTCCTTGCGGCCTTCCTTGTGGAGCCGTCCGACGTCGGCGGAGATCGCCTTGATCCGGTTGCGGATCTCGTCGCGCTCCGACGCGACGGTCCGTTGCCGCCGGTCGAGCTCGATGATCCGGTCGAGGGCGCCGAGGTCGATGCCCCGTCGGGCGAGGGCCGCCCGGACGGCGTCGGGCTCGGTGCGCAGGCGTCGCAGGTCGATCATCGGCGGGAACGCTACCCGCCGTCCCGCCGCTGCAGACGGGTCCGACCGCTAGCGTCGTCGCTCGTGTCGGCCGTGGAGATCGAGTCCCTCGTCGTCCGCTACGGATCGGTGACGGCCGTCGACGGGCTGTCGTTGCGGGCGGAGGCGGGTGAGGTGCTGGCTCTGCTCGGTCCGAACGGTGCCGGCAAGACGTCGACGGTCGAGACGCTCGAGGGGTTCCGTCGCCCTGACGCCGGTGCGGTGCGGGTGCTCGGCCTCGACCCGGTCGCCGACCGCCGGGCGCTGCTGCCCCGTATCGGGGTGATGCTGCAGTCGTGCCGGCTGTATTCCGTGATCCGCCCGGTCGAGGCGGTGCGGCTCTTCGCTGCACATCATCCCCGGCCGGTGGGGAACCCCGATGCGCTGCTCGACCGGGTGGGGCTGCGGGAGCGGTCCCGCACGGTGTGGCGCCGACTGTCGGGCGGCGAACAGCAGCGGCTCGCCCTCGCACTGGCGCTCGTCGGACGACCCGAGGTCGTGCTGCTCGACGAACCGACGGCCGGCCTCGACGTGCACGGGCGTGATCTGGTCCGGTCGATCGTGCGGGAGTTGCGCGACGACGGGGTGTGCGTGCTGCTGACCACGCACGAGCTCGACGAGGCGGAACGGCTCGCCGACCGTGTCGCGGTC
>CAYVOK010000004.1:144386-147890 GCA_964453335.1 uncultured Acidimicrobiaceae bacterium
CTGTACCGCCGGCTCGTGGAGGACGTGTCGTGAGCGCCGTCCGGGCGGTGGTGACCCAGGCCCGCACCGAGATCGTCCTCGCAGTGCGACAGGGTGAGCAGCTCCTCGTCGCGCTCGGGATTCCGCTGCTGGTGCTCGTGTTCTTCTCCGTGGTCGACGTGCTCCCGCTCGGCGCGGACCGCCCGGTCGACGTGCTGACCCCGTCCGTCGCTGCCCTCGCCGTCCTGTCGGCGTCGATGGTCGGTGTGGGGATCTCGACGGGGTTCGAGCGGCACTACGGGGTGCTAGAGCGGCTCGGCGTTTCACCGCTCACCCGCCCACGCCTCCTCGCCGCGAAGGCGCTCGCGACGCTCGCCACCGAGACCGTGCAGCTCACCGTGCTGCTCGGCGTGGCGTTGATCCTCGGTTGGGACGCTGCGTTCGCGCCGTTGCCGTTCGTCGGCGCGCTGCTGCTCGGCACCGTCGCGTTCGGCGGGCTCGGCATGCTGCTCGCCGGCCTGCTGTCCGGCCCTGCGAACCTCGCGGTGAACAACGCCGTCTACCTGCTGTTGCTGCTCTTCGGCGGGGTGGCCGTGCCAGCCGCCGAGTTGCCCGGCCCGGTCGGGTCGATCGCTGCGTTCCTGCCCTCGGGTGCCCTCGTCGCGGCGATGGGGGACGCACTCGGGTCGGCCGATCCGGCCGGTGTGGGGGTGTGGCTCGTCCTCGCGGGGTGGGCGGTGCTCACCCCGGTCGCAGCGGCCCTCACGTTCAGCTGGGCGCCCCGCGATTGACGTCGTCCACCGCGGGCGTCTCGTCGAACGCCCGTGTGACGTCGTCGAAGGTCAGCGTCCCCGTCTTCGTCGTGACCCGCACTGCGGATCCGCGTCGGTCGGTCATCGTGCGACGGGCGAGCGTGAGGAACCGTGCGGTGATGATCCCCCACAGGTAGAAGCCGCCGGCGAGCTTCATGATCAGCCCGGCCGCCTGCTGGTCGCTGCGGACGTTGACGTCCCACAGCCGGTGCTCGTGGTTGTACGCCTGGTACAGCGGGTTGTCGGCGACGGTGAGGAACGCTGCGGGCACCGTCGGCAGCACCGACATGAGGAACAGGTACACGATCTGCTGGGGGATGCCGATGCGCAGTTCGGGGAGCGGCCCGGCGACCGGCATCCACATGGCGAACGACGCGAGCACGAGGCCTGCGTGGACCAGGTAGTGGACGATGCCGACCTCGACGGACGTGTTGACGATCGGTGCGGCGTGGCTGAGGGCGACGAGCACGTTGAAGGTGAGCCCGGCGAGGAGCGGTCGTGACAGGCCGCGGAAGAACCGTCCGAAGCGCCCACCGCCGAGGACCAGTTCGGCCAGCCAGGTCGGTGTGGCGAGCAGGAACAGCGGCGGCATCACGTAGGTGAGCAGCAGGTGCTGCACCATGTGGATCGAGTACAGGTACTCCTCGGCGATGTCGTGCATCGGCCAGTCGCTGCTGATGTAGAGCACCACCACACCGGCGACGAACCACCGCCGTTGCGCCGTGGTGACGGCCTCACCGCCGGCCGCGACGACCTTCGGGGCGATCACGCGCGTCGTGTAGAACCCGATTCCGAGCACCGCCGCGACGAGCAGCCAGACCTCGGGGTGCCACTGCCAGACGACCGGTGCAGAGTTCGCGAGCACGCTCAGATCCTCACCGATCACGGGGATCGCCGCCTACTCGGAGCGACCCTCCGAAGGGCTCAGCGGGGCATGCCCTCGCCGAAGAACTTGAAGGCCGCAAGGGTCACGGCGTACACGGAGAGCGCGATCACGATCCCCGTGAGAAACGCCCGCCGCAGCACCGGCTTGTCCCAGCGGAGGTGCATGAAATAGGCGGCGATCAGGTAGAACTTCGCCGTCATACAGACGAGCAGCACCGGGACGAGCGCCGCACCGAAGTCGAAGACGCTCTCGAAGTAGGTGAAGGTCTCGAGACCGGTGATGGCGGCGAGAACCAGCGCGACCTTCACATAGGTCATGTCCCGGTTCGGGTGTTCGTCGTGCCCGGCGCCGTGGTCGGTGTGCGTCGTCTCGGTGGTGGTGGACATCGACCGCTCCTACTTGATCAGGTAGACGACGACGAAGACGACGACCCAGACGACGTCGACGAAGTGCCAGTACAGGCCGGCGATCTCGAGTGCCTCCGCCCGCTCCGGGCCGAGTCGGCCCTGCAGCGACATCGCGAACATCGTCATGAGGATGACGATGCCGATCGCGACGTGGGCACCGTGGAATCCGGTGAGGGTGAAGAACGCCGAGCTGAAGATGTTCGTCGTGAAGCCGAGGCCTTCCTTGACGAACGCCGTGAACTCGTAGATCTGCCCGGCGATGAACGACGCCCCGAGCAGGGCGGTGGCGAGCAGCCAGATCCGCATCCGCTGCTCGTCACGCCGCTGGAGCGACGAGACGGCGAGCACCATGGTGAGCGAGCTCATGAGCAGGACGAAGCTCGACACCGACGTGAAGGGGATGTCGAAGACCTGTGCACCGAGCTTGCTGATCTCCGCGTTCTCGAACCCGGGGAAGCTGTTGAGCTTCTTCCGGTAGAGGAGGAACGTCGAGATGAGCCCGCCGAACAACAGGCACTCCGACCCGAGGAACAGCCACATCGCCAGCTTCTCGTTCGAGATGCCGGTGTTGGTGTGCCCGTGTCCGTGGTCGTCATGGTGCGTGTCGGCTGCGTGCGCCGCCAGGGTCTCAGCCAACGGAGGTCTCCTGCTCGTGGGCGGCGGCAACCGTGCCGTGGTCGCCGTGGTGGTCGTCCGGTTCGGTCGACGGTTCGTACGCCCACCCGTAGACACCCCACAGCACGAGCAGCGCCCCAGGGATCACGAGCAGGAGGTTGAAGATGAGCCCGTAGCCGATGATCGGCAGACCGGAGGCCAACACGATCGGGTAGTACGACGGCGACGGCAGGTGCACGCCGGTGGCGTCACCCTTCTGGACGACGTCCTCGGTGGCGGCGATCCGCACGGCACGACCCTGCTCGTCCTCGCCGTACTTGCGGTGCCAGAAGTCGTCGGCCGCGTGCACGGTGGGGATGGTGTCGAAGTTGTGCTCCGGCGTCGGCGACGGGATCGACCACTCGAGGCTGCGGGAGTCCCACGGGTCGGCACCCGGGTTGGGTCGACCGGCGGCCTTCCAGGAACGGTAGCTCGCGCCGATGTTGTAGAGGAACAGCAGCATGCCGACGGCGATGACGAACACGCCGAAGGTCGCGACCCGGTTCCAGAACGTGAGACCGTCGGTCGCCTGGTAGGTCTGGATCCGCCGCGACATGCCCTGCAGGCCGAGGATGTGCATCGGGCCGAACGTCAGGTTGAACCCGATGATCATCAGCCAGAAGTGGGCCTTGCCGAGCTTCTCGTCGAGGAAGTGCCCGAAGGCCTTCGGCCACCAGAAGTACATGCCGGAGAACAGTCCGAGGAGTGCGCCGCCGAAGAGCACGTAGTGGAAGTGGGCGACGATGTAGTAGGTGTCGGTCTGCTG
>CAYVOK010000005.1:0-120 GCA_964453335.1 uncultured Acidimicrobiaceae bacterium
CGACACCGACACCGACACCGACACCGACACCGACACCGACACCGACACCGACACCTTCGCCAGAACCTACACCTTCGCCTTCACCAGAACCTACACCTTCACCAACACCTTCGCCTTCGC
>CAYVOK010000005.1:220-54759 GCA_964453335.1 uncultured Acidimicrobiaceae bacterium
CTTCGCCAGAACCTACACCTTCACCAACACCTTCGCCTTCGCCTTCGCCAGAACCTACACCTTCACCAACACCTTCGCCTTCGCCTTCGCCAGAACCAACACCTTCGCCTTCGCCTTCACCAACACCTTCACCTTCGCCTTCGCCAGAACCTACACCTTCACCTTCGCCAGAACCGACACCTTCGCCTTCGCCAACTCCGACTCCTTCACCGGCACCTTCATTAGCAATAAACTAAGATATAAAATTTATTGCAACAAACATTATAAGATTGCTTCATAAATAATTATTATGCCAGATATAGACAATATAGAAATACCTTTGTATCAACCAAATCAACCCTATCACTACAGTGTTGATAACATCCCATTAGATGCAATTAAATCAAGAGAAAATCTAATTAATACTGCTGTAGAACTAAGCAATACAGCTTTGTCAAATGCTGCAGGTACTGCTGGTACACTAGACACACGCTTAGATCAATCATTGCAAGATAATGGTAATTTGATAAGTTCTGCCGTAGATACTGCTCTTCACAACATAGGAGCACATGTAGATGGTAATTTTGAAGTATCAGATTCGGAGCTATCTACTTATCAGATAAGTTATCCTTTAGTTGAGAATCCAGTTCCATTTGTAAGAATGTTGCAAGCTGAAAGAGATAAACTAGCGTCTGTGGCTAATGGTGCTACAGATATTACATTAGATTTTGCCACTCCTACTGGAAATATTAGCATAAATAGTGGAATAGTAACATTTCAATCTTCTACTACAATTAACTGGTATGTGGATTCTGGAACAAAGTATGTTCAAGCTGAAATATCTACAGTTTATTCAAATCCACACAAACATTATGATAATATCATACCGACTAGTAAATATTTGACTCCAGATTATAAAAGTTATAACACTGGAATTACTTCACCATTTATCACAGAATCTTTAAAAGTTTTTATTAACGGGGTGAGGATATTTCCTGGGGTTTCTGTATATTATCCATCTTTTTCAGACACTCCTACTTTGAAGTTAAACAGTTTTACAGAAGATGGCAGCGGATTAGGATTTGTGCTATTGAATCCAATAACAGAAGATGATATTATTTTTATTGATTTCGAAGTCTCATTGGTGTAAACATCATGCTTTTTGCTCCAAAAACTCTTGAAATGGAAATTGGAATCATGAGTTTTGATGGGAATCATAATCACATAAATATAACAGCAAATAGCGTAAAAAACCTTAGCAGTAATTATGGCTATTTCATATTAATGCCATCTGTTGCAAAAATGACTCATTTTGAGCACAGAACTTATAAATGCAATGACACAATAACATCTTTGTTGAATGAAGGCATGAAAAGATCTACAAAAGATTGGGTCTATTTCGTATATTCATCATGCAGGCTTCGTCCAAAAATAGATGAAAAGCTATCAAAATTTATAACAAGTGATAAAGACATATTGTTCCCTGTTGTTGATAGAGTTTGGAATTTTGTAGATGGTTCCATGAATGGAATACTAATAAACAAAAATTTCTTTAATGAAGTCGGACCTTTTGTTGATGAAAACGACCTCAAAATTACTAAATTAGAATGGGCAGATAGAGCCATGAGTAAAGGGGGCAAGTTTAAGGCAATTGTAAATGCTACAAACTTGTGATATATGCAAGAAATAGAAAATTCTCTTAATTACATAACCAAAAAATATCAAATACCTCAAAAACATTCTAACTTCCAAATCAAAAATTTCATGATTGGAAAAGAAGTAACTGAAACAGCTAAATTATGGCAATGTGTTAGAGAGCTAAGTTCAAGAAAAGAATCGCTAGAATCTCTTGGTCAAGAAATAGAATTGCTATCTGACAACATAGAACTTCAAATTATAAAAATACAAAAGATTTCTATAAAAGATATAAAACTAAGTGAGCACACACAACTAAATGATCTTAATTTACGAAAAAAAGATATAGTATTAAGAAAAGAGAAAAGGCAACTTGTTATTATGCAAAATAATTTGGAAAAATTAAATCAAAGAAAGATAAGTATATTATCTGAGTGTAAAGAAATTATCGATATTTTCAATGAATTGTTGGCTAATACAGAATTCAAGGAATTCGATGATGATAATGCTCAAATAGAATTTTGGAATGCAAAAATGCGAGGAGAGCTTAATCTCCATGCCATGATGGGATTTTCCCCAAGTTTAGAATTGGTTAGATCAACTTTGGCTTTGCCAGATACTTGTGAAACAAAACTAAATATGGCAAAAGCACTAATGCAAAATACACAAAGGATTGTAGAAAAGAAAAATAACAATGGTAATTGAAAAATTAACATCATACGATACTGGATACACTTTAGGTGATTTATCTTTGTTTCCACAAGCTGTGGATAGCTGGGAACAACTATATGAAGCAAAAAATCTTTCTATAACGAAAACCTCACAATATTTGTCATTTGCAGGTGAAATAATTATCGTAGATGATACCAGTTCTTTCCCAGAAAAAGGTATATTAAAACTATCTTTGCCAAATTATTCTGGTTTAAACTCAGAACTTGTTTACTACAATGCTAAAACAAACAATACTTTTTACCAACTTATTCGTGGATTTTGTTCTCCAAGATTAGATCAGTATCCTACAGGTCACACTCAAAGCGAGTGGCCAATAGGAACAAAAGTTGAAGCCGGTGTAATGGCCGAACATCATAATGCAGTTAAAGATGCTATTTATAATATTGAAAATTATCTGGGAGTAAAAAGCAGCACTAGTACAAACACTTTGACGGGGCTTCTTAAAAAACAAGAAGCAAAAATTCTTGCCCCAAAAGCTTTATTTCGTGGTTATCCAACTAGTGGCACTACACCTTTAACTGTAACCTTTCATAGTTTTGCAACATCAAATACAATAAGGTATTTTTGGGATTTTGGAGATGGAGCAGTTTCATTCGAAAAAAATCCTATTCATACTTATATGAATGAAGGAAATTATACAGTACAGCTTAGAACTATAACATCTTTGGGAGCACAAGGGTTTACAACCAAAAAAAATTATATTTCTGTTTCAAATCAATATGCGTTCCCATTCTTTTATGCTTCTCCAACATGTGGAATATCAAGTGATACAGCATCTTCTACGAGTGTAACTCCTACATCTTTTTTGATTATTGATCAAACTAATGCAGAAATAGTAAATAGGCTGTGGGAATTTGGGGATGGAACAACATATTTTGCAGAAAATCCAAACGAACATGTTGCCTATCATGTATTTGAGAAGCCAGGTTGTTATGAAATTTCTCTAAGTGTAGAACTTAAAGGGCAGCAGGTTTTGAGAGTTTTTAATAAAGTTATAGTAAAGGTAATCTAAAATGTTGCCAGAAATCAAATTCCCAGATGCAATAGATGATGAAAATAACCTGTATTTAGTAAAAGATTCAGTTTACCTGAAGTTAGCAACTGATTATGTTCCTGGCGATTCAACTATTAATGTTGAATTTGATTCTGTTAGAACTCCACTTTTCCCCAGCACAGGAATAATTACCCTAACAGAACAATGTTCTGACCCAGAATATAGGGCAATTTCATTTTACTATACGAGCTTTACTAATAATGTTTTTAGCGGCTTGACCTTATTAAAAGGTTTTTATGATAATGTAATAAAACCAGCATTTTATACTACAGTTGTGATGAATGTAATGGCTGAACACCACAACTCCCTAAAAGATGCTATAAAAAATATAGAATTGTATGCTGGAAAAAAGGTAAAGGATAGAAAAATATCTCTAACTCCACAAATTGGAACCCTAGAAGATAGAATTACAGCGTTGCAACAATTAGCATATGAACCAAAAGCTTGGTTTAGTTTTGATACAGTTGTAGGCTTGGCTCCATTAACTGTAAAGTTTAACAATGAAAGTATTAGAACAGGTGAAGAAATACCTGAAAATACAATTGAGTATAGCTGGGATTTTGGAGACAATACAGCAAGCAATATAAACTATACAATATCACAAACATGTGTTAATACTTGCAACCCAAATGTGACTGAAGTAGATTCGAATACTGTATTACACACTTACACAAGCCCAGGTATTTTCACAGTTAGTTTAACAGTAAAAAACGATTTCGGAGAAGATACTTTTCAAATTAAAGAAGCAATAAATGTTAAATACCCAGCTCCTGACGAGGCTGTAATCCAAATTACAAATGGCAATCTACAACAGGTAGTAAACGGTATCTTTAAAAGTCCAACAAACACCCCAATAGAAATTAAAATACCATCTGGAGTAAATCCTGCTACTGGAGAAACTTATGCTGGAGAGCCTGTAAATAGTAGCGGAAGTCCATTAGATCCAATTGTTAAATATACATGGGAAATAGCAGATGATATTGATCATGCAAATTCCTCTTCAACTCTTGCGCTTTTTAGCATAGGAGGTATTTATGATTTATCTGTTAGGTGTGATACAAAATATCTTTCATACAGAATAACAAATAAAACAGATTATTTAAATATTGTTGAAAATACAAATCTTTGGTTATTTACTTTTTTCGGATCATCTACAAGTATTATACAAGCTTCTGAAATGGGATTTTTAAGCGAAACATTTAAAACAAAACAAAACTCTTTTTATACTATATCTGCAAATAATGATTTTCTAAATGACCCCATATACTTGAACAAGACTCAGTTGAAAAAGGAATTTAGTAGAAATACAAATTTTAGATCAATAGGCACAAGCACTTCTGGATATAATGGCGTATCTTTAGTACATTATGCAAGCGGAAGAGCTTATGGATATCCAATAGCCAACGAAACAATTAAGTGTTTCACATATAATGGATTTTCAGAGCAATATTCTGTAACCGGCATGCCAACTATAACTAGACCTTGGAATTGGGTTCCCCTTAATTATGATGAATTATCATATTTTATATTAGGAAACTTATCAACAGCACAAGACCCTGGAACATCAGTAACTAATTGGGGAAGTGTAACAATACACAATGTAGAAACAAATGTAATTCAGACTGGAACCCTTGCAGCATCAGATTTTGTTGGACAGGCAAGCTTGCTTCAACAAAATGCAGTTGCGAATTTTTCATCTGGGGGAGTTTCAGAATATGGTTATTTTAGTGCTTATAGACAAGCATTAAGAGATAATACATATTATATTCTAAAAAATGATAAGGTTGGGTCTAATTTCAGAATATATTCATTTTATTCAACTTATCAAGATCCAACAGTATGGCTTGGTGGATTTAAAAAGCTGCCAGACATGCTAGGACCAACAAAGCTTGAAGGAGAATTAGTAAATTTACAATCTGGCATCTATTTTTTCAATAATACTGGTGCTGTTTCTGCATTTGATACCGATCTTGGTGTCTGGAGAACCGGGGGGCCAGGATTGAATTCAGTAGAATTCATAAAAGTACAAGATGCCAACACTTTAAATTATGATGATGAAACAAATTCGCTTTTAGCATCAAGTGATGGTAGCAATAATGCATATATAAGTTATGACTATAGTCCTAATTCTTTTATTAAATTTAACGATTTAGATTTGACATTTACTAAATTAGGAAGTAGACCAGAAGGTAATCAATGGGCTATAGGCACATATTGATATAGAGGAAAAAAATTGGCAATCTATCCCCCTAAAATCGTATACCCAGATGATTACGATACTGATCGCAACCTCCTGCTAGTTTATAACACTTCTGAAGCTCCACTTACAGAAAATTTAGAAGCATGGGCAAAAGAAATATATTTAAAGCCAGTACCAGCAGACAAACCAGAAATATGGGCAGATAATGGATTTGTAAATATATCTGGCGAATTGATTTACTACGATAATGTACAAAAAGATTATGGTACTGGGAAAGTATCGGCTCTGTTAAATTGTATTAGAAACTTAGGTGGCGAATCTCCTAAATATAATCCCGCAGGTACTTTTGCAAGAGGTTTTGTTGTAGCAGAACATCATAATCAATTAGCAAGGGCTGCAGCAAACCTTGAAAATTTTATCGGCATAGAAAATTCAACAAATAAAAATACTTTAGATTGGAAAATAAGAAATATAGCATTACAACAGCCCATAGTTGATGATACCTGTCCTACAGTAACTTTTTATTATTATATTGTTAGTCAAAACAATACTACAGGAACTCTAATTGAATATGAACTTGAAATTATAGGAGACTATGAAAGTTTTTTAATAGATTTTGGTGATGGAAATACAGAAGCAGTAAACTTAAGTGGCACCCATAACTACTCTCCAAACACTAAAGTAGACCCTCTAGCAAGAGTTAATTCTGCTAATTGCGAAATAACACAAAGCGCTTTAGAAAGAAACGAACCAAATGAGCCGCTAGTTCAAATATTACCACAAAATCTAGAAACTATTTTGCCAGACTTGCCAGTCATACCAGATATTGAATTTAATTTTGGCACTCTTGTTAATGCTGACATTCAACTTCCGCCAATAGTATTTCCTTGTTTGGATATCGGGCCATTTGGACCTATTCAAATTCCCAGCGTTATAAATATTGTGCCTCCAATTAATATTCCAAGTGTAATAAATTTTGGAGCAGTTCCAAATATTCCTAGTAATATTACCATTTCACCATTTCCTCCAATACCATCGTCCATAGATATAACCCCTGCTGTAATTGATATTTTGGGTGGAAACTCATGTAATGTTTGTTCCCAGGATGTAAAAATTGTTAATGGCAAAACTTCTTCATATCCATGCGGAACAGATGGATGCTTTTTATGTGCTGGAGATACAGGTAAAATTTCTAAAGTTGAAATTTATATCAATGATTTCAACATTACAGGAACTAAGGATTGGGGAAGCTTAAAACTACTTGTTCAATCTCCATCTGGTAAAACAGTTTTATTAATGGGTAGCGGCAGTATTGGAGAGAATTTCAAAGGACCTGTAAACATAAAATTTACTGATAGCGCATCAGAATATCTATATAATCTTACTGGCCCATTACAAAATGGTTCATACAAACCTTCGCCTAACAACAACCAATTCTCTGCTTCTGCCGGTAGAAGCAATTTGGTAGCCCCAGCACCACAAGCATCTGAATCTAAACCATATGGAACATCTCTTCAAACATTTAAAAATGATGATATAAGCAAAGCAGGATGGAGTTTTTGGATTGTTACTAGCGATCCAAATATGAATGCTTCTTTTTCTAGTTTGTGCGTGGACATTCAGTATACTTTAAAACAAACTTGCCCAGTACCCACGCCTACACCTACACCCACCCCGACACCGACACCGACACCCACCCCGACACCAACACCCACGCCCACGCCTGTGCCTACTCCGGTGCCTACGCCATTTCCTACACCCTTCCCTACGCCTGTGCCCACACCAGTACCCACGCCATTCCCAACACCGTTCCCCACACCTGTTCCTACACCAGTATCGCCGCCAGGATCACCACCCGGATCACCGCCGGGATCACCGCCGGGATCACCACCCGGATCACCACCGGGCGTAACACCGGGTGTAACACCGGGTGTTACGCCAAATAGAGGTTGCGGCACTTGTGTATTCCAATGGGATATGAGCGACTGTTTAGCTGATTTTCTATGTACGTATAAATGGGAGGGTGGCAACTGGGTTCTTTACGCCAGCGATGGTTGCGATCAAGGTACAAGTGGTAGCAAATATCCTTGCAGATGTCTTACTCCTGTAGAAGCACTAGCTAAAAACCTTTTGCCAACAACTTACAGGAACTGTGGTCTTCCTGGCGAACCGCAAAAACCTTGCGACGAGTTTTTAGGATGCTATAAAGGTGATTGGGAAAAAATTACTAATAATTGCACAAGTGTTGGAAACTGTGTTCCGCCAGTTAGAGAAGGCACATATATTGATGAAAGTGCAACTACAAATTGTGAATGTAAATCTCCTACAGTTTGTGGTCAATGCAAGTACCAATGGGTAATTATACCAGGAAAGGGTGGCTCATGGGTTGAATATGAAGTTACTGGCGACTGTGAATTTTCACAAGAATCAGCAGGTTGCATGGACCCAGCAAATGGTAGTTGTGAATTTGAATGCAAAAATGAAAATGGCAATTACACATGGCTTCTTTTAAGCAATTCATGTATAAGTCCATGTTCATGTCAGCCAGATGTTGGCCCATGTAGTGAACTGGAAGAATTTTTAGTTACTACTCAACCGTGTGCGAAGAAATGTATTTGTCCAGGAGAGCCGGATGGAGATGGCGTTGAAGCTGGCCAAATTTATCCAGTAGATTGCAGCGAAGATTTTGGGTCTGTAACTTTTGCAGCGGCATTTGCTATGACATCACTCTACAATAATAATTTCGAAACTTACCCTGAAGCAAAAGAATTTTCAGTAAATTTAGAATCGCTTGCTTATTCATCTAATATAGATGAAATTAAAAACAAACTTACATTTAGACCTATTCAATTGCAGGAAAAAACATGTTTTGTCAAAGACTTAGAAGTAAGAAGCTTAAATTTGAATAAGGAAAAAAATATAAAAGAAATACCATTTATTGATCATGCAATTAAATATAATGATAAAGAAACAAAAATATACAAAGTAAGGGATAAAAAGCACGATGTAAAACCTGACCTGAGTGATATTTTTGGAGATCCTGATGGAAAACAAAACTAATGATTTGAGAGTTTTATCAATTATAAACTCTGAAAATCAAAAAGAAAACATATCAATAAAAACAACCAAAGACAGAAACGAATACTCTCTGGCTAATAATTTATGGGTTAGAAATTTTACCAGAGATGATACTAAAGCTTTGGATATTAATGAATTATATTCAGAAAATGAAATACGATTATGCATTGAAAATGAAATAAAAAATTCTAAGCTCGCTGTTCCAAACATATCAACGGAGGATTTTGATTTTAATTCTGTAATAATTATTTCAAATGGTTATGGATTTCGTGAAAATCATAAACAATTAATAGAATCTATAAAAACCTATGATGGAAGACAAGTAATATGTGTAAACAATACAGTAATTGCATGGAATGCTAATAAATATCCAAATTTTTATTTAACTAATTCTTTTTACAGGCTTTCTGCAATGAACTTTCTTCCTAGATTGATTTGCAGTCAGAGAATAGATTATGACTTTTTGAAAAGCTACAGAAATAATAAGTTTGTTTATTCTCCTACACCAAATTACAAGTTTAGCAGTCCTAATGCAATAGATGAAACTTGTTTTATTGATGAGTATAGAAATCCAATATGTGCTGCACTTGCATGTGCTTATAAATTTAAAGCATCAAGAATATTTTTGGCATTCTGTTCAGAAGGATATGAAAAACAGAGAGACGGAATGATTGATGTTGGCAATGGAATTTTTATGTATCCACAACAGCAGCTTGCGAATAATCTAATTAATCATATGATATTTTGGTACAGGTATTCGAATCCTTTAATAAAAATATTTCACACGGGATTAAAAAATTCGTTTTCATTTGCTAAATATCTAAAAGTAGAAGATTTTATAGAAGCGGTAAATTATGAGAGGCCATGAGTTTAAAGACTTACAAAATGATTTCCTAAGAGATTTCAAAAAATGGATGAATTCTGATCATGATAACAATCTGATTACTGTTAACTCTTTTGTTAGACCTAATACTGAAATAAAAAATATTTTAGAAAATATAGATTGTCCAATACAAAACCATACTGCAAAAGAAATAGTTAAGTGCTTTATGAAAAATGGTGGTCGTGTTAAAGAAATTGCAGAAAATGTATGTTTAGTACAGACAAAAAAAGGCAAGTTTTACATCAATAAAAATTTCTTGGATTAAAAAAAAGAGGCAGGAAAACCTGCCTCTTTTATATTTTAAATAAAAGCTTATTTTTTATTATTAGTTTCTGCTTTTACATCTTTTTTAATGGTTGGTTGTTTATTATTTTTTTCTGTGTCTTTGGCTGGACAAAGACCATCTTCTGTAGCTTTATGATACCCATCAATTTCGCCTTGAATTCTCGCTTCTTCTATTGCGTCTTGCAATTCTTGGTTTCTTACTCTTGAAATTAAATTACTACTCCAAGTTCCAGTTTTGTTGCTTGTGTTAGAAACAGAAGTATTTTTAGTTGCTTCAATAGATGCTTTAATGAACTTCCTTTGGTTTTGCCAATAGTCAGAAATATTCACATCATTAGTTGCAGTTGCCGTCTTGAATTTTTCATTAAGTTTATCGTCAACATTTTCTAAAACAGAATCAATTAACTGCAAGCTAGTATTATATCCTGCTTGGTAGCCTGCATGAAATATTGCGCTGGTATCAGATTCTTGGATAGGCAAATTAGCTGCAAGAGTAGACAGAGCCTCTTGCCGTCCTTGTCCTCTGGCAAGCTCTAAGTTATTATCTGTTTGTTGGCGAATGTAGGAAAAGAATATGTCTCTGAATTCATCGTCATTTATTCTAGATCTTTCATTTGCAACATCTTTAAGCATCTTAAGATTTTGCACTTCTCTGTAGAGAAAAATATTCATCGACGCAGAGGTGATAAATATTACTGCTAAACAAGCAGCGTAGGTCCAAATTCTGGTGGTAAAAGACATGGCAAGCCTCCTTGGGATTGAATCTCCAGCAAGCTATCACATGGCGATAGGCAAATCAATTCTTTTTTGCCGAAAGCATAAACTTTTTTTCTATATTTTTGAATTCAATAAATTTTTCCGGTTTTCGAAAAATTGCGCAATTAGCGTAAGCTGGTAAATTCTGATAATTATTATTGAATATAATCTTGCGAGCATCTATAAAAGACTCTGCTTGAATAATTACTATTTCTTTATTCATTTTGTTATTTTCACTTATTGTTTTTATTTTAAAAAATTCATCTTCTGATAAATTAATTGATAATGGGTCCACATTTCTTTGATAAGCAGACTTGCATTCATCGCAATCTGATACGGCTAATATTTCAATATACTTTTTATCTCGGTTTCCCAAACATAAATATTGCATATTATTTTCCTAGTAATAATTTAAATAATTCTTCAAGTAGTATTTCCTTATGAATACAATCTTCGCCAAGTGAATTGTTTAAAATACAAAAAGCTTCGAGTGATTCTTTTATAACTTGTTCTTCATTTGAATTTTCCATACTGTATTTACTCGCAAAATTTGAAAGAATAAAATAAAACCAAATGTTTGTTCATAAATAATTTGAGCACTAAATATATATTGTATAGCCTTCAATAAGGAGCAAAAACATGAGCGTATTCAGAGTAGTTGTAAATAATGAAAAACAGGGGTTGATGGATATCAATCCTCAGACCGGAAGGCAATTCAATTATTATAATGTGCCATCTGATCCTTCTATACAAAGAAAAATATTCGTAGCAGGCCCAAATGGTGGCATAAGACAGCTATCAGACGGCGATACTTTTAGCGATTGCAATTATTGGAAAAAGTTTGCATATCCAAACATGCCTGAAGATCAGGCTTTTATTGTTGTTGTAACTGATGATGGCATTCCTTGGACTGCAAATGGTCCTAATACTTATCCTTTGGTTAGCACAGGAACAATCGCTCCCGGTGGAACTGAAGTCGTTGATTACACACTAACCGATAGCGGATATGCTGTATTCGCCCAGATTACAAATACTGGCGCTAATACTATGAATGTTTCAATTAATGGTGCTGTTACAGCCACTTTCCCACTATCTCCTGGCGATACACAAGTATTCAATCAAGGAGATTTTCTTATTGGCGCTTTAGTTTTCAGCAGCGCTGCAGGAACAACTTATCAAGTAATTGCTAGTGTTCAGACAGCTTGCAACAGCTAAAAAAATAGAAAAATAGAAAAAAAGTAAAAGGCAGGGACTATAGTCTCTGCCTTTTATTGTATAATAAATTGTGGTAAAACTCAAATTATTTCCAAGAAAAACTCCTAATAAAGATTCAAATTATATTTGTGTATATCGTGGGTGTGGAGGATATGGCGATATAATCAATATGAGATTAATTTTTGAAGACATTAAAAAGCATTTTAAAAATAATTTAATAGATTGGTGTTTGCCATATTCATTTTTTGATGCAGCAAAATTACATCCTTTTGTAGACAATCTTATAGCTCTTCAAGATTACAACATAGAAAAATATAAATTTATTATAGACCTAACAACAGCTTGTACTAGATATGAATGGAAACATAAACAAAATACATTTAAAAATAGAGCTGAAATATGGTCATCTGCTGCAAATGTTTCATTAAACAATCCGCAAACATATATGCCTTCATATGATGAATGCATTGATAACATACAAAAAGATTTGTTCGAAATGGGATATAGAAAAAATAAAAAACTAATTATATTTTGCCCATTTTCATCTTTAGAATCGAAAAATTTAACAAAAGAGCAAATATTGTATATAAAAGAACTTACAAAAAATCACTTTTTGGTTTGTCTACATAATAAAAAAATTAAATTTATAGATGACAATAAGATATTATCCATTTCTAATTATTCGCTTAAACAGAGCATGGCTCTTACAAAAATAGCAGATTATGTTATATCCACAGATACAGGACATTTACATTGCAGTGGTGCATACAATATACCAACATTGGGTCTTTTTTGTTATACTAATGGCAAAATAATAACAAAATATTATAAGTCTGTAGAAGTGGTCCAAATAGATGACATGGATTGTGGGCCTTGCTATACATATACTAGTTGTTGTAAATCTAATGAATTAGTAAAACCATGTAGAATAAATATTTCTCTTGAGCAAATCAAAAAATCCTGGCAAAAACTACTAAATTAAAATATATAACTATACTAATTATGCGGTAACAAAATGCCAAATTTAATAAAGCCAAACAATGTTAAAATCATCACTAAAGATGGAGAGATTACAGTATCTTTACAAATTGATTTGAATATTAATTTAAATCAGTCTGGGGTTTCATTTGCTGGTGGAAATGCTACAAGCAGTATGAGTAACTCTAATAAAGAGGATGATTTTGAATGGGCAATACCAGATTTTCAGAAGGCTGAAAAAGTAAATTTTGGAAAGTAGAAAGATAGAATAGGAGCACTAAAATGGCAATTGGTTTTGATTTCGGAACTTACAATTTAGTTTCAAGCAAGAGAAACACTGATGGAGACATTGCATTCAAGAGAGAAATAAACGCATTCTTAGATCTCCCACTTGAAAATCGTTTTGTATTCAACATGATGAAGCAAGCTGGCGTTCCTCTTATTGAAAGAGAAAAAGTTGCATATGCTTTAGGGGAATCAGCAGTAAACATGGCATATACCTTGCCTAGTCTTGAATTAAAAAGACCCATGAAAGATGGATGTGTAAATCCAAAAGAAAAAGATGCTTTTCAAATTATGAGCATTATGGCACATAGCCTTATTGACCCAATCAAAAAAGATGGCGAAAAACTTTACTACTGTGTACCAGCAAATGCTATTAATCAAGAAACAGATGCTGATTATCACACAAAAGTATTAGAAGCAATTTTCAAAGGCTATGAATCAGATGAAGGATGGAAAGTTGAAGCCAAACCTATAAATGAAGCGTTGGCTTTAGTTTATGCAGAACTAGCAAAAAGTGCTTTTACAGGTGTGGGAATATCCTGTGGCGCAGGCATGGTTAACGTTTGTTATGCTATGTATGGCAATCCAATTTTCCAATTCGCTATAGTAAATAGCGGCGACTGGATTGACAAGCAGGCTGCTAAGGCAACAGGCGAAAGTCCAACATTTATTAACAAAGAAAAAACTAAAGTTGATTTGAGAAATCAGCCTGCGAATTTGGTAGAAAGAGCAATCATAACTCAGTATCGTCTTATGATCGAAAAAACTGTAAATGGAATAAAGCAGGGCCTAAGCTCTTCATCCAAAGCAGTAAAATCAGATGTCCCTGTTGATTTTATTGTTGCAGGAGGTACTGCAAGCGCCAAAGGATTTGATGAATTATTTGCAGAAACTCTCAAGCAGGCAGAATTAACCATTCCAGTAGGAAAGGTTATTAGGCCAAGCGATCCGTTATATTCAGTTGCAAGAGGATGTTTAATAGCAGCCGAAGCAGCAAACTAAGAAAGATTGAAGGGACCAAAATGTCAACAGAAATTGTTTCAAAGCCTGTTCAGGATCTAGGAATAGCAGCTTATGTGTTGATGAATCATTATCAATTAGCTGGTAGAAAAGATAAGACTTTTATCTTCAAAATAAGCAAACAAAAACTGAAAGAGTTTGAGGATTTAAAAACATCTTATCTTTTCAGCGAGTTTCATTATTTCGATCATTGCTTGATGGGATTGAAAAAACTAGAAGAGTATCCATTTCCTATAGATTCAAATAAATTTGTAACAGACTTAGGAGCTGCTGCATTTCTATTAATGCACAAATTCAAATTGTTAGGCAAGAAAGGTCGCTCATTTTATTTTGATATTCACACTCCCGAAGAAGAAAATCAATTTGATGAAATGAATTTACAATATACTTCTTCTGCCTTTCATGATTTTGACAGCAAATTAATGTCCTTGAAAAAAATTATTTAACCATAAATAACTATATGGAAAATGAAATTCTTGAAGATCTTGATTCTTTGGATAAAATTGTCCAAGAAGCAAAACAAAAACCTTTGCCAACTTTGAAAGAATATGGCAAGAAATTGAAGTTTGAGTCTGACAACACTTTGTATGAAAGAATCGTAGACTGTTTGGAAAAATTAAGACTCGGGCGCATCTGATTTTTGTTTGACCAATTCCTCTGCAATACTAATTATTGAAGAATAAAATATAAAATTTTGACATTTGTTTAACAAATGTTCATACCAAATACCATTGTCATCTATTTTGGTTATTCTTCCAACAAAATAGTTTATTAAAGCCTCTTCCTCAAAATTTCTATTAATTGGCGCTGTAAAAAAAGTAACTACTTTGTTTTCAAAATATTTAAGATTATTCTTGTTGTTAGATGATAGCATATTCTTCTCCTAGCGCTAATGGTTTTTCTTTTGCAGAAATAAATTCTTTAACTATTCTCGATCCATGTGCTGTGTATAAAGCGTTCCAATCTTTGTAATCTTGTGGCGGAAGAACAACTGAAATTCTGTTTTCGGGGTCTGTATATCCAAAAGATAATAAAGTATTCGTCATTTTCTTGATCGCTGATTGGCCTGCCTCATCTCTGTCAAGAGCTAAACAAACCTTGTAGTATGCCAACATAATAGATTGTTTTTCTCCTAAGTTTTTGCCTCCGCAGGCCACACCGTTTAAACCGCATGAATGCAGAGATAAAGCATCAAATTCACCTTCACATAAATATATTTTTTCTTCTTTATCTGGGAAGTTAGTAAAAAATAGAACATCCTCTTTGCCAACGCCACATTCTTTTTCCGGACCACGGTACTTGGGTTCTTCATCTCCCATAGCTCTGGCATTAAAATATATAAGTTCCCCATTTTTATAGTAGTATGGTATAATAATTCTGTTTGTGTACTTGCCTCCTATGGAAACAAAAAATCTTTCGTTGGTAAATCCTCTAGAAGATAAATAAACTGTAGCCTTGCGGTGCCATGTCAAAGGGGCCTTGTTGATTGCATAGGTAAATGGTGGCAAAGATAAATTTTGAAATGTTATTTGAGATTGCTCGTTTTCTTCTTCTATTTCTTCGTCAAAAGATATTTCTTCGATTGGTCTCCCTTTGTATTTTTGTATACCTAAAATTTGCATGGCAAAAGGCTTGGAACATTTTTCAACTTCCATTACCAATGAAATCAAACTACCTTTTTTATCAGATTTAAAACAATGATATACACCAAATGGTCTTTCATACTTGCCACCAGATGGGTTGCACCACAAGTGATGTTTCTGATCTGATTCTGCAAAAATAGAGTTAATTCTGACTTCATTACCTTTTACTATTACATTCTGAATCCCAAATTTATTTTCAGCCCAGTTTTTGAAAGTATCAAAATCAATTGCCATTTGTGAAAATTCCTGAACAGGCCTATAATTAAATGTATGCTAATCGAACATTTAAGCGTTAGCCGGGGTCAATGCTACGACCTCTGCCACCAACAGTATAAGTTTAAATATCATCTCAAGGTAATTCCAGACCAACCTGAGCAAGTTTATTTTGTTTACGGCAAGTTAGTCCACCGAGCCGCAGAAATTTACATACAAAATAAAGGACAGCAAGATATTGTTGAAATAGGTAAAAAACTTCTTTCTGGCGAATTAGAATTTCCAGATAAAGAAAAACTTTATCTTTTGACAACAGAATATAAAAATAAATATTGGGATCACCTTGTTGCAATAAAAATGTTCTCTGCGGAAATAGCTAAAAAGTTTGGATTCGATGGCGAATTAGAATATAAAATGTTATTTGATTTAGATCCGCCAAACAACAAACTTATATTAGGATTTATAGACAGACTAATTATAAAAGATGATTTTGCTTTAATTATTGACTACAAAACTTCAAAAGATAATTCTTGGAGAAAAAATAAAAAAACAATTAAAACTGATTTGCAATTAAGCACATATGCTTATCATGTTTACGATAAATTTAAAATTTCACCCAAGAATATTCATGCTGTATTATTTTATATGGAAGGAAGAAAAGCAGTAAGTACAAACTTTGAAGAATCATATTTGTTACAAACAAAAGAGCTGTTAAAAAAAACATACTCAAAGATTGAGACTCATGATGAAAATGTTGTTAAAGGAAATGTAGGATTTCATTGCAGAAGATGTGATTTCAATAACAAGTGCCATTTTTATAGGAATGACGATGCATATTGAAAAACCAAAAGTTTATTACATACCAATTTTTATTGATCATCAAATATTTGTAAGTGAAGATCAAAGGTATGCTATCTATGAAGGCGAAGAAATTATTGCTATTGGCAAAATGAATCAAATAGAGCAATTTGCAAAAAGTAGCAGCAAAAGTTCTGAAATATATTCTAAAGAAATTTTCTCTGAATACAGGATTGATAATAATAGAAAAAAAGATACTATTGAAGTTTTCCCATCATTTTATAAAATACACATTCCATTTCCAAACTTAATTACTAATGAAGATTTTGATGAATCAAACGAAGATTTTGTTCACGACTTTATAGAAGATATTTTAAATGAAGAGGATGGCGGTCGCAAAAAATTAACAATCAACTACAAAAAAACTTATAAATCAAAAAAGAAAAATTTTGTTTTCATTCACAATATAGAAATAAAAGATTACTGCTTTTTTGATAAAAGCATAACGTTTATAAATCTTTAGCAGTTTTTCAAAGACATACTAAAAATAAGACTTATTTGGTCACCGACTGCAACTGTTATTGCAGATCCAATTTCGATGGTAGAATATAAACGAGCGGAGGCAGGGGTGCCGCTTACAACATTTGTCAAAAATAAATTTTTTACTGGCCCCCATGCTGATGTCGTAGCTGAAAAAGCAACCAATGAACTTTTTGCTTTTACTGTAGTCCCAGATGTAACGATTGTAAATCCACTAGTTGAACTTATCCCTTGTCTCGCATATCCTGTTGATGTCGCAGGCTCGCCAGATATAGAAGAATAAGTGTCACTTGCTGAAACAACAGGTCTATTATCTAACCCTAAATAATAAAATGATGGTATATAATTGTTCGATATCGATCCGCCAACAAATAAAGCATTCAATATTTGTTCCTCTCCTTGGACATGCAAAATATTGTGAATATTTTGTTTTTCAAAAATTACTTGATTGTTTCTAATTTGCTTGATTTCATCAAGTATCAATATACCAGGCCAGTTTTTTGACATATGCACCTACATAATATATATGAAGAAATTTCAAGATTACATCAAAATCAAAGAATCAGCTTATGGAAGTACTGGGGGGATAGAGCCACCAAAACAAAACCCCGCTGTAATAGTTTCTGATTATGATGGCCCTATCCAAGGAAATTACAAAGCTTCTGAAAAACCTATTCCACGCAAGAAGACTTTTAATTACAAGACTTTTAGAAAATATCTATTTAGTTTGCCAAATTAATCGTCTTCATCTTCATCTTCGTCATCATCCCAATCTTCTTCATCTTCGTCATCATCCCAATCCTCATCCTCATCCTCATCCTCATCCTCATCGTCATCCCAGTCTTCTTCATCCTCATCGTCATCCAAGTCTTCATCATCTTCTTCATCATCCCAATCATCATCCCAGTCATCATCTTCGTCTTCGTCCTCGTCATCATCATACCTGATAGCACATAATTGATCTGAGGCTCTGTAAGTAGTTTCAAACAAGTAGTCAATAAATTCCAAATCAAAATTTGACATTTTAACTCCTATCAACAGGGCTTATTAGTTGGTCTGCTGCAAGAACCTTTATAGCTTGCATTGCCACATACACTACTATAGCGTATATTACATGTTTTTTCAACTTTTTTGTCTTCATCTTTCGGTAAATTTGCACAACTGCCATAAGTACAGCAACCGCTGTTGTTTAGTGGTTTATAACCTTTGCCATACTCTGGAGATCCTGGTATAGTAGAATTATTTTTATAACAATCGCATTGGAAATATCTTCTTGTCAAAGTATTGTTATCACTCTTATACCACATTGAATTTTCATCACTACTAAATAACTTCTTAGAGAAAATAAATTCAACCAAATCCTTTGCAGCTTTTACGGCATCATCAAATGGAGTTGTAATCCTTTGCCATGTAAAGAACCCGCCTTTGATTGACATTTCGTCAACTGCTAATTCTACCTTCATATCAGCAAAATTAGATGCGTCCATAGGGAATACAGATTCCTTGAAAAGGTCTTGAAGATTTACTACATACTTGTACTTTTCAAGTTTAACAACTCCATCTACAGTACTGAAAACTTTTTCTTTTTCAATTCCATCTTCACTTGACATATCAACTAGCTTATTAATTCTAAAAATATCTCTCAAAGTGAATACCTTAACTAAAATATCCCTATAGGAGACAGGCATTTTACCATCTTCAACCATCCAGTTTTCACAAAATGCTTCATAAAAATTAGCACAACAAGGAACATTAATGCATGCCTTGTAAAATGTTTCTTTTAAGTAATCCCTAGCTTTTATAATAGCTTCTTTTGTCTTTCCATTTCTTTCATATATTTCAACAAATATATCATAAAATATACCAGTCATTACTCTTGCAAAAGAATGAGGTTCTTTTAATAATGCTGAATGACTTCCTTGTGTTGGTAATGTTTCAGGGTTTACATATTTAAATGTATTGTTTGCATCCCTCAATCCACAACCAAGGTTTAAAGCTATACCGAATTCTTCTGCAACACTACTGACTATATTTGACTGACGTAAATTTCCACCAGTATCTTCTAACAATTTGTTGACAACTGGATCAAAATGAAGCGCACAAATCATGGAATGAATATCACCAAACGCTTCATGAAATGACCAGACTTCAATTGATGCAGCACTAAAAAAATCGGGCCTAATTGCATCTAGTAAAGCATGTCCTAATTCATGCATTACAATATCAGCAGACAAACTTGTATAAACTGTTTTGTTATTCCTTGAGAAATAAAAGAATTTTAAGAATCTTCTATCATAGTATGCATTTGCTTGTTGTCCAGCCATTGGATCAATAGTCAGCTTGTTTACCGCAGCCCATTTCTTTAAACCAAAATAACTATTAAAAATATCAATACCTTGGCAGCACAAAGCATAAGCATTAGCAGCCATTCCTTCTTTTGAGGTGAATTGATGCGCCCCAGATGCCAAAAACATACATTCAATAGGCAAGCCTTTAGGTTCTGGATTTTCTATAATTCCAATTAGATTTGGATAGTTAGGGTCATTATAGTAGAACTTCATCATAGATCTCACCTTTGGTTTTGGAGTTGTTGTGACTGAAGGCCTTCTGTTTTTAGGAATAAAAATTCCAGCATAGAGTTTGTCAAAAAAGCTTTTAAACATCTACATACCTCACTATCTATATAATATGAGTATCGAAGCTAGAATTAAAGAACAAAGGACTATAGAAGCTACAAAAAAAAACCTAATAGGAATGGAAGGCAAAATTTATCTCATTGCTAGGTTTATAGGCAGTGAAATAGTATATCAAAGTGAAGAACAAAGTACACTAGATGACTACTACGATCAAAGCGACGAATATACAATACCTGTTATCGATGATAGCACAATATCTAATGTTGTAGGATATAGTTTTTCTGGTTTAAATTATGGTCATAACTTAGAAATATTTACAGAAGACTATAGCATGACTATAAAATTATACTACGAAGGCAGAATAGTTTATAAAGAATCTTCAGGAGAGTTGGAATCATACGCTCCTCATGATTCATGGGAAAAAGTAATTGACTACTTTTATGAAATTGCTGATAAAAAAATAAAAAAATATCTCGAAGACAAAGAAAAAAGAGAAAAAATGGAAATGCAGTCGTTAAAAAAGAATGCCATAGAAGATTTAGAATCTAAATGGGGAAATCTCTTTTAGTCATTAAAATATTTTTTAAATAAATATTCCAAAATCGGGAAGCAACAACATAATAATAATAAAAATATAAAAAGATATATTTCTACTAATGTCATGGAGTTACTAAATCTCCAGACTGTAAAACATATGGTGTTTCACATACTTTTATTAAATTTCCACCACCATCATATCCATAAAAAGTCTTTTTGGCTGCTGCACCAACACCGGCTCCAGCGGGATATTTAATTTCTTCTGTAAGATTGCCAGCAACATAAGTCTTCTTATAAAACCAATATGCATCACTACTTCCTGCTAGTAATTCCCAGTCTGCTTTTGGACTGACTGGATTGAATCCTGCAGCAGTAATAATAGCTGCATCAATAGGATTGGCAGGATTCAAAAGAATTAGTCTATCACCACCTAATTCTGGATATGCAAATCTTTGCTGTATGTCATACTTTGTGAAAAGATTTGGCAATTCTGCAACAGGCGCATTCTTATTAAAATTAAGAATGGTTTCTGCACTTGTATTGCTTATATAAGCTCTCCAAGTAGCACGATTCTTCTTGCCTTTAATAAGAACTTTATTATTAATAGATGAATTGTCTGTTGAAGGATATACAATAGCAGTAAATAAATCAGCGAAAATCGCATTGGTATTCAAAGAATTTACAACTTCGTGTGCTGTTACTGCAGCCAAAGATGCACCATTAAGAGCTACAGATAAAGATGCATAATTCATAAACTTGATATCATATGCATAATTAAATGTTAAGATGTTCGATGCAGTCAAATTATATGGCTCTGCCGCATGGCTAAGCATGTAATCACTTCGATTTGTATTACCCTTAATCTTCCATCCTGTTTGGTACTGTCTGTCAGAACCAATTAAGGATGGTCTGAATTCAAAATCGAACACATTCTGAAAAAATGGCATGTTTACCTCAACTTAGTCATAGACCACGTAAAATCATTCTTATATTATCTACATCCTTTCTGCTTTTTTCTAGCTGATCTTCATAAAATATTTCCATCCATCTTCTATCTGGCTCTTCTAGCAAACTCAAATTATCAGAAATTCTTGAAGCATAATTTGAAACAACCTCTGATTCCATTTCTAAAGCAAATGTGAGCAATTCTTTTAAATCATAACTTACAATATAAGGATTAAATGTAAATATATCAGAAGTAGTAGAAAAATCTCCTCCCAAACCTAATATTGCATCTTGAAATTCTAATACATGAGACATTTCACTAGCGGCTTCTTTAGTAAATAATTCTTTATATTCTTCTCTATGAAGGCCAGAAACCGTTGAAGCTGCGGTTAAATAAAATAACATATGCTTTTTTTCATTTTTCAAGTCAGATAACATATAATTCAAAAAATATGCGTAATTTTGATTTTTTAACATAAAAGCCTCCTAAATTATTATAGACCAAGGTGATTTAAATGAGTACTACAAGTTATAAAGAAATTTATAAAAAACGATATGATTTTGAATTTTATTATTTTGATGATTTACAATTAGAAATCCCGCCAGATGAAAAAATTGAAGATATGAATGGATATTCATTGGAAAGACAACAAGAAGAAATAGCAAAGTGCATATCTAGCTTTCCATATTTTTGTCACAAATATATTAAAATTCTACATCCAACTAAAGGACTAATCCCATTTTTATTATTTAAATATCAAGAAAGAAGTATTGAATATTATGAAAAACATAGATTCAATATTATTAGCAAATTCAGACAAGGAGGCTTGACTACTGTTACTTTGCTTTATGGCCTTTGGAAGTGCTTGTTTCAACTAGATCAGCAAGTCATGGCCTTGTCTAAAACAGATCGTGAAGCAACTAATATCGGTTTAATCATAGACAGAGCCGTTGATCACATGCCAGATTGGCTTAAACCTAAAAAAGATGGAAAATGGAATGATCACTTGAAACAATTCCCAGATACAGGTGGAGCACTTCAGTTCTATTCTCCAGAAGCTGCCCGTGGTAAGTCGGTAACTTTTCTTATCATCGATGAAGCAGCTTTCATACCAGATATGGAATCACATTGGAAAGCTATGTGGCCTGTATTAAGCACAGGAGGATCATGCGTTCTTATTAGTACGGTCAATGGACTGGGAAATTGGTACGAAGAAACATATCACAAGGCTATGGAACATAAAAATATGTTTCATGTTATTGACCTAGACTACTGGGAACACCCAGACTACAACAACAAGAAAAATCCCGGCTGGGTAGAAGAACAAAGGCAGCAACTAGGAGAAAAAGGCTTCCTACAGGAAGTTTTACGATCATTTTTAGGATCTGGCGAAACTTACTTTCCATCTGAAGTTATAGCAAAATTGGAACAGCAAACAGCTACAACAAAACCAATAAAAAAAGTATTTGATAAATTCTGTAATAAAGATGCTAGCTCTGAAGAAGCCAATGATTCCATCACAAAAGGCGCTCTATGGATGTGGAGGGAAAGACAAGAAGGACAAGAGTACATCATCGGCGTTGATTCAGCAGAAGGTATCGGTTCAGATGGAGATAATTCATGCATCCAAATTGTAAATGCAAATACCTTAGAACAATGTGCAGAATTTTATAGCAACTTAATTACGCCCCATGATTTGGCACAAGTTGTTAATGAATTAGGAATCTATTACAATAATGCATTGGTAGCTATAGAAGATATGTCAACAGGCGGCATTATACTAAATGAATTACAACATACTTATGAATATGAAAATCTTTACTTTTCTGCAAGAAATGGCAAGACATTAAAACCAGGAGTAAAAATAACACTAAATAATAGAGGCATAATGTTGCAATCATTGCAGTCAAGAATACTGAATGGTAAACTAAAAGTTAAAAGCAAAAGATTTGTCCGAGAAATAAAAACTTTTGAATATAATCCAACAACCAAAAAAGCCCAAGCTGTAAAAGGGAAACATGATGATTCCATCATGGCTTTGGCACTTGCAAATTTTGTAAGAGATGAAATGTACCGAGATGTTCCAATCGGATTTGAAATCAATGAAAAAGAATCAGAAGAAATGTCAGACATCCGAAAAGAACTCAGAAACAGTTTGGATTCTGATATTCAGAATATATTCGATAACAAAAATAAGGAAAACCAAGATTTAGAAGAATACATAGCCATGTATAGAAAAAATCATACCTTGCTTCGTGAATTTGGATGGTAAATTACTCATTAAAAACATGAAAACAAAAACAAACAATATCGAAATTGAATACTCAGAGTATCATGATGCTTTAGATAAATCATTGTATGATGAATCTTGGATTCAAAATTTATACAAAGATAAAGAAAACATTATTAGTTTTTTTAAAAGACTTAATGAAACAAGATATATCAGTTTTGCAGCAAACTTTATAAGAAATCCAGATATCAAAAGAGTTATTGTAGCAAATAATAAAAATACATTAAATAACTCTATTGTTGAACAAATACTAGATGCTGGAAAAGCTAAAGAAAATAAAAGAAAAATCGAAGAAATTAAGTCAATTACAAATTATTATGCAAATATTACTGTTGCACTTTTAAATGAATACTCAAATACAACCAGAGACTTTATTAATGCAACAATAAAACCATACCCAGAATCAATAGAAGATACATGGAAACCAATAAAAACATTTAGATTAATTCGTGAAAATGATGAAATGGTTATAAAAATAACAAATAAAAAAGTTGTAGTAGAAACATTTAATGATGATATTAAAAACTATTTTAATCAAAGAAATATATCAAGAGATTTAAAAAGAGGTTATTTGAGCAAAGATCAAATATCTGAAAGCTGTCTTAAGAATATTCGTAGACAATTACTTAATCTCAAAGAAGTTATTATCCCAACTAATTTTTGCAGTACAAATAAAAATGATAATAATTATAAAATAATTTACAAAGGGAATCAGACAGTTGAATATAATAATGAAGAAGTTTCAATTAGTGGAGAAAACATAAAAGTGTATCAAATATTGGAAGTATCATGAACACAAATGAAAAACAATTACTAAAAATAAAAGATCAATTAATAGAAATCTACAAATTAATACCTGATCAATTCGCTCTTGCAAAAACAAAAAACAATCTTAAAAATACAATTGACTCTATAACAGAAGTACAAACTAAAAGACAAAGAAGACAAATTGAACAACAAAAAGAAGCTATGAAAAAGCCAGTTTTCTTCGGAACAATAGAAGATGCACAAGCAGCTTTGAAAGCTTTAGATAAAATGATGCAAGAAGAACAAAATAAAATCGATTCACAAAACAGCGGTCCAAATGAACTTCTAAATGGATAAGCTGTTTTTGATATAGATCGCATAACTATAATTATATTGTAAATCATTTTAAGGGAGAGATATGCCTACTCCACTTTGGGCCGATTTTTTCAAAACTTTTGACTATGCCTTCACTAGCGATCCGCTTTCCAAGACTTTAGATACTTCTGATGTTATTGGCGCAGGTATATCATCCCCAGACTCTATTCCCACTCTTAGTCCAGATGGTTCATTCTGGTCAGGTAATGACTCAAGATTAATTAGATTAAGAGAATCTAATGATTTTATTGATCTTTCTACTGTATCTAACAGACAGTCAAGATACAAAGAATATGAAAGATTGCGTAGTACACCTGAAATTGAAATGGCATTGAATGTTTTTTCAGATGAAGCTTGTCTAGCTGGCAAAACATTAGTTGCAACACCTTTTGGATTTCAAAAAATTGAATACCTAGCAGAAAAATATAAAGATGAAAAATTCTTAGTTTATTGCTATGATTTTAAAAAGCAAGATTATGCTCTAGGATGGGCACACTCCCCAAGACAAACAAAAGTTGCAGAAACAATACAAATAGTATTTGATTTTGGCAAAAATTTAGAATGCACACCTGATCATAGAATACTTTTGCGTAACGGAGAATGGGTCCATGCTGGAGATCTACAAGTTGGCGATGAAGTCATGCCATTTCATTGTGTTCAACCACATGACTTCCTGAATACCTTCAAACAGAAAAGATTTCCCAGAATATTTACATTTAGCAAGGGATGGGTACACGAAAGACAATTCGTAGATGAATGGAGAACTGGAAAAGATATAGAAAAATACAAAAATGTTAATTATTATACAAAAATAGCTAGCCAACAGCTTTCTATGACTCAAATTAAAAGCCTTATTGATGTAGATTGGAGAACATTTAAAGATAGGCTAGCAAAAGAAGGATTTAATTTAAAAGAACTAAGGTGGCTTGGCAACAATTATCCAGAAACTGTAAGAGTAGTTGGAAAACTAGCCGGTAAAACTATTCCCGTTTATGACTTGACAGTTGAAGAACATCACAATTTCTGCACAGATGTGACTGTTGTTCATAACTGCCAAAAAGATAATAATGGAAATGTTTTCTCTATTGAAACAAAAAACGATGAAGTAAAAGAAGAATTAGAATTCTTGTTTTTCCATCGTTCTATGTTGAACATGAACCGCAGAATATGGGCAGACTTCAAGAGTCTTTTACTCTATGGAGATTTATTTTACGAACTTGTAATAAGCCTTGATGAGCCTAGAGATGGTATCTTGAAGTTGACAAAGCTTCCAGCAGAATCAATGTATCGTATCGAAACTACAAAAGGCAAAGTTATAGAATTCCAACAATCAAAAGAAGGACCAGATTATCAATCTTTGACTAGAGCGCCTGTTGTACAATCAACTGATCAAGAAATTATGATGGCAACAGCCATAAGATTCGCTCCCGAACAAGTTGTTCACATTAAAATTGGCGACGATAGAAAGACATTCTATCCATATGGCGTAAGCATGGTTGAAGCTGCAAGAGGCCCTGCTTATCAACTTAGGCTCATGGAAGATGCCATGTTGGTATACAGATTAAGTAGAAGCCCAGAAAGAAGGGTTTTTTACATCGATGTAGGTCAATTGCCACCATTCAAGGCAGAAGCCTTCGTTGAAAAAATGAAAGACCAGTTCAGGAAAAAGAAAATTTCAAGCAATAGACCGGGAATGACTGGCCCTAATTCCGTTGAAGAACGATACCATGCTCCAGCAGTCGATGAAGACTATTGGTTGCCTATTAGGCCAAATAGCAACACAAAAATCGATACTCTACCAGGTGCTTCTAACCTTGGCGAAATTGATGATGCAGTATATTTCAGAAACAGGCTGTTCACATCCATGCAGTTCCCGAAAAACTATTTCAATGTTGAAGATGCAGCAGTCACAAGAATAACGCTATCCGCACAAGATGTTCGTGTGGCAAGGCTAATTGAAAGACTACAAGCACCATTTGAAGATGGAATGTGGGAAATAGCTTCAAGGCACCTAAGACTTAGAGGGTATCCACCAGAAACATTCGAAGATCTATCTATCAGAATGACACCGCCTAGTGAATGGCGTGAACTAAGCAGAGCTGAAATAGTAACTGCCAGAATAACAAATGGCTCAAGCTTGAAAAGCGCAGCTTTGATGTCAGACTATGACATTCTACAAAAATTCTTGGGATATTCAGAATCTGAAACCAAGATTCTAGTTGGCAGACTCAAGATGCAGAAGATTGAAGATGCTAAACTTCAAATTATGGCACAAAACCCAGCACTATTGGGAGTTGGAATACCCGGGGCAGACGCAGAAAATCAAGGAACTCAGGAAATAGGAGCCACTCCAGAAGGGCCAAATGCAGAAATAACACCAGATGCTCTGGGAGGACCGGCCCCAGCAGAAGGTGGAATGCCTCTAGACATGGGATTGGGCGCTGCTGCACCCGGAGTTCCAGCCCCCGCTCCAGATGGAACAACAGCATCTACCCTGCCAGAACCAACAGAAGAAGAAATTCAAAAGTATGATATGGGCATATTAAATTATGCCGCAGAAGAAGATATTGAACCAGCAGATGAACAAGATTACGAATATTAAAGTTCAATATTTCTTACTACTACCGGTCCTAATACAACATTGACCAAACGGCCACTTGTGTTTCTATACAAAGTAAGTCGTCTGGTCATTTTTGTTATACTTAAAACTTCTTTTTCTTTTGTGATGTCAAAAGCTACAACTAAATCAGCTATTTCAGTTTTTTCATCATCGTGATTGCTGCTAATTTCAAATTTATTATTTTTATTTATAATATCATCACTACATAGTAATGCAGACAAATTATCTGTATCAAAACTTAATACTTCATTCAATTCATCTATTTTTAAAGGTAATTTTACATCAAATCTTATTTTTTTACGACTAAAAAAACTCTTCAACTTTTCAAATATTTTCATATTAAATCCTCTTTGAAATATATTTAGAAAAATTATATCTAAAAATTTTAAACATATTTTATTATAAAAATGACGGTTCATGCATAGATATTTTATTAATCGTCAATCGGTTTGCTCTTTTTGGGTAAACCTTGAAATGAATTTGCAAGTTATAAGGACTTTTTTGGGAGACTTTCGATGAAGAAAAAACTTATCAACTTCGATGCTTTCAAGCAACTCGAAAAGACATCAATTACAAATGCTGAGAGAGAGCTTGTCGAAGCCACCGATATTTTGGCCAATGTTTTGGGAGCAGAATGGCTAGATGTATTCTGCGTAAATGAAAGCAATGTTACTTTCATTGACCAGAATGGCGAATTTGTATATGCAAACTATACAGTAAACGACAGCAACCTAGTTCTTGAAAATGTAGAACAACTAGTTGTTGATAAGTCATCTACTGAGAAGAGTCTTCGCACCACTTTGGAAGAAATGGTAAACAACATCTTGGAAGACAAGATGGAAGAAGCTTCTTTAAATTTTTCCGACTATTTCCGCACACCTATGCTTCGTGCTGAACTTCGTGAAGGCACAATCAATGAAGCCAAGAAGGGTGGCGGTCTTCCACCTTGGCTAAAAGCCCACTTCGAAAAGAAGAATAAGAAAAAGGGCGGCAAGAAGA
Source organism: uncultured Acidimicrobiaceae bacterium (assembly GCA_964453335.1). Taxonomy (GTDB): domain Bacteria; phylum Actinomycetota; class Acidimicrobiia; order Acidimicrobiales; family CAIXPF01; genus VGBO01. The sequence continues at coordinate 28,665 of CAYVOK010000005.1, forward strand.
TGGAAATGGAAAACGAAAAGGATAGCCACAAGACCCGCAGAGCTAAGAAGAAGAAGAGATTAGCCAAGGACAGACTCGGAAAGTCTGGCAAGGCTATGAAGAACAAGCCAAAGTTAGAATCACTAAATCTATTGGCAAATAACGTACTTGAATTCGTAACTTTCAAGGAAAATGGCAATGTTTATAGCGATGTCTCTGTAAAGAAAGACTCACTAAATAATGTTGTTTCAGTAAAAATTCCTGTTTCAAGAGTAAGAAACGAAGGAGCCATCATCAAGGCTCAATCTGAAAAGCACACACGCTTCATCGCTGAAGCTCGTGAAGCTGCCAAGTTGGTAGCCAAGGAATCAAACTGGGTCCGTGCTTGCTCTGACCTAAAGAGATTCAACGCTATTTCTGACAACAAGGCTCTAGAAACAGCTTTCGAAAATGTTGCTTCCGCATGGCCCAACTTGCTATTCCTCACCGAAGCTGAACTATCAGCCAAGATCAAGGAAACACTAAACAACGCTGGCGCAACCAACTTTGATGATTCTACATGCGATTTCCTCGCTGAAGGCATCCTAAGAACATCCCACAAGGCATACTCTGACAATGTAAACAAGATTGTTTCCAGCGTAGGAGCAATGTCTGAAGGCAGCGATTACAGCAGCTTCAGCAAAGTCGCAGAAACAGTTCTAACAACTGTTGATAACAATACAAAGGTCGAAACACAGGTCTTCTCAGATCTATATCGTGGCCTAAGCGAAGTTTTCAGAGCCGCTGAAAGAATCGGTGACGAAGCAACCAAGGCTGAAACAGCTTCATTGCTAAGCGATGTCGAACTTGTTCTCAACGGCGAAGAAAAAGATATGCTACGTGTTGCCGAAGAAGCAGCCCTTTACCTACAGACTGTCACAGAAGCCGCCCTAAATATGGACGGAATGACATGGCATGTTTCTTCCTCTGCACATGAATCCGAAGTTGGTGATAACCCAGCTATTCACGGATATGCAGATGTCGATGCAGTTCCCGGCAAATATACCGGCAAGTTCAAGAGCAGTCCATTCAGCGATGGAAAGACTGTGAAAGCTGGATCTGAAGAATTCTACACCAACATGAAGGGCAAGGACATGTTCCCAAATATGGACAATCCTTACGCTCCAAAGCCTGGTGATTTCAAGATGCATGGTGAGAAAGCTATCGAAGATGATAAGGAATACACCAAATATTCTGGTTCCGATGTTTTCCCAGCATTGAAGAATCCTTACATCCCAGATCACGGAATGTCAATGCAAGACTCCTTGCGTTTAATGAAAGCTGGCGACTAATACCACTAAAAGTAGGAGAATAAAGTGAGCGAAATGCTACTAATAGATTGCTGCACAAATGGTGGTCTTACTCTTGGCTTAAACGAATCATCAGATCGTGGTCTTACACGCTTCCGTGGCAAGTTCCAAGAAGCTGATGCCGTAAACAAAAACAAGAGAATGTATCCTCAAGCTGTTCTTGAAATGAACGTAAGAAGCTTGAATGAATGTATCAAATCAAGAGGACTTGTTGGAGAATTAGATCATCCTGAAGATTCAATAATCCACTTCGAGAAAGCATCCCATGTAATTACAAAATTATGGTGGGAAGGAAATGTGTTAATGGGAGAAGGAGAAATTCTCAATACTCCTCATGGCAAAATACTACGAGCCCTAATTAATGATGGAGTTCGTATCGGTATCAGCTCAAGAGGCGTTGGGAATGGCAAAGTAAATGAAAACGGCATTCTTGTCATCGGTGAAAGCTACAAACTAATCACTTTTGACGCTGTTGCCGACCCATCAACTTTCGCTGCTTTTCAGCACAAGGTTACTGGAAAAACAGAGAGTTTTGAACCAGTTCCAAACCATGTGCCTGCCGCCGTGACAAAAAATGAAAACTCAAGCATAAATAAAGTTAACAAAGAGGCTTTAATTGCTTGTTTGGGTGGGATAGTTAAGAGTCAAACAAATAACATTTTGAAGAGGTTAGCATAATGGAAAACAAAATTGCATCAGCACTCAAGAAGTTGCTACCAGAAGACCAAATCAACGAAGTAGCCGCAGCCGTTTCCGAAATGGTTGAAGAAGCTAAAGCTGAAATGGAAACTGAATTCAACAAGAACCTTGAAGAAGCTTACACACAGCTATCAGGCGAATTAGCCGAAGCTGAAAAGACTGCCTATCAGGGTTATCAAGAAGCTTACGAAATCATCAACGACCTCAAGAGTCGCCTAGAAGTCCAAAAGGAAGAATTCGAAACAGCTTTAGAAGAAGGCTACGAAGAAGCCTATCAGATGCTACTAGCTGAAAGAAAGAACAAGGACTCAGTCGAAACCAATCTCTACGAGGAATATGATTCCAAGCTAGCAGAGATGAAGAACTACATCGTAGAAAAGGTTGATCAGTTCCTACAGTACAAGGGCGCTGAAATCTACGAACAAGCCAAGCGTGATCTTATCAACGATCCAAGATTGATCGAACACAAGGTTGCTCTAGACAAGATCGTCAACATCACTTCTGACTACTTGTCTGACGAAGAAAGAGCCTTCGGAACTTCAAAGAAGCTAGAAGAAGCTTCCAAGCAAATCGAAGAACTTCGTGGTCAGCTAAGAATCATGGAAGCCAGAAACATCAGACTCAGCACAGACAACACCCGTCTTAATGAATCTGTGAAGAAGGTTAACACAAACATGATCAACGAAAGCAAGATGGCTGCTATCAAGCAAAACGCCGCTGCTAAAGTTGCAAAGAAATCGGTTGTAACCGAACAGAATGCGAGAGTTGCAAAAGTAGAGAAAGCAAGTGGGAGAGGTCACACAGACACCGAAAACGTTCAAGTTATTGCTGAATTCAATGACAACGGCAACGGTGTTGTAAACGAACTTCTAGTTCTATCCGGTGTTAAGAAGACTAATTAATCAATAGAAAGGTATTTGAAACATGAACGCTAACGCACGTTTTTTAAATGAAGCAAAAGAACTTGAGTCTCGTTGGTCAAAGACCGGCATCCTAAAGGGTATCGAAGATCCCTATGTCCGCTCCTCCACCGCAGTACTCTTGGAAAATCAGAGACTAATCAACGAAGTCTCCACAGACACAAGCGATGTTGCTCAATTCAAGAGAATCAGCATCCCACTTGTTCGCAGAATTTACCCACAGTTGATCGCCAACAAGATTGTTAGCGTTCAGCCACTACTCGGGCCAACCGGCTTGGTGTACTATCTCCGCTTCCGCTATAGCTCCAACAAGGGCAGCATTCGTGGAGCCAGCAACAACGGTGGATTCCCCGGTGACGATGCCAACTCCCTACAACAGCTCGCTTCTGGTGATGCCAATCTTGACATCTTCTACAGCAGCCAGTTCGTTCAGAACGAGTCAACATCAGCCGTCCCCGCCCCAGTCAGCGGAGTTGTTAACTACGGCGCTCTCGAACACACACCAGTCCTAGCCGGAACCGTCACAGGAACCGTCTATTACAACGGCGCTGCTGTTCAGACATTCGTCGTTTCCAGCGCAGGCGCTTTCACCTTCTCTACCATCACCGGCACAATCCTTGCCACCGCTGGTAGCTTGAACCTAAGCACAGGTGAATTGGCCCTAACTTGGAACGCTTCCGCAGCCGGTGCTTCCAGCTATTGCGTAGTTTCCTACGAATACAATATGGAATGCAACCAAGATCTTCCTGAGATCAATCTAGTAATTGAATCCGAAGAAATTGCTGCTAAGACCCGTAAGCTAAAGGCTGTTTGGAGCTACGAAGCCCAACAAGACCTACGCAGCCAGCACAATCTTGACGCTGAAGCTGAACTAACAGCTATCCTAGCTCAAGAAATCAACCTCGAAATTGATCGTGAAGTCCTCACCGACCTCCGCAATAACGCTGGTACTGTCGCTGCTTGGGACTTGGCCACAGCCCTTGGTGACACAATCAAGGAAAAGTACGAAGCCCTCTATGTGAAGATCGTAGAAGTCTCCAATGTCATTCATCGTAAGACATTGCGTGGCGGCGCTAACTTCTTGGTCACAAGCCCCGAAGTTGCAGCTATCTTCGAAACAGCCACCGCTGGCTTCGCTCCTGCTCCTTCTGAAACATTCACAAGCAGCCTAGGCGTTCAGTATGTCGGCACAGTAGCCAACCGCTACCGCCTCTACAAAGACCCCCTATTCCCAACCAATCAAATCCTAATGGGATACAAGGGCGACAGCTACATGGACAGCGGATACTTCTACTGCCCATACGTACCACTAACACAAACTCCAGTTGTGCTAGATCCAGAGTCTTTTTGTCCGAGAAAAGGTATCTTGACAAGGTACGGAAAAAAGTTATTACGAGAAGGCGCAAAGTTTTATGCGAGATTAAGTATCGCAAATTTCGTAGTTTAATTTTACACACTCTATATCTTGAATATAGAGCAAAAGCCCTGCACTTGCAGGGCTTTTGTCCTTTTTAATACAGAAAATATCCGCCAAATATTATTGGTGGGTATTTTTTTGTATTAAAAATTTATCAAAAAAAATTACTTAAAGAGGTTGAAAAATTTTAAGGCGGCCCTATAATAATGTGTAGGCAAATTAAATTTTTTATAATTAAAGGAGTCAAAAAATGAACCTGAACGAATTTAATAACTTGTTTGGAAAACTCAAAGACAAAGATGTCGTAACTGTATCTTGTGATTTTACAGAACATATGGGCGACCGTAATATAACAATGCCAAAAGTTTCTGTAAAAAGAAACATTATGAAAAATGAGGGAGTGCAATTTATATGTGGCAAATGTACCATGACACATAAAAATCCCATGAAAAATAAAGATGGAATAAAACGACAGACAAACGAAGAAATTATTGTGATTTGCCCAGATGAAAGACATAGTGGCACAAAGTCTAGAACTATGAAAATGAGTGGCTATTTTGGCAAATTGGAAGAACCATATACACAAATTTGCAAGAGCTGCGCTCAATTAGACAAAGTAATTAGTGAAGAACAAAAAAATAAAATAAGAAATTCATTGACAGGAATAGTAAGAAGTGATGAATACAAACAAAAGCTAAAGGATTATTATGCTAAAAATCCACAGGCTAGAGCAAGAGTTGTAGCGACTCTTCTGAAACATAAATGTTGCACAGGAATGCTTGGTAAACATCATACCGAAGAACATAAGAAGAAAATGTCAGAAATAATGAGTGGCAGAACATACACAGACGAACACAGAAAGAATATAAGTGAAGGCAGAAAGAAAATGCTTGATGCTCAAGGTGGGCTATTAAAAGAAACAAAAGAAAAACTAAGCAAAGCTGCTGTTGAGCAGCATATTAATGGTTTTGATCCAAATACGCATCATGCCAGAGGAAGACATATTTCTTCCAAATCTAGTAAAATTATTAAATATAGATCTTCGTATGAAAAAAAAGCTTTAATGAAATTAGATGAAGATGATAATGTTGTTAAGTATGAGTATGAATCTAGAAATTCGGTTGTAAAATATCAAAATCCAATTAAGGGAATAACAAGTTCTTATTTAATTGACTTAACAGTCGAATATAAAGATGGCACCAAAAAATTGATTGAGGTAAAGCCAAACAAATGGCTTCAAGATCCTGTTATTGCAGCAAAAATAGCTGCTGGACATGATTTTGCTATTCAGAACAACATGGAGTTTGAAGTTTGGGAAGAAATCGCATTATTTGGAGCGGTTTACAATGAAAAGAATATGCGATTGTTTTGTGAAAAAGTGAAAAGCGGAGAATTAGATTAATTTATGAATTTTTAAAAAAAGAATTCATAAACTATAATAAAAACATGCGGGTGTAACTCAATGGTAGAGTGCCATCCTTCCAAGTTGGATGTTGTGGGTTCGAGTCCCATCACCCGCTTTTACAGGTGAAAAATGGCAACGGTAGCAGATCTTTTATTTGAGTTAAAAAAAGTTGATGGCGGTTTAAATATATCAATTTTTACACCTAGTGGATTAAGTATTCCATCTCATTTCCATATAACTGAAATTGGCAGAACAACTAAGAACTTTGTTGATTGTGGTGGTACTAGAAGGTCGGACAGCCACACATCATTTCAGGTGTGGGTTGCAAATGATAAAGATCACAGATTAACTGTTGACAAGTTTATTAAAATAATAGAAGCTGGTTCTGATTTGGTTGAAGAAGGCGATCAAGCAATTTTTGAGTATGATTCTGGTCATTCTATAAGTTTGTATGGTATTGAAATGATACAAACATTAGAATCTATTGTTAATATATTTTTATCTAAGACAACAACTAATTGTTTAGCTCAAGACAAGTGTGGCATTAATTTAAATAAAATTGAGAGTTGTTCTGGAAAAGGTTGCTGTTAATAACTAGATACAGTATGCGTCTGTATGAATTCATAAAAACTAAGCATGATTTTTCATCATTAAAATCAAAATTCGAAGAAGCTTGTTCAAACAACAATTGTTCGTTTGAGGTTCTTTCTAAGGATTCACAAGGGAATGAGATATTTTGTTGTAGGGGTCCTGAGACTGAAGGCAAAAAAGTATGTGTAATATCGGGTCTTCATGGTGACGAGCCGGGAGGTCCGTATGGTGTGCTTGAATTTTTCAAGAAGGAAAACACAGAAAAATTAAAGAATAACATATTATTGCTTCCTGTTATGAATCCACATGGATTTGAGGATGGGAAAAGGGAAGATGATAGGGGAGCAGATCTAAATCGTAAGTGGCATCGCAAGGACAGCAAAGAGCCTGTAAAAACTGTGAAGCAGGTTGTTACTGATTTTAAACCGGACATAATTTTATCGTTGCATGAGGATTCGAACGCAGATGGCTTTTATTTGTATCCTAGCGAGGATATAGATAAATCTGTGGTTAAGTACCTTAAAGAGTTTTTGCACACTATATTCGATCCTATAAGCAATAAAACGATATATGGTGACAAGGTAAAGAATGGTGTTGTTGTGAGCATGGGTAAAAAGCCCAAGCATTATGCGAGCATGGAGAAGTTTTTTGAGAAGCAGGGAATACCCAATGTAACATTGGAAATTCCGGGTGATATTTCTTTAAGTAAGCGAACAAAAGCTTATCGTGATCTTCTTACAAATTTTATAAATTGGTATAAGTGAGAAGTGGATTAGTCTCTTGGGTAAAAAGTTCTTAATTCTTTTTTAAGTTTTTTAGCTTGTGCGTGACTAAGGTTTAATTTTCTTAGTATTTGTTTGCCATGCTTATCGTAATCAACTTGTTCTAATCTTAAGCCTGCGAATGGAGCGGGATTGTATGTGACTCTTATTTCGCCAAAATCGAATTCCATATATCCATCAGATGAATCATATTTAGAAGTATCCCTACTAATCAAAGATTTTTGTATCTTATTAGTTGATTCTGACATAATACACCTCAATATTATTATAGTTTCGGTTTAATTAGATTCAAAAATTTTTAGGGATGGGGCATTATAGTCTGCTTGGCTTACAACTATTTCATATTGATATATCCATTTTACATCTAAATCTGGATCATCGTAGCGAACACTTTTGTGTGTATTTGGGTCATAGTTTCCATCTTGCAGATAGACTAATACGGTATCATCTTCAAGTGACAGGAATCCGTGGCCACAATTAGCTGGAATGAATAGTTGTGTCATATTTTCGGGTGAAAGTATGGCGCTGTAGGTATTCAAGTAAGTGGGACTATCTTTTCTTAGATCTACAATAACATCTTGTCCGGAGCCATGTAATACACTAACTAATTTGCAGAATGGGGCTATGTGTATACCTCTTAGGACGGATTTTTTTGATTTGCTAAAGTTTATTTGTCTATCTTTTTTATTTGGGAAATTAGGATATTCTACATTTGAATTGAAAAGTTCGCATAAGAATCCCCGGGAATCTTGATGTTTTTCTGGGGTGATTACAAAAGCGCCATCGATATTGTCAATAGGTTTCATTTTCATATTTTAATGGAGTAAACTATTTTTTTTCTTCTTCAAAGTCTAGTAGGTTATTAGTCATTTGAAGAAGTCTAACTTGATAAAATAGTGAGCAAGACATTCCCAAGTATCCCCAAATATTATTTAAATACATCAAGACAGAAGTAATTTCTCCCATACTAAGTCCGAGGTTACATACTATAACAATACATGCTATTTCTGTAGAGCCCCATAATGTATCAGTACATACAAATGAAATACAGTCAATATCTGATTTTCTTATTAGTGTTTCTTTTTGGGTTTCTAAATGTGGGTCACAGTCTTTTTTGTCAACGAGCGATTCTGATATATTTTCTCTTGTGTTTTGCATGGTATATTCATAGGCTTGTATTTTTTTGCTCGAATAATATTGAATTATAAGAACTGCGATTATAGATGGTCCTACGAAGTACATAATTTTATATTCTATGTAGGCAATCATCAAAAATGCTATTCCTGTGCCTATAAGAATTCTTACAGCCAGAGGCAGAGTGTATTCGAAAAAATCGCTGTAAATGCCGACGAGTCCATATCTGCTTACTAATTTTTTATCATCGAATTGCTTACCTCTGAGCAACTTGATTGTTTTAGATGCTTTGTTTATATAGATGTCAGAAAACACTCTGGTGTCATATGCTCTTCTGAATGCTCCGATTACTATTGAAAATAGTAAAATTGAACTATGGATTGTGAGCATTTTTATATTTCCGGCCAAAAGATCATCTATGGCTAGGCCCATATTGTAGGGCAATAAAGAAAAAATTATATATTCTGTAATTGTAATTGCATAAGTAAGGGAAATTCTTAATTTGTTTTCTTTAAAAATTTCTTTAAGCATGTAATATTATAGGCTAAATTGGTTACTATTAATTAATTTTAATATTTTTATTTACATAAAAAGTAATAAATAATATAATAAATTATAATTAGGATTAAAATATGCAACTTAGTGATGTTCAAAAACTTACAATACAAGGATATCAAAGAGTTGTAATAGGAAAACTCAAGAAGGATATTCCAACAACAACTACCACTACTACAACTACAACTACTAGTACAACAACAACTACGACAAATCCTCCGCCTTCATATTCTGTTTATTTAGATGCTGCGGACTCATCTTCTTATCCTGGTTCTGGAACTACATGGATAAATTTGGTTGGTAACAGCAATAATGGTATATTGACTAATGGTCCCACATACATTTCAGGTGCTATTCTATTAGATGGATCAAATGATTATATAACATTTAGTTCCGGTGCTATCTTAAAACCATCAACTTCAGCAGGAATTACATTAGTTGCATGGATCAAACCATACTCGATGAAAACTGGCAATGGAATATTTGGCAAACTAAGCAATTCTTATGGATATGACGGTTATATAGCAGGATTTGGTAGTGGTGGAAATTTGTATTCAACAACCAATGGTACTGGAGTAGACAGAAGATTAAATGGGAATAATTCTGGGACCATAAGCTCTGGTGTGTGGAAGATGTTCACATATACGACTATCATTAATAATACAAGTGGTTCTACCAGAGGATATGTGAATGGCACAAGAGTAATGACCGGGGCTCATGGAACAGATAATTATAATGAAAGTAATTTTTTAAGAGTTGGACAAGGGTATCATGGAGCCGAATCTTTTAATGGTGCAATAAGTCAATTCTGGTTTTATAATTCACAGCTTTCAGATTCTGATATTTCTAATAAATTTAACGAAACTAAAACTAGATATGGATACTAATGAGGAAAAATTATGGCAATTACTGTATCAAAAAACTCTCCTTTAGAATTATCTTCACAAAATCAAATTATTATTGGCAAGATAGAAAGTGATTTTTACACTACAACTACAACAACTACAACAACTACAACAACTACAACAACTACAACAACTACAACTACTACAAGCACAACTTCTACTTCTACTACTACAACAACAGTGCCGCCTGTAACAAGTGGACTAACTTTGTGGTATAGAGCAACTGGATATACAAGTGGATCATCTACATGGACAGATAGTAGCACATCTGGAAATACAGGAACATTTATAGGAACCCCTGCAGTTTATGAGCCTAATCCTGACAAACTTTTATTTAACAGCGCATCTGGCAATCAGGTTACATCAACGAATAGTTTTGGATTAAATGCAAACACATGGACTATTTCTGCATGGTTTAGAACCATGTCTGCAAATGGCACTAAAATAGTTGGCATGGAAAATATTAGATCTGGAAGTAATGCGTCTACTTATGACAGTCACATTTATATTGGAACAGATGGCAGGTTGCAATATGGATTGTTTGATGGAACTCGAAAATATTTAACAAGTCCAGATATTGTGACTGATAATATGTTTAGAAATGTTACAGTCACAGTTGGCTCTGGCAATGGCAGTATGTATTTAAATAATCAGCTTGTTTCATCTGGTGCAATGAATACTGGTTTATACAGCGGTTTTTGGAGGATTGGTGGATTCAGACTTGGCAGCGGACAATGGGCAAATGGTAATGACGGAACATTCAATGGAGATATAGGATCAGTTCAGGTTTATAATAGAATTTTGAGTTCTGGGGAGCTAGATCAAAATTACATGAACATGCAACCAGTATACAATAATTTGAATACTTTTTCTTATACAGGTTCCCAGCAAACTTACACGGTGCCTGCCGGTACTACTAGATTAGGCGTTAATTTGCAAGGAGCTACAGGTGGCAGAGGTTCTAATGGACAGTCAGGAGGCGCAGGTGCAAATGTGTTTGCAACACTATCAGTATCATCTGGGCAGCAACTTACATTAGTTGTTGGAGGAAGTCCAGCATCTGGAACTCCATTATATGGTTTTGGTGGTGCTGGTGGATTTGCATCTGGAAATTCCAATATTGGTGGTGCTGGTGGTGGCATGGCTGGCGTTTTTCTTTCTGGATCAATAAACAGGTCTGGAACACTTGTAATAGCAGGTGCTGGTGGTGGCGGTGCTGGAATTAATAGGGCTGGAACAAATTATACCGGTGGACATGCATCAATATCTATTTTATCTGGTGGTAAGGGAGCAGATGGCAATGAACATCCTCCAGAAATAGTTAATTATGGACATAATGCGGGTTATGGAGCAACAACATCTGGAGGTGGTGCTAGAGGAGTTATTTGGGATGGAAATAATATAATGTCGCCATCTTCTGGCATACTATTTTCCGGAGGTAACGGAGGAATAGGTACTGGATGGAATGGTGGTGGCGGTGGTGGTGCTGGTTATTATGGTGGTGGCGGTGGTGCTGGTGGAGGGTTTGCTAATGGTGGTGGTGGTGCAGGAAGCACATTCTTTGCCTCTGGCACACTAAGATATGGAGGCTTGAATTACTCAGGAAATGCAAAGATTAGCATTCAGGCTTTCGTTTAATAGCACACCCCTACTTCGGTCGGGGTGTTTCTTATTTTGAATATTTTAAACACATGCTATTCAGCACTATTTTAGTGTATGGATTATTTAAAAATACTGCATCAATTTGAAAAAGAAAATCAAAATTTGTCTGTAGAAGGCAGACACTCTGAGTGTATTATCACATCTGAAAAAGCTCTTAAAGCATCTTTGCTGAACATGGGAATGGCTTATAATAGTGCAAAAAATTTCAAAAAAGCTATAGAAATATATAAAATTGGAATTAAGTTAGACACAACATTTTGGAAATTTTGGAACAACTTAGGTTCTATCTACATAGAAACTGGATATCCAGAAGAGGGTCACAAATGTGTTTTAAATGCTATTAAATATTGTGGAATGGAATCATTTCTTCCTTATTATAATGCTGGCCTTACATCAAATTTAATGGGAGAATTTAAAAAGGCAGATATTTATTTTTCTATTGCCAAACAGTTAAGCGGAGGATTTCCCTGGCTTGATTTAAATATAGGACTTACTTATCTAAGAGCTGGATTGTATAAAGAAGGATGGTCTTTATATGATGCCAGATTTCAAACAGGCGAACTTGCCATGCAAATGCGAAATCGTTTTAATTTTCCTGAGTGGCAGGGAGAAAATTTAACAAACAAAAGACTAGTAATATACAACGAACAAGGCCTTGGTGATTTTGTTTATTTTGGTAGATTTTTAAATTATTTTAAAAATAAAAATTGCAATATAATTCTTGAAGTTCAAGATTTGCTTGAAAGTCTTGCCAATAAAAATTTCCCTTTTTGCAAAGTAGTTACAAGGAAAAATAATGATGAATGTCCTCCTTCAATAGAGGGTGACTATCATTTGAGCATTTGCAGTTTGCCGAGATTACTAAAAATTTATTCAATTGAAGACTTTAATTATGGTAATTTTATAAAGTCTTTCGGAACAAAAAAGATAAATTCCAAAAAACTAAAAGTTGGTATATGTTGGTGTGGAAATCCAAGCCATAAGAGGGATCATACTAGAAGTATAAAATTGAAAGAGTTTGAAAAATTTATAAATGATGAATCTTTTGATTGTTATTATTTATTTAAGGGATTTAATACTATAAGACATTGGAATTCGGAATTAGTAAATTTACTTGACGGTATTAATTTGGACAATAACAAATGTATTCAAGGAGGCATAGAAGATCTTGTGGATACAATAGATCAAATGGATGTGGTTGTAACAGTTGACTCTGCTCCAGCACATATAGCCGGGGCTATGGGCAAAAAAACTTTGATGTTGCTAGGGTTGGAATCAGATTGGAGATGGTGTAACCAGCCCGAGAAACAGTATTCTGATTTTAAAGTTTTCAAAAGAAAAACAGAATGGATTGAACTTATTGAAGAAGTTTATCAAGAGGTTAAGAAATTTCAGGCAACGCATGAACACAATATGGCTTAGCAATTGATTCATGGTAACAAAATATATTTTGAGAACCTATTTGACCGCCCTTTTCGTTCATAAAAACATTTTCTCTTTCTTGGTAGTAGTTATTTTCGTTAAATAGTGCAGGCGTATGCAATAAACATTTATAATTTAATTTTTTTAATAGTTCCAACAAATCTTTTTGTTTGTCTTCTCTGTCGTATTCCAAGTATAAGTATGGTTTAAATTTTTGTATTTGATTTTGAGCCCCTAATATTACATCTATTTCCATTCCTTCAACATCAACTTTTATAAAATTAATACTATCAAAAATATAATTATCAAGTTTTATAATATCAACATCATAAGATGGTTCTTTGCTCCAATCTGTTGTTAAATCTATTCCTCCGTAATTTTCAATAATTATTTCGGAAGTTTCTATTACTTTTATTTGTCCATAACGATTGCCTATTGCTTTGTTATAACAAAAAGTATTTGTAATACTATTAAGAGAAATATTACCACAAAGCGTGTAGAAGTTATGTCTTTCTGGTTCGAAGGCATATACTTTCCCTTTTTTGCCTACAAACTTTGAAAATGCAAGAGTATGACAACCTGTGTTAGCACCGATATCAATAACTGTTTCATTTTCCTTGATCATTAACTTAAAGAGTAGAACTTCATTCTCAGAATATTCTCCATACCTTTCTATTGATTTTCCAACCCAAATATCTTTTGAATTGTAAATTGTTAGGCCATATTTTGCTTTTTTAATTAGGTTCATGCAAATAATATAGTTTTTTTTGCAAGTTTGTTTCGTATAAATGTTAAATATAAAAAGAGGTGCCTTATGCAAAACATTTTAGCTAGTTTCATTTTAATGATGGTTGTCATCGCTGGATATGGGCAGTTTAGACCAACAATGCCACCTCGTCCTCCTATGCCTGCTCCTATGCGTCCTCCTGTAAATTATGGGCAAATGGGCAATAATGGCATGCAAGGTGGCATAAATGGTGGTATGATGGGAATTAATGGTGGCATGACCGGCATGGGAGGTATTCAAGGTGGGAATATGGGTATTAATGGTGGCAATATGGGGTTTGGTGGATTTGGGGGTCAGTTTGGTGGAATGGGTGGAGGAATGTCTGGGATGGGCATGGGTGGCTTTGGGATGGGCGGTATGGGTTTTGGTGGCGGCATGGGCGGTTTTGCTGGTGGCATGGGTGGTGGAATGATGGGTATAAGTGGTGGAATGGGTGGTATGGGTGGTATGGGTGGCATGATGGGTGGCTCTTCAGGAAACAACAATCCTTATGGAGCATATACACCAGGCACTATAATAAGACCGAATGGCAATGGTGGACCTTATAGTGTAATACCAATACAAGGCGGATATCAATTAGGAATGGGTGGTGGTAGTATGTCTGGTTTTGGAATGGGAGGTTTCAGCGGTGGTCAATTTGGAATGTCTGGTATGGGTTTGGGTGGCGGGATGGCTGGCATTAACGGTGGTGCTGGATTTTCTGGTGGCGGCGGGTTTAATTTTAATGGTGGCCTCGGTGGCGGCTCTTTTGGCGGGGGATTTGGGGGAATGAAAGGATTTGGTTTTAATGGGGGATTTGGAATTTAGTTAATATATATTTTATATGCTATTCAACGAAGAAAAAAAACAATCTGAAGACCCTATGACATTTCTGAAAAACAGAAAGAATGGGGCTAAGGAAAGTGCTAAAAAAGCGAAAGAAAAAGGTGGCGATGCCATACTTTCTTTTTATCACTTTGACGCTAAAGATAAGCCTTATGAAGAGGTTATCAAAATATTAAAAGAAGAAGGATTAAAACCTGCTATAAAATACAGTAAAGAAAAATATGACAATCTAATTTCACAAGTAGATCTAGACATGGATCAAAAAGATTATCAAGACATAGTTGGAAGAATTGAAGTATATGGTGAATGTTATATCAAGTTCAAAGGAATGATATGAAATTTAAAGAATGGTTTTTGAAAGAAAATGCAACTTTAGGAACAGAATTAGTTGTAGACCAGATTTCTTCTGATTATGCTAAAGCTAAATATGCTATTGATTTGGTTAGGGCATATGATGCTACGAAACCAGATAAAGAAGGAAATATAATAGAAAAGAGAAAGTTGCTAATCAATATTGGTACTATTGCTAAAATTTCTGCTGGACCGAAGGTATTTGGTTTATTTAAACCCGAAGAGGACAACCAGATAGTAGTGGGTCCAAAAAATCAAGTAAATCAGATAAATCAATTCTTCAAAGGCAAACTAGCAATCGCTCCAGAATCTTTAGTAAAGAAGTATTTTCCAAACTTGGCACCCACCTCAATAATGCAATCATCTGTAATACGAGTAAATGTGCCTAAAATAGTACAAACCTTTGGCGACAGCCCTAGGGCAATTCTTGAAATAGCCAAAACTATTGTCCATGAAGCCACACATCAACTCGAAAGACAAATTACTGGAAATACGAAAGACGGGCCTGGGACAGCAGTCGAAAGAGCAGAAGCTGCTTTTGAGGCGTGGGCATTAAAAGGCGCTGGCAAAGATTTGTTCTCCAAGATGATGAATCAAGTCTTCCCCGGCCAAAAAGTTTGACACGGTTTTTGAAGTCTTATTTTTTCAACTTTTTCTGCCAGTATCTTTTCTTGTGATTTCAAAACCAAATCATTTGGAGAATGATCATCAAGATTACAACTCCAAACTATTTTTGTTATTCCTATTCCATCTAACATTTTTTGACAATTAATGCAAGGCTTTGCTAATTTAAATCTTCCGTGTCTATTAATTCGTATACTTAATATTTCTGTTTTGTGATTTTTATATTCATCATCTAATTTTATAATTAAATCGCTTTCTGCATGAAGATAAGGATAGTTCTCCCATTTTTCAATTCCGAAAGATCTTGCTAAATACAATGCCTTAATGTCTTGCCAATCTGGTTTATTTCTTCCAACTTCAAGTATTTTATTTTTCTTTATTGCAAATGCATAATGATAATTTGGTCTATGTTTATTTCCATTCCAATCACGGAAAAGAATGTCCAAGCATCGATTCACAACGCTGCGCTTCATAATAAAATTATACTTTTATGCCTAACTAATTCAAGATTTTTTCTTTTTCTTTGGGGGTTTATTTGTTGTAGTCAAAGGTATGTTTTCACCTTCAGGATGAGGACACCCTTTACCACCATAAGCATCTGACTGCGCACCCCAAACTTGATAATTTGGATTCTTTTTGCAATTATAACCCACTATAAAAGCTTCTTTGAGCCATTCCATAAATGTTACCATACAAGCTTATATACATATATGATAATGAAATTTACAGATTGGATAGTTTTAAAAGAAGCTGAAGCAGCACCAGCGGCGGCAGCACCAGCCGCTGCTACAGGAGTAGGTGGTGGTGGTGGTGGTGGCAAAAATGGTTTAATGGGACAAACACCATTTAAAGAACCAACACCTAGTTCTGCTGCTCCCAAGAACCTTGTTACTTATGGTGGAAATGCAGGTTGCCGTGGCGGTCAAGGTTTGCGTAAAGGAGGAAGCAATATGTGTCCAGATATTGACCCTAGTGGCGAATCTGGAGGGCCAGGTCCTAAGAAGGGCATGGGTGGAGGAGCGGCTCCAGCAGCGGGTGCAGCTTCTATAGCCGGTGGGAAAACTGCCTAGGTTACTCGTATATACAATGTGGCTAGAAACACCAATATTTTTAAAAAAATCAATCCAGATTCCATAAAGATTTGGTTGCCAGATGTACAGCAGAGAACCCATTTTTCCTGTGGGGCAGCAGTTGTGCATTCAATATGTTCATATTATGGTTTGGGTCTTCCATCACATTATGATTATTTTACATATTTAGAAACAGATGAAGAATATGGTACTCCACCACATAAAATATCAGATTATTTAAATAAAGTTGGAATAACAGCTAAAATACAAACTGATATGACTATTAAAGATATATGCAATAATGTACAGGAAGGCAAGCCTGTAATTTTAGTAATTCAAGCCTATGGCAATCCCAAAACTTATAAAACAGGAGGCAGCGGTCATTATGTTGTTGCCATAGGATATGATAAAAAAAATATATTTTTTGAAGACCCTTGGCTAAATTGTGTTAGAGGATATATTAGTAAAAAAGAATTATTAACTAGATGGCATGATTGTGATTTTAATAATAATTATTATATTAAAACTGGCATTATTTGTTACAAAAGATCTAAATCTTTTTACTTAAATTTCACCAAAAAAATTAATTAGATTTCAATCTTAGATATGCTGGGAAACATGGAGATATTAGTCTAATAATTTTTTTATAACTTTCTTTTTCAAAAAAAAGAGTATGACTTCCACCAATTTTTTTATACGAGCATGGTATATCAATTAATCTAAAATATTCTAAACAAGTTTCAATACTTTCATTAGTAAGACGACTGACTCTTATATAACAATTTTTACTATTAATTTGTCCCTTGTCTATCATCCAAACTGCTATGCCTATGTCTTGCAATTGGTCAAGCCATTTACTGTTTATTGTTTTAACTCCATCTTTGTAGCACATGTCATAAAAGTCTCTCCAGCAATAATCCGCAACTGAATTCCATCTGAAACTATATTTGTCTAAAATGAAAGATTTTGGTCTACTGAATTTTTTTAGCTCTTCGGCTTTGCATCGCAACCAATGTCCACCTTTGCAAATACTTTCTCGCATTTGTAAGTGTGGCGTTTTCGAATTTTTAGCCCAAATAATACTAGAAGTACCAAGCATAGTGCCAAGAACATATTGTTTCTCTCTATTTGTCAGAGTGATTTTTCTGAGTTGAGAGCCATCATGTTGCCATTCTTCTAGCATTTTGCCCCTTATTATCTTGTGCCTTTAGTAATTTGCGAAATGTTTATCATTCCAGAATCACTAGGAGATTGAGGAGACTGCTTAGCGGTCACAGGTCTGTAAGGTTGTGGTTGCTGTAATGATATTTTTTCAGTTTCAATTTGTTGCAAATCTGTTTGAAATTTTTGATTTATATCTATGAGTATAGAAAATAGCTTTTCTATTGCTTTTTTTCTTGGCAGTTGATATCGAGCTTCTAATTGTGTAACAAGGCTCATGGGAAGATAAGGGGACATTCTTGTGCCAGCAGAGTAAAAGTATGGCCTGCTAAATTTGATGAATGCTTCTGGAGTTCTGAGTCTTTCGTTATAAAATGATGAAAAAATATCTTTAAATTTTAGTGGATATTGGTTTTTTAATTCGTAAAAATTACTTGAGTTTAAATCATTTGTACTTGCTCTTCTTTGCTTTCCTAATTCTTGTAAATAAATTCCACCGAGAGCTTTGAGTTGTTGTTCATATCTCTGAGGATTTTGAGATTCTATATCTCCTTTAATAGTTTTGAGAATATCTGCTTTATTTGCAGACTGTACAGCTTCAACAAAAAACCATTCATAAAAGTTAAATAACACTATATTTTAAGCTCCTTTAATACAGTATATATACTTGAATTGTGTTAAGTTTAACAAAATTATAATTACAAATTTTTTATTCCAAATATACTAATTTTATATTGTACGAACTATATCTACTTATAGTTCTTTTTCTTTTTACAAGGAGATATTATGGGAGCTACATCAGTTACCGGCGTAGGAGCCGGTTCAGCAGACGGTCTTAACAGAGGATCAAGCCGCATGACTTTGGGCGCTGGCCACTTGGTTGGACCTCATGTCGTTGCTTGCGGAAATGTTGCACTAGTCGCTGGCGCAGCAACAGTAAATTTGGGAAGCTTGACAGAAGGCGTTTCTAGCTATTCTTTATTTGTATCTAACATGACAGATACCACAGCAGTCGGCGGCACATTAGCTGCCGCTGTATCACCAAATGTTGGTGTAGTGGCATCTCTAGTAGGCACAGGCACTGACCTTGTTGCTTATATGGTTGTAAAGAATGGCTTGACTCTATAATATATTTAAGTATGTTGAAAAGCGCATCTGCTTGGCAGGTGCGCTTTTTTATGTATAGAGGTAAAAATGTCATACTTAGTTGTTGGGTCAGGTTTGTATGGAGCTACATTTGCAAGAACGCTAGCAGAAAATAATAAAAAAGTTTTTGTAATAGATAAAAGACAGCATATTGGCGGAAATTGTTACACTGAAAAAATTAATGGAATAAATGTTCACAAATATGGACCACATGCATTTCATACTAATTCAGAAAAAGTATGGGAATTTGTAAATAGGTTCGCAGAATTTAATGATTTCAAACTTAAAATAAAAGTGAACTATAAAGACAATTATTATTCTTTCCCAATAAATCTTCTCACTTTGAATCAAATATATGGAATACGCAATCAAAAAGAAGCGAAAAGTATATTATCAAAACTTATTATAAGAAATAAAAAAAGTAATTTTAAAAACTTTGTTTTATCTAAAGTTGGCAGAGAGCTTTATGAAATATTTTATGAAGGATATACTAGGAAGCAATGGGATGCTGATCCAGAAACATTGCCAGCGAGCATAGCCAAAAGAATACCAATAAGATATGATTTTAACGATTATTATTTTTCAGATAAATATCAAGGCATACCAATAAATGGATATACAAACTTTATAGAAAATATTCTTGATCACAAAAACATTAAAATATCTACTAATGTAGATTTTTTCAGCGATAAAAAAATCTTTGAATCCAAATTCAAAAAGATAATTTATAGCGGTAAAATTGATGAATTATTTGATTATAAATTTGGACTTTTAGATTACAGATCGCTTAAATTTGTTGAAGAGCAACATACTAATACCTTTCAAGGAAACTCTATTATTAACTTCACTTCATCTAAAGTTCCATATACCAGAATAGTAGAACATAAATATTTTGAAAATAAAAATCAAGAAAATACTATAATTACCTATGAGTATCCAGATAAATATGATGGCAAAAACATTCCTTTTTATCCTATAAATACTCAGACAAATAATTACAAGTACAACAAATATAAAGATTTAATTAATCAGAATTCTCAATATATTATTGGTGGCCGTTTAGGAAGATATTTATATCTTAATATGGATCAAACAATAGCTATGGCTTTGAAAGATGCAGGGGAATTATGTCAGAAAAAATAGTAGAAAAGAAAAGATTTGAAACTCGAATTATTATGCATCCGAATGGATCTATTGAAAGAAAAATTTATATTGACGGCGAAATGTTCGATTGGTCAGTTGATGTGTCTTCTTTTTTAGAAGCAAGGAAAATGGGGCCTATGTATCAAAAGGCTGTGCAGGAAAGCATAGCAAATCATTTCGTAAATAGTGTTTCAGAAGTTTTAGGACGTAAAGTCACTATGAAAGAAGTTTATGAAGCTACTAAGTCAGGATGGATTTAAGGAGTTCCTGATGTAGATCGTCTTCTAGATGGGCTTGGACTTGATGATGGAGTATCTCCATTTATGACAAAATTAGCAATAACATTCCATATTGCACTTAAATTACTTGGATTTTTTACAATATAATCATAAATATCATCATTCCATCCCATTTGACTCATTGCAGAAGTTTTAGTGGATGGGTTTGATAAAACGACAGCATATAAATTATAAATTCTTGCTATATCTTGCCAGTCTGATACAAGTGCTGTCTGACCAATTATCAAACTAATAATTCTTTTTGTTAAACTTGTATCTTTTGTATATCTATTTATTTTCATATAACTTCTAGTAATCAACGACTGAGCATAATTTAAAAGATCATCGTACACCTTCATTCCAGATAACATAGGCTCTTTTGTATCATCTGCTCTTTGTGCTAGCATTTCTACTGTATTTTTTTGTTCTGGACTTAGACCTTCAAAATAATTTCCTATATCATCAAATTGCTTTATTTGATTCATAGGATCGCCACCGCCATATGCTTGCGGCCCACCTTTAGAAATAATTTCTGGAATCGGTGTTTTTGATAAAATATACTTAAGAACTTTTTCACTAAAATTTCCCATGCTTGTGGCTGGGAAAGCTGCTTCTATTTCATTTTTCAAGTCTATTAATTGATCAGCAAATTTGCCTTTGCCTTTTTTATTCCATAAATCTGTAGCCGATGCTAAAGAAGGATCGGCACTTCTAATTGTTTTGACATCTTGTATGATAAGATTTTTCTGACGCAAGTCAAGTTGCTTCCAATAGTTTATAACGTCTTGTACAGTTTTTACATTTTGTAAATTGTCAGTAGTACTAGGATCTAATCCTGATTGCATTTCTACTGGTATTGATGTTTGATTTATAAGAAAATGTAATAAATTGTCTGACAATGAACTGTCGTTATTAGAAAGTTGTAGTAATTTTGCTTTCAAATTATTCATTTGATTGCGATAATATTTATTAAGTTCTTGTATAGCATCTCTTGCATCTTCATATTCTACATCATTTATATCAATATTATTTGCTAGTAAAAGCAGATTAGTTTTTACATTTGGGTCTTTTGCAGAACCTAATTTTACTATATAATTATTTAATTGTTCAAGATTTCTTATATTTGCTGTTTGTTTTTTCACAATATTTATGTCAAATCCCTGAAACCCGCTTTTTTGTTTTCCGAACATGGCTTGTTTTGTTTTAAAATGTGCTATTTTTTCTAGTCCATTTTGAATAATTGGAGTATCAGCTTTGATTTTTTTTAATAAAATACTTAGATCACGAAAAACACTTGTTGCTTTTGCTTGGTCATCATATTGAGAAGTAGTATTAGGACGTTGAAGAAGCGCCTCTAATGCATTTAGAGAACCCATTATTTCCTGCATCTTTGGTTGATAGTTATATTGTCTAGAAGCAACATCTCCCGGGTCTCTCAAATTTTTCAAAGTTACTTTATCCCATAGTCTTCTACCCCAAGATCTTGCATCAACCTCTTTGTAAACTTTGCAAACATATTGTTCTACAAATAAATCTAAGAATAAGACAGGGTCTATATCCATTTGATTAATTATATCTGCAATTTCATTTTTTAATGTATTGAACATTTTTATTTGAGTTCCTAACATTTGCTGCCAGTAGACCACGCATCACATAAATCTTCCAATTTCATTTCAAGATTATAAATTATATCTTTTATTTTTAAAAACAAAGCTTTTGCAGTTGGGTCTGCCGCAACATCTCTATCAATAAAAAATTGACTTATAAATTCCATATTTTGTATTATTTTTGTTATTGCTTGTTTTTTCTGAGAAAACGCTCTTTCAGATTCATTAAATAATATATAAACATTATCAATTTTATAATTTTCAATATATAATTCAATCAAATCTATGGGATTTGATGATGTTTCCAATAGTTTAATTAATCTATCTAATGAATTTTCCATTTTGCCTCACAAATTATTTAGTTATTTGATCTTAAAATTATGATAAACTTTCTATTTTAATAGCATGTCTTTGAATTCATATTTTTATTTTGATATGAGCGTACCTGAAGAAAAGAGGAAGGCTCAGTGTTTTTGTGAAGATTGTTGGAATACTAAGGGAATAGATGGCGGCATGTTTTGGGCGGGGTCTATTAGAGGATATGGCGACTATGAAGTAAGATGCGTTGACTGTAATAAAATCATACATTCGGTGGAAGAAGATGATACAGAGTCTAACCAAACCCAGTGATTTAAATAAATATTGTCTAACCAAGACTTTGAAATTAGAACTAGATAAAATTCTAGATGGTAAAGATTATATTGAAGTTATAACAGAAGGTAAGCTTTTACTCAATATAAAGCAAAAAAACGGTATAGAAATTTTGTTTATTGAAGATGAGCATGATTATGTTTTTCTCAAAAATATAAGGGATAATTACGAAGAAGTTAAAAAATTATCAAAACAAAAGAATTTATTAGAAAAAGTATTCAAAGATAAAATAGACTCAAATCACTTTTTTGCAAATAAAATTAAAAGATGTAATATAAAGAAGCAATCTCAATTAGACGGCTTATTGAAAAAAATTGATGGTATAAAAGAAAGATTGCAAAATGTTTTTATAATACACAGCGATTTTGCATCACTTATGAAAACTTTTGATCATAACAAGTGTATTTTTGTCTTTTCAAATTTTTCACCAAGGGTAGTAGAAGCTATTAAAAAAATAAGATATTCAGAAGTATTGTTGTTTTTTTATAACTGTTCAATACCGTATAAAAAATTGAAAGAACTAAATTTCAAAAACTTATCATCTAGCAAAGAGTCTACAAAATATATTTGGCATAAAAACCATAAATAATTCATGATTACATTTAAATCATGGCTTGTTGAATATGCTGGCCAAACTCTTGGGCAACCTGTAAATGGCAGGCAGTTTGTGGCATCTGGCATAGCCAGTAAATATAACGCAGAAGGACAAGGAGAAAAAGGAATGAGTCCAGACAAAGCTGATCGTAATTTTCTTGGAAAGAAACTGTTAAAAAAATCAACAAAAAAATAAATAATTTATATGTCAAACTTCGGTATGTTATTTGAGAGAATGGATTCTGACAAGCGGCAAAGCAAAGAAGATGAAAGACGCATGGCTATTGAGTGCATCAAAGATGGACTTTCGATAGATGAAAATTTTTGGAAAAACTTTATAATGTTGCTTAATAATCCCGAAAATCTGGGAAAGTTATTAGGAATTAGCCCTGTAAAAATTACTAATTGGTATTCAAGAATTCAAAAGTATCTTGATGAGTATTTGAGCAATGCCGACTATGAAGAAATAAAAATGTTAAAAAAGAGAAGAAGTGTTGATGTTTCTGACTACGAGGAATTCATTTAGTAAAACTATATAGAGTATAATCGGAGGTTCAAAATGGGTATGTCAAAGTTTGGTGTTTGGAGAGAATTTCAAAATCCACAAGCGGCTTTTGGCGCTCAACAAGATGGAAATCTGGGTAATTCCAATCCTGCTGGTAAGCCACAAGCTGGCAAACCAGAAGAAGAAAATATGTCGCAAACAGCAGAAGCAATAGTCAATTTTCTTTCAACAAGGATGAGAGGAAAGAGCATTAGTGGTAGTTATGATGATGTACAGAATCTAATTGCTAGAATAGCTCAAGAAGTGATGAGTCATGCTACTGCAACTAAAGGGCAAGGCAAATTGCCCATGAAAAATGCCGTTGCACTAGCTAGAGCCTTATCAAAACCAGCGCAAACCGCTGGTATGTAATATATGCAAATAAATAATGACAGAATAAAACAATTAGCAGAACTTTCTATTAATAGACGGCAAAATAATTTGCCGTCTATTAATTCGTATGGAATGTTGAATTTGTCATCTCCTAAAAAAATTGAACAAATAAAAACTATCAGGGAAATACCTAGTAAAACTGTTACAGAACTAAGAAACGAAGCTTATAAAAATCGCAATTTATTAGATCAAATAAAACAATTTGCTGGCCTATCTGGTAATTTATACTTAACATTTGGTGGAACAGGTGATTTAGTATTGTTATTAGGAGAATGCTATAACGATAATGCTGCTAAAGTTGTTTATTTTAGTAATCAAAGTAGTATAAACTTGGCAAATGAGTTTTTAAAGTTTTTCAATTTGAAATCATTTGTATATCCCAACACAATGGGCACAAAAGCTGCCAATCATGCTACAGATTTATTGATGCGTACTGGAAGGCTGAAAACTAGCGCACATCTGGCAAGAAATTTAGATTACAATGATTGGAAAAGGCATCCGCAATATTATGAGCCTAAGCTTCCTAAAACAACCGATTGGATTAGCAGAATAGGACAAAATGACTTTTACAAATCAAAAAAAGTAATGATATTAGGACCATGTGGCTCTGTGCGAAGTGAATCAAAACAACGATTTTTAACACCAGAAGAATATTTAACAATTGCAAATGTTTACTTGCAAAAAGATTGGACAGTGTTTTCAACTGGATCTGAATCAGATCTACATTCATATCCAGCTATAAATCATCCTAATCATTTTTGGATTACATCAACAAAAATGTTCAAAAACAGTTCTCTGATAAGCACACACCCATTTATAAATTTTCTCAAAATTATAAATTCTGCTTCGGAAGTTATTTCTGTTGACACATGGCTAAAAACATATACTTTATTGGCTGGAATACCAACTAAAGTAATCGAATCAAAGTTCTATGATTCTTATTTGCCTTTTGGGCATGATCCTTCTGATTTTGTTTTTCTTAATACTAATGTTTGGCCACATCTATCAATAGTAAGACCAGAAAATATAATAAAAAATTTAATTAATATTTAAATTCTTTTCCATGTGCATGGATATTTTGCCTTTTCAGCATCAATAATTCTCATCTCATAATATTGTTTGGCTAATAGCAAAGCTTCTGTTTCTAAGACTAAGTCTCTGTCATTGTACAAGCTATTGTAAGTATCAATATAAATAAAATCTATTGCTCCGTTTATTTGTCTATTTGATATAACTCGCACATCTTTAATTTTAATTTTTTCTAGCTTTCCTATTTTTGCTTTATATGATAAATATAAAATGTCGCCCGGTTTATACTTATATAAAATCGCATCATTTTTGAAGTAGGTATTACATGTCCTTACTAATAATGTTCCATTCATTGGGTAACTAATTGTACAAATATTTGCTACAAGGTTACACGTTTGTGCTGCTCCTTGTACAGATAAATTACCAGACATTTGTACAATAAAATTCATATTATCCTCATAACATATTATTTATTTGATCTAGTAATTTTTGATATTCTGCTATTTTACTATCAATTGTTATATTAAAGTAGCTTGCAGCTTCTTCATATCTTAGCAATTCGTTTTCTGCGTAAGTCCTTCTAATCAATCCTTGAGAATTACCAAAATTCTCATCTCCGATACTTTCAACTGTATAAATTGGATTGTAAATATCTCCAGAAATTAGTATTATTCTCCACATCTTTCCATAAATGTCATAAACAATTTCATTTATTCTAAATTTGGCAGCGAATACTCCAGGAGCAGGAGTTGTTGTAGTTGGATATGGTGTTGTAGTTGTAGTTGTACCAGGCGTCGGTGTTGTTGAAGTGGTAGTTATTGGCGTCGGTGTTGTTGAAGTCGTAGGTATTAATGTAGTTGTAGTAGTAGATGTAGTTGGTGTACTTGTAGTTGTAGTTGTGGAAGTAGTTGGTGTACTTGTAGTTGTAGTTGTGGAAGTAGTTGGTGTACTTGTAGTTGTAGTTGTGGAAGTAGTTGGTGTGCTTGTAGTTGTAGTTGTGGAAGTCGTTGGTGCCGATGTAGTTGTAGTTGTGGAAGTCGTTGGTGCCGATGTAGTTGTAGTTGTGGAAGTC
>CAYVOK010000005.1:54859-62518 GCA_964453335.1 uncultured Acidimicrobiaceae bacterium
CTTGTAGTTGTGGTCGTAGAGGTTGTTGGGGCGCTTGTAGTTGTGGTCGTAGATGTAGTTGGGGTACTTGTAGTCGTAGTAGTAGATGTAGTTGGTGCGCTTGTAGTCGTAGTCGTAGATGTAGTTGGTGCGCTTGTAGTTGTGGTCGTAGATGTAGTTGGTGTGCTTGTAGTCGTAGTGGTAGAGGTTGTTGGGGCGCTTGTAGTTGTGGTCGTAGAGGTTGTTGGGGCGCTTGTAGTCGTAGTGGTAGAGGTAGTGGGTGCCGATGTAGTTGTAGTAGTAGAAGTTGTTGGTGCCGATGTAGTCGTAGTGGTAGAAGTGGTCGTTGTAGTAGTCGTAGTCGTCGTAGTGGTAGTAGTAGTACCAAAAGGAACATAAAAATACTGCGTAATTAACATATATTTTTATTTATGATTGCAAGATAGGAAACAAAAAATAAATTAAATTATATAATTTAATTAAACAGAGGCTATAAATCCCATAACTGTTGTATAAACAGTTTGTGCTTGTCCGCTATTGTTATATGCTTTGCAAATTATACTTTCTGTTGCATTGGCAACAAAACCTGGGTCAAAATGAATTTGAACATTTGTATTAAAAGGAGATATGAAAGCAGTAGATAACAAGTTTGCATCTTGATAAATTTCTATTTTTACAGGTCCAGCAGAACAAGATGCTTGAACAGACTTTAACAAAAACTTTTTACTTGATCCAACTGTATATGAAGATAAAGTTGTTGACGAACCATCTGCGGCAGCTACGCCTGAAGTATAATCATTTACAATGTCTGCGCTTGCAAAATCAGTGCTACTTACAGAAAGTTTTCCGCCAACAATAGTTGCAAAAGAAGAAGAATTGTTTGGATCTACTAGTGAAACGGGCAAGCCATATCTACTTTGTTCTGCCATAATAGTTCCTTTTAATAAAACTATTATTATATATTAATAAAGTCAGATATTATCTTCTTTATCGGGTTCTCCGTACTGAACATCTCTATCTGCCCACTTAATTGCTAAATTAAGTCCTCTGCTTAACATACCACATAATGTAGTTGGATTTCCAACAGCTTCTATATTAAAGTTTTCTGTTGCTTCATCTTCTAGCCATATTAAGGCGAATGTTAAATTGTTTCTTTTTTTTAATTCGTATGCCATTTGTCTACAAGTTACTACGGAAAGATCTGGTATGCCTTTTTTAGTAGCAGGTTCTTCCCATTTAGATTTAAAGTCTTCTAATTTATGTTTATGAAGACATAAAACCATTTCTTTTTTTCTTGTATGTAAGCTTAGAAAGTTATCGGTTTTTTCAGCTATTCTAGTTATTTTTACAACAAGTCTTTCTTCAAGACATTCAAAAAATATTCTGTCTTCTTCGACTTTTTTAATAATAACGCCTTTAATCTGTCCAAACCAATCGCTAAATTCTTGTGTGTCCATATTAAACCAATTTTAAGGAATAGTATAACCTAATATAGTAGCAGAATAATTTCCTTGAACACCTGTATTGTAATTGGTTGCTTTTATTTTAATAGCTGTGCCGCTTGGTATCATTAAAGGTGTATCTTTTATATCTAAAGATACATTCGGGTTTGCATTTGTTGTTCTATAAGTAAATCTTGGCGAAGTTTCTGTCCCTACAAAAACTTCATATTTACCATTTAAATCACTACTTGCTGTGAATCCCGTAAAAACCAATTTAACACTTGATGGAGTGTAAGTCACAACATCTGCTGTTGTTCCTCCAGATGCTGCTGTAATTGCTGCTTCTCCAAAAGAATTGACTGGATTTGCTGGAGCACTAGGTATATTTCTTACTACCAAAGCATATTCATCGCCTACTGGTGCTGTGTTAAGAACTCTTACAATTTCATCATAATTTTGATCACCAGCAAGAAGTATTCTTGTTCTTCTAACTGAATTGCTCGAGGGATCAGTCATGAGAGTTTCGTCAAGTTTTGATCCGTTTGGATACAAAGCAGGATCGAAATAATAAAGCTGAGTGAAAGTATTTGTTCTTGTTACTGGCATAGTATAAAAGCCATAAGGCTTCTCCTATTTTATCTATTACATACAATATATAGTTTTATGTCAGAAAATAATGAGTTTTGTTATTTATTGCCGTATGTAAAAGAAGATATTTTTATGATGCAGGCATCCGCCCAACAAGTTGGGTGGCATGTTTCTAGTTATAACATACCAGAATTATGGAAAATTACACAAGGTGAAAATGTTACAGTTGCCGTCATAGATTCAGGGTGTGACTTGCAACATATTGATTTGTTGAGCAGTCTAGTGCCAGGCAAAAATTTTGTTGAAGAAAATTTACCTCCAGAAGATGCTGGAGAACATGGTACACATTGTAGTGGCATTATTGCTGCAAATAATAATGATTATGGAGTGGTTGGAGTTGCTCCCAACTGCAAAATAATGCCAATTAAAGTATTAAATTCTTTCGGAATGGGTTCTATAGAACATGTAGAAAAAGCTATTTATTATGCAGTTGATAATGGGGCAGATATTATTACTATGAGCCTTGGAGCCAGAAATCCTGTAGAAAATGTAAGAAAAGCGATGCAATATGCGAATGAAAAGAAAGTAGTTTGTTTTGTGGCTGCTGGAAATGCAGGATCTACAAAAAACCTTTTGTATCCGGCTGCATATTCTGAATGTATATCTGTAGGTGCAGTAGATGAAAACAGCATGAGGGCCGATTTTTCTTGTACTGGGCCTAATTTAGATTTTGTAGCGCCTGGAGTAAAAATATTCAGTACTATTCCTAAGAATTCGTATGCATTTCTTTCTGGAACATCTATGAGTTGTCCGTTTGTTGTAGGAACAGCAGCTTTAGTTTTATCAGAAAGAAAGCAATATGATAAAAATGCAAAAATTAGTATTGAAGAATATAGAGAAATACTTAAGTCAAATGCACTATCAATTAAAAATTTAGACCAAAATCTTGATCAACAAGGCAAGCGTTTTTGGCAAGGAATGGGTATAATTAACCCTAATGAATTCGAAGAATGGACAAAATATAGAACAATAGAAGAAGTTAAAAAACAAC
This sequence comes from uncultured Acidimicrobiaceae bacterium, assembly GCA_964453335.1. Taxonomy (GTDB): domain Bacteria; phylum Actinomycetota; class Acidimicrobiia; order Acidimicrobiales; family CAIXPF01; genus VGBO01. The sequence continues at coordinate 57,920 of CAYVOK010000005.1, forward strand.
TTCTTATTATAAATGATAAATTAAGTATAATTAAAGATAAAGCTTTGCTTCAATCTATAAAGCCTCAAATAGAGTTAATAAATTCAAAAATAATCTCGAATTAATTTCTTTAACTGTTTGCACTCGGTAGCCATTTCTGGATTTTTTTTTGCTTCATCGCTAATTATTTTTTTTAAAAATTTGTGCAAAAGTGTGTTGCCGCTTTTTTTGCCGTTATGTTTATAATTTTCGTCTTGGACTGCGCCTATAACTTGTATCATAGTTTCTTCCATAAAAAGATAGCAAAATGGACATCCCACTTTTTGGGTGTGAATAAAGTCCTCTGGTTCCATACCACACATTAAACAATTGTAAAAATTGTATTTCATAATGTATTATAACTTAATTACTCAAAATTTCCAAAAGCTATTGATTGAATGTTTCTAGCTGTGCTTGGACATCCAAGAACAAAATTTGATGTATCATCAGGTTTTGCATAGATTGCACATCCAGTAATATTAGAGCTTTGCACTGCTATAAATAAGTTCTTATTATAAATTGGGTTGCCGTTTCCAAACACTATATCAACCCAATCATTTGATCCTATTGAAGGCACCGTAATAGCAGACCACGTTCCGGTTAAATCTGTAGATCTATAAAATGTTGTGCCTGATTTTATAGCAATTAATACATGATTTGTAACTGCTCCGACTGTATATGATCCATATGCTAGTTTTCTAATTCCTGACAAAGATGCTTCATATTTGCTCGTCCAAGGACCTGTTAGACTACTTGGGGAGCTTACAAGTATATTGCCATTTGATGCGAACAAATAAACTGTTCCAGAAATTTCAAATCCCCAAATCCAAGAGGCGCTAACAGGAAGAGTTGTTGTATTCCAAGTTACTCCGTCTGTAGAATAGGCCAGATTATTTCCAGTAGATAAAACAACCCATGTTCCAAATGACATACAATAAAACACAAAATTGTTCGTACTAGTTGGCAAAGTGCCTGATGTCCAAGATGTCGCATAGTTTGTTGTGTATGCATAAGTACTTTGGGTGCTTATTACGATAAACTTACTTGAACCATCTGTCCCAGATGATTTCCAATCATCTGCTGTAGGTAGATACCCTCCATTTGTCCATGTCAAATCTGTTGTGCCGCTACTATAACGTGTTAAATTATTATTTTTAGTGAACGCAATAAATTTCTTATTTGCAATATCAAATCCTATCATCCAATTTTCATTACCCAAGCACGATATAGACCACCACTTTGATCCTGTTTTGTAACCAGAGCAGCCATCTTCATATGAACCATCAGATGTATATGCATATTGTTCAGAAGTTGTAACTAGGGTATAACTATTAGGAGCAACAAGACTTCTTGTGTCTGATGTTACTTCTACAAATAAGTCTCCAGCAGGGACAGTCGTAAAGCTTAATGTTGGGTTGAGTGTTACCCTTACAAATGCTCCGGTTGTTCCTGTAGCAATACATCCAGAATCAAATTGTGCAGGTTTTGTTACATTAACACTTGTGTCTGGAGGATTATTTAAAACATAATCTTCATAATCATTCCATATTTCAACACTCAATATATAGTCAGAATCATATGCTCCAACTTCTGCTTTGACAGTAAAGTTTGGAGATGCACATATATCTCCAAAATTTTCACTGACTCTATAAGTGACTGTTTTTGTCATATATGCTGGAGGTAGTTCTAAGTTTAATATTTTTCCATAAGTAATTGGCCCAGGTGGAGGCTCATTTGTTATTAAAGTGAATGAAGATGGATCAGCTACTATATCTAAATAATCACAATCAAGATTACAAGAAGGAGCATATGTTGTACTTGTTGTACTGCTAGTACTAGTAGTGCTAGTAGTAGTGGTGCTAGTAGTAGTGCTAGTAGTAGTGCTAGTAGTAGTGCTAGTAGTAGTACTAGTAGTTGGGGCGGATGTTGTAGATGTTGTGCTTGAAGTTGATGTAGTTGTGCTTGAAGTTGATGTAGTTGTACTTGAAGTAGTTGTGCTTGTACTTGAGGTAGTAGTACTTGTAGTAGATGTTGTTGTAGTACTAGTAGTTGGAATAGAGGTTGTAGATGTTGTGCTAGATGTAGATGTTGTTGTAGTAGATGTTGTTGTCAATTGTTGATATTGTATTTTTGTAGATATAATATTTGTATTAATAAGCGATGATAAGTTTTCAACAGACCAAGAAATTCCATCGTCGTAACTTAAATATGCATTTTGAGTGCCTGTAAAAGTTCCTATGGCTATTGTATAATATGTAGCCATTCTATCTATTTTTGGTACGCCTGCTAGCAAATTCCATGTACTTCCATCTGATGAATTATACGTTTCATTATCATTCCCAGATGTTAATATGAATTTAGAACCATTATGGACCACTGCACTCCAGCTTCGGCTTGGCAAAGCAGCAGTAGACCATGTTGATCCTTTGTTTGCACTATAAACAACTGATGCATTTGGACTGGATGAAATTGCAACAATTATTCCATTCCCATATGCAGCATCAAAATAAACATTAGAACCATTATATGGTAAGTTACCTACTTGAGTCCAGCTTATACCACCATTAGAACTTTGGAAACATTTTTGATTTCCAACAAAACTATAGAAGTAACCATCGCCATATAAAAGTTTTTTAGAACCAACGTCCAAAACAATACTATAATTTACTCCATTTGTGCTTCTGCATATTTTAGTATCGCTGCCAGCAAGAAAAACACGATTACTTCCAAAGTCAAGCCCGTAAACTAAAGTCCTCCATACTTCGCTTGGAAAATCGTATGTATAGTTCCATGAATTTCCTGAAAAACTATATAATAAAAATCCATTAGTTGCTGAAGCTGCCCATAATCCAAGCTCTTCAGACCAAGCCAAGCCGGTATAAGTTAGTAATGGTACTGTTCTATCAAACCAATTCATTTATTACCTGTATTTTAATGTAGTTATTTTTAATATATATCATAATTTATATCCAATAAGATAAGAAGTATTATATCCGCATTTCACTTTTGTAAAGTTTCCAGATGGGACTACCATTATAGGTGAAGATCTATGTATCTGATTGCCAGCGCCAAGCTGACCAGAAAAATTATTACCCCATGACCAGACGCTTCCATCATTCTTTGTTGCTATAATATGGCTACCACCACAAGCTACTTGATTCCATGTATTTCCTGAAATTTGAACTGGAGAACTTCGATTTTCTTTATCTGATTGTCCTAACTGACCATATGAGTTTTGCCCCCATGCCCACAAGGTATTATCATTTCTAATTGCTGCAAAAAATAACCCACCACCGCTTATTTGAAGCCACGTATCATTCCCTAATTGAGTAAATTGCTTGATATTAGAAGTGCTATTATTGCCCATTTCTCCGAAACTTCCATTTCCACAAACAAATAGTTTTCCTGTATTATCAAGAGCTATAGATGATGCAAATGAACATTTTATAGAGTTCCAATTTGATGGGTCATTATAAACTTGCACAAAACTACTTACATCTGTGACAGGATTATTATTATTAATTCCTGTTTGTCCCAAGCTACTATATCCGCATCCCCATAAACTTCCATCCGTTTTAAGTGCCATGATATGATTACTTCCAGCATCCGCTTCTATCCAGTCGTTTCCACCTAAAATTGATTGAATTGGTGAACTTCTATGAATAGTATCATTAACTCCTAGCTGTCCGTAACTATTTCTTCCCCAAAGCCAAAGAGTTCCATCATTTTTGATTGCGACAACAGTGCCCGATCTTCCACAATTAGCATAACTCCAATCAAAACCACCGCTAACAGTCTGTACTGGCGAGCTTTTGTCGATTAAATTATTGATTCCTAAAGAACCTACTAAACTATTTAATCCAAATGTCCATAATGTACTGTCATCTTTTACTGCTACAGACATGTAATCACAACCATCAATTCTACTCCAGTTTGAATCTGATCCTACTTGAGTGAATTCACTTCTAGCTATAGTATCTCCAAATCCAAGTTGTCCAAATGCATTTGTACCGGTAGCCCACAAAGTAGGAACAGGACTGGTTGTAGTTGTTGACGTTGTTGTCGTGGTTGTTGTAGTAGTAGTGTAATTGCAGCCTGAAATTCTAGCATACCCGCTAAAATCTCCAGAATCTATTGCTGAAGATACATTCAATATTTTAATTTTTATTATATCTCCAATATAAATTGAAGAATTTCTAGTAAATGCGTTGCCAGATGTTAAATTCACATTTGGATATCCGCTTTGTTCTATTGTTATTTCATAATTTGCAGTTGTGTAAATATCTGAATAATTCAAATCAAGTGTTCCATTGCCAGTAGCACTCCAAGTTATTTCTGCTGTTTCTCCTATATTTAAATTTTCTGCTGAGTATGTCCATCCATTATTTGCAATATCTGAATAGCTGTTAATTTTAATTGAGCCATCCCACGATAAACACCCAACAGGATTAGGAGTAGTAGTAGTAGTTGTTGTAGTGGTAGTAGTAGTAGTGGTAGTAGTGGTAGTTGTAGTAGTAGTGGTAGTGGGGGCCTCTGTTGTGGTTGTAGTACTTGTAGTAGTTGGAGCCGCTGTTGTAGTTG
>CAYVOK010000005.1:62618-83154 GCA_964453335.1 uncultured Acidimicrobiaceae bacterium
TAGTACTTGTAGTAGTTGGAGTCTCTGTTGTAGTTGTAGTACTTGTGGTTGTGGTACTTGTAGTAGTTGGAGCCGCTGTTGTAGTTGTAGTACTTGTAGTAGTTGGAGTCTCTGTTGTAGTTGTAGTACTTGTGGTTGTGGTGGTTGTGGTACTTGTAGTAGTTGGAGCCTCTGTTGTTGTTGTAGTACTAGTAGTAGTTGGAGCCGCTGTTGTACTTGTTGTTGTGGTACTAGTAGTAGTTGGAGCCGCTGTTGTACTTGTAGTACTTGTGGTTGTAGTACTTGTGGTTGTGGTACTTGTAGTAGTTGGTGCTTCTGTTGTAGTTGTAGTACTTGTAGTAGTTGGAGCCGCTGTTGTACTTGTAGTACTTGTGGTTGTGGTACTTGTAGTAGTTGGTGCTTCTGTTGTAGTTGTAGTACTTGTTGTAGTAGGAGCTGATGTGGTAGTAGTTGTCGTTGTACTTGTAGTTGGCGCACTAGTATTTAAAGAGCAAAGTGCAATCACTAACCCAGCACAAGCTGATGGTTCTGTAACCCAATTAAATGTAATACCTGTAGATGCACCAGAAACCTTGAGGAAAGCTCCACATCCATAATTTTCAACGCAAAAATTTGTACCTATCGTAAATTGATTTCCGCTAGTTGACACACCAAAGGCATCTGATAAAGATAGTACTTCATTATTTTGGTTATTTGTAGCTTTCCATGTAGCAGAGCATGTTGAGTTTGCTAATCCACCAGTAATCAAAAACGTTGCTTCGTAAACAGTTGTATTGAAAGCAAGAGTATAATATTCTGTTGTAGTAGTGAAATTTAAATATACAGTATATCCAGGGTCATTGCTCGGATAACTACAATATCTCTGTCCATCAGTTTCATAGATATTGCCAGAACCAGAAGTAGTTATTTGAACGCCATTAAAATTCCATGTATTTCCTGGCAAATATAGACGGGAACAGCTACCAGGCCTAACTGTAGTAGTTGATGTTGTAGTAGATGTTGGAATACAATCTGGGCTAACTATGCTAGTGCTGCCATTTAATGGTAGCAAAATAATACAAGCTGGCGGCAAAGTTGTAGTTGTCGTACTTGTTGTAGTTGTTGTTGTAGTACTAGTCGTAGGAACAGCAGTAGTACTTGTTGTAGTTGTTGTTGTAGTGCTAGTTGTAGTTGTTGTAGTAGATGTAGTAGTTGTAGTTGTTGTAGGATATGCTGTAAACAAAGGAGTAATTATATTAGCTTGGCTTCCTATTTGAAAGTTTACATCACAAGCGGCTTGATCGCCTACACCTATTATTTCCCAAGCTACTTGTACAAATAAATATTCATTATTAAATTCGAGATCGTTAGTAGGCCAATCAATACTTGAAGATTGAGCAGTTCCAGATAAATTTGTTACCGATGATCCTATTAGATTTACAGATGTTAATTTTACTAATTCAGCTTGGCCGGTAGGATCTTTACTTTTCCACAAACAAACATTTACTCTTCCATCTTGCGTTCCTGCAGTTGTAGCAATAGCTCTAAAGTTGAATTTCCATGTCCCTGAAGCAAACTTACCATATAAGCTATCTGTTCTCCATGAATCTCCTAGTGTGAAGTCAGGGTTAAGTGCAGGTAAACTAGATGGTGTAAATGTTGAAGAATTTCTTTTAACTTCTGATTCCATCAAAGACCAGTTGTTTGCAGCTATAGTACCTACTTGCCAACCAGTATTTATAGTTTGAGTTGCTGGAGGAGTTCCTCCTAGTTGTATTTTATAATAATTTAATATTGTGAGAGCAAACGGAATAGACGATACTATATTGTTTGTAAAATAAAATGTAGAAGAGGCTGGAACCGGGTCGTTTGAATCAAGTTTGCAATTTAAATAAAACTCTGCTCCTGAAAGAAGAGAGGCTTTTGCTGTTTGGGGTATAATTCTTTGTACCCAGACATAAAAATATCCTCCAACTGGTATTGTTCCTACATTTATTGTATTTGTTTCGCTTGTTTTAATGAAATTTATTTTGCTCGGTCTTGTAGTTCTGTTTGGTAATACTTGGGCTATTACGCCTAATGGCCCTCCGGAAGCTTTTTCTGTTATTTGTATTGTTGGAGTTTGTCCAGATGATGTTTTTAATTTATTTTGAACTACTTTTATTGATCCCACTTTTGTATTAGCTGAACCATTTATAAATGTTATTTCATAATAAAGAGTTGTTGATACTTTGGTTAAAACTACTTTAGTATTATTGCCTCCTAATTTGCTATCTAAACTATTTTTAATTTGATTAGCAAAATCTTCTACTGTAGTAGTAAAAGGTATTGCAGGAACAGATTGATCATTTAATGAAATAGTTAGACTGCCTGATGCAATCAAACCATTAATTCTAATTGTTTGGACTGCATTTTCAACTGTTACTCCAAGATACAATTGATTTGGACTATCTTTTTGTTGGCTGAGCCAAATCTTAGTATCTGTTAAATTTGCTCCACTAATATTTGATACATAAAAACATCGATAGTCTGTTATAGATTTTTGTGTGGGGCTTTGACCAAATGTATTAAATAAATTATCTATTGAAATGGGTACTTCATAAATAGAAATATCTCCACCAATGCTATTTTCAGGACTCTGATTTGTTATTCCACCAGAATATCTTATTTTTATAGGAAGCATCTTGTTTATTTATATATGATACTAAAACCCAGCATTATTATCTCTAGTGTATAAATAACGAATGTCTGAAGATATATATGCATTTGGAAGCCCTGTAGGAGTGCTTCTAGTCCATGAAAAACTATCATCTGATAATTCAATACTTAGTACTTGCAGTTCATCTTTGTAAGGCTCATTAAACCAAAATCTTATAAATTTATTTAGATTTGGAGAATATTGAAAATTAGGCTGGGGAAGGTAGGCGGTGCTTGTTGGAAATTGATAATTGTGTTCCGTAAAAGATGTTAAATTTGTTGTAAACAAAATTTTAAAAGTAGGTATACCAGATTCTTTATAGTAATACTCAAAAAATAATTTGCCAAAAGCTTCGCATTTAAATGAAATATAAGAATCTCTATATGTACTAGGTACGCTAAATACTTTAGTCCATGTGGTTAAATTAGTTGATGTCCATATAGAAGCTTGTATTTCACTTATAGGAACATCATACTGACTACCAGAAACATAAAGGTAGTTTGGATTTACAATTAAGAAATAATTTCCACCGAAATATCCTACATATGTCACATACTGTGGACTTTTATACTGTTTTGATACTGGAATATGTGAAAAAGATCCTTCTTGCCATGTCTTTAGATCAGTACTAACTAAAATTTTTGCTGGTTCCATAACTCCATATCCGAATCTGCCTCCAAAAATTAATAAATATTTACCATTCATAAAATTATTTGAACTAGTTGCAGTTATTCCTTCAGTTGAATTATATTTCCAAGCATTATCTTCATATGTTGTTTGCCAATTTACTAAATCAGAAGTTTTTTTCAATGAAAAAGTTGAGGTACTATTACTATTAGGTGCAGGCGGTGGAGGAAATCCTCCATCAGAGCTAGAAACATTATTAAATGCATAAAATGAATTTGCGTCTGAAAATATAGGTTTGTAGTAGTTTTTTATATTTCCATATACAGTTATGGAAGGAACGGTTTGATCAGTTGCAAAGTTTGCAAGATCACCATCCGCAGTACCAAAACTACTCCAGCCCCCGGTTCCTGAATTTAAAAGCGCCCACTTATTTATTGATTGAAACCACCTAGCTTTTTGTTCAACACCAGAATCACTATATCCAGAAAGAGTGACTTTTTGCCAAGTTATTCCATCTGTTGATTTATACCAGTTTTGTCTAATTGGGTACTTAGTTGTTTCTGATATATACGCAATAATATAGGCAGAGCCAACACTTGGAGTAGGAGAAGGGGAAGGGGATGGCGATGGTGATGGTGAAGGTGATGGTGAAGGTGATGGTGAAGGTGATGGTGAAGGTGAAGGTGAAGGTGATGGTGATGGTGATGGTGATGGTGAAGGTGATGGAATTGGCTTGCCATCACTTACTGCAAAAGCATGAAGTGTTGCCCCAGCCACAGGCAAAGGTCCGCTCCCAGCTTTTATAGTTCTTCTAACCCATAGTGGGAAGTATTCTCCCGGCAATAAATCTCCTATTAATCTTTTATTGTCGAGAGTAGGATTGTAAAAATTTATATTTGGCGGCTTACTAAAGCCTGTTCCTATTAATTCTGCTTCATTATTAATAGGCGTTCCATAAGATATTTTGCTAATGCTAATAATAGCAGGAGAAGAATCTGTCAAAACTAAATTATTTGAGATTACTGTCAATAGTTCCTGAGATTTTTTACTAAATTTACCGAAAAAGGTTATCTTGAATGACAAAAAACTAGTTCCGCTTGCTAATACTTCCACACCAACAGTACCTGGTCCCAAAGCATCTGCTAAAGCAAACTGTATATTCTGTGCAAAACTTTGTGGTGAAGGATCATAGTTTATATTATATGTAACATCTTGATATAATCCCAAAGTGAAATAACCAGATGCAACATTCCCCGAAATTATTAAGTTTTGTATATCGTTAGAAAAATTCAAACCGATGGAAAGATTATTTGGAATTGACTTTGTATCATCAAAATAAAGCTCCAAAGAGTAATACGGAAAGGTTTCTGAATTGTTTTGTACATAAATGCATCTATATTCTGTAACACCGCTCTCCAAATCTTTTTCGGAAGCATCTAAAAACAAATTGTCTACTACTGATGGAATTTCATAAATAGACTTTAAACCTCCCAATGATTTTGTAGGGTCTAAATTTGATGTTCCACCAGAATAAAGAAATACTATATCGTTTGCGACAGCCATAAAATTCCACTTGAATATGTTATTTATAAATGAGTATAATGTTTTAGCAATCCAAAAAACACAAGGAATTTAAAATGCTCTTAGGTGCAGACCCTGAGTTTTTTGTTTTAAATCATGTAGACGCTCCTATTAATCCTATAAGTATTATTAAAAACTCCAAATCCAATCCAATAATTAACAAGAATCATATTTATTACTATGACAATGTTGCTTTTGAAATGAATTTTGTTCCTGCAAGATCGTGTGAAGAATTTACAAGCACCATCAGAGATGGTATTGTTATAGCAAAAAATATAATTCATCCATATAAAATTGTTGCATCTTCTTGTGTTGACTTCTATGAACCAGATAATAAAAACAAAAATTTTTTTGAAATAGGTTGTGAGCCAGATATTAATGCATATAGTTTGTCATATAATAAAATAAATTCAGACTTATATAAGAACACTCTTGAAAGATATGCTGGAGGTCATATTCACATAGGAGGACTATCAGAAGATTTAGTTCTTGATGATATAATGAAACCAGTTTTTGTTTACATGCTTGATTTGTTTGTTGGCATTCCTTCTGTTTTGCTTGATCACGATGTAGAATCGTATAAAAGAAAACGAGTTTATGGACATGCTGGCAATTTTAGGCCGAAGGACTATGGTCTTGAATACAGAGTTCTTTCTCCATTTTGGTTAAGATCTCCAAAAACAACTGCATTAATTTATAATCTATTCAGTTTTGTTTTTGATTTTATGCAAGATCACGTATATGAAAAGTTTGTAAAAGTAAATCCAGATAATTTTGGCAATGAAGATCCTGAATCTGTTTATAACATATATGGATATGATTATAAAGAAATAGTTAAAACAATTAATACAAATAATGTTTATCAGGCGCAAAAATTCATGAATTTTATTTCTAATTTCATGCCTGAAAATCTGGTTAAAGATATTGAAAATGAGTCTAATTTTAAGAAAAATTCTTTAGAGTTTTATTGGAACATCTAATTGCTTTTCTTAAATCAAATGGTCTGCATTCCATGCACATCCATTGTAATCCATTTTGTTTTAGTATGGATATTTCCTTGCTTAATCTTTTAGAATTCATAAATGAAGTATTTTTACATTTTTGACACAATATCTTTTGATGTTTGTCTTTAATATTATTTTTATATACTTTTTTTTGTATTTTAGGCAAAAGAGAAATTATTTTTTTATATAAAAATTCAGGCAAATGAGGTATTTCATTTGCATGTAATAATGATGTATGCCATTCGTAATTGCATCCCATTATATGAGTGCTTGGTGGAATTACTGATTGGTGCCTATGGCCTCTTACTTCTATTCCCTCAAATTCTACTTTAGTAAGATTTTTGATTGATGACCTGAACAAATGGTGTTTAGATTTATTACTTAAAAATATTGGATGATCAATTCCATTTAATAAATCATCAAGTTTTTGATTTGATTCAATGCAATCTCCCTCAAGATCAATAATGTCACCTAGTATTAGCCCATAATTAATATTTTCTGCAGTTGAACATATTATCTTTTCTGTTCTTTCGTATGTGTAATTACTTTGCCACCCGCTGAACATTGGGACTTTTGAATTAGGGTAAAGTGGGATTATCTTATAGCCTAAATCTTTGTAAGTGTTAAAAACTCTTATGGAATCCATGTCTAAATTCTATCATGAAATCCCAAGGCAAAAAATAACAGGAGCAAGAAAATCTTGCTCCTGTAAAAATTAATTATTTAAATTTTTTATTAACCGTTTTTTGCTTCTTTGAATTTCTTATCAAGCATTTGCTTAAAATGCATCAATAGAGCAGACTGACTAGTTCCAGCCTTCATCAATTTAGATACTACCTTGTCGGTCAAAGAGTCTAGGGTGTTTAGTAAAGCTTCACGATTTCCGGTGAATGAATCGCCTAGAATTCTGTCCAAAGCAGCTAGAGCCTGATCTCCTCTTGTAACTAACTTTGGCTTGTCTTTCTTTGCTACTTCTTTTTTATCAGCAGCATCAACAGCTTCTTTAGCAACGGCTTCGGTTAGAGGACGAGCATTTTTGTATTCACCCTTAGTTCCAACCATGCCAGCAACGCTTTCCCACCAAGTTTTTTCTTGCTTATTTGTGGATTCAAATTCTAGATCCATATCTTCTCCTTTGTGCTTATCGTCGCCCATTTCATCGCCCATATCGTCACCCATATCGTCGCCCATTTCATCGCCCATTTCATCGCCCATTTCATCATCATCGCTAGCCATTGCTGCTGCAGGGCAACCTCCAGAAACTTCTTCGCCATCATCTTCGCCATCATCATCATCTTCGTCATCCATTTCCATTTTACCTTCTTCTCCACCTTCCATATCTTCATCTTCTCCACCTTCCATATCTTCATCTTCTCCATCAAATTCCATTTCTCCTTTAACTTTATCTCCCATGTCATCTTCTTCTTCGAAATCAACTTCATCCATATCATATTCTTCTTCTAAAGATTCTTCTGTTTCTTCATTTGCACCTAGTTGTGCGCCAGTAATACCTAATGAATGTTTTGGTCCAAATCCTAGATTGATTGGATTAAGGGTTTCGTTCAATAATTTCCACTTTTCATAATTTAACATGGTTTTCTCCTTGAGAATTATCTTATATATAATTCAAAAATAAAATTTTAAAACATCTTTTTTCCAGTTGCTCGTTCAATTGCAGCTCTTCTTAAGCGCTGAATACGCTCTCTTTCTGTAAAGTTATTAGGAATTACAACATTATTATTATTTGCCGCTGGTGCTGGAGGATTGGCACTTTCAGTTCTTACAACATTTGTGAACGGCCCTCCTCCAACTCTCCTCATATTTCTAGCGCCACCTAAGTTTTTATTTCCACCACATCCGCAACCCATAAAGCACCTCCTTATGTTATTTAGGTGTATAAAAAAAAATATGGGGGAAATAATTCCCCCATATTGATAAATTTATACCAAAATTAACGAGTCGTTACACGCTTCTTGGTCTTGCGAGCAGCGCCACGAGTAACAGTCTTGCGATTCGTGGTAGTGGTGGTGGCAGTATTGGCAGTGCCAGTTGTAGACTCTGTGTAATTGATAACTGGAGTCAATCCAAGGCTGGCAGCACGGTTGTTGCAAGCAAAAGTTACTGCACTACGAGTGCTAAATTGGGTGCCGCCCTCGATCTTTTCAACTGGGGCAGGGCCAAAACCTGGAATAACAGCGACAGCTTCATAAACAACGGCGTTGTTCAAGCTGCGAGAAGTGATTTCAAAACGAATCGGCTGAGAACGACTCATGGCAATCTCCTTGGTTAAATGAATGGAACAATTAATTATATTTCTTTTGGTTTAAAGATTCAAATCTTGTCGAAAACTTCTTTCCAAAATATCTCTACTTAAATGAATATGCTGTAAAATAGCAGGATTTTTTACCTTGCTTTGCTGATTATCTGGATAAGAGAACAAAATATCTTTTTCTTTTTCAAATAATCTATTTTGAAAATTTATTTTAAAAATGTCATTAGGAATTTTATTAATTTTATTTTTAAGATATTTAACTTTGAAAGTTCTATAAATTCTCCATGCAGTAATTATATTTTTGTCAATATTTGATTCATTACATTTAAAATAAAAACACAGATTTTTCATTTCATAATTACAAAAAATGTTATTATTTGAAAAATTACATAAATTTTCTTCAATTTTGCGAAGATAATGCATACTTCTGCAACTTGTATTTTTTTCAAAGAATTCGCCTAAAAGATTTTTTATACTAAATATTATGATCTTGTATTTGCCTTTGAAAAACAAGTTTCTCTCACAGGTTTTGCATCCAAGTTTACTAAATTTGTTATTTTTATATACTGTCATACATTTGCTACAAAACCCAAACATATATTCATTAATGTTTGAATCATCTTGCTCTATAAGTAAAAATTCTGTTTTCATTTTTTTAATTTTTTTATATTACACCCTATATAAAAGTAAGTGGTATACTACTTTTTGTGAGGATTATTATGAAATCATTTCTACAATGGGCTGAAAGCAGCAAACTAGAATTACCTCTCGTTGAAAAGACAGCTAGGGCAGGCATAGCTCACTGGGCTTATCCAGATGGTTATGTTCGTGCTCATTATCCTGCTAACTACTTTATGCCAATTGCTGCAGATGCTTTGCAGAAAATGGGTGATAAAGTTGATGATAACAAGGTTGATCACAAGGGTGTTGGAAAAGATACAGCTCTATAATATAATATAATGTGTAAAAAAGAAGCAGGCCATTTTGTGGCCTGCTTCTTTCATTTTAACCTATTTTCAATATCTTCCTGATTGATTGATTTACGCTTTATATTTAACATTTCAGGTACATTTGCCCAATACCCCCATTGGTCTTCATTTTTTGGGTTTTGGAATACAACATTAATTTTAAGATATTTGTAAAGTATTTTTTCTATTTTGTCTTTATCAAGATTTGTTTCTTTTTCAATAGCTCCAACACTTCTCCAAACCCACTTTGTGTTTCTAGCTAATGATGTAAAAACTTTTTGTTCATCATCGCCTTGTTGAGTGCCTTGCGGGTAAAGATCGTACCAATGTTGTGGTGTTTTATTCATAATGTTCTCCGAAATTTATCGTACCTACATTATAATAATAACGGATATTCTTTTTATAACCAAGGGACTCTCATGAAAAATCGTCGTGAAGATATGCAAAAGAGACTTCATATTATTCATTCTCAACAAAAGGATTCAGGCAATAATGTGACTTACATTTTCCAGAATCATAAAAACCATGATTATTCACTGCCCAAAAAGTCTCTTTGTGGCAAAAAAATGATTGGCCCTAGACAAACATTTCATGGAGATGAATATTTCGTAGCATTTGTAAAAACAGGGGACATAAGAATTGTACAAGTTTTACAACCTACAAACGTAAATACCCCAGAAACTGTATCTTCCGAAACTGTGGAAACCAAAGTAGAATCAAATACAGTTATTACTGAATCATCACAAGGAGCTAATATGGAAAAGTTAATTTTAGATCAGCCAGACAAGGTTACTTTTGATGGCAAGCAAGAACATTTAGTTCGTGAAACCCCAAAGGTAATTAAGGATCATAAGAATCCTGCTCAACTGTCAAATGAAACAGAAGTTCTTTTAACAGAGAATCCAATGTCTGGCATCGATATTATCAGCGACTAAGACTTTGGCCCACGCTTAAGATTAATTTTAATTTCAGCACTCTTTTTAGGTGGCAAGTTTTCAATACTTGCCATCTTTTCTTTTAATTTGGAAGCTAATTCGCCAGCAGAAGGTTTTGAGTCTATTTTTTCTGCCTGTACCACATTGACTGATTTTTTCATCCTATTATAATATCCTTTAGATAAAATAAAATAGCCAAGTTGAGCATTATAACATATCATTCCCACCCATTCGCCATCGTCCCAATTTCTAGATGAAACAATTACTCTAAGAGGTTTCTCTGTAAATACAAGCTTTACATGATATCCCATTCTCTTCAAAGCGGCGCTTACATATCCCAAAGCTATCTTGGCAAAACCAAAGTTTACGTCATCCATAGTTGTTTTATAATTAACATCTACAGCATATCTTGAAGTCTCTACAGATTCTTTAATAATAGAATACTTTTTGCTAAGATACTCAACAAATATCTGAGCCAATTCATCAGGAGTAACTTGTACTATTTCAGTCACATCTTTTAAAGGATTGTCCATGCTATATTTAGTTTAGTTACTCTTTTATTTTTGAGGTGATTATGAAAGAATTAGTAAGCATGGAAGATAGAATTGACAATATTATTAAACTTATCAAAGATATGGAAAATGCTTTTGATGAGATTCAACAACCTAGAAGTGAATACGTTTTACAAAATTTTGTAGTTGGCCAACATGATACATTAGAAACACAATACTCACAATGTGTGCTTGAAATGATGGTCAAATACGATAATATCAGAAGAGCAAAATTAAATAAAAAGAAACTTTTGATAAAAATTAGTGAATATGAATCTAAAAATACGGAATTAGATCAAATTGAAGCAGATCTTCTTAAAATTGATCTTGAAGAACAAGAAAGAGCTATGCTTGGAGCTTTAAGGGAATTTGAATCTTTATATAAAATTTGGCAATCTTTTCCCAAAAAGTATACTAGAGAAGAACTTGATGCAAATCAACCTTATTATTGGGCTAAAAGACTACAAAGGCAGGCATATCAAGACATGCAGGCTACTGGAAGAATTGGGGTCGGCAATCACGAAGCATTAAGACAAGCTGGTTTTGTTTCTGTGCCTGAAAATTCCTTGGCATCAAATGTAGAAAAGAAATATTTAGAAAAAGGAGATGCAAAATGTTTGCTTGTTGTAGCAACTAGAGAAAAAGCAGAAAAACTTCCTAATATAGAAAAATTAGAGTTGCCAGTAGGATTGCAAGTAAAAATAACTAATGTGCATGGCATGGGTGTAGATGCAGCTTATAATCATGCTGTAAAAATTGCACTAGAAGATGGCGCTGATTTTATTTTGACAGTAGAAGATGACACATTCCCTCCAGAAGATGGGTTTGTTAAATTAATGAAAACTTATAGAGATTTAGATTCAAAATCTGTAGTTGGAGGTTGGTATCCAAGAAAAGGAAAATCTAGACAAGGTACTGCCATAGTAATTAAAAATGGCATTAGGACAGATTTACAGCCAGATGGCAAATTACATGAAGTTTATAGCATGCCAATGGGATTTACATTATTTCCAATATCATTATTTAAAGATATAGAAAAACCCTTTTTTATGACAACAGATGTTCTAACACAAGATAGTTTTTTATCACAAAAAGCAAGAGACAAAAACTATAGATTATTTGTCAATACTTCAATTATGTGCAAGCATCTTGATAAAGAAACAAATGAAATGTACGAATAGTTAATAAAAGATGGCCAGTATTAGGTTTTGTTTTTTGACTCAATTTTTATAAAAAAGTGTTATCTTGAACTAAATAATCTAGCATCAATATGTTTTAAGCATGTTGGTGCTAGTTGTTATTTATATAAAGGCTAATAAATGGCTGACTTAACTAGAATACAAGCTGCAGCTCCTATACAAATAACTGATGCTAATAGTTCTGTTGTGGCTTTAACAAATGCATTACCTGCATCTAATGCCATAGGATTAGTTATTAGAGATGCAACTCAAGGTCAAGCTTTAATGGCTGGTAGCCGTCCAGTCACTATAGCTGAAGATCAATCATATGCAAGACCAAATACAGATACATGGTTTGCAGGACAAGAAACAATTACAACTTCTGCTTCTCAACTATCAAACCAAGCAGTTGTTGTATCTGTCATTATAAAAGCCAGCAATAATAACAATGGTACTGTTTACATAGGATTTTCAAGTGGGGTTACTGCTTCTACCGGTTTCGAATTGGGAGCAGGTGAAAGTTTGACTTTGCCAGTAAATAATGTCAACAAACTTTACGCCATATCAAGCTCTGGTAGTCAAAACATTTCATATATTGGTGTTTAAAGATGATAAATGGACAGCCTAATTTCAATCCCGGTTTAACAAAAGGCAGAGCTGATCAACTCTACCTTGGCAAAAATTCTGGATCAATAACAAGTGGGTACATAGGAGATGGTGCAGTAGTATCTGGATCTATAGCTTCTGGAGCTATAGGACCAAATCAACTGGCAAGCGGAGCCCTAATTCCATCTCTGCTATTGTCAGGGACAGCAAATCAAGTACTTGGAATTAATGCTGCTGGAACTGCAAATGAGTACAAAACACTCATAGCTGGGCCAAACATTAATATTACGCATAACTCTGGAGCTATTACCTTATCGGCAGTAGCGTCAGGCGGGGCTGTAACAGGCTATTATATTTCTGCATACTCTGATTCAACACAAGCAAATACTGGAATTTCATCAGAAAATTTATTCACATATAATCAAGTATGGGAATATAATGGAATTACAATAGTTGATAATAGCAAAATAACATTTCAATATGCTGGAACATACAATGTACAATTTTCGGCACAAATAGAAAAAACAGATTCCGGTACTGATGATGTAGACATTTGGCTCAAAAAAAATGGTACTAACGAAGCATATAGTAACACCGCTCTGTCTTTGGTTGGAAATAATACAAAGTATGTAGCTTCATGGAATTTTGTACTTACTGTAGCTGCTGGTGATTATTTACAATTAGCGTGGTCGAGTCCAGATATCGATATGGCAATAGTTGCCGCTGGCACAAAAACCTTACCTACTCGTCCTGCTGTGCCTTCTGTAATAATTACAGCAACACAAGTAATGAATGCAGCAGCTTATGGCACAGTAACTAATGTTGCAGGCCAAGGTACTGTAAATGGCATCACATTAACTGGTTCTGTAGTAGCTTCTGGATTTTTGACTTTAGGTGGCAGTTTACAATTATCATCTGGCTTGGTAAAATCAGGAGATATTGCTTCTGGACAAGTTGGAAATTTCCACATAGCAAGTGGTTTGGTAAAAGCTGGAGCAGGAATAGTTGTTAGTGTAGATGCGGCAAATTCTTACATAATAGTAGCATCCGGATTGAATATTACTTCCGGTGCAATTACTAGTGGACATTTAGGTAATAATTCAGTAAATTCTGGCAACATTTCGAGTGGTCAAATAGGACAGTTTCATATAGCATCCGGTTCTATTACTGGTGAACACATTGCAAGTGGAGCCATTCTACCATTAGATGTGGCAGACAATGCTGTCGTTTCTGGCAAAATAGCAAGCGGCACAGTATCTTGGTTTAATTTAGCTAGCGGATTTTTAACTTCTGGAATAGTTGCTAGCGGACATATAGGAAATAATTCTGTTACTTCAGGTAATATAGCAAGCGGACAAATAGGACAATATCATATAAGTTCTGGAGCAATTACAACAGATCAGTTGGCAAGTGGAACCATACTAAGCCATGATTTAGCAGATAATTTAATAATATCTGGAAAAGTAAGCAGCGGAATAATTGGATGGTTTAATTTATCTAGCGGATTTGTGACTTCTGGATATTTGACCAGCGGAACAATTGGAAATGACTCAGTAACATCAGGTAATATAGCAAGTGGACAAATAGGTCAATATCACATAGCTTCAGGTTCTATTACTGGCGAGCATATAGCTAGCGGAGCAATATTGCCAACGGATATTACTGACTATGCAGTCATATCTGGTAAAATTGCAAGTGGTGTAGTCGCATGGTTTAATATGGCCAGCGGCTTCATTACATCGGGACTAATTGCAAGTGGTAATTTGGGAAATAATTCTGTAACATCTGGTAATATAGCCAGTGGACAAATAGGTTCATTTCACATAGCTTCAGGTTCTATTACTGCAGAACATATTGCTAGTGGCGCAATAATTGCTACAGACGTTGCAGACAACGCCATTATATCTGGGAAAATAGCTAGCGGAGTTATTGGCTGGTTCAACTTATCAAGTGGTTTTATAACATCTGGATTTATTACCAGCGGTAGTATTGGCGACAATTCCGTCAATAGCGGAAACATTGCAAGTGGACAAATAGGTCAATACCATATTGCTTCAGGTTCTATTACTGGTGAGCATATAGCCAGCGGCTCTTTAAGTTCTCAAGATCTTTCAAATGAATCTATAATTTCTGGCAAATTAGCAAGCGGAATTATTGGCTGGTTTAATCTTTCAAGCGGCTTCATTACATCTGGATACATTACAAGTGGAACTATAGGAAATAATACTATAAATTCCGGAAATTTATCCAGCGGACAAATAGGCCAATATCATTTGGCTTCTGGTATAATAACGACATTGTTATTAGGTTCTGGCCAAGTCGTTTCAGGAAACATAGCAAGCGGTCAAATAGGCATCAATCACTTAGCCTCTGGCGTAATACCACAATTAACATCAGGCATTATTGGATCGGGTCTGCTTGCTAACAATGCTGTATTGTCTGGCAATATAGCTTCTGGTCAGGTAGGACAATTTCATATAGCTTCTGGTTCTATTACTGCAGAACATATTGCCAGCGGTGCTGTTCTATCTACAGATGTTGCTGATAATGCAATTATCTCAGGGAAAATAGCCAGCGGAGTAATTGAATGGTTTAACATCGCCTCTGGTTCTATTCGTACTGGACAAATAGCTGCTGGAAGCATCTCCTCTGGTCTTGTTGGTAGTGGCCAGATTGGCGTGTTTCATTTAGCCAGCGGTGTTTTGGACGGATTGATTACTAGTGGCATAATACAAAGCGGTGATATAGGAATTGCGGCTGTAAATAATTTAAATATTAACAGCGGAACAATATCTGTTGATAAACTTGCCACTTCCAGCATAACAGTAGGCGGCACAGCCGTAAGTCTTGGCGGATCACTTGAATATGCAGGATTGTCTGCTTCCAGCGGCTTGCTCGGACCTGTTTACTATCCTTCTGGTGGAGCTATTTTCGGCATATCTTCTGGCGGGATAATATCACAAAACTTATCTGATAATTCAGTTGTTTCTGGCAAAATTTCTAGCGGATCTATTGCTTGGTTCAATCTTGCCAGCGGATTTATAACATCTGGTTTTATAACAAGTGGATTACTTGGTAATAACTCTGTATTATCTGGAAATATAGCTTCTGGTCAAGTAGGTCTAGATCATCTTGTTTCTGGATTGCTTACAAATATTCCGTCTGGAGCAATTCAATCTGGAATGATTGCCAACAATGCCGTTGTTTCAGGAAGCATAGCAAGCGGTCAAGTTAGCCAATTCCATATAGCTTCTGGCTCAATTACGGCAGAACATATTGCTAGCGGAGCAATAATATCTGCAGATGTTGCCGATAACGCAGTAATATCTGGCAAGATAGCTAGTGGAGTAGTTTCTTGGTTCAATCTTGCTAGTGGATTTATTACTTCGGGATATGTTGTAAGTGGCAATTTAGCAAATAATTCAGTTGTTTCAGGAAGTATTGCCTCTGGACAAATTGGCTTCGTGCATCTTGCATCTGGAACAATAAGCACAGCGGCTTTAGGTTCTGGGCAAGTTGTTTCTGGAAATATAGCCAGCGGCCAAATAGGTTTATATCATCTTGTTTCTGGATTGCTTACAAACATTCCATCTGGTGCAATTCAATCTGGAATGATTGCAGACAATGCTGTAGTTTCAGGAAGCATAGCGTCAGGACAAGTAGGACAATACCATATAGCTTCTGGCTCAATTACAGCAGAACACATTGCTTCTGGAGCAATAATATCCGCAGATGTTGCTGATAACGCAGTAATATCTGGTAAAGTAGCAAGCGGAATAGTAGCATGGTTTAACCTTGCTAGCGGATTTATTACTTCGGGATATATTGTAAGTGGCAACTTAGCTAACAATTCAGTAGTTTCAGGAAGTATTGCCAGCGGACAAGTAGGATTTGTTCATCTTGCTTCTGGAACAATAAGCACAGCAGCTTTAGGCTCTGGACAGGTTGTATCTGGGAACATAGCTTCTGGCCAAGTTGGGCTTTATCATTTAGTATCCGGTCTTTTAACAAATATTCCATCTGGTGCAATTCAATCTGGAATGATTGCAAACAATGCTGTTGTTTCAGGTAGTGTTGCTTCTGGACAAATTGGTCAATTTCATATAGCTTCTGGCTCAATTACAGCAGAACACATTGCTAGTGGCGCAATAATATCTGCAGATGTTGCTGATAACGCAGTAATATCTGGCAAAGTAGCAAGTGGAATAGTAGCATGGTTTAACCTTGCCAGCGGATTCATCACTTCAGGATTGATAACCAGCGGAATGCTAGGCAACAATTCTGTTGTTTCTGGATCTATTGCAAGCGGCCAAATAGGAAGATTCCATATTGCTTCTGGAGTTATTACAGCAGAGCACATTGCTAGTGGAGCAATAATATCTGCAGACATTTCAGATAATGCAGTAATATCTGGCAAAGTAGCAAGTGGAACAATAGCATGGTTTAATCTTGCTAGCGGAAGTGTTTTATCTGGCCATGTTGGCAATAATGCTATAGTATCTGGAAATATATCATCTGGACAAATTGGGCAATATAATTTATCTCAAATTTTAATTCCTAAAATTCCAGCTACTGGAAGATTGACGCTAGCATCTGGCGATCCAACTCCAATTTTGAATCAAAGTGCAAAAAGCACCTTATACTATACCCCATGTGCTGGAAATCAAATAGGACTCTACACTGGGGCCGGATGGATTATAAATAATTTCGCCCAAACATCTTTGTCTTTATCTGGATTGACTTCTGGATCATTATATGATGTTTTTGGATACGATAATGCAGGAACATTAGGACTTGAACTTGGAAATGCATGGACAAATAGCTCAACAAGATCTCAATTATTAGATATAAAAGATGGAATTTACATAATGTCTGGAACTACAAGAAGATATTTAGGCACTATCAGAGCTTCTTCTGCAACTACTACAGAAGATACAGATTATAGAAGATTAATTTTCAACCATGAAAATAAATCCAAAAGAGCAATTTTTGTCCAAGAGGCTACATCACATACCTATAACTCTTCTACTCCGAGAAATTGGTTAAATAACGACAGTACGCTTCTAGAATTTGTACAAGGAATCGGTGGACAGGGAATAAGTTTTTCAGCAGCAGTTACAAATTATGTAACAAATGGAGCTATTGGATATGTTGAAATGGCAACTAATTTTGCAGTATGGAGCGGCTCACAAAACTTTATAGCTAATACATTTACAGGAACTTGGTGGCAACCAAGTATGACAAGTGTAGGAGTAGCAGCCAACGGATATAACTATATTAAAGTACAAGAATATGTAACTGGCGGCACTGTTACAAACCTAAAAATTAACTTACATGGAACGATAGAAGGGTAGTGGGAGAAAAAATGATACTTCTAAACGAACTGACATCTGAAGTAATTAATATTTGTCCAATATATGGACTTATATTAAATTCTGATGGGACAGTTACAGTTGATTTTGATCCTGCTGCAACTCCTTCAGAACAAACAGCAGCAAATAATCTCGTTGCAACATATAGTGGAAATATAACATCTGATATCGGATATAGTCCTTTTGCCCCTGAAACAATAAATTCTATTTTACTAGCATCTGGATCAGTTGTATCAGGTAAATTGGGCAATTATGTTGTAAATCCAATAAACATTACAAGTGGCGCTGTATTATCTGGCCATATTGGAAATAGTGCAATTAATTCAAATAATATTGCAAGCGGTGCAATAAATGCAAATATTCTTGGCCCTGGTGTAATAGTTTCTGGCAGTATCGCATCTGGTGCTGTAGGACAGTTTCATCTATCATCTGGTGCTGTAAATTCAGGACATATAGGTAATAATGCTGTTGTATCTGGAAGCATTGCTAGCGGCCAGATAAGTGTGAATCATTTAAGTTCTGGCATCATTTTTAAAGTAAACAACGCATCTGACAGTCGCATACTTACAAGCTTAGCATCTGGAAGTAATTCTGCAAATGCAGAATCTAATTTGACATATGATGGCACAACACTAAATATACAATCTGTTGGTAGCGGATCTACAGTTTTTAGTGTTAATGGTGTATCTGGTAATTTATTTTCTATAAGCGATGTATCATACTCAAATAACATTTTGAGTGTTGAGGACATAAGTGGCAACTTAATTTTTGGAGTTAGCAGCGAGGGCTATCAAAAAACTTTATCTTGTATTATTTCAGGGCAAACAACAAATACAGGGGTTTTTGCAATACCAAAAAGTGATGGAAATGCTGCTTTTATAGACTATCATTGTAAGAATACTGCAGATAATGGAGCAAGGGCAGGTAGTATATCAATAGTTTGGGATGAAAATATCAATACAATAGATTATACTGAAACTTCAACAAATGATATTATAAATTCAACAGATAGTTTATATTTTTCAACAAATATAGATACATCTGGCACCAATAGTGGCAAAATGGTAATAGTAGCTAATATTAATAACGGGTCATGGAATATCAAAATGGGCGCAAGAATTTTGTAAAATACCATTTAATATTAAATATTTGTATATATTATACTTTCAAATACCAAATATACTTTGTTTTATTTATAATCATATATATATCAATAGTAGGGAGAAAGTCTGAATGTCTTTCGGTTTTGTACTTAAAGAGGGGAAAAAATGGCACACGAATTAATCGTTAAATGGGGACTTAATGTCACTAGCGGAGAAATACAAGGTGTTCTCGCTAGTGGCATAGTTATATCTGGAAGCATAGCTTCTGGACAAATTGGTATAAACCATCTTGCTTCTGGTGTTCTTGATTCTGTAACACCGAAGTCTGGAAGCATTGTTAGTGGAATGCTTGGAAATGCTTCTGTTCTTTCTGGAAGCATCGGCTCTGGGCAAATTGGTTTAAGTCATCTAGCTAGCGGTGTTGCTGATGGATTTACAATCACATCTGGCGAAATCGTCTCTGGAATGATTGCAGACGGAGCAGTAGTTACTGGAAGCATTGCTTCTGGACAAGTCACATCCGAAAAGTTAGCTAATGGCGCAGTTGTATCTGGAAGCATAGGCTCTGGTCAAATCGGCGCAGACCACCTTGCCTCTGGTGTAATGTTTGTATTGCAATCTGGTGCAATTACTAGCGGATTCATTGGCGACAATGCAGTTAATGATAATAACATTACTACTGGAGCAGTCGTTTCTGGCAAATTGGGAAATGGTGCTGTTGCATCTGTAAATATTGGTGACAATGAAGTTGTAAGCGGCAAGATTGCTTCTGGCGCAGTATTCTTCGATATGATTGCTGGAACAACCCTTTCTGGTCAGCTAGGACTTAATGTTGTTACATCTGCAAACATTGATGACGCTGCTGTTGTTTCTGGAAAGCTAGCCACAAACTCTGTAGCTGCCGCCAATATTGGCGCTGGTGAAGTTGTTTCTGGCAAACTAGCAAATGGTGCTGTTACTACAGCTAACATAGAAGACTATGCAGTAGTAAGCGGCAAGCTAGCCTCTGGCGCTATATTCTTTGACATTATTGCTGGAACAACAGTTTCTGGTCAGCTAGGACTTAATGTTGTTACATCTGCTAATATTGATGACGCTGCTGTTGTTAGTGGTAAACTAGCTACAAACTCTGTTGCTGCTGCTAATATTGGTGCTGGCGAAGTCACAAGCGGCAAACTTGGACTTGATTCAGTTCTATCGGCCAACATTGTTGATGGCGCAGTAGTAAGCGGCAAGTTAGGAACCAATGCTGTTTCCTCAGCAAATATCGGTGCTGGCGAAGTCACAAGCGGTAAGCTATCACTTGATTCTGTACTTTCAGCAAATATTGTTGACGGTGCGGTTGTTAGTGGCAAGTTAGGAACCAACGCTGTCTCAGCAGCAAATATCGGTGCTGGCGAAGTTACAAGCGGTAAGCTTGGACTTGATTCAGTTCTATCGGCCAACATCGTTGATGGCGCAGTTGTTTCCGGCAAACTAGGAACCAACGCTGTCTCAGCAGCAAACATTGGTGCCGGTGAAGTCACAAGCGGTAAGCTTGGACTTGATTCTGTACTTTCAGCCAACATAGTTGACGGCGCAGTTGTTTCCGGCAAACTAGGAACCAACGCTGTCTCAGCAGCAAACATTGGTGCTGGAGAAGTAACTAGTGGCAAACTAGCT
>CAYVOK010000005.1:83254-135617 GCA_964453335.1 uncultured Acidimicrobiaceae bacterium
CGCTGTCTCAGCAGCAAACATTGGTGCTGGAGAAGTAACTAGTGGCAAACTAGCTATGGATTCCGTACTAACAACCAATATAGTTGATGGTGCAGTTGTTTCTGGTAAACTAGGAACCAACGCTGTCTCAGCAGCAAACATTGGTGCTGGAGAAGTAACTAGTGGCAAACTAGCTTCTGATTCGGTTCTATCTACTAATATTGTTGACGGCGCAGTAGTTTCTGGCAAGATTGCTTCCGGTTCTATCGGTGGCATGGAACTTGCAGACAGCGTAATTACTAGCAGCAAGATTGCTAATGGTGCTGTACTAAGTGGCGCAGTTGCTTCTGGTCAGATTGGTATCGATCACCTAGCATCTGGTGTTCTAGCATCTGTAACACTACAATCTGGACAGGTTGTAAGCGGACTAATTGCTGATGGCGCAGTAGTTTCTGGAAGCATTGCTTCTGGTCAAATTGGTCTAGATCATCTAGCCAGCGGCGTAATGTTCCAACTCTCTTCTGGAGTTGTTACAAGCGGACATATTGCTGATGGCGCTGTAAACACTAGCAATATTGCTTCAGGTGCAATAAGCAGCGAAAAACTAGCTGACGGTTCTGTCCTTTCTGGAGCAATTGCTTCTGGACAGATTGGCGCATATCACCTAGCATCTGGTGTAATGTTCCAGCTTGCTTCCGGTATCGTCACCAGCGGACATCTTGCTGATGGCTCAGTCAATACCAGCAATATTGCTTCGGGTGCAATAAGCAGCGAAAAACTAGGCGATGGCTCAGTTCTTTCAGCAGCTATTGGTTCTGGACAAGTTGTAAGTGGCAAGCTTGGTGATGGCGCAGTAGTTTCTGGAAGTGTTGCTTCTGGACAAATCGGCGCATACCACTTAGCCTCTGGTGTAATGTTCACACTAAGCTCTGGCATTGTTACCAGCGGCTATATTGGTGACGCAGCCGTAAATTCTGGAAACATTGCTTCTGGCTCTATCGATGCCATTCACATGGTATCTGGCACATTGTTCAATGTTGTCAGCCCATCTGCTGGCAGAATCCTAACAAGCTTGGCTTCTGGAGCAAATGGTGCTACAGCCGAAACCAACTTGACATACCAGTCTGGCACACTAACTGCAACATCTGTTGGTAGTGGCAGCACAGTATTCACAGTAACAGGACAAAGCGGAACTCTATTCTCTGTAACAGATACAGTTTCCGATCAGGTCTTGACCGTTAATGACAACGCTGCAAACCCTGTGCTAATTGTAAGCACAGATAGCTATGTCAAGATTCTTTCAGGTGTACACACAGGAAAGACTGCCAACGATGTAGTATTCAGCGTTGCAGACACAGTTGCTCAAGGCGGTATATTTGATTACTGTGTAACAGAAGCTGGCGGCGCTCGCAGAGTTGGAACAATCATGGCTGTATGGAACGCTGGCTCTGATACAGTTGATTACACCGAAACATCAACAAATGATTTGGGTGGATCTACTACTAATATTTATTTCTCAGCAGCCGTAGCATCCAACAACTTTGAGCTAACTGCAAATATCGCAGGTGGAACTTGGGACATTAAGTTGTCCGCAAGACTACTCAGCTAAGTCTGAATCTGCTTGACATTTCAGGAACCCCAGCCGATTGGCTGGGGTTCTTTTTTTAAATGGCACCAATCAAAAACAAACGATTTCTTATGTTTTTTCGTATCGCTTCATCTACATTTGTTGAATTGCTTATATTGTTTAAAACAGATACAACTTCTTTCCACTTTCCTTCTTTTCTATTTCCATAAGCAACATAATCCAATCCAACTTGAACAAAATTTTCCAAATCTTGATTACGGTAATATTCATTGCATAAAAACCATGAGTTCCAAGAATTTTTTGGATTTTCTTTATATTCTTTTTGCATTAATTTCACATACAAAGTGCCTCTTGGCTTATTAATTTCTTGGTCGTGAATTAGAAATATTTTATCACTATAATGTTCATTTTCGTTACCTTCGCCTGTGTAAGACAAATATTCATAAATTGGCTGCTTCCAAATATATTGATGCCTTCTATGAATCTTATTAGTTCCTATATGTCTTGGCTTTCCTACAAAAACTTCTTTAGAATAAATATCAAGCCTAGCACAAGAAATATTATTTACGGTTGGATCTTGCTTTGCAATTTTTTCCATTTCTTCTAGGACATTTATACTGAAGTATTCGTCTACATCGGGACTTAAAGCCCAATCAACTTCTTTTGGAATCATATTTAAATTAATATTTCTAGGAATATCAAAACGCCACTCATCTGGGTTGACCGAATATTGATCAATTATGATTCCAGGAACTTTTTTAAATGCTTCATAAGTTCCATCAGTACTTCCAGTATCTAAAATTACCCTGTAATCGAAATCTTTAGTATAATAAACCCATTGCTCTACACGATTAATTTCGTTCTTGCAAATTGTATAAGCTGCCGTGATCATTTTTTTCCTCGGTTTAACTACTTTAAAATAGTCTACTAAAGAGGAAAAATTTATGATTACATACATTGAAAAATTCTATCCTGATGCAGAAAAATTAGCTGCCGTCATGGGGCAAATGGAGTTTACTAAGTCTACTTTTGGAGACGAATTAGAAAATTTCAACCATGTAATGAATGGAACTTTAGAACAGTTTGAAAGTATTTTCCCATCTCTCAGAGGTAAAATTAAGCTAGGAGAAAACTCAGGGCTTTATAGAAAGCCATATAATTTTATTCATTTTGAAAACTTTGATCAAAGTAATATATTTGTTGCATTAGTAGCTATTGAAAAAACATTATTTAAAGTTCATAATCACAAAGAAAAGAATGTCAACAAAATTATTGATGTAACAGATAATTTAAATGAATTTATTGAAAATGAATGTATGGATTTATCAAAGTGGGATGATAAACTAACTTATGTAATGGAACCAGGGGATGTGGTTCTTTTTAATCCTTGGTTTTTACATTCTGTTGATAGCGGTTTAGTAAAAATCTTTTACATTAATTTAAATGTACAGCAAGCAACCCAAACAGAAGAAGTTGCTGAAACCACAGAAGAAACAACTCCTGCACCACAAGAAGAAAATGAATCAACCTAATTTAAACTTTAAACCTTGTGGAGATTGCCAAGTTTGCTGCCAAGGATATCTTGAAGGAACAGCATATGGTATAAAATTTGGTCTTACTCCTAATGGACCAAAGCCATGTGGATTCTTGCAAAAAGTTTGTACAGTATATTCTGCAAGACCTTCCATGTGTTCCAACTACTATTGTGCTTGGAGCCAAGGTTTATTTCCAGAATGGATGAAGCCAAACAAGTCTAAAGTATTGGTGTCAGTTCAAACATGGTCTAAAGGACAGTATTTGCTAGCAACTGTTATAGACAAAGAATTTGATCAAAGGGCTATAGAAGAATTGACTAATTTTACAGATCAAAATTCCGCTCCTCTTGTTCTCGTTGTTGGCAATCAGGTTTCTATTAAAGGTAGCGACGATTTCAAAGAAGAATATCAAAGCAAACGAAGGATACCACTAGCGTGATTCCAAAGAAAGCACATGCAATTTGGCTTGGAGGAAAAGAAATACCTGAGAAGGAATCGTATTATCTCGGCAAAAATAAAAGTGTTTTAAACGAATATGAATTCAAAATTTGGAATGACGATGAAATAAAAGAATTAATATCAACAAGACCAAGTCTAAAACGATTTGCAGACTATGCTTTTGAAAATAAAATATATGCACAGCTAGCAGATTTAAGCAAGCTTCTTATTTTAGAAAAACATGGAGGATGGACATTCGATACTGACAATGAATTCGTAAAACCTCCAGATGAACATTTAAATTATAATTGGGTTTCTGGATTTGAAAATTATGCTGGAAGACTTATGCCCATAACCGCTGTTATGGCTGCAATTCCAGAACATGGATTTACCAAGTTCTTGATAACCGCTTATGAACAAATGGATCCAAAATATATTTGTCATATTCCAAATACAGAATGGATTTCAAATATGCTTTTTAGAGGTGGAGTTAAAAATAATAATCAAAAACAATATATTCAAAATTTAGATTTGACAATATTACCATATAATATTTTTTGTGCTATAAATAAAGAAGAAGAAACAGTATCATTTCATCACTTTTCTGGATTGTGGATTCCAAATAATGAAGAAGTTAAGCGAAAACTTTAAAGTAGAAAAATTTGGATTCTTTTCAAGCGAAGATCCAACAGATATGCTTTTCCAACATGCTATTTGTTGGTCGAGAGTATATGAGTATCCTTTTGTTTTATCAGAAATTAAAAACTCTGGAATTAAAGATCCTGTAATTCATAACTGTTCATGGGGATTTAGAGATATGCATGTCATATTTAAGACATGCTTAGACCTTGAATATAAGAAATCATATCATTCAGATATAACTCCATCTACATTATACAATTGTTCTGTTTGGGACATAACAGAACCACCAAGAGATTCTTTGAAAAACCATTTTGATATTGTATTAAACATTTCCACTTTGGAAGAAGTTAAACATAACCATGTTGAAGTTTTAGAAAATCATTTAGAACAGCTTTCTGATAATGGATTGTTTATTGGAACTTTTGATTATCCTGGATTGCAATTAGATGAAATACAAGATTATCTTGGAGTAAAAATAAAAGATTGCGCTTCTAGATTGAATCCCAAAAATTCTAGACTTCCAGATAGGGCTCTCAATCTTCCGCAAGACTTTTTTGTAGGCTATTTGGTAATTCGAAAATGTTCACGATAATTGCTGGAACTAGACCAGAAATTATAAAGCTGGCTCCTGTATATTTCGCTCTTAAAAAGCAGAATATTAATGTGTGCTGGATTCATTCTGGACAACATAATGCAGATACATATGATTTCTTTGAAATCAAGCCAGATGAAAAAATTAATTTAAAGAGAAAATCTAATAGCTTATCTGAACTAACAAGTTTATTATTAGAAAACCTTAGCAAGTTGTATTTGTTTAAGTTATCAAATAATATTATTGTTCATGGAGATACAACTACTGCATTTTGTTCTTCTTTGGCATCGTATTACACCAAGAAAAAAGTCTTCCATGTTGAATCTGGATTAAGAACCCATAAAGATGAACCTTTTCCTGAAGAAAAAAACAGGGAAATGATTGCCAGATTATCTACTTTAAACTTTGCCCCAACAAATGAAGCAAAACAAAACTTAATAAACGAAGGTATTAAAGAAGAGAATATTGTTGTAACTGGAAACACAATTGTAGACGCAACTTTGTATGCCAAATCTAAAATAAAAATTGACACACATGATGAAGTCAAAACTATTTTAGTAACAGCCCACAGAAGAGAAAACTGGGGGCACGGTATGCAACACATTTGCAAAGCCTTAAATATAATTGGTGAAAGTTACAAAGATATTAAAATTATTTTTCCAGTACATCCCAATCCAGAATTAAAAAAAATTATAAAAAAAGAAATCGTCTCTGAAAAAGTCGAGCTTTGCAATCCATTCGATTATGGAAGAATGATTGAAAAATTATCTCAATCATGGCTGGTCATTACTGATTCTGGCGGCATTCAAGAAGAATGCGTTACTTTACAGAAACCAGTATTAGTTTTGAGAAACACAACCGAAAGACAAGAAGTTATAGACATGAAAGCAGGAATACTTGTAGGAACTGATATAAATCATATTTGCTCAAGCTTTAATAAGCTATATCACGACAAAAATCTTTATAATTCTATGCTTTTGCCTTTAGAAAAAAATCCATATGGAGATGGAACTGCCAGTCAAAAAATAGCAGAAGTGCTATCCAATTTTTAGAATATTTTATCACAAATTCTATTATCTTCTGCTGTTTTATTTCTTGGAATAATACTGGTTTCCATATTCTTGTCAAAAGCAAATATACCCATTTGAATTTGAGTAAAAATATCTGCTCTCATGTAAACATCAATACTTTTAGTAATTCCAGTTTCTATTACGCTAGATAAAAGTTTTCTTGCCATAACAGAATCAATACTATAAGAATGTGCTCTGCAAAGTGTTCTTAGCCCATAATACTGAAGATGTGGAGGTATTGGACCAAATTTAAAACCATTTTTAACTTGTTCTATGCTTCCTAAATAATTAATACAATTAAAAGCTGCATGTGTTTCAAACTTTTGAAGCATTACAGCATCATGTTCTAATACAACTATAGGTTTATCGATTTCCGCACATCTTGCCCAAAGAGAAACATGTGTCAAGAAATTAGAAATCTCAGCTTTATCTAAAGTTGGATTAGGGCACTTTATCCATTTGAGCCAACTTTCATTTTCTAAATGTTTTGGGGCTTTGATGTAATCTCCAAGGCCATCAAATGCCTCCCACATCTTATAAGGCATTCCAACTTCTTTACAACTTTCTGCACATTGTTTGGCTAATTTTACGGAAGTTTCATTATTCGGAAGATAATTGATGTAAGCAGATTCAACATCAATTTTATATTTAAATTTTATTGATTCACTTACATTCATCTTTTCTCCTTGCCAAGTTCTGGGATAGTTGTTTCTCCAGCTTGATCATATGCATATATTCCAAAGCAAAGCATGGCAAATTTATCAAATCTTATAAAACAATCAGCAGAAGTATGAATTCCTTTTTCAATCATATGAGACACAAGATTTTTTGCCATAGCTGGATCGATACTATAAGCATGTGTTCTTAATAAGTGTCTATAGTCTACATTAAGTTGTGCATGAGGTGGAATCATATTCCAATAATTTGAAGAATATTGTTCTATACATCCAAGATAAATTATTGCATTTATAGCATTATGATTAGTAAACTTTTGAACCATAATTGCATCATGTTCAAGAATTGCGATTGGTCTATCTACTTCAATACATCTGCACCAAAGGCTAAAGTGAGAAAGAAGGCAACATATTTCTGGCTTGGTCAACTTATGATTTATCAATCGAAGCCACTTAAGCCATGTTGCGTTTTGAGAATGTTCGGGAACTTTAATTCCTTCTATTGTCTTGTCTGTTCCATCAAAAGCATCCCAAATTACAGCTTTTTGACCTACTTTTTTACAAGATTGGAGACACCTTTGTCCCATGCTTTCTGAAGCGGCATGACCTTTTATTGTAATAATATAGGTGTTTTCTACTTCTGTATTCCATTTGGAGTGAAGTGTTTCATTTAATATTTGCATTTTTAAACCTTGATATTAAATTCATCATACATAGATGTAAGATATGGTCCCAAAACATCTTTAGGATTAGAACTTTCTTTTTTCAATGCAGGTCTAATTTTGTGCAAATTATCAAGACCCCAAGCTGAATCTTTATCTTCAGAACATCTGTTTTCTATTTTATTAAAATTATGATTTGAATAATCATCAATTCCCAAAAAACTGTAAATATTACTTAAAACACTTTTTGGATTATTTACAAGTTCATCATAATGAACAAAAAATAAATTTTTCCTATCGTTTTTAAGTCCGTGCAAAACACTTTGATAAGGATCTGAAATATAAGAAGTCCAAAGTTTTTCAGCTCTGTTTGCCGTGTTTATTTTTTTATTTTCTCTTTTCAAATCTTCATCAACAAAGTTTGTCTTTCCTTCGTTTTTTTCTATTAACTTTAAATATGATGTAATAATTTCTGAAAGAGGTCTTATAGTGCAAATTACCTTCGGTTCTTTTTCGGTAAACATCCTTAGTGGCTTTATATTTCTTGGATGTCCTCTATGCTTATCTAAAATATATTTTGTATTAAGATGCTTATAAAAATTATCTACTATAGCTTTGTATATGTTGTTTTCTATTACATCTTTGTCATATGTATATGTTTTATAAAGTCTATCAAATGCTTCATTTGTAAAACATAATAAATCTAGAAGTGGACTTGTAGGAGTTACTGTAAAATCTTCTCTTTGTCCAATAAGAGAGCCTAATAAAGTGCTGCCACTTCTTGGAAGTCCAGATAGATAAAATATAGTTTTATCCATTTGATTCCTTTGCTAACATAGCCAAGTATTGCAATTCGGCGGTCGGATTAATCTTTTTGTTTATATTAATATATGCCATAGCTTTCGCTGGCTGATTTGTATTTAAATATAATCTTGCAAGAAATGTTCTTATTTGATATCCTGCTTGATTATTATTAGTAGAAACAAGTGCCTTTTCTGCCAATTTGATTGCAAGTTCGCTAGCACAAATTTCTGAATATGATTCCGCTAACTCAAAATACTGTTCTGCATTTGCTGCTAGTTTGGAAAACTCTTCTAAAATATCGAGAGCTAGTTGATTTTTTTTCAACTCAGCCAACCTTTTGCATAAATTTTTTAATTCGTTCACAATGACAACCTTTCTTTCACAAGAGCTTTAACATCTTCCATTATGTTGTCCCATCTTCTTGGAGTTTTTTGCCTTACAAGATCCATATTATCACCAAACCAAGGAGTCTTGTTTGTTTTAGTATTAAAAATATAATAATCAGATATTTGAACTATAGTTATGCAGGGAACATCTAATGCTCCTGCTGCAGGGCAAATACATGTTGGACATGTAATTACTAAATCCATGCTATTAATATAATCGGCAGTATCTACAAAACTTTCTAATTCTTTACTTAAGTCAATAATACCAGGAAAATCTTTTAGCTCTTCCATTTCTGTATCTTTTTGCAAACTATAAAAATCTGCATCAATTTCTTTTAAAACTGCATATAAATCTTTTAATGGAAAATTACGATGTTTTGGGTATTCGTTTCCTGCCCATCGTATCCCAATTTTCTTTTTGGTTCCTTTAAGTTCTTTTTTCCCAGCCTTCATATAAGGACCATCCCATAAATCCTTTTCATTCACATCAAGTAAAATTGGCAAATACTGAGAATATGTCCAACTATAATCTTTGTATTTTTCTGGGTCAAAGTCTGTGATAACATCAAATCCACTATTTCTAAACCATTCTGCGGCTCCTACCCTTCTGTTGACAGTTGCTGCTTGATGCCAATGTCCATACCATTTTACATCCATTCCATTTTCTTTTAATTTTTTCAAAAATCTAATATTGATAATTTCATCGCCCAATCCTGCTTCTGCAAAAACTATTAGTTTTTTGCAGTCATTTGTTCCATGCCAAAATTCTAATGGCAATTCCTTTCTTGAATGATAATATTGACCACCAGCTTGCATGTTACGCATCTTGTCATTTTCAAAAACAATTCCCCTTATTCCATCAGCAAAATTTCCTTCCCTCAATTGATGCGGAGCCATATATGATCTGAATTTCGTTGATTCATACTCATCAAGATTTGATTCATCTACTTTATTTAATAATTCTTTTGCTTCGTCTTTATTATTATTTTCATACAAGCATCCAGCTTTTTCAATTAATATTGAATCTGATTCTTTTTCTTTATAAATTTCATCTAACAATGCTATTGCTTTTTCAGAAAATGCCATGTGCCGATATGAATTAGCAAGAACTGTCTTTACTTTCAATTTAATTTCAGATGGAATTTCAAGTTCTAACAATTTTTGACCATAAAAAACAGATTCGTCATAAAAATTTAAGGATGACAAAGTTTCAAATACATAATAGATTTCTTCTGGTTCTGAAGCTGCATCGCCAATGATTTGTGCCATCTTCACAGCCAAATCGGGTTTGTTTACAGCAACTAATGTTCTAGCAATATTTCTAATATCAACCATTTAAATATCCCTCTTCCTTCAATTTTGTTTTAAGCTTTTGCAAAGGCTCTTTCCACGATCTTGGTTTTTCCTGCCTCAA
The DNA here is from genome assembly GCA_964453335.1 of uncultured Acidimicrobiaceae bacterium. GTDB lineage: Bacteria > Actinomycetota > Acidimicrobiia > Acidimicrobiales > CAIXPF01 > VGBO01. The sequence continues at coordinate 93,039 of CAYVOK010000005.1, forward strand.
TAAAGTTAGGTTTTTCCCATACCAAGGAGACTCATCTCCTGTATGACACCAAGGATAATAAGAAGAAATTGGCACCATCAAAAATGCTTTCTTGCCTTGGCTAGCAGTCATATGCAAAACACTTGTGCAAGATGTAATAACAAAATCAAGGTTGTTAATTAGAGCCATAGTATCTTCAAGGCTATTCAATTCAGAACTGTGATCTATAATTCCTGGGAAATCTTTTAGCTCTTCTACGCCATCCCCTTTTTGCAAACTATGAAATTCTGCATCCATATCTTTTATTGTTTCATAAATTAGTTTTAACTGAATGCTTCTATGCAAATCTTGTTCATAATGTGGAGCCCCTCTCCATCTTATACCCACTTTTAATTTTTTACCTTTTAATTCCCACTTTTTAATAAACTCTGGACAGGGTTTTAAATATGGACCGTACCAAAGATCTTTGTATTCACAATTTAAATAAATTGGAAGACGCATAGAATATGTCCAGTATTTTTCATCAAGGTGATCAACTTCTGATAACTTTGTGATTACTGGGACATCATTCTTAATAAGAAGCTCTGTAAGACCCGGTCTATCATTTGTACCTTTATTACCTTCTTGTGTTGCAGTATACCAATAAGCATTAATTCCCATATCTTTCAAATGCTTCATAAATCTAACATTAATAATTTCATCGCCAATACCTGCTTCGGCATAAACAACCAAATTCTTTATATTTGGCTCACCTTCCCAAAAATCTAAATTCAACTTTTTATTTCTTGCAAATATACTTTCAATTTTCCATAAATTCATCTTTGCGCCTTCTAGCATAAAATGGCGCAATCCTTTTTGTAATTTATCTTCGTATAAATAATAAGTTCCTAGATTAAATTTGATTTTTATTTTTGTTTCTTCATCTAAATCTGGGAAGTCAACTAAAACCTTTTCAAGAATGTCCTTGGCTTCCATTTTTCTGTTCAAAAGATAATAGCAATATGCTTTTTCCATTTGAGTCGCAGGATCATTCTTAGTCTTTTCACCAGCCAAAATATATGGCAAAGCTTTTTCTGGATAATTATTTTGATTATATACATTGACAAGATTTTTTCTAATAATTGCTGCCATTTCAGCATTCTTACATTCAGACAAACACCTTTCTGACCAATACATGCATTTGTCAAATGATTTAATTTTAAAATAACACTTACTTAAATTTTCAAATTGAAAAAAATTAAATGCTGTTTTGGCAAAAGCATCTAAGCATTTTTCTGCCAGACTTCTTTCGCCTACTTGATCTAGAGCTACAATAAATGGTTCCAGATCTTGAATACCCGGAACATCATTTTCTTCTGGTTTTTTCAATCCTACTAAATCTGGTTTCACTTGATTACCAACACTTTCATATTTGTTTTTAGAAGAACATTATTGAATCTTTCAGACAATTTCAAAATTTGTTCAAGATCAGGCTGTTTGTCAGAATCCAAGTATTCTGGATTGATATTATATCCAAAATCTACTATTTCCAAGTCAACTTTTAAAAAATCTGCTAGTGGTTCAATAACATATGACTTAGTATTTGCAAATTCACAATATTTTTTACTAAATTGTTTAAAGTTATCAACAGTAATTGCCCTTTGATGCATGGAGTCAGCATAAAAAGCATCACTCTTATGATGAGTTGATGAAATATTGATAATAGAACCCATCTTGCATACTCTGTATAGTTCTTTAATACAATTAAAATATCCTTTGCCAAGATATTCTAAAACATTATTTGCATATACTTCATCAACTTCATCATTTTCAAATGGAAGTACTTCGTTTTCAAGATCTAATACAATGTCTGGCTTTAGAAAAGGATGCCTATCAATTCTTATTACGCCATCTTCAACTTTTTCTTTTCCGCAACCAATGTTAATTTTCATTTCTTATTCTCCTCATTATATTATAAGGTAGAAACAGGTGGCAAAAAATGAAAATATGTGTTACTGGAGCGAATGGATTTATTGGTTCAAATTTATGTTACTATCTTAAAAACTTAGGACATGAAGTTTATCCAATATGCAGCCATACTTGTAAAATTAGCGATGACTTCGGAGAAAATACAAGATTTACTGGCATGTTTGGATTTGATACTAATATTTTAAAACACGTTGATGGTATTATGCACTTAGCTGCTAATAATGACACTTTGTCTAAACAATCTAGTGAAATGTTAAGAGCAAATTTTTATGACTCAAAAAATTTATTAAAATATTCAATAAAATACCGTCATAAATTTTTTATTTATGCAAGTTCTACTGCTGTGTATGGCAAGATTTCTTCTGTAATCACAGAAGATTCAAAACCAAAAGCAAATACAATTTATAGCAAATCAAAATTGAAATTTGACAAATTTATTACAAAAACAAATCCAAGATTGCGTTGGGTAGGACTACGATTATGTAATGTATATGGCCCTAATGAGATTCAAAAAACTAGAAGAAGCAGTTATTTGAATCAAATTTTAGATAATATGATAAAAAACAAAGAAGTATATCTATTTGAAGATGGAACACAAAAAAGAGATTGGTGTTATGTTGAAGATGTATGTTATGCATTTACAAATGCAATAAATAATTCTAAAAATGGAATATACAATATTGCTTCTGGCCAAAGCATATCGTTTATTGATTTGTTTAACGAATGTGCAAAAATTACTGGTTACAAAAAAGACCCTATATTCATACAAAACAAATATAAAAACCAGTACCAAAACAACATAGAAGTTGATATTTCTAGTGCAAATAAATATTTATCATATATTCCAAAATACAATATTGTAGATGGTATTCAAAAACTATATGAACTAAAAATTAACAATATTTAAAAAGCGAATATTCTATATATTTATAACATGAGAATACTCAATCCACTATCAATTCAAAACTCAACACTTATTTATAGTGAACCAAAACCTATAACAGCTAATTCAATCTTGGTTTACAGACCAGATTTATATTCAAATAATACCCTTTCTTTATTTGATTTTAGCAGTACTAGCGGAAATACTGGAACAATAGCCAATGATTCTTGGCACGAAATCAGTTATGAACCGCCTAAAATGTTTTTCGATGCTTTTGATGATTACATATATACAACTACGCAATATGTAAATCCGCAAGTTTTTTCACTCTCTTTTTGGTACAGAACAGCATTCAAAGATGGCAAAAAAATTATTGGATTTGAAAATCAAAGAAATTCTCTATCTGCAAATTATGACCGACAATGCTATGTCGGAACAAACGGACATTTATATTTCGGTGTAAATGATGGTGGTTCGGGAAAATATGCAACATATAATGTTGACACAAGTGATTATATGTGGAGACATGTAGTTGCAACTTATTCAAATGTAACCAAAGTTATGCAGTTATTCATTAATGGACAGCTATTTACTACTACTTCTCTTGTTAATGGTGCTGAAGTTAATACTGGTTATTGGAGGATAGGAAGTTATAAGGCAAGCGGATGGACGAATGGAGCAGATGGATATTTTGGTGGCGAAATCAGTTTTCCATCTATTTATCATAGAGTTTTGACAGTAGATGAGATAAAACAACTATTTTATGCAAACAACTATTTGTTTACTAGCAAGCAAGTTAAATTAGGCTATACTGGAGGAATACAACAATTTGTAATACCTGAAAATGTATATTCTATTGATATTGCTTTAGCCGGGGCACAGGGAGGCGATGGTAGTACAGGACAAACAGGCGGTCTTGGTGGAAATGTATTTACGAAATTGTCTGTAACACCGGGTCAATCAATTTATGTATCAGTAGGAGGATGCCCCGGAACAAGTCCAACGCCAAAATTTGGAGGTGGTGGTTTAGGCAGAGCAAATGGAACAACGGGAGGCGCAGGAGGCGGATACACAGCTATTTTCAATAGTATAACAATAAATCAAACTAATGTTATGGCCATAGCCGGTGGTGGTGGGGGTGGTGCTGGAAATATACTATCAAATGGTAATTATACTGGTGGTGCAGGCGCAGCAACTGGTTCATCTGGCTCTGGAACAAGAGGTAACGAACCAGCAAATGAAGTGAATCTTTACGGAACAAACTATGGATTTGGCGGTACATTAACCGCTGGTGGTGCTGCTGGAACAGCTTTCGATACTAATTCAATAGCACCTCAAGCAGGATCGGCATTACAAGGTGGTAACGGTGGATTTGCAGCCGGTTATAACGGCGGTGCGGGCGGTGGTGGCGGTTATTATGGAGGCGGAGGTTCTGCTGCTGGTGGTAGAGCTAGCGGTGGTGGTGGCGGTGGTTCATCATATAGTGATTCATATGCATATTATGGAGAAACCAATGTAGGAGATGGATATGCTGTATTAAGCTGGTTTACTCAACAGCCAGATTATGAGCCGGGATTTAGATACTACAAGTGGAGAATACTCGAAACTAAAACAGCAGGAAGTATAACCCAAGCTTCTGAATTTGGATTTACTCAAAACAATTCCTTGCAACGATATGATGTAAATGCAATAACAAATCCGGGTGGCAGTAACACTCCTTCGTCAACTGAGGGTTGCAATAAATTGATGGACTACAATCTTGGAACAAAATGGGTAGATGGAAGCATTACAACCAACTTATATACTGATGTAATTTTTGATTATGGCGTTGGTCAAAAAAGAAGATACTATGGATACACTTGGGCTACAGCAAACGATAATGCCGGTAGAGACCCCGCCGACTGGGTTGTTTTAGGGAGCAATGACGATTCTACTTATTATGTCTTAGATGTAATCAGCGGATATACCGCAACATCTTCAAGAAATGTATGGACTGATTTGCAAACTATAGATGGTGGCATGAGAATTGCTTCATTTTCTTATACTGGCTCTGAACAATCATGGACATCTCCAGATGGTGTTACAGATATATGGGTTTTGGCTGCTGGAGCAAAGGGTGGCAATGGCTCTACTGGAAGACCCGGTGGCAAAGGAGCAGTAATTTATACAAAAGTTAGCATTACACCAAACACAACATATAAAATAGTTGTTGGCGGAAGCACAAATTCAACTACTGCGGTATATGGTTATGGCGGAAATGGTGGCACTAATGGTGACAACACCAATAATGCTGGGGCTGGCGGTGGTTTGAGTGGAATATTCACTACATCAGTAACTACTGCTAATGCCATAGTTGTGGCTGGTGGAGGCGGTAGTGGAGGAGGGAATCCTACATATGGTGCTGGTGGTGCTGCTGGTGCTTTGTCTACTGGAGCAGGCTCTATAGGAGGCTACAGTTCTAGTTATCCTAATGTTCCCGGCAGAGGAGGCACACAGTCTGCTGCTGGTGTTGCAGGAACTCCTTTTGATGTTCAAAGCGTAAATCCAACTGCTGGTTCCGATGTTCAAGGAGGAAATGGTGGGTCTACTTCTAATTCAGGACACAATGGTGGTGGCGCAGGAGGTGGCGGCTATTATGGAGGTGGCGGTGGTGCTGCTGGTGGTACAGCTACTGGTGGTGGTGGCGGTGGGGCAAGTTACAGCACAGGAACTGTACTGTATAGCTCTTTAAATAATACAGGTGACGGATATTTAACTATTTGTTACTAATAAATCAAAAGTTACTCATTAAATAATAAATACTCTAGTTGATTTTAGATGTAAGGAATTAAAATGCCTCCATATAATAATAAAGATTTTGTCATTAGAGATGATCTAAATGTCCTTAGTGGCAGCGTAATTTATGGATCTATGGCATCTGGACAAATTCAATCAGGAATGATTGGCGATAATGCTGTACTTAATAATAATATTGCTTCTGGTGTCATTGATTCGTCAAAATTAGCTTCTGGTTTAACTTTTGGACTAACAAGTGGACAAATAACTAGTGGATACATCGGAAATAATGCTGTAAATTCTGGGAATATTAGTTCCGGAAGCATTAGCGCATTTCACTTGGCTTCCGGACTTTCATTCAATTTAACATCAGGACAGGTTGTAAGCGGTAATATAGGAAATGATGCTGTCAATTCTGGGAACATCAGTTCGGGACAAATCGGACAATATCATATAGCTTCTGGTGTAATTAATGGAGAACATATTGCTTCAGGCTCTGTATCATCCGAAGATATAGCAGATAATGCAATAATTAGTGGCAAAATAGCTAGTGGAACAATATACAACAACAATATAGCATCTGGCGGTGTAGCATTTGTAAATTTGGGCAATGGATCAGTTCAAAGCGGCACATTAGCATCTGGTACTGTTGGTCTTTATCATTTGGGCGTTACATCTGGATTAATGGACAACTCTTTTCTTCAGTATAATTTGGATACTGGAGCAATTAATTGGGCAAAAGTATACCAACTTGATGCAACAGTAAGAAATAATACCGGGGTCATAATAAGTGGCTTAGCAGCAGTTTATGTAAGCGGTGCCCAAGGCAGTAGTCCACTAGTAGCTCCAGCACAAGCAAACATGGAGTTTACAAGTGCTGGCACATTCGGTTTGTCTGCATCAAACATAGCAGACAATTCTACCGGTATGATTTGTGTAATGGGTGTTTTGGATAGAGTCAATACATCTATGTTTAGTACTGGCGATACTCTATATTTGTCGCCTACAGTAGCTGGTGGATTAACTGCTACAAAACCACAATCTCCAAATCATATTGTACACATAGGCACAGTTTTAAATTCTCACAATACACAGGGAAGAGTATTAGTAAATGTTATAAATGGATGGGAACTTGATGAATTACATAATGTTTTAATAGCTTCTGGCAGTTTACAATCTGGTCAAGTTTTACAATATAGCTCAGGACTCTGGTGGAATCAAAGTTTTATAGCAACAAGTGGAAACATTTCCTCTGGTTCTATTGGTTCTACCCACATAGCAGATGGCGCAATTAAATCTGGAAATATTTCTGCTAATTCAATAGGCAGCCCACACATTCTATCTGGAAGTATAGTAAATACTAGTCTTGCAAATTCAACAATTACTATAGCTGGAAGCAGCACTTCTTTAGGTGGCTCTTGGGCTGCTGCTGCTTTAACAACTGCAAGTGGTCTATTGGCTGGAACATTCTACCCAAGTGGCGATTTAACAATAGGCATTGCTTCTGGTGGAATTACTAGCCAACTAATTGCAGATGGTGCAGTTCAAAGTGGTGATGTGGCATCAGGACAAATTGGAATTAATCACCTTGCGTCTGGCGTTTTAGCAAGTCCTACAATTTTGTCAGGCACAATTGTTTCTGGAATGCTTGGAAACAATTCCGTAAATTCAGGTAATATTAGTTCTGGTCAAATTGGTTCAAGTCACATATCATCTGGCGGTATTACAGGAACAAATATTGCTTCTGGTACAATTACTGGAAGTAAACTTGCTGCTGCAACAGTACAGAATGCTAATCTTGCAAATAGTTCTTTAAATATTGCGGGAACAAATGTTGTATTAGGTGGTTCTTGGACTTCTCAAGCCCTAACAACATCTAGTGGTTTATTAGCTGGAACATACCATCCTAGTGGCGCATTGACTATTGGTGTCGCATCTGGTGGCATAGTCGCTCAAATGCTTGGTTCTGGTTCTATTTTATCTGGAAGCATTGCTTCTGGTCAGATTGGAGCAAATCACTTAGCCAGCGGTCTTTTCGATTCGTTAAGTATTACTTCAGGAGAAATAGTATCTGGTCTTATTGGCAACAATGCAGTTAGTAGTGGCAATATTTCTTCTGGCGCAATAGGTTCGGTTCATCTAGCAAGTGGATTAGTTGAGGGTTTGATAGGAAGCGGCAGCATTTTAAGTGGTGATTTAGCTCTAGCATCCGTCAACAATTTAAATATTACAAGTGGAACTATTGCAAACGATAAGCTTACAAACAGTACAATAAGTATTGCTGGTTCTTCAACTTCCCTTGGCGGTTCTTGGGCTGCTGCTGCATTAACAACAGCAAGCGGTCTATTAGCTGGAACATTCTACCCAAGCGGAGCATTAACAATTGGTATTGCTTCTGGCGGTTTGTTGCCACAAATGTTTGGATCGGGATCAGTTGTTTCTGGAAGTATTGCTTCTGGTCAAATTGGAGCAAACCATTTAGCCAGCGGTCTTTTCGATTCGTTGAGTATTACTTCAGGAGAAATAGTATCTGGTCTTATTGGCAACAATGCAGTTAGTAGTGGCAACATTGCTTCTGGACAAATTGGAACTAATCATATCGCTTCTGGAGTTCTTGCTGCTGCTCCTGCACCCGGATTGAATAATCAACTAGTAATAAACAGAAGCGGTTCTTTTTCAACATATTCTGGATTAGTTGTAGCCCCAGACTTTTTAGGAAGACCAGAAGTTCAAGCTTTGAAATTCTATTCATGGAACAGCGATGCTTTTGAAGGTGGAGAACTTAGACTTAACAAATCAATTGTCAGCGGCACGATGAATACAGGTGCTACATTTGATGTATACCAAGATAAAATAAGAATATTTGAAACCGGTGGTGGCTCAAGAGGTCTTTATTTTGATGTAAATACAGGAATTTCTGGAACACTCTATTCCCTAGTTGGAAGTGGTAGTGTAAGAAGTGGCGAAATTATCCCCGGAACAATATTCTCTGGTTTGATAGCTGCTGGACAAATTGGAGATGGACACCTTGCAATAGCATCTGTTGTCTCTGGCAAAATTGCAAGTGGCTCAATTGGTAGAAATGAACTATCAAGCGGAGTTGTAACAAGTGGATATCTTGGCGATAATTCAGTTTCAACAAATGCAGTTGCATCTGGAAGCATAACAAATGCCAAGATAGCTAATCCAACAATAACAATAGCTGGTTCTTCAACTGCTCTTGGGGCAAGTTGGTCTGCACAAGCATTAACAACATCAAGTGGTTTGTTGGCTGGAACATTTTACCCAAGTGGCGCATTGACTATTGGTATTGCTTCTGGTGGTTTGACAGCACAAATGCATGCCTCTGGCTCTATAGTTAGCGGAAGCATTGCTTCTGGTCAAATTGGAATTAATCATCTATCTTCAGGTGTCATAACTACCTTGACTTTAGGCTCTGGACAAGTAACATCTGGTAATATAGCATCCGGCTCTATTGGTAATTTCCATATGGCTTCTGGAGCTATTACTAGTGGAGATTTAGGTAACAACTCTGTAGTTTCAGGGTCTATTGCCTCTGGACAAATATCAACACAACATATAGCAAATGCTGGTGTTTTGAGTGGAAATATTGGATCTGGACAAATATCAATCAATCATCTTGCATCTGGCACTATTGCTGGATTGGCACTCGGTTCAGGTCAAGTAACATCTGGAATTATATCTTCTGGACAAGTTGGACAGTTCCATTTGGCTTCTGGTGCAGTTTTAAGTGGAAGAATAGGAAATTCGGCAGTCGTTTCTGGCTCAATTGCTTCTGGATCGGTTGGCAATTTCCACATGGCTTCTGGCGCAATTACTAGTGGCGATATAGGTGATGCAGCGGTTGTATCTGGAAGTGTTGCAAGCGGTTCTCTAAGCACAAACCACATGGCTTCTGGAACCTTGTTTTATGTAAATGGAACAAGTGGTGCTTTACTTGTAAGCGCAATGTCTGGACAGCCTTATGCGATGTCAGAAGATAATATTACTTATGATGGAACTACTTTCAAAGTAACAAGCGCATCAAGCGGCAGCTTAGTATTTGCTTTGGCTAATAGCCAAGGTAATATTATGCAAGTGTATGATACACAATATAGCTATTTGTTAGAGGTCGGACAAATATCCGGCTCTGCTATATTAGGAGTTTATCCCAGCGGATTAGTGACTTTGGCTCCAACACTTGGAGAAGTTCAATCAAACATTTTGACAATTAAACCAACCACTAGTGGCACAATTAATATTCAGCATTGGAAGAATGCTTCAGGAACAACTGTAGCGTCGATGGATTCAACAGGCTTATTTACAGCAACATTGGCATCTGGAATAGTTGTTTCAGGAAGCGTTGCATCTGGACAAATTGGTCAGTTCCATCTTGGAAGCGGATTAATAAATAGCGGACACCTTGGAAACAACTCTGTTGTTTCAGGAAGTATTGCATCTGGACAGGTTGGTCAATTCCACATAGCCTCTGGTGTAATTACTGCAAATCATATCGCTTCTGGAGCAATAATAACAACAGATATTGCAGACAATGCAGTCGTGTCTGGCAAAGTTGCTTCTGGCGCTTTAGCTTGGTTTAACTTAAGCAGCGGAACAGTAAATTCAGGAAATGTTGCAAACAATGCAATAACATCTGGCAATATTGCTTCGGGTCAAATAGGATCATTCCATATTGCTTCTGGTGTTTTAAGCACAGCAAGCTTAGGTTCTGGACAAGTAACATCTGGAAATATTGCTTCTGGAAGCGTTGGACAATTCCATCATGCTTCTGGTAGCGTCACAAGTGGTCATATAGGCAATAATGCGGTTAATTCTGGAAATATTTCTTCCGGCTCTATCGGCAACTTCCACATGGCTTCTGGAGCAATTACAAGTGGAGATATTGGAAATTTTGCAGTAGTAAACACAAGCATTTCAAGTGGTGCTATTGCGAATGACAAACTTACAAACAGCACAATAACAATAGCTGGTTCTTCAATTGCTCTTGGTGGTAGTTGGTCCCCACAAGCCTTAACTACATCAAGTGGATTGTTGGCAGCAACATTCTATACAAGCGGAGCTTTGACTATTGGCATTGCTTCAGGTGGTGTCACACATGAAATGATCGCAGACGGTGCCGTGAAATCTGGAGAAATAGCTTCTGGGCAAATTGGATTGAACCATTTGGCTAGTGGTGTTTTAGCAAATGCAATACTTACATCAGGTCAAGTTCTTAGCGGAAATATAGCTTCTGGGCAAATAGGTTCTTCTCACATAGCCTCTGGAGCCATTACGGCTACCAACATAGCTTCTGGCACAATAACCGGCAGCAAACTTGCTGCTGCAACAGTACAAAACGCTAATCTTGCAAATAGTTCTTTAAATATTGCTGGCTTGAATGTTGTTCTTGGTGGCTCTTGGACTTCCCAAGCTTTAACAACAGCAAGCGGCTTGTTAGCTGGGACATACCATCCTAGTGGTGCTCTTACAATTGGCATTGCTTCTGGTGGATTGACATCTCAAATGTTTGGTTCTGGGTCTGTTATTTCTGGAAGTATTGCTTCTGGCCAGATAGGCTCTAATCACCTTTCAAGTGGTGCTATTGGAATCGCTGGCACAAGTGGCATGTTGCAATTTAATAGTGCAGGGTCTTTTGGAGCAACAAGTGGAATAACTTATAGCATATCAAGCGGATCAAATACATTACACATACAAGCACAAACAGCTTTTAACACGACTTTAGCGCTTAAAGCATCTTCTGGGCAATTAACCAACCTGCAATCTTGGAACAATACTAGCGGAAATGCTCTGGCTTACATGGACACATCAGGAAATTTCTTTGCAGTTTCAAAGAGCTTCTTGATAAATCACCCCAGTAAACCCGGAATGAAACTACGACATGTTTCACTTGAAGGTCCAGCAGCCGATGTTTATGTAAAAGGAATAAGTCGCAACAAAGAATTTGATTTGCCTGATTACTGGGAAAATCTTGTTGATTTATCAACTATTGTTGTACATATTACTCCAATTGGTTACTCGCAACTTTTGTATGTTGAAAAAGTAGATATTAACAAAGTATACATAGGAGGTTGCGATACTCCTTATTACAGCTATATTGTTATTGGCGAAAGAAAAGACATACCTAAAATTGTTGTGGAAGAATAATATTATCTAGGCCTAATAGATATTTAAAAGGAACGCAAAATGGGACAAGACATAGTAATAACTCCGAATAGAAATAGCACAAATTCAGGTGCTAGCATTCAATTTGTAGGAATGGCATCTGGTGCAACTGCCATAACCCTAGGATTAAATGGTCTGTCAGGCACTGCATCAGATACAATTTTATCATACACAACTAATGTAGATGAAATAATTAGTATCAGCAGTGGATTAGTTCGCACAACTAAGCTTGTGGTAAAGACATCTGCAATAAATGCACAAGAATGGCAGACGCTGTCTGGAAATATTATAGCCTCTATAAATTCTAGTGGATATTTTGCTGGAAGCTTGGCATCTGGAGTTGTAGGCTCTGGATCTGTTTCATCTGGAAGCATTACATCAAATGAATTATCTGCTGGAGCAATAAGAAGTGGAAATATAGCTTCTGGGCAAATTGGATCAAACCATTTGGCTTCTGGCGTTTTACAATCGGCTCCAGCCAATTTACAATCTGGCCAAGTTACTAGCGGGTTCCTTGGTATTGCTGCAGTTAATAATTTAAATGTAACAAGTGGAACTTTGTCTAACGATAAGCTTACAAACTCTTCAGTAACAGTGACTGCTGGAACTGGCCTAGGTGGTGGTGGAGCAGTTGCATTAGGCGGTTCTACAACATTAACCAACACAGGTGTTACAAGTGTAACTGCTGGAACTGGTGTTGGAGTATCTGCTTCAACAGGTGGTGTAACGGTTAGCAATACTGGTGTAACAAGTATCACAGGCGGCGCTGGTGTAACACTAAGTGCATCTACTGGTGGAGTTACAGCAAGTATAGCTGCTGGTGCAGTTACTGGCACTATGATTGCTTCTGGAACTATTACAAGCGGTCTATTAGGTAATTTTAGCGTAAATAATTTATCAATAACAAGCGGAACAATAGCTAATGACAAATTATCTAATTCTTCAGTAACAGTAACAGCCGGTACTGGTTTAGGTGGGGGTGGAGCAGTAGCACTTGGATCTTCAGTAACACTTACAAATACAGGTGTAACAAGCGTAACTGCTGGAACTGGTGTTGGGGTATCTGCCTCAACAGGTGGCGTTACAGTAAGTAATACTGGTGTAACAAGCATAACTGGTGGCACAGGTGTAACATTAAGTGCATCAACAGGTGGAGTTACAGCTAGTATTGCTGCCGGAGCAATAACAAATAGTCTTTTAGGTTCTGGCGCTGTAACTTCAGGTAATATAGCTTCTGGTCAGATTGGATCAAATCATTTGGCTTCTGGCGTTTTACAATCGGCTCCAGCCAATTTACAATCTGGACAGGTTACTAGCGGATTGTTAGGAATAGCTTCTGTCAATAATTTAAATGTTACAAGTGGAACACTAAGTAATGATAAATTAACTAATTCTTCGGTTACAGTAACAGCCGGTACTGGTTTAGGTGGTGGTGGAGCAGTTGCATTAGGCGGTTCTACAACATTAACCAACACAGGTGTTACAAGTGTAACGGCAGGAACTGGTGTAGGCGTAAGTGCTTCTACTGGTGGCGTTACAGTAAGCAACACAGGTGTAACAAGCATCACAGGCGGTGCGGGTGTAACACTAAGTGCTGCTACAGGTGGAGTTACAGCAAGCATAGCTGCTGGTGCAGTTACTGGAACTATGATTGCCTCTGGTACAATTACAAGCGGCAAACATGCTGCAGATTCAATTAATACTGCCGATATTACAAATGCCGCTGTCACTAATCCGAAATTAGCTAACAGCACTATGACTTTGAATAGCACTACAGTTACATTAGGTGGAACACATACAATTCCAGCATCTGTAGGTTCTGGCGCAATTACGAGCGGAATGCTAGGAATAGCTGCAGTTAATAATTTAAATGTAAATAGCGGAACATTAAGTAATGATAAACTAGCAAACTCTTCAGTAACAGTTACAGCCGGAACTGGTTTAGGCGGTGGTGGAGCAGTCGCTTTAGGTTCTTCGGTAACTCTAACAAATACAGGTGTAACAAGCGTTACCGCTGGAACAGGCGTGGGTGTTTCTGCCTCTACTGGCGGGGTCACAGTAAGCAATACAGGCGTTACAAGTATTACAGGTGGCGCTGGTGTAACACTAAGTGCATCTACAGGTGGTGTGACTGCCAGCATTGCTGCTGGTGCAGTAGTAGGAAGCATGATTGCTTCTGGAACTATTACAAGTGGTAAACTAGCTTCTGGATCTATTAATGCTCATGACATTGCATCTGGAACAATAACAGGTTCAAAAATCGCTGCCTCGACTGTTGCAAATGCTAATTTGACAAACTCTTCAGTAACAGTTACAGCCGGAACTGGTTTAGGCGGTGGCGGGGCAGTTGCTCTTGGTGGATCAACAACATTAACGAATACAGGTGTTACAAGTGTAACTGCTGGAACTGGCGTAGGAGTAAGTGCTTCTACTGGTGGTGTAACTGTCAGCAATACAGGCGTTACAAGTATTACAGGTGGAGCCGGTGTTACACTAAGTGCATCTACTGGTGGTGTTACCGCTAGCATTGCTGCTGGCGCAATAACTGGAACTATGATTGCATCTGGTACAATTACAAGCGGTTTGCTTGGAAACTTTAGCGTAAACAATTTAGCTATTGCCAGCGGAACAGTTGCTAATGATAAATTAACTAACTCTTCAGTAACAGTAACTGCCGGTACAGGTTTGGGTGGAGGAGGAGCGGTAGCTCTTGGTGGTTCTACTACATTAACCAACACAGGTGTAACAAGCATCACAGGCGGTGCGGGTGTAACACTAAGTGCTGCTACAGGTGGAGTTACAGCAAGCATAGCTGCTGGTGCTATAGTAGGAAGCATGATTGCTTCTGGAACTATTACAAGTGGCAAACATGCTGCAGATTCAATTAATACTGCTGATATAACAAATGCTGCTGTTACAAATGCAAAATTAGCAAATAGCACTATGACTTTGAATAGTACCACAGTAACATTAGGTGGAACACATACAATTCCAGCATCTGTAGGTTCTGGCGCAATTACGAGCGGAATGCTAGGAATAGCTGCAGTTAATAATTTAAATGTAAATAGCGGAACATTAAGTAATGATAAACTAGCAAACTCTTCAGTAACAGTTACAGCCGGAACTGGTTTAGGCGGTGGTGGAGCAGTCGCTTTAGGTTCTTCGGTAACTCTAACAAATACAGGTGTAACAAGCGTTACCGCTGGAACAGGCGTGGGTGTTTCTGCCTCTACTGGCGGAGTAACAGTAAGCAATACAGGTGTAACAAGTATTACAGGCGGAGCAGGTGTTACACTAAGTGCATCTACTGGTGGAGTTACAGCAAGTATCGCTGCTGGTGCAGTAGTAGGAAGTATGATTGCTTCTGGCACAATTACTAGTGGGAAACATGCTGCAGATTCTATCTTTACCGCAGATATAGCTTCCGGCGCAGTAACAGGTTCAAAAATAGCTGCCTCGACTGTTGCAAATGCTAATTTGGTAAACTCTTCAGTAACAGTTACAGCCGGAACTGGACTAGGTGGTGGTGGAGCAGTTGCTCTCGGATCATCAGTAACGCTCACCAATACAGGTGTAACAAGTGTGACAGCAGGAACAGGCGTTGGAGTATCTGCTTCTACTGGCGGGGTTACTGTCAGCAATACAGGTGTAACAAGTATTACAGGTGGTGCTGGTGTAACACTAAGTGCATCTACTGGTGGTGTTACAGCAAGCATAGCAACTGGAGCTATTACTGGTGCCATGATTGCATCTGGTACAATAACTAGTGGCAAACATGCTGCGGATTCAATTAATACTGCCGATATAACAAATGCTGCTGTTACAAATGCAAAATTAGCAAATAGCACTATGACTTTGAATAGTACCACAGTAACATTAGGTGGCACCCATACCATACCAAGCTCTATAGGATCAGGTGCAATTACAAGTGGAATGCTAGGAATTGCTGCAGTTAATAATTTAAATGTTACAAGTGGAACACTAAGTAATGATAAATTAACCAATTCTTCGGTTACAGTAACAGCCGGTACTGGTTTAGGTGGTGGTGGTGCGGTAGCTCTTGGTGGTTCTGTAACACTAACAAATACAGGCGTAACAAGCGTTACCGCTGGAACAGGTGTTGGAGTTAGTGCTTCTACAGGTGGAGTAACAGTAAGCAACACAGGTGTAACAAGTATTACAGGCGGTGCTGGTGTAACATTAAGTGCATCAACAGGTGGAGTAACAGCTTCTATTGCTGCTGGTGCAGTTACTGGAACAATGATTGCTAGCGGTACAATTACAAGTGGAAAACTAGCTTCTGGATCTATTAATGCTCATGATATTGCATCTGGGACAATAACAGGTTCAAAACTTGCTGCCTCGACTGTTGCAAATGCTAATTTGACAAACTCTTCAGTAACAGTTACAGCCGGTACTGGTTTAGGTGGTGGTGGAGCAGTAGCACTTGGATCTTCAGTAACTCTAACAAATACAGGCGTAACAAGCGTTACCGCTGGAACAGGTGTGGGTGTTTCTGCCTCTACTGGCGGTGTTACAGTTAGCAACACAGGTGTAACAAGTATTACAGGCGGTGCTGGTGTAACATTAAGTGCATCAACAGGTGGAGTAACAGCTTCTATTGCTGCTGGTGCAGTTACTGGAACAATGATTGCTAGCGGTACAATTACAAGCGGCAAACATGCTGCCGATTCTATCTTTACCGCAGATATAGCTTCCGGCGCAATAACAGGTTCAAAACTTGCTGCCTCGACTGTTGCAAATGCTAATTTGGCAAATTCTTCGGTTACAGTTACAGCCGGTACTGGTTTAGGTGGTGGTGGGGCAGTTGCTCTCGGATCATCAGTAACGCTCACCAATACAGGTGTTACAAGTGTTACCGCTGGAACTGGTGTAGGAGTAAGTGCTTCTACTGGTGGCGTGACAGTAAGCAATACAGGTGTAACAAGTATCACAGGCGGTGCTGGCGTAACATTAAGTGCTTCTACTGGTGGAGTTACAGCAAGCATAGCAACTGGTGCTATAACTGGAACCATGATTGCTAGCGGCACAATTACAAGTGGAGAGCTAGCTTCTAACTCTGTAAACACAGCAGAAATTACAAATGCTGCTGTTACTAATGTGAAACTAGCAAACAGCACTATGACTTTAAATAGTACTACAGTAACATTGGGTGGCACTCATACCATACCAAGCTCTATAGGATCAGGTGCAATTACAAGTGGAATGCTAGGAATTGCTGCAGTTAATAATTTAAATGTTACAAGTGGAACTTTGTCTAATGATAAGCTTACAAACTCTTCAGTAACAGTTACAGCCGGTACTGGCTTGGGTGGTGGCGGGGCAGTTGCTCTTGGTGGTTCTGTAACACTAACTAACACAGGTGTAACAAGCGTAACTGCTGGAACTGGTGTAGGAGTATCTGCTTCTACTGGAGGCATTTCTGTAAGCAACACAGGTGTAACAAGTATTACAGGCGGTGCTGGCGTTACATTAAGCGCTACTACAGGTGGTGTGACTGCCAGCATTGCTGCTGGTGCAGTAGTAGGAAGCATGATTGCTTCTGGAACTATTACAAGTGGTAAACTAGCTTCTGGATCTATTAATGCTCATGACATTGCATCTGGAACAATAACAGGTTCAAAAATCGCTGCCTCGACTGTTGCAAATGCTAATTTGACAAACTCTTCAGTAACAGTTACAGCCGGAACTGGACTAGGCGGTGGTGGGGCGGTAGCACTTGGATCATCAGTAACATTGACTAACACAGGTGTTACAAGTGTAACGGCAGGAACTGGCGTAGGAGTATCTGCTTCTACTGGTGGCGTTACAGTAAGCAACACAGGTGTAACAAGTATTACAGGTGGTGCTGGCGTAACATTAAGTGCTGCTACAGGTGGAGTTACAGCAAGCATAGCTGCTGGTGCAATAACTGGAACTATGATTGCCTCTGGTACAATTACAAGCGGAAAACATGCTGCAGATTCAATTAATACTGCCGATATTACAAATGCTGCTGTTACAAATGCAAAATTAGCAAATAGTACTATGGTTCTTAATAGCACAACAGTAACTTTAGGTGGGACTCATACAATAAGTGCTTCTGTTGGTTCTGGAGGTATCACTAGTGGAATGCTTGGAAATGCATCCGTAGTCTCTGGAAGTATTGCTTCAGGCCAAATAGGAACAGAACATCTTTCGAGCGGTGCCGTTATAGGAAAGGCAAATACTATTCCTACTACTGGAACAAATAATGCTAGTGGGTTTTTCCAAATTACATTCGCAAGCGGTGTTGCTGGCAATTCTTCAATATACACCTGCTCTGGATTATTTTATAATCCATCAATGAGAATGATGTATATTAATTGTCCTGGTTTATCTTCTGGGTTAGGAGGAAGCGGAGGAATTCATATATGGACTGGAGATGCTACTGGATGGATTGATAATACTTTGATAGGAAATTATGCAGGGTTTGGACAAACTTATCGCCAAGGAGACACAGCATTCGGCAACAGAGCAATGACTAGCGGTTATTCAAGATTTGGTGTTGCTATTGGAGCAGATGCCCTTATGATTGCTGGTGGTGAAGGACATGTGGCTATAGGATACGGAGCCCACTCCTATAGTTCTGGATCTTCTGCAAATGTTGCTGTGGGATATCAGGCTTTAAGACAATGTGGAACTACTCTAAATACAATTGGAATAGGACCAAGCACATTTCTACAGGTTCAATCTGGACTTAGAGACTGTATTGCAATTGGCGGTGCTGCTGGACATGTTACTACCGGAACTGGTCCTATTTCTGGGTCAATAGCAATAGGTGCTTGGGCTAAAGGCACAGGGACTGTCAATGAAATTGTTATAGGAACTGTATCTTCAGGTCATGGCAATAATTCAATAACCCTAGGTAATATAAACCATATGTCTGGCAAAATATATGGTAACATAGATTTCCCCTATGGAATAGCATTTAAATCTGGAGGAGTTACTTCTGGAGGTGTATTTACTGCTGTTTTAGGTTCTGGAATTGTAAGAAGTGGTGGTATATCTTCTGGTTCGATAGGGATTAATCATCTTGGAGCTGGTGCATGGTCAACAGGACAAGTTTTAGGTCAAGATGGATTAGGAAATTTGGATTGGGTAACGCCTTCCGCTGCTGTGGGTAGTGGAGGCATCACTAGTGGAATGCTTGGCATAGCTGCTGTCAATAATTTAAATGTGACAAGTGGAACATTAAGTAATGATAAATTAGCAAATTCTTCAATAACAGTAACTGCTGGAACGGGTCTAACTGGAGGAGGGGCTGTTTCTCTAGGTGGTTCTACAACACTAACAAACGCAGGCGTAACCTCTTTGACAGCAGGAACAGGAGTCGGAGTAAGCGCTTCTACTGGAGGCATTTCTGTAAGCAATACAGGTGTAACCTCTTTGACAGCAGGAACAGGAGTCGGAGTAAGCGCTTCTACTGGAGGCATTTCTGTAAGCAACACAGGTGTGACCAGCATAACTGGTGGCACAGGCATAACACTAAGTGCATCTACTGGTGGAGTTACAGCAAGTATCGCTGCTGGTGCAATTACCGGAACTATGATTGCATCTGGAACTATTACAAGTGGCAAGCTAGCTTCCGGATCTATTAATGCTCATGACATTGCATCTGGAACAATAACAGGTTCAAAACTTGCTGCTTCAACTGTCACAAATGTTAATTTAGCAAACTCTTCATTAACTATAACAGCCGGTACAGGATTGGGTGGTGGTGGAGCAGTAGCACTTGGAGCTTCAGTAACACTCACAAATGCAGGTGTGACCAGCATAACTGGTGGAACTGGTATAACACTAAGTGCTTCTACAGGTGGTGTTACAGCAAGTATTGCTGCAAGCGCAATAACATCTACATTAATAGCTTCTGGCGCAATTGTAAGTGGTAAGATTGGCGATGGTGCAGTTGTATCTGGAAGCATTGCTTCTGGACAAGTTGGCAACAATGCCTTGACAAACACAATTTCAGATAAAACTATTATTGGTGATATACAGACTATTAACACACAAACAGGAACAACTTATACTTTGGTGGCAGCAGATGCTGGAAAGTTAGTAACATTAAACAATGCTGGCGGCATAACACTAACAGTACCATTAAACTCATCTGTTCCTTATTCAACTGGCGTTCATATTGATTTGGTACAACTAGGGGCTGGACAAGTTACTGTTGCTGGCGCTGTGGGCGTAACAATCAACGGCACACCTGGATTGAAAGTACGGGCTCAATATGCTGGAGCTTCATTAATAAAACTAGGCACTGATACGTGGGTATTGGTTGGAGATTTGAGTGCATAATACTATTTTAAAAATTATATTGTAGGAAAACATCCATGCGTAGAGCTTTTATTTATGAAAGATATGTGGCCCCTTCACCCACACCTACTCCTTCACCTTCACCTTCACCTTCACCTTCACCTTCACCTTCACCTTCACCCACACCCACACCAACACCCACACCAACACCCACACCCACACCATCGTGTGGAAATTGTCAGTGGGGAGTTGTTTTTATTCCTAAACAAGGATATCAGTGGCAAATATTGAACAACTATTGCACTGGAACTTGTGAATGTGTACAACCGTTTGGACAACCTACAAAGTACTATGGTCAGACAACATTCACTTCATGTGCAGAACCATAAAATTTTTTTCAAAATGAATTTAGTATATAATATTTTATGTTAATAGCAGTTGCATCACCGTTTCGAACTGGCAGTACTAGATTATTCAATGTTTTAAGAATTATATTAGAACAAAACTATAAACCTGATGATTTAAATTATTTATGGATATCAAACTTAGATAAAGAAAAAATAAATGTAACAAAATTACATGATGATTTAAATTGGAAAAATTTTGACATTGATTACATTTTTACAACAAAAAGAGATATTAGATATATTATGTCGAGTTGCCTTGAATATTTTTCAATAATCGATAAAAAATCAGAAAAAAATCTAGAATGGTTTGATACCATCTGCAAACAGGTGATAAAACAATACAATGACTGGAAATACAAATCAAATTTAGAGATTGTATATGAAAAATGGGAAAGTGAAAAAATTGAATATATTTGTAAAATTGCTGAAATTTTAAATTTATTTGTAGATCCATGTGAAGTACTAAAAAGATTTGAAAATCTGCTGAATGAAACAGAATATAAAGGCGATTATCCCAAAGATAAAAGATACCTAGGTGCTAAATTTCATAGAAGCAAAAATACAAACTTGTCTTGGAAAAATAGACTTCCACAAGAATTTGCATCTCACTTAGAAAGTAATTATTCTGAGTATTTTTATGCAGAATAAACGCACATGCGGTGATTGCACAGTATGTTGTTTGGGATTCCCAAAAGCCAAAGTTTTGAGGCAAATTACAAGTCCAGAAAATCCTTGTTTTTTCATAAAAAAAAATTGTTCAATATATGATTTTAGACCTAATACTTGCAAACTTTTTGAATGCAGTTGGCTTGCTGGTATATTACCAGAATATTACAAGCCAAATATAGTAAAATTTATAATGTATGAAATATCTTCTTCATTATGTAACTTTTATAAGATTATTTTTTTCGAGAACAATGATGAAATTTTGCTTAATTTATTAAATTTACTATCAGAACAATATATTATCAAGTATGATTCAGAATGGTTTATTTATGGAAGCAAAAATTTTAAAAATTATATTAGAAATAATAAGAAATTATTTTTAGAGTAAATTACTAATTTAATTTCATCTAATTTTAGAGGCAAAAATGGCAGGATCATGGGAATTAATAAAATTAAACAGAGTTTTATGTTGTATTTTAACTAGAGAAAGTGTCACAACTACATGGGCGCTAGGTTTTAAGAACCTGCAAATACCGGGTACATTTTGCACTTTATCGGGCATGCCTTTTGATCATGCTAGGAACACAGGATGTCAAAAACTGCTTGAACTAGATTGGGAATGGTTATTTTTTCTTGATGATGATATTATTTGTCCCCCTGATACAATTCAAAGGCTTATAAAACATCAGCAACCTATCGTAAGTGGCGTTTACAATCGTAGGAATCCACCCTTAGTACCAGTAATGTTGCGTTGGAATGCAGACAAATTTGAATGGGTTACGCAATACGAAAAAGATAAACTTATTGAAGTAGATTTAGTTGGAGCTGGATGCCTTCTTATTCATAGATCGGTTGTAGAATCTTTGCAGCCACTAAGCAACAGATGTCGCTGGTTTGAATGGAGATGTGATAGAACAGATTTAGAAGCAGTAGAAAAAACTAGTGAAGACTTTACTTTTTGCACTCATGCAAAAAAGCATGGTTTCAAAATAATGGTCGATACAAGTATTCATTGCCGACATATTGGATATGCAGAAAGCAGATGCGATGGAACGTTTGTACCTTTGGAGCAAAAAGCATAACAATGAAAAAGAAACTAAAAATTTGTGTTATTTCAACAACAGTAATTCCCTGTCCTCCGAGTGGTTATGCTGGTCTTGAAATGATTAGCTGGCAATGTGCTAATGGTCTTAAGAATTTAGGGCATGATGTTCTTTTAGTAGCCCCAAATGGATCTAAGACTGATACCGAATTACATGAAACTACTCTTCAGGAAAGAGAAAGACATGCATATTATGGTTATAAAGAAAGATTAAAAAATTTTGATGTAATTATTGACCATAGTTGGGAAAAATGGTCTTATATATCAAAAATGACAGATGAAATTAAATGTCCTATATTAGGTGTATTACATGCACCTGTTCATACTATGTATAACGAAGCTCCTCCAATAGAAAAGCCCTGTTTTATTACAATTAGTAATGATCAAGGAGATGGATGCAGAGAGCATTTGAAGAGTGAAGCAAGGACTGTTCATAATGGTGTAGATGTAGATTTTTATAAAAACAATAAAAAGAAGAGAAACGATAGGTACTTATTTTTAGCAAGAATAAGCACAATAAAAGGTCCACATATTGCATGTAATGTGGCTTTGGCAGCAAAAGCAAAACTAGATGTGGTTGGAGATGATACTTTGACTGGAGAGCCTGCCTTAGTTGAAGAAGTAAAAAGGGCTTGCAATCAATATCCAAATCTAAGGTATGTTGGACCTCAAAAAAGAGAAGAATGCGTTGAATGGTTCAATAAAAACAAAACTTTGCTGCATCCTAATGAATTATTCCGAGAACCTTTTGGTTTAGCTCCAGTAGAAGCACAATTATGCGGGATGCCTGTAATTGCTTGGGATAACGGGGCTATGCGAGAAACTGTAAAAGTTGGCGAAAC
Source organism: uncultured Acidimicrobiaceae bacterium (assembly GCA_964453335.1). Taxonomy (GTDB): domain Bacteria; phylum Actinomycetota; class Acidimicrobiia; order Acidimicrobiales; family CAIXPF01; genus VGBO01. Next base: position 116,142 of record CAYVOK010000005.1, read on the forward strand.
AGGATTTTTAGTAAAGACACAACAAGAAATGCTTGAGCTAGTTAAGCAAGATGCGGCAGCTTCTTTGAAACCAGAAAGATGTAGGGAATGGGCAAGTCAGTTTTCATATCAAAATATGGTTAATAGATATGAACAAGTTTGTTTTGAAGCAATTGAATCTGGAGGTTGGTAAGTGCTGGCATATTTTACTTGTGATAGGATTGGGTCTGAAACAGGAGGGGGAGTTGTAACCTTTAATGAATCTAAAGCTTTAGAGTCTTTAGGCAGTTTCAAACTTTTCAATCCTGTTGCAACTGCAAATCCATTTGAGGCAGATGACACAACTGTTAGCAATGATTTTTCTGGAATTAAGCTGGCGCATTTTTATTCTGGAACTTTTTCCAAGACTATAAAAAAACTTAAATCACAAGGTACTAAAGTAGTTTATACAGCGGCTGCTCATGATCCTGAACTAAGCAGGCAGGAATTTGAAGGACTTGGAATGGCATATGACATTCCACATATGACAAATAAAGATATATTTGAAAAATACGTCGAGGGATATCTTTTAGCAGATTTAGTAATTTGTCCTTCGACACACAGTGAATCTATTATGAAAAGATTTGGATGCAAAAATACAAAAGTTATTCCACATGGAATTTATCCAAATCATGGAAAAGTAAAAGAGCGTCCGAAGAATTTCACTGTCGGATACTTGGGTCAAATAGGTCCAGACAAAGGAATAAGATATTTAATAGAAGCGTGGTCAAAACTTAATTATAAAGACTCGATACTTTATTTAGCCGGATCACAATCTCCTGAACTAATACATTATATAAGATATTATAAAAAAGGTAATTATAACATTTTGGGCTGGGTCAAAAATATAGAAGATTTTTATAACTCCATAAGCATTTATGTACAGCCAAGTGTTACTGAGGGCTTTGGAATCGAAGTTTTAGAATCCATGTCATTTGGAAGACCTGTAATTTGCTCTAATGGAGCAGGTGCAGCAGATTGTATTGACAGATGTGGAATAATCGTACCAAAAAGATCTGCGGATATGATCGCTTACGCAATAGACAAATACAAAAATATTACCTTGCCATCTAAAGAAGAATGCATGGCGAATGCACAAAAATACTCTTGGGGAATAATAAGACAGCAATATAAAACAGAATGGAACAACATTTTAGGAGTATCTTAAATGGCTTACACATTACCTTTTACTTCAAGTGTGTTAGAACTAGGTGGAGGAAGCCAGCCTGTTTTTAGACCAAATTTGGATGTAAGAGCAGCAGAAAATGTAGATATAGTTGCAAATTTTGAAGAAAAACTGCCGGTTGAAGACAATTCATGCGATAACATTTTTAGTAAATTTTGTATTGAACATATTTCATGGCGAAAATTAAAATTCTTTTTATCAGAAGTTTTTAGAATAACTAAAAATGGCGGCAAGGTAGTTTTCATAACTGCAAATACAGAAAATCAAATGAAATGGGTCTTAGAACATGAAGATTGGGATGATGATTGTTCCTGCATCATTTTTGGAGACCAAGATTATTCAGACAATACACATAAAAACAGTTTAAATCCTAGAAGAGCAATTAAGCTTTTTAGCGAAATAGGTTTTGAAAATATTACCATTTTACCTTTTGGAGAATTGAGTACAGATATGTTAATCGAAGCAAACAAGCCAGATAATATTCCAACAAAATCAGAAACAAGAAAATCCTTATTTGACAAACATTATTTTAATGGTGGTGGCAAGGTAGGCGGATATGCCTATGAAGGATACTGGGATTATCCTGTACATTGGATCACTTTTGAAAAAATTATGGAACTTGAACCAAAGTCAGTATTAGAGGTAGGATGCGCCAGAGGATATATCTTAAAAAGATTAGAAGCTGCAGGCATTCCAGCAAAAGGTTTAGAAATTTCAAAACATTGCTGCCTAACAAGAGTAACTGATGCTGTTATAGAATGGGATGTTTGTACATTCCCTTGGCCATTTAAAGATAAAGAATTTGATGTTTGCTATTCTATAGCAGTTATGGAACACATTCCTGATGAATTTATTCCAAAAGTACTTGCTGAAATAGATCGTGTAAGCAATCGTGGTATTCATGGAGTTGATTATGGAGAAAATGATGATGGATTTGACCAAACACACTGCTCTTTACATAGTGAAGAATGGTGGAATGAAAAAATGCCTTCAACACAAAAACCTGTAGACAAAGAGCTTATGGAAAAAGGAAGCCTATCTCTTTCAATTCCGTCTGGAGATGGGAAACTTAAATTAAACTTAGGCAGTTTTACTAATATGTTTCACAATGGTTGGATTAATATGGATATAGTTGGTCTACAAGGTTTTGCTCAGCAACACCAATATAAATTTTTACAGCACGATTTTAGGAATAGATTGCCATTCGAAGACAATCAAGTGGATTTAATTTATAGCAGTCATATGCTAGAGCATTTGACAAAAGAACAAGGGTTGTTGCTATTAAGAGAATGTTATAGAGTCATGAAACATGGCTCGGTTGCAAGATTATTAGTACCAGATGCTGAAAAATTAATTAACATGTATAAAAATAATGAGCTTGGTTTATTTGATGAAATTAATGATGGCTGCGAAAAAACACCTTTTCAATCTGGTAAGCTCTGGGAACTTCTTTTCTCAGGACACAACATCGCTTATGATTTTGCAGCTTTAAAAATTATGGCAGAGGATGTTGGATTCAAAATCGAAAGAAAAAATTTCAACGAAGGCCATGTTCAAATATTACAAGAGACTATGGATTGCTTACCAGAAATTAGTTTGATAGTTGAAATGACCAAATAATTTTAATTTTATCAGAAATTAAGCCTTTATTAATAAATATTTTATTATGCTAGGCGAATACCCACAAATATCATTTCGAGTTCGACCAGAATTTGAAAATCTATATAATTATCCACTACCTGGTACTGATAGAGATCTTCTATGGTACCAGTTGAAAAGTGCAACAGTTTGGATAGATTATGTACCATATTCTATGCAATATGGTGATGAATTTTCGCTTTACGGTTGGCAGGCTATTGATGTTTACACAAGATATATTTTAGAAACTCCATATAGAGATAGAATTTTAGAATGGACTTATTTTGGCCATCCTATTGCATCGCCAACAACTGAGAGAATTATTTCTGAGACACCCCTTCCTTTCTGGAAAACTAATACGCCTTATAATTATAAAATTCCTACAAGCGGTGGGGTAGCACCGCTTACATGGTCTATCGCATCTGGATTTTTGCCTCTAGGAATGTACCTAGATGAATCTACAGGTACAATTTATGGCACCCCAGTAGTAGCAGATTTGTATAGTTTTACAATTAATGTTACAGACAGTTCTAAACCACCAGCCATAGACAGCAGACCGTATTTAATAAAAATTGCTGCGGGAATTATTACTCCAACAGTATATGAATTTCAAAAGACTGGGATTCCATACTCAATTGGCGGGGGCGTAGTAGCTAAAGGCGGCTACGCAGACTCAATATCTTTCACACCTAAATATTCTATCACTAGCGAATCTTCAACTACTATAAAAGTAGGTGGAGTAACAGTATTTTCAGCAACTCATGATGCTGCATATAATGGTGAGTCATTTACATACACATACAATGGAAAACCATATACAGCAGTTTGGGGAACAACAAATAGTTTTGCTAATGTTCCTACAGCAATTATTAATTCTACTGGGGTAGCTCAAAATATACCTGGAAATATTGTTGCTACCGGAATAGCATCAAATTCACTAAGTTATGATCCAATTAATACAACAACTGGTGTGCCTTCAACAACAACAGTAACAATAAACGGAAGTACGGTCCTTTCTTTATCACACGATGCTGTATACGATGGACAAACATTTACATTTGATTATTTCGGAATTCAATATACAGCAACATTTGGATCTACCAACTCATTCACTGGTCCACAACTAAGTTACACATTATCAACAACAGCCAGTCCAGAAAATGCCCCCGGCAATATAACTGCTACAGGATTCGCCACAAATTCCTTTACATATACACCATCAGCTTTAACAATTGGTACTCCATCTACAACCGTAGTAAATATTGGTGGTGCAACAGCATTAACTTTAACTCATGATGCAATTTATAATGGTCAAACATTTACATTTGATTATTATGGTGCAACATATACAGCTACTTATGGAATAACAAATAATTTACCTGCCCAGCCAGTTACCTATGTAATACCAGTTACAGGAGTTGCTGGAACAGCGCCCGGAAATGTAACAGCTACTGGCATAGCAACAAATTCAATAACTTATACTCCAAATAATACAACAACAGGAACTCCATCAACAACAACAGTTACAGTTGGTGGAGTTAGTGTATTAACATTAGCTACAGATGCAGTTTATAACGGACAAACCTTCACATTTAATTATGGCGGCACTACCTACACAGGAACATTTGGAGCAGCAAATGCTTTCCCAGCAGTTGCAACTACTACCACACCACTTCCGACAACAGCAACCATAACAGCAACAGGAGTCCCACAAGCTATACCTGGGAATATAACAGCTATAGGAATAGCTGGAGACAGCCTCACATATACCCCGAATAATACTGTTACTGGGGTCACTTCTAATACTACTGTTGTAATCGGAAGCACAGTTGTGCTCGATCTCAGCCATGATGCTGTTTATAATGGTCAAAAATTTGTTTTTGAATATGGTGGAAACGTATACAATCCAACATTTGGAATTATTAATACCTATGCTGCCACCTCATTAGTAACAATTGCAAACACAGGCGTTCCACAATCTATTCCCGGCAATATTACTGCTACTGGCATAGCAACCAATACTTTAGAATACACTCCAACTACAAATACAACTGGAACTCCATCTTCTACAACAGTAACAATTAATGGCGCTACTGTTTTAAGTTTATCACATGATGCAATTTATAATGGAAAAACATTTACTTTTGACTATTTTGGTATTACATATACACCCACATTTGGAACATCTAATAGCTTTACTGGCCCAGATGTAACATACACAATAGGCGCTACAGGGGTAGCAGAAACTGCACCAGGAGGAATTGTAGCTACTGGCATAGCTGGTAATTCTATAACATATACTCCAAATGCAATTCTAAATGGCACTACAAGCAATACAATTGTTAATATTGATGGTGTGCAAGTATTAAGCCTAGTTGAAGACACAGCTTATGATGGACAAACATTTACTTTCGATTATTATGGTGCTACTTATACAGCTACATTTGGCACAACCAATAATTTGGCATCATCTCAAATAACTTTCCCAATAACTGCGACTGGAACTCCGCTTTCTGCTCCTGGAAACGTGACCGTGACTGGTACAACAGGAAGCGCTCTAACATACACTCCAACAAATACAACTACTGGAACTCCATCTTCTACAACAGTAATTGTAAATGGAGTTACAGTAGCAACATTAACTCATGATGCCATTTACAATGGCGATCCATTATATTATGAATATAATGGTGTTACTTACACTGGCACCTTTGGAACTACCAATAATTTTGTTTCGCCTCCAACTACAACAACCCCAGCACAAACTTCGGTAACAATAGCACAAACTAATGTGCCCCAGCCCATTCCAGGAGGAATAACAGCTACTGGTATTGCTGGAAGCACTTTGTCATATCCGCCAAATAATACAACAACTGGAGTTTCATCGGCTACAACAGTACTTGTTGGTGGTGTAGTAGTTTTAAGTTTAACACACGATGCTGTATATGATGGCCAAACATTTGATTTTGTTTATAATGGTGTTCTATATACGCCTACATTTGGATCAATAAATACTTATCCGCCTCAGCCAACGACTACAACATCTACAACACCATCTGCTGGAACAACTACAACAGTTGCTCCAACTACATCTACTACAACAACTACAGTATCTCCTGCAACTACAACAACTACTACTACAATAGTTCCAACAACAACAACTACTACCACCGTTGCTCCAGTAACTACTACTACAACAACTACTATAGTTCCAACAACTACAACAACTACAACTGTAGCTCCAACAACAACAACAACTACTACTATAGTTCCAACAACAACAAGCACTACTACAACAACTAGCACTACGACTACAACTACTACAACTACTTTGCCACCAACATGTCTAACAGGAACTGAAGCTGTTACAATTACTGCTCCAAGTGGAACAAACGTATACACATTTGGAGGTTTATATACATACTTTGGTGTCAACGATGGAGTTTATACATTTACGAATGTTCCAGTATCACATCCCATCGCATTCTTAAATGCTTTTGAACCAAATGTTTCTTATACTGGTACATCTTTAGAAGCTGTTGGATCTGCTCCTGATGGAAATACTTATAATTTCTACTCTGGAACTGTTACATTGACAATAACAGGTCCATTAAATGCATTATTAAGTTATGCATGCGTATATCATGGATACATGGGTGGACAAGATAATATTGCATACTATCCAGTTTGTGTATCTCCAACAACAACAACTACTACAACCAGCACTACAACAACTACAACTACTACAACTACTACAACTACAACAACTACAACAACTACAACACCCGCTCCAACAACTACTACAACAACTACAACACCCGCTCCAACAACTACAACTACAACTACAACTACAACAACTACTACTACAACTACTACAACACCTGCGCCAACTACGACAACAACTACTACTTCAACTACCAGTACTACTACAACTACCACTACTAGCACAACAACAACTACTGAACCTCCATATTATGCGTTTGTAGCTGGCAAGTCCTTGTTTGGCGAAACTGGTTTAGGCAATACATCAAATGTTTATAGCCTAACTTATTTGCCATCTGATGGAACAGGATGGTTATTCGCCTCTAAAAATAATAATGGTAGTCATATGGCTGCAATATCTGTTGCAGGCAATTTATACATGTGGGGCAGAAATGATAATGGACAACTTGGCGATAATACTACAATCAGTAGAAGCTCGCCAGTCCAGACTATTTTAGGCGGAAACACATGGTCTAAAGTATCTGGTGGATATGGACATACACTCGCTGTAAAGTCTGATGGCACTTTGTGGTCATGGGGATCAAATGGTTACGGACAGACTGGTAACAATGAATCTGGAACTGATATTATTTCTCCAATACAAATAGGAATCGATACAACCTGGAGCTTAGTTTCTGCAGGTTATAGACATTCTGCTGCAATAAAAACAGATGGTTCTTTGTGGCTATGGGGTCGCAACCAAACAGGAGAACTTGCTACAGATAGCATTATAAGTGCATCAAGCCCAATACAAAGTGTATCTGCAACTCTTAATTGGAGTGACATAGCGGCTGGATATAAGAATACAATGGCTATTAAGACAGATGGAACTCTATGGGCATGGGGCGATAATAGTTATGGACAATTAGGCAACAATACTTTAATTAGTGTTTCTTCTCCAATTCAAATTGGAATTGGCAAGACATGGAAGAAAGTTGCTCCTACATTAAACTTTACTATAGCAATAGCATCTGATAATACTTTGTGGTCTTGGGGTAACAATAGCTATGGACAGCTTGGAAATGGTTCTACAACAAATACTATTTCTCCATCTCAAATTGGAAGCGACTCATGGTCTGATATCGTAGCTGGATTTGATAGAAAAGCAGCAGCAATAAAATCTGATAGCACTGTTTGGGCTTGGGGTAGCAATGCTTCAGGTTTAGGAGATCATACTTCCATAGACAGAAGTTCTCCTGTTCAAATTTATGTCTATGATAAGATTGCAGAAAACCATTGGGTAAAACTAGGAAATACACAAGGAAATATATTTGTATTTGCCGATGTAATGCCAACAAGCACTACAACTACAACTACAACAACTACGCCAGCTCCCACTACAACTACTACAACTACTACAACTACTACTACAACTACTACAACTACTACAACAAGCACAACTACAACAAGCACAACTACAACAAGCACAACTACAACATCTACAACAACTACCGCAGCTCCTGGCAATCTATTCTTATGGGGATGGAATGCATATGGTGAATTAGGTATTAATAATACAAATAATACAAGCTATCCAGTTCAAGAAATGACTAATGGATATTGGAAATACTTGAATCAATCTGGCTACACAGGAACATTTGCTGGCATTAAATCAGACGGCACCTTATGGATGTGGGGAGCAAATACAGTTGGTACAAATGGAGGATTATTAGGCGTTGGAGATGTAAATCACAGAAGCAGCCCGGTACAAACATTAGCTGGTGGAACTGATTGGAGTGTAATATCAACAGGTCTTAACCATGCTGCTGCAATAAAAACAAACGGAACTATTTGGACATGGGGATTTAACTCTGATGGACAATTAGGAAACAATGGAATTATTGCAACAAGCTCTCCAGCTCAACTTGGTTTAGACACAACATGGGCAAATGTATTAGTTGGAAATGCTAGTAGCATGGCAACAAAGACTGATGGAACTCTATGGATGTGGGGTAATAATTCTTATGGAAATCTTGGATTGGGAGATACAATACACAGAAGTAGCCCAGTTCAAATTCCTGGAACATGGAATAATATTGCTCTGTCTTATAGATCATCAAGCGCAATTAAGTCTGATGGTACATTATGGACATGGGGATCAAATAGCAGCAATGCTTTAGGAGATGGAACCTTAATTCACAGAAGTTCACCCGTTCAAACAGTAGCTGGCGGCACAAATTGGTCTAAAGTTACTTCTTCAAATGATTGTTTTGCAGCAATCAAAACAGATGGAACACTTTGGACTTGGGGCGGAAATGGAAATGGACAGTTGGGAGATAATACAACTACAAATAAGAATTCTCCAATTCAAACCATAGCTGGTGGCACTAATTGGTCTAAAGTAGTAGGAAACTTACAAGGATTTGCAGCAATTAAGTCCGATGGAACATTATGGACTTGGGGGTATGGAGGAACAGGAACAGCAGGAAGACTAAATATTTTAAATTATTCTTCTCCAATTCAGACTCTTGTTGCTGATACTCTTTGGTTAGAACTAGGCGCAAGTGCAAATATGTTTGCAGCTACTAGAAGTGGTCCGCTACCAACTACCACTCCTATGCCTACAACTACAACTACAACTACCACTACAACAACTACAACTACAACAACTACAACAACTACTACAACAACTCCTGCTCCTCTACCTGGCGGCGCTTTATGGACATGGGGATCTGCAGCTAACGGGTCATTGGGAGATGGAACTACAGTACATAGAAGCTCTCCTGTTCAAATTGATGCAAATAAAGTATGGTCAAGCGTTATACCAAGCTTGTCAAATCATGACATGGGTGTAATTAAGAACAACTATACATTATGGGTTTGGGGTAGAAACAACTTGGGCCAACTTGGAATAGGCTCTACAACAAATGCAACAGCTTTAACCTCAGTGCCCGGTTTGTGGTCAGAAGCTATGTTTGGATTCAATTACATGGTTGGAATCCAACTAAATGGCACACTATGGGCTTGCGGCGATTATCAATATGGCACTACATGTACCAATGTATTAACTAGCAGTCCTATTCAAATTGGACCAGATGCAACATGGTCTAAGATTTCTGCTGGTGGTAGCCATGTATGTGCAATTAAGACTGATGGAAGTCTATGGTCTTGGGGCTTGAATGGATTTGGACAGTTAGGACTAGGTGTATTAGGAAGTCGTCAAAGCCCAGTACAAGTTGGCTTAGATACAACTTGGAAAGCAGTAGCATGTCACTTAAACAATTCATTTGCAATTAAGAATGATGGAACGCTATGGGCATGGGGATGGAATCTTGATGGAGACTTAGGACTTGGTGATACTCAAGACAGATCTTCTCCAACACAAGTTGGAACAGATACATCTTGGTCTTTGATCAAGGGTGGCGTATCAAATGGAATTCTTGGTATTAAGAGCAATGGAACATTGTGGGGAACTGGCAAACTATACATAAACAATACCGTTGTATTAAGAAGCAGCCCTGTACAATTTGGAACAGATACAAATTGGACAAAAGCAGTATCACTAGGGGCAGAGACTGTAGGCGCAATTAAGAGTAATGCAACCATGTGGACATGGGGCGTTAATGAAGATGGCGCAGCTTTGGGAACTAACAATAACGCAAATACTTCTTCGCCTGTTCAAACAGCCGCTACTAACTATACATGGCTAGACATTGGCGGATACTTGTCTGTCGCTGCTATTTCAGATTTGGAAATTACAACCACTACTACAACCACTACAACCACTACAACCACTACAACTACTACAACCACTACTACTACGCCAGCGCCAACTACAACTTCTACAACTACAACTTCTACAACTACAACATCAACAAGCACTACCACTACTAGCACAACGCCTAATGCTTCAAGACTTTGGAGTATGGGATATAATATTCAAGGACAAATAGGTGATGGCACAATAATTTCAAAATCTGTTCCAACACAAGAAATTACAAAATCAATAGCATGGGTTTCAACAATAGAAGGTGTTGGCGGTGGAGTAAATGGTGGAATTAAATCCGATGGAACATTGTGGTTGTGGGGATTAAACTATTCAGGAGCATTAGGAAATAATTCTACACTACATAGATCCAGTCCTGTTCAAACAGTAGCTGGTGGAACCAACTGGTCTAAAGTTGTTGTAGGCGGAAGTACTGTATTTGCAATAAAATCAGATGGAACACTATGGGGATGGGGATCTAACTACCAATCAAGACTATCATATGGAACAGTTGATATAAGTTCTCCTATTCAAATTGGAACAGAAACAAATTGGTCAAATATTTCTGCTGGAGCCGCACATTTTGCTGGGATTAAGAAAGATGCAACTTTATGGTTATGGGGAGGCAATACTGATGGTAATTTAGGAGATAACACAACAATTCATAGAAGCTCTCCAGTTCAAACAGTAGTTGGAGGTACTTGGTCTTATATATCTTGTGGTGATGTTACAACAGCAGCAATTAAGACAGACGGAACTTTATGGTTGTGGGGACAAAACTATCCTGTTGGAGCACTTGGAGACGGAACAAATATAAATAGAAGTTCTCCTGTTCAAATCCTTACTGGCGGCACATGGAGCAGAGTATATGGAGGATCCCAGACATTCAATGCAATAAAAACAGATGGAACATTGTGGTCTTGGGGATGGGGTGAATTTGGAAATTTAGGAAATAATAGAAGTGGATCTTCCCTTTACATAAGCTCTCCAATTCAGATTGTAAGTGGCGGACAATGGTCTACATCAGTTGTTGCCGGATTTACGGCTGCTGGAATAAAAACTGATGGAACTTTATGGACTTGGGGTAACAATACTAGTGGACAACTAGGAAATAATACTAAAATACATAGAAGTTCTCCTGTTCAAACAACACTTTTAGATAATTTATGGTATAAATTAGGAGTTGCAACCTATGGAACAAATCCAGTTGGTACTGGAACCTACAACCCAATTGCATTGCGTAAAATACCGACCTATTATCTATACTATTCTGGAAATGCTGCAAATGTAGACGGAGTTACAGTAACAGATGAAAGCGACAGAGAAAATACAGGGACGCTAACAACTTCAGAAATGTATATTAATGGATGCCCTGGATACTTTAAATTTAGTGCGTATGAAATAACAACCAAGTGGATTCATTATGTTGCTGATATTAACTTATTTACTCTATCTGTTTGGATTAGAACAACCAACACCGCTGGTAGAAAGATTATAGGAAGAGAAAATAACCAAACTGGTACTGGCAGTACAAGCTATGATAGACAGTTGTGGGTTGGAACTAACGGTCTGCCTTACTTTGGCGTAAATCCAGGCACAGCGGTTAACTTACCTGGTACATTTGCCGTAACAGATGGAAATTGGCACCATATTGTTGGAACATTCAGTCCAAATGATATGAAACTATATGTTGATGGTGTGCAAGTTGCTTCTAGCACAACTCCAGCAAATGGAGAAAACTCAAATGGATGGTGGAGAATAGGTGGATACAAATTAAGCGGATGGACAAATGGTGGGGATGGATACTTTAATGGAGATATGGCTCATATCTCAGTTTATCCTACTGCACTAACAGGAACAGATGTAACAACATTGTATAACAATCAATTTGCCACATTAAATTGTGTGAAGTTTGCTTATACAGGATCACTACAAACATGGACAGTTCCTTCAGGTGTCTATAGTATCGAAGCGGTTATTATAGGTGCTAAGGGTGGAAATTCAGGGTCTGTTAATGGCGGCGCTGGAGCAATACTTAATACCACGCTTCCTGTTACACCCGGACAAGTTCTTTATTTGGTAGTAGGCGGAAATCCAACAGGTTCTACAGCAGTTTATGGATTTGGTGGTGCTGGATGCGCTGCTATCGGAGCTGGAACAGCAGGTGGTGCAGGCGGTGGTCTATCTGGCATATTTACAGGCGCTGATCTGTTGGCAAATCAAGTATTAGCAATTGCTGCTGGTGGTGGTGGTGCCAACGGTAGAGCTAGCAACACCGGTGGTGGTGATGGCGGTTCTCCAAACGGAGGCAACGGTGGAGAATACAACGGCAGCTTCGGAGCAAATGCCGGATATGGCGCATTACAAAATCAACCCGGAAACTCTGGTTCTAACTTTGATGGATATACTAGATTAGCTCAACAGGGTTCTTATCTAAATGGTGGCGCTGGCGCAATTGGAACGAGTAGCCAAAACCAAGGCGCTGGCGGTGGCGCTGGTTACTACGGTGGTGGTGGTGGCGCTTCTGGTGGTGACGCAACTGGTGGTGGTGGCGGTGGTTCCAGCTACACAGTTGGATCATCAATCGTATATCCATCAATTAAGAACACCGCAGGACACGGCAGCATATCCATTTACTACGGATGCTCCTTCGCAGCAGGTCAAAATATATTGTGGGGCTGGGGAAATAATGCATATGGCGGTGCTGGCGATGGAACTACTGTAAACAGATCTCTCCCAGTGCCAGTTAAATATAATACAACTTGGTCAAATATAGGTGGTGTGTAAGATGGGAACCCAACTTGTTAATTATGGTGTAGATTCAAATGGAAACTTACTATCATGGGGATACAATGCTTATGGATTAATTGGTAATCAGTCTATCCTTCCTGTAAGCTATCCAGTTTTTACCATAGGAACAGGATATTCAAATGTTTTGTCATCATCGTTTTCTGTATTTGCTCAAAAAACAGATGGAACGATTTGGTGTTGGGGTAGAAATATAGAGGGTCAACTAGGATTATCAAATCTTATAAACAGAAGTAGCCCAGTATTTTTCTCTGCTTCTGGTGTGTGGTCTAAAATTTCAAATGGTTATACTTGCACTCTTGGTATAAAAACTGATGGAAGCTTGTGGGGATGGGGCAGAAATGAAGCAGGACAATTAGGTACAAATAATACTATTCATAGAAGTAGTCCAGTTCTTATATCAAATACAGGAACATGGGTAAATATAGCAACCGATTATTTCACTTCTTATGGCATAAAGAGCGATGGAACTCTTTGGGTATGGGGTAGTGGTTATAATTTCGCATGGGGAAATGGATTTGGCTCAGTAACTGTTAGTCCTGGCAGAAGCTCAATGCTGCAATTGGGCACAGCCACAGATTGGAGTAAAGTATCTGCAATTTATGCTGGCGGGGCAATCGCACTTAAAACAGATGGAACATTATGGTCATGGGGATCAAATAATGGTGGTTTAAGCGGAAACAATTCTGCAATTTCAACAAGCACTCCTATGCAAGTATTTGGAACAGGATATACAGATGTAGAAACGAGAAGACTTACAGCAATTGCAAAAAAATCAGATAATACATTTTGGTTTTGGGGAGCACAAGTATGGAATGGTAATGTAAATACAAATCAAAATATAAGTAGCCCAGTACAAGTATCTGGTTCTAGCATTAATAATTTATCTTTTACAAAATTTAATACAGCGTTTGCTGGGTCTTTCTACGCACTTGGAACTGTGCCTCCTTATGTAGTTCAAACTACAACAACAAGCACAACCACAACATCCACAACTCCTGTTCCAGAACAAGGCTTTTTTGTTTGGGGCAATAATACAGATGGCTGTTTAGGAATTGGAAATACAGTTCATAGAAGCAGAGGCGTTCAGCTAGGAACAGATTTGGAATGGAATTCAGGAAGAGTATTAAATTACTCATCTTCTAGTAATCATACAATAATTACAAAATTTGACGGTACTATTTGGTCATGTGGAAACAATCAACATGGACAACTAGGAGATGGAACGCTTATTTATAGAAGTTCTCCAGTTCAAGTTGCTGGAATTTGGGGAAATTCAGTAGCAGGAGGACAATTCAGTCTTGGAGTAAAAAATGATGGAACTTTATGGTCTTGGGGGAAGCAAGTTGATGGATGCCTTGGAACAAATGTAAATGCTGGAGATCAATACTATCCTTACAGAGTTGGATTAGATTATAGCTGGTCTGGAAATATATCACACTTAGATGCTGCTAGACATGTTGCGGCTATTAAGAAAGACGGAACTTTGTGGACATGGGGCTACAATGCTATTGGACAAATTGGCGACAACTCAACAATAACAAGAAGCTCTCCTGTTCAAGTTTTAGGAGGAGGAACAAACTGGGTTCAAGTATCTGTTAGTGGCTCAAATACTTCTCCATTTCAAACACATACAATTGCTGTCAAATCAGATGGAACTGCTTGGGCATGGGGTGCAAACTCAACCGGACAGCTAGGAGACAATTCTATATTACATAGAAGTTCTCCTGTGCAAGTTTTGGGCACAGGTTACAAATTTGTCAAAGCAGGGCTTGGATTTTCACTAGGTTTAAAAACTAATGGAACTTTATGGGGCTGGGGAGATTACAACTACAGCGGAACTGTTTATAATCAAACTAGTGTTACAGCATCGTATACAAACAGAAGTTCTCCAGTTCAATTGCTTGGAACAACATCTTGGGCAACAAACCTAAATGGATTTGATGCAAAATTTCTTTCAAGTGTTGGATTAAATAGCACTAATCCTCAAAACTTATGGAACTGGGGTAGTGGAACAGATGGAGCACTTTATCAAATTTCAAATGTTGCCAATCTACTTTCTCCTCTGGGAGGCAATTCTGTTCCATCTGGTCTAAATAAAACTTGGAGTTCGGCTTACCAAGGTTATCAAAGAGGAGCAGCAGGAGCATTAGTATCTCTTAGTGCGTTTGGATTGATTGCTGATTGGGATCCAAGAAATTATGTTAGTGGCACTACTTGGACAGATGCTTCTGGTATAGGCAATAATGCTACTATTTCTGATTTAGACAAGTCATATGGATTTGTATTCAGAAATGAAAATTCAGGATATTTTGCAGAAACATCCTCTGATGCTTGGTTATCCAACTCATCTAATTGCTACTATGGAACAGTAGGCGAATATTTATATATGCAAGGTACAAAAGCAATTTACTATAGCGATGACACAAGAGATCAATCTTTTGAACTTTGGGCAAGATTAAAACCTTCAAATGTTGTTGAAATACTTGCTAGTGTAGGACCTCTTAGCCTAAAACTAAATTACGATCAGTTAGTAGTTACATTAAATGGAATAACTCTTATTACTCCAGCAAGCAAATATAGCGACTGGATGTTCCATCAATTTACTGTTACAAATACTGGAACAACTACCAAACTTTATGTAGATGGTGCCTTGGTTAGTACTGCTACTAATTCCGGTTTTGATACTTCTGGAGGATACTTAACACTAGGAACCACTGCATGTCATTTAGCAAAATTTAGAGCATGGTATGGAGTTGTTAGAACAGATGCTGAAATATTAGCCGACTATAATTCATGGAAAGCAATAGCAAATTATCCTGTTTTAACTACAAGAAATACATATAGTTATACTGGAGCAGACCAAACATGGACATGTCCCGCTGGAGTTACTACTATTTATGCTACTGCTATTGGGGCTATGGGAGGTGCAGTAAATACTAATTTAGGAACTATTAGAACTGGCTCTGGAGGCTCTATAACAGGAAAATTAACAGTTACACCCGGAACAACATATAGAATTGTTGTTGGTAAATCAGGAGATTGGTCTTCTGGTACAACCGCACCATATGGATATGCTGGAAGTTTTTCTAATGCGGTTAATACACCGGTCACAACAACTGCTGGCGCTTTCGGCGGAGGACTAGCAGGTATATTTGCAAATAGCGTTAGTCAAGCAAATGCTTTATTAGTAGCTGGCGGTGCTGGAGGACCACAAAGGATTAGAATATATGCCTGTACCGCTTATAGTATTACTCAGAATTATCTTGAGGGTGGATATGGCGCTGCGGGAAGTGGGACTGGCGGGTCTGGTAGACCAATTAATGGTCCTCTTCTTTCTTGTTTAAATACAAGTTTAAGAAATGGCGGAACTTTAACCGCCGGTGGTTCTGGGACAGCCGGTACTATAGCTGGCGGTAGCGGCGGGGCATTAACAGGAGGAACAGGAATTGGATATAGCACATATAATGATGGTTTGGCACCTGCGGGACAGCTATGGATGACAGGAGGAAGCGGTGGTGCTGGATACTACGGAGGTGCAGGTGCTACTATGGTTTGTGCTGGTTCTGGCAATTATGGTGGTTGCGGATCGCAACCCTATCCTACCAATTGGGTCACAACTAATAGTATAATTCCCGCTGGAGGAGGCTCAAGCTATTCTGGTGATGCGAATAGTGGACATGCATTCCACAATAGCGGTGCTGCTCCTTGGGGTGTCAATGGATATGTTGTAATTTGCTACTAATATCCTAAAATATTATTATTTTTTTAATTCCCAGTTTAGGCTGGGAATTTTTTTTTGATTTTTAATAAATACTTATTATGACAGGCGAATACCCCCAAATCACATTCCGTGTAAAACCAGTTTTTACAAACCTCTATAATTATCCTTTGCCGGGAACGGATAGAGAGGATACTTGGTATCAGTTGCAACAAGCAACTGTATGGGTAGATTATGTTCCTTATGCTTTGCATCACGGAGAAAGATTTCATTTATATGGCGCTCAAGCTTTAGATGTTTATACCAAATATATTTTAGAAACAGATCCAAAAGACAGAATATTAGAAGTAGATTATTTTGGAACAGTTGTTGATTTTCCAACTAATAGCATAATAAAAAATAATGTTCTTCCTTGGGGTTGCAAATCTGTTTATTATTCTGAAAATTTAACTACCAACAACATGACGGAGCCATTAAAGTGGGCTATTTCATCTGGGCAATTGCCTATAGGGCTTTATTTTGATGAAGATACAGGTACAGTTTTTGGTACACCAGAATATGCTGGACTTTATGTATTTGCTGCAAGAGTAAGCGATAGCTCTTTACCACCGATCATAGATAGCAGGCCATTTGCTATAAAAGTTGTTTCAACACCTGTAACTAGAACTCCAGCTAAAATTGAACAAACAAATGTACAAACAGCTTTGCCAGGCGGCGTAATAGGTATTGGATATGCTGGGGATACTTTAACTTATACAACAAATTTTGTAAGTGGAACCGATGCTACAACGACAGTAACAATACTTGGAAATACAGTTCTTACATTAAACCATTCAAGTTCTTACAATGGTCAGCCTTTTATTTACGTACACAATGGTATAACTTATACAGGAATATTTGGATCTGCAAATACATTTGGAATAGTTACAACGACAACACCTCAGCCTTTGACCGTATTTGTAATTCCATCAACAGGAGTGCCTGTTCCAGCCCCGGGTAATTTGACTGTTACAGGGCCTGCAGGCAGCATATTAACATATCCAGCAACTACTGATACCCTAGGCACTCCAGCTTCTACGACAATTTTAGTTGCAGGAGTTCCTGTAGCTACCATAACACATGATGCAATTTATAATGGACAACTATTTACTTATGAATACTTAGGCAGTACTTTTACAGGTACCTTTGGAATAGTAAACAATTTCTACCCGACAACTACAACTCCAGCCCCTGCATTTGTTACAATTTTGGCGACTGGAGTTCCACAATCTATTCCGGGTAATATTACTGCTACTGGAATTGCAACTAATACATTACAGTATGCTGCAAATAACACGACAACTGGAGTGCCTGTAACGACTTCTGTTTATATTAATGGAACTAAAGTTCTTGAACTAAATCATGATGCAATTTATAATGGTCAAACTTTTGTATTTGATTATTTCGGGGTGTCATATACATGCACATTTGGTTCTTCCAATACATTTGCAGGACCAATAATATCTAATACTTTAAGCAGCACCGGAGTTCCACAAACTCTACCTGGTGGCATAACAGCAACAGGTCAAGCTGGAAATACAATTTCGTATACACCAAATGCTGTATTATTAGGTACTACATCTACAACTATTGTAAATATAGGAGGAACACAAGTTCTTTCTATGACTAACGATTCTTCTTATGATGGCAACACATTTACATTTGATTATTATGGAGCAATTTATACTCCTACTTTTGGAATTGTTAACAATTTTGCTTATGCTCCAATATCTTTTGACATAACAAGCACAGGAACCCCAACCGCTGCTCCTGGCAATGTAACATTTACTGGTTTAGCAGGAACAACTGTAAACTATACTCCTATAGCAACTACCACAGGAACTCCTTCTACAACTACAGTAATTATTGGTGGCACAACTGTACTTTCTGCAAGCACGGATGCTGTTTACAATGGACAGCCATTTACATATGTTTATGCTGGAATAACATATAATTGTATTTTTGGAGTAACAAATAGTTTCACACTTCCTGTAACGACAACAACTCCAGCACTAACAGTTGCAACTATTTCTCAGACAGGAGTGCCTCAAACTATTGCAGGAAATATTACTGTAACAGGAAATGCAGGCAATCAAATCTTGTACACTCCAATTAATACAACAACCGGAGTAACTAGTAATACTTCTGTCTGGATCGGCGGTACTTTAGCTCTAGATATGAGTCATGACGCTGTTTATGATGGACAAACATTTATTTTTAGTTATTATGGTAGCACATATAATCCAACTTATGGTATTATAAATAATTATGGGCCAACAACTACAACACCGCTGCCTACAACTAGCACTACAACAACTACAACAAGTCCATTTTCAACAACAACAACAACTACTACTACTGTTGTGCCAGGAACCACAACAACTACAACTACTGTTGTGCCAGTAACTACTACAACTACAACTACTGTTGTGCCAGTAACTACTACAACTACAACTACTGTTGTGCCAGTAACTACTACAACTACAACTACTGTTGTGCCAGTAACTACTACAACTACAACTACTGTTGTGCCAGTAACTACTACAACTACAACTACTGTTGTGCCAGTAACTACTACAACTACAACTACTGTTGTGC
>CAYVOK010000006.1:0-12448 GCA_964453335.1 uncultured Acidimicrobiaceae bacterium
TTCGTCGGCCAGCCCGAGTTGCGCGAACACCTCGCCGTCATGCTCGAGGCCGCTGCGCGCCGCGGGCAGCCGGTCGACCACCTGCTGTTCGCCGGCCCGCCGGGCCTCGGCAAGACGACGCTCGCCGGGATCGTGGCGACCGAGGTCGGCGCGACCCTGCACGTGACGTCGGGCCCGGCGTTCGAGCGTGCCGGCGACGTCGCCGCGGTCCTCAGCCGTCTCGAGGAGGGCGACGTCCTCTTCATCGACGAGATCCACCGTCTCGCCCGACCTGTCGAAGAGGTCCTCTATCCGGCGATGGAGGACTTCCAGCTCGACATCGTCCTCGGCAAGGGCCCTGCGGCGCGGACGCTCCGTCTCGACCTCCCGCGCTTCACGCTCATCGGCGCGACCACGCGCACCGGGCTCATCACCGGACCGCTGCGCGACCGGTTCGGCCACGTCGCCCGGCTCGAGTTCTACGCACCCGACGATCTCGCCGCGATCGTGCGCCGCTCGGCGGACATCCTCGCGGTCGGGATCGACGACGCCGGGGCGGACGAGATCGCCCGCCGGTCCCGGGGCACGCCCCGGATTGCGAACCGCCTCCTCCGCCGGGTCCGTGACTTCGCCGAGGTCCGCGCCGCTGGGCGGATCGACCTCGCTGCGGCGCGCGGTGGTCTGGCGCTGTTCGGTGTCGACGAACTCGGCCTCGACAAGATCGACCGGGCCATCCTCGACGCGCTGTGCCGCCGCTTCGGCGGCGGCCCGGTGGGGCTCTCCACCCTCGCGATCGCGGTGGCGGAACCGACCGAGACCGTCGAGGACGTGCACGAGCCGTTCCTCATCCAGCAGGGTCTGCTCACCCGGACGCCGCGGGGGCGCGTGGCGACGCCTGCGGCATGGGAGCACATCGGCCTCGCCGCGCCGACCGTGCCGGCCCCCGGTAGCGACTCCACGCTGTTCGACTGAGATCGCATGGACGTCGCCGACTACGACTACGAGCTGCCCGAGGCGCGCATCGCCCAGGTGCCCGTCGAACCACGCCATGCAGCGAGGTTGCTCGTGGACAACGGCCCCGACGCCCCGGTGCGGCACCACCGGGTCGTCGACCTCGTCGACCTCGTCGGGCCCGGTGATCTCGTCGTGGTGAACGACACCCGAGTCATCCCGGCACGTCTCCACCTGCGCCGGGCCACCGGCGCGGCCGTCGAACTGTTGCTCCTCGAGGAGTTCGGGGGACGCTCCTGGGAGGCGCTCGTCCGCCCGAGCCGTCGTGTTCGCAGTGGCGAGGAACTCCACGTGGCGGAGGCCGACGGCACCGTCGGTCCGCCCGTCGTGCGGGTGGGCGAGGCGATCGGTGAGGGGCGCTGGTCGATCACCTTCGACGGCGACGAGCCGGTCGACGTCGTCCTCGGTCGGCTCGGTGAAGTGCCCCTCCCGCCGTACATCAGCGCACCGCTCGCCGACGCCGAGCGGTACCAGACGGTCTACGCCCGACGTCCCGGTTCGGTCGCTGCACCGACCGCCGGGCTGCATCTCACGCCGACGGTGCTCGACGGACTCGCCCGGCGTGGCGTCGAGATCGGCAGCGTCGAGCTCGTCGTCGGCCTCGGCACGTTCCGGCCGATCACCGCCGACCGGGTCGAGGACCACCGCATGCACGCGGAGCGGTACGTCGTACCGGACGACGTGCAGGCGGCGGTAGCCCGGACCCGCGCTGGGGGTGGTCAGGTCGTGGCGATCGGCACCACCGTCGTGCGGGCGCTCGAATCGTGGGCGACGACGGGAGAGGCGTCCGGGCGGACCGAGTTGTTCATCCACGGTGACCATGAGTTCCGGGTCGTCGACCGGCTCCTCACGAACTTCCACGTCCCCCGGTCGTCGCTCCTCGTGCTCCTCGGCGCGTTCGTCGGCCCACGGTGGCGGTCGATGTACGCCGAGGCGCTCGAGCACGGGTACCGGTTCCTGTCCTTCGGCGACGCCATGCTGGTGCACCGTGCACATCGACGTTGAGGCGACGGCCGGGGCCGCCCGGGTGGGGACGATCCGGACCGCCCGTGGCGAGATCCGTACCCCGGTGTTCATGCCGGTCGGGACGCGTGGCGCGGTGCGGACCCTCGACACGACCGACCTCGAGCTCCTCGGGCCGCCCGTGGTGCTCGCGAACACCTACCACCTGATGCTGCGGCCCGGGGCCGACGCCGTCGAGGCTCGTGGCGGACTGCACCGTTTCATGGACTGGCGCGGGCACCTGCTCACGGACTCGGGCGGGTACCAGGTCTTCTCGCTCGGTCCGACCCTCGACGAGGACGGCGCGACGTTCGCCTCGACCTACGACGGGTCGCGGCACCGGCTCACCCCGGAGTCCGCAGCGCTCATCCAGTGCAAGCTCGGCGCGGACGTGCAGATGGCGCTCGACGTGTGCCCGGGTCTGCCCGCCCCGATCGAGGAGGTCCGGGCCGCCACCGAACGCACGCACCGTTGGGCCGAACGTGCGCGGGCGGCGTTCCTGCGGGCGGCGCCGTCCTTCGTCGGTGACGACGTCTTCCGGCCGTCTCGGCTCGAGCAGTTCGGCATCGTGCAGGGTGGGGTCGACCCGTCGCTGCGCGCCGCGTCGGCACGGGCGATCGTCGACATCGGCTTCGACGGTTACGCGCTCGGCGGCCTGTCGGTCGGCGAGTCCCGGGCCGAGATGATCCCTGCCATCGCCGCAGCGACACCCCTGCTGCCCGCCGACCGACCCCGCTACCTGATGGGTGTCGGCGACCCGGCGCGGATCGTCGAGGCCGTGGCCAACGGCATCGACCTGTTCGACTGCGTGCTGCCCACCCGGCTCGCACGCCACGGCACGGTCCTCACGTCGGAGGGTCGGCTGAACCTCCGCAACGCCCGGTTCGCGACCGACGACGGGCCGCTCGACCCCGTCGTCGACCTACCCGCGACCCGGCGCTACTCGCGCGCCTACCTCCGGCACCTCTTCAGCGTGCACGAGATCACCGCGATGCGGATCGTGACCCTCCACAACCTCGCCTGGCTGGCCTCGCTGCTCGACCGGATCCGGGCCTCGATCGTCGACGGCACGTTCGAGGCGCTGCGGACCGAGGTCCTCGGTGTCTGGGGGGATGCCGACTAGCCTCGCGGCTCCATGGCTCAACTCGTCTTCCCGCTGCTCCTCCTCGCAGTGATGTACGCGTTCCTCATCCTTCCGCAGAAGAAGAAGCAGAAGGCACGCGCCGAGCTGCTCGCGAGCATCACGGTCGGTGACGAGATCGTGACCACCGGGGGGATCTACGGCGGCGTCACCGAGGTGAAGGGCGACGACGTCTACGTCGAGATCGCCCCCGACGTCGAGGTCCGGATCACCCGTGGGGCGATCGCCGACCGGGTGTACCGGGTCGCAGAGACCGAGGCGGACGCGACGGCGCAGCCCGCGGACACGGGCGACGCGAGCGCCGACGGCGACGCCGAGTAACCGGCGGTCCGCGTGCGCCGGAGCGGGGTCGGTACCCTCGTCACGTTCGTCGTCCTGACCGCCGTTGCGGTCGGATCGGTGCTCGCCGCAGGCTGGAGGCCGCTCCTCGGACTCGACCTACAGGGCGGCGTGTCGGTGGTGCTCGCCCCGACGGCTCCCGCCGAGGACACGGCGATCGACCAGGCCCTCGAGGTGATCCGCAACCGGGTCGACTCACTCGGGGTCGCCGAGCCCGACATCACGCGCCAGGGGGACACGGTCGTCGTGCAGCTGCCCGGTGTGAAGGACCAACAGCGCGCCCTCGACCTCGTCGGCACGACGGCCGAGCTCCGGTTCCGGCCCGTCCTCGCCGCCGTCCCCGCCGGTGCGGTGACGGGCGAACCCGATCCGTCGACCACGACGACGACCTCGACGACGGCGCCTGCCGCGGGTGATACCGCTGCGACGACGACCGTGGCTGTCTCGACGACGACGTCGTCGACCGTCCCTGCCGGCACGCCGATCGCGGACCTCGTCTACCCGCTCACCTCGCGTGAGGACGACGTCGCGGACGCCAGTGTGAACCTCCCGCAGTTCGACGCCGAGACGGGGAAGGAGTCGATCCGGTACCAGCTCGGCCCCGCCCTCGTGACGGGTGACGCGCTGAGCTCCGACCCCGCCGACATCGTCGCCTCCGTCCGACCCGACACCGGCGAGTGGTACGTGCAGATCGCGTTCGCCGATGGTCCCGACAACATCGACCGGTGGCGTTCCGCCGCCACCCTCTGCTTCTCCGGCGATCCGACGACCTGCCCGCAGCGGCAGCTGGCGATCGTGCTCGACGGCCGGGTGCTCTCCGCTCCCGTCGTGCAGGACACCTTCGCGGACACGACCGAGGCGACGATCAGCGGTCAGTTCACCCAGGCCGAGGCACAGGACCTCGCCCGGGTGCTCCGGTACGGCGCGCTGCCCGTCGAGTTCGAACGCCAGGAGTCCAAGCAGGTGTCCGCGACGATCGGCCGCGACGCGCTGCGTGCCGGCGTGATCGCCGGTGTCGCCGGTCTGGTGCTGGTGGCGGCGTATCTGCTGGTGCTGTACCGGCTCCTCGCGCTCGTGGCCCTCGGTTCGCTGGCCCTCAGTTTCGGCCTGCTCTGGTCGACGATCTCGTGGCTCGGCGAGACCCGTGGCCTGGCACTCACGCTCGCCGGGGTCACCGGCATCATCGTGTCGATCGGCGTCTCGGTCGACTCGAACATCGTGTACGCCGAGCAGCTGAAGGACGACCTCGTCGGAGGTCGCAGCGTGCACTCGGCGGGTGAGCGGGCCTTCCGTACGGCGTTCCGGACCATCGTGCGGGCCGACATCGTCTCCCTCATCGGCGCCGGGTTGCTCTACTGGCTCACGGTCGGTCCGGTGCGTGGTTTCGCCTTCTACCTCGGTCTCTCGACGGTCCTCGACCTCGTGGCGAGCTGGTTCTTCATGCGGCCGACGGTCGCCCTGCTCACCCGGTCCGACCTCGTGGGCCGCCGCCCCGGGCTGCTCGGGATCGCGATGGATCGTCGCAGCCGGGAGGTGTCGGCGTGAGCGCCCTGGTCCGTCTCTACACCGGTCGTGCGGCGTTCGACTTCGTCCGCATCTGGCGGGTGACCGTCGTCGTCTCGGTGGTCGCCGTGCTGATCTCGGTCGGCGGTCTCCTCGTCCGGGGGCTCGACCTCGGCTTCGAGTTCGAGGGCGGCACGTCCTGGACCGTCCCCGCCACCGGCGTCGAGGTCGCCACCGTCCGCGACGCGCTGCGTCCCGCCGGTCTCGACTCGGCGCGGATCCAGCTCGTCGGCCAGGACACCCTGCAGGTGCAGGCCGGCACCGCGGACGAGACGCAGGTCGCCGCCGCCCGCAGTGCCCTCGCCGATCTCGCCGGAGTCGACGTCGAGGAGGTCGCGGTCGCCGTGGTCGGCCCCTCCTGGGGTGACGAGGTCTCGGCGAAGGCGCTCCGTGCGCTCGTGCTGTTCCTCGTCGCCATCGCCGTCTACATCACGATCGTGCTCCGCGACTGGCGGATGGCGGCCGGGGCGGTCGTGGCCGTCGCGCACGACGTGGTTATCAGCGTCGGCGTCTACGCCCTCGCCGGCATCGAGGTCACCCCGGCGACCGTCATCGCGTTCCTCACGATCCTCGGGTTCTCGCTCTACGACACCGTCGTCGTGTTCTCGCGGATGCGTGAGAACACCCCGATGGTGAGCATCGCCGGTCGGGTCACCTACGCCGAGATGGCGTCGCTGTCGTCGAACCAGAGTCTCCTGCGGGCGATCAACACGTCGCTCACGACGATGCTGCCGCTCACCGCGCTGCTCGTCATCGGTGCCTGGGTGCTCGGCGCGACGACCCTGCAGGAGTTCGCGGTGGCGTTGCTCATCGGTCTCGCCGTCGGCGCGTACTCCTCGCTGTTCCTCGCCACCCCGATCACCGTGTGGCTGAACGAGCGCACGGCTGCGAACCGTGCGTTGCGCGCCAAGCTCGGCTCCGCCGAGCGGCGCGCCGGCGCCGATGCCGACGGCACCTCGGGCGCCGCCGGTCGTGCGAAGTCGGCCGGGACCGGCACGGTGACGTTCTCGGCGAATCATCCGCCCCGCCCCCGCCGCAAGCGGCGTCGCTGACGGAACGGGTTCCGGCCGCCGGCGCGGTACGGTGAGCACGTGTTCGCACTCGACCCTGCGGTCGCCGGCCTGATCCGGGACGTCCCGGACTTCCCGACGCCCGGGATCCTGTTCAAGGACATCACCCCCCTCCTCGGTGACGGAGCGGCATGGCAGCACACCGTGGACGTCCTCGCCGTTGCCCTCGCACCGTTCGACGCCACGCACGTCGTGGGCATCGAGGCGCGTGGTTTCGTGCTCGGGGCGCCGGTGGCCTACCGGCTCGGCGCCGGTTTCGTGCCGGTCCGTAAGCCGGGCAAGCTGCCGCACACGACCACAGCGGTCGGCTACGACCTCGAGTACGGCTCCGATGGGCTCGAGATCCACGTCGACGCGTTCGGCCCGGGCGACCGGGTCGTCGTGGTCGACGACGTGCTGGCTACCGGTGGGACGGCAGTTGCGGCGACCGAGCTGGTCGACCGCACCGGGGCCGCCGTCGTGGCGGTCGGTGTCCTGATCGAACTCGAGGTTCTCGCCGGGCGAGCGCGTCTCGGCGATCGCCCGGTGGTCTCCCTGCTGCGGTACTGAGGGGTGGTGCGATGACCGTCGTCGAGCGGACGCTCCCATGGCAGGGGGACGGGCCGGGATCACCCGAGGGTGAGGCCGAGGCGCTCGTCCGGCTGTTGCGCGAGGGTGCGGGTCGGGCACAGTCCGACCTCGTGCGTCGGGCCTGGCGTCTCGCCGCCGAACTGCACGAGGGGCAGACCCGAAAGTCGGGCGAGGCGTACATCAGTCACCCGTTCGCGGTCGCCTCGATCGTCGGCCAGCAGACCGCCGATTCGGTGACGATCGCCGCTGCGCTGCTCCACGACGTCGTCGAGGACACTGCGGTCACGCTCGAGTTCCTCGAGACCGACTTCGGTGGCGAGGTCGCCGCCATCGTCGACGGGGTCACGAAGCTCGACCGCATCCACTTCGACTCCCGCGAGGCTCAGCAGGCCGCCACGATGCGGAAGCTCTTCGTCGCGATGGCGAACGACCTGCGGGTGCTCATCATCAAGCTCGCCGACCGGCTGCACAACATGCGGACCCTCGCCGCGATGTCGACGGAGGCGCAGCTGCGGATCGCCCGGGAGACCCTCGAAGTGTACGCGCCGCTCGCCAACCGGCTCGGTATGGCCGACGTACGCCAGCAGCTCGAGGACCTGGCGTTCGCCGCCCTGCACCCGCGGCGGTACGCCGAGATCGACCAGATGGTCCGCAGTCGGACCCCCGAGCGTGAGGCCTACGTCGGCGAGGTCGTCGACGAGGTCGCCGCCCGTCTCGGGCGGCTCGGGATCGAGGCCGAGGTCCGGGGACGGCCGAAGCACCTGTGGAGCATCTACGAGAAGATGGTCCTCAAGGGGCGGGAGTTCGAGGAGATCTTCGACCTCGTCGGGATCCGGGTGATCGTCGACAGCGTCAACGACTGCTATGCGGCGATCGGGTCGATCCACGCCGCATGGCGGCCGGTGCAGGGTCGCTTCAAGGACTTCATCGCGATGCCGAAGTTCAACAACTACCAGTCGTTGCACACGACGGTGGTGGGGCCGCGGGGCAAGCTCCTCGAGGTGCAGATCCGCACCCGGGAGATGAACCTCCGCGCCGAGTACGGCGTCGCCGCGCACTGGCGGTACAAGGCCCAGCCCCACGATTACGAGTGGCTCGACCGGATCGTCGACCTGCAGGGCGAGTTCGACGACCCGACCGAGTTCATGGCGAACCTCAAGGTCGACCTCGAACAGGACGAGATCGTCGTGTTCACCCCGAAGGGGAAGGTCGTCTCGCTGCCGGCGGCGTCGACACCGGTGGACTTCGCCTATGCGATCCACACCGAACTCGGCCACGCCTGCATCGGTGCGAAGGTCGACGGTCGGCTCGTGTCCCTCGACGCCACCCTCCGTTCGGGTGAGACCGTGGAGATCTTCGCGTCGAGCGCGTCGAGCGCCGGACCGTCGCGTGAGTGGCTCACGACCGTCGCATCGCCGAAGGCCACGGGGGCGATCAAGCAGTGGTTCGCGCAGCAGGACCGTGGTGACGTCGCCGACCGGGGTCGGGAGGAGATCGAGAAGGCACTGCGGCTCGCCGGGCTCCCGCTCGCCGAGGTCCTCGCCTCCGACGCCCTGACCCAGACCATCGAGAGCCTGAACTACGTCGATCTCGAGGCCCTCCACCTCGCGGTCGGACAGGGCAACGTGGCCGCCCGTCTCGTCGCCTCGCGCGTACGCCGCCTGCTGGCGTCGGCGGGCGCGGTCGGCGGCGACGTCTCCCTCGTCTCCTCCGCGGCGAAGACCTCGGGCACCGACCGGCGGCGCTCACCGTCGGGTGTCCACGTCGAGGGCATGGAGGACGGGGTGGTCCGGCTCGCCCGCTGCTGCACGCCGGTGCCGGGCGACGAGATCATCGGGTTCGTCACCCGGGGCGGTGGCGTGTCCGTGCATCGCACCGACTGCGCGAACGCGGCCCCGGCACCCGGTGGGCAGGCCGACCGCGTCGTCGAGGTCGAATGGTCGAACGAGCACGTCGGCGACTTCCTCGTGTCCATCGAGGTGCGGGCGCTCGACCGGACGAAGCTCCTGCGTGACGTGGCGACCGTGCTCGCGGACTACCACGTGAACATCCTCGCCTGTCAGACGATGACGGGTGCCGACCGGGTGTCGATGATGCGATTCGACTTCGAGGTCGGCGACCCATCGCACCTGCAGTCGGCCATCGCTGCGGTGCAGGGCATCGAGAGCGTCTACGACGTGCGGCGGGTGCTGCCCCACAAGGAACGGGCGACCTCGGCGGCGCGGGGCGGGGCCGGACGGTCGAACGGGTAGCCTCGGCGCCCGTGTCGGAGACCTTCCAGGCCCCTCGTGGGACCCGCGACATCCTCCCGCCCGAGTCGGACCGTTGGCGTGCGCTCGTGGCCGCCTTCGCCGACCACGCGCGCCTCGCCGGGTACGGCCAGGTGATCCCACCGATGTTCGAGGAACTCGCCGTGTTCAGCCGGGTCGGCGAGTCGACCGACGTGGTGCGCAAGGAGATGTTCGTGCTCCAGGCACGCGACGGCGAGGCGCACCAGGCGTTGCGTCCGGAGCAGACGGCATCGGTGTGCCGGGCGTTCGCCCAGCACCGTCCGCAGGTGCCGTGGAAGGCGTGGTACGCCGGACCGAACTTCCGCTACGAGAAGCCCCAGAAGGGCCGGTACCGCCAGTTCGACCAGGTCGGCCTCGAGGTCCTCGGTCCGGACGACCCCGACGTCGACGTCGAGGTGATCGCGCTCGCCTGGCGGTTCTACGAGCGGGTCGGATTGCGGCGCGTGCGTCTGTTGGTGAACTCCCTCGGTGACGGCGACGGCCGCGCCCGGTACGTGGACGCGCTGCGGGCGCACTTCGGCGCAAACGTCAACGCGCTCAGCGCGGCATCGCGGGAGACGCTCGGGCAGAACCCGCTGCGCGTGCTCGACTCCAAGCGCCCCGAGGACGCAGCGCTCGTCGCCGCGGCGCCGCGCATGGCGGACTACCTCTCGACGGAGGACGCCGACCATTTCGCCCGGGTCCGCAGCGGTCTCGACGCGCTCGGCATCCCCTACGAGGTCGAACCGCGGCTCGTCCGCGGCCTCGACTACTACACGCGCACGACCTTCGAGTTCGCCGCCGAGGCGCTCGACGCCGCCCAGAACGCAGTGGGCGGCGGGGGTCGCTACGACGGTCTCGTCGCCGACCTCGGCGGCCCCTCGGTGCCCGGCGTCGGTTTCGCACTCGGGGTCGACCGGATCCTGCTCGCCTGCGACGCCGAGGGTGCCTTCCCGGCGCCGCCGGGTGGCGTGGACGCGTTCGTGGTGTGCACCACCACGGGGACCGATGCGATCGTGCTCTGTGACGAGCTTCGCCGGGCCGGCATCGCCGTCGACCGCGCCTTCGACGGTCGGTCGATGAAGTCCCAGATGAAGGCCGCCGACCGGTCGGGTGCGGTCGTCGCACTCCTCGTCGGTGAGCGTGAGGCTGCCGACGGTGTCGTGACCCTGCGCCCGATGGGTGGCGGCGAGCAGCGCAGTGTCGCCCGGGCGGACGTCGTCGCCGAGGTCGCCGCGGCGCTGCGGCAGGCGTCGGCTGCGGACCTCTGACCCTGCGGCGGTAGCGTTGCGCCCCGTGACGGCGGCGACCAGCATGCGAACGGACTACTGCGGCGACCTGGGGCTCGACGACGTCGGGCGCACGGTGACGCTGTGCGGCTGGGTGGCCCGGCGACGGGAGCACGGCGCGAGCCTGGCGTTCGTCGACCTGCGGGACCGGAGTGGCTTCGTGCAGTGCGTGGTCGACGGCGCAGCCGATCTGCGCAGCGAGTACGTGATCCGGGTCACCGGCACCGTTCGCAAGCGACCCGAGGGCACCGAGAACCCGGCGCTACCGACCGGTGCGGTCGAGGTGGGGGAGTGCACCGTCGAGGTCCTCGCCGCCGCCGAACCACCGCCGTTCCCGTTGTCGGAGCACGTCGACGTCGACGAGAACCAGCGGCTCCGATACCGCTACCTCGATCTGCGTCGCGAGCGGCTGCAGCGGAACCTGCGACTCCGGGCCGCCGTCAACAGCGCCGTCCGCGGGGCGATGGAACGGCAGGGGTTCCTCGAGCTCGAGACGCCGCTGCTGATCGCGTCGACCCCCGAGGGTGCCCGCGACTTCGTGGTCCCCTCGAGACTGAAGCCCGGCTCGTTCTACGCGCTGCCCCAGTCGCCCCAGCTCTTCAAGCAGCTCTCGATGGTCGGCGGTCTCGATCGCTACTACCAGATCGCCCGGTGCCTGCGTGACGAGGACCTGCGCGCCGACCGCCAGTTCGAGTTCAGCCAGCTCGATGTCGAGGCGAGCTTCGTGGACGCCGTCGACATCCGACGGTTCGTCACCGAGGCGGTCGCTGCGGCCGCCGAGGCGGTGACGGGGGAGCGGCCGTCGTTCCTGGCAGACCTCACGTGGCACGAGGCGATGGAACGCTTCGGGTCCGACAAGCCGGACGTGCGGTTCGGGATGGAGCTCGTCGAGCTCACCCCGCTGTTCGCGCAGACGTCGTTCAACGCGTTCCGTGCGCCCTGCGTGAAGGCGATCCGGGAGCCCCAGGGCGCCGTGCTGCGGAGCCGCAAGCAGCTCGACGACCTCGTCGAGCAGGCGAAGCGCTGGGGGGCGAAGGGCCTGGTGTGGATGCGTGTCGAGGGTGACGGGTCGGTAGCGTCCCCGGTCGCGAAGTTCCTCGACGACACCGAGCTCCGGGGCATCGTGTCGGCGACGGGGGCCGAGCCGGGTGACCTGATCCTGGTGGTCGCCGACGAGCGTCCGCTCGTCCGTCACGTGCTCGGCCTGCTGCGACTCCACCTGGGGCGCCCGCCGGTGAACGAGGGCGGCCTGCACTTCCTCTGGGTGGTGGACTTCCCGCTGTTCGAGGGCATCGACCCCGAGACCGGTGGTCCGATCCCCGCACACCACCCCTTCACGATGCCGCACCCCGAAGACCTCGCCGGCCTCGGCGGGCCGGGTGCGCCGGTGCCCGGCCCCGACGTGTTGCTCGCTGCCCGGTCCCAGGCATACGACCTCGTGCTCAACGGTTGGGAGCTCGGCTCCGGATCGGTCCGTATCCACCGGCGTGAGGTGCAGTCGCGGATCTTCGAGCTGTTGGGCATCGGGGCCGAGGAGGCGCAGCGGAAGTTCGGGTTCCTCCTCGACGCGTTCCGCTACGGGGCACCGCCGCACGCAGGCTTCGCGTTCGGGATCGATCGCCTCGTCGCCCTGCTGGCGGGTGAGGAGAACATCCGTGAGGTGATCGCCTTCCCGAAGACGCAGTCGGGTCAGGACCCGCTCACGAACGCGCCGGGTGAGATCGACGACCGGCAGTTGCGGGAACTCGGACTGCGGCTCCTGCCCCGCACCTGAGCCGGTACCGCTCAGTCGAGAGGTACCCGCCAGCGCAAGGTCGTGCCGTTCGGCTCGGCGGGCGCGATCTCGAGGGTGCCGCCCCACCGTTCGGCGCGCGCCGCCATGTTCCGGAGGCCGTCGCCGCGGAGCGCGACCCCGTCGGGCAGGCCCCGTCCGTCGTCGGCGACCCGTAACTCGAGCATCCCCGCTGCGCTGAGATCCACCCGGACCACGGACGCGTCGGCGTGTCGTGCCACGTTCGCGAGCGCCTCGCGGAGCGTGGCGAGCAGGTCGTCGGCGACCTCGTCGGACGTCAGCGTGTCGACGGGGCCGTCGAAGCCGACGGCGGGCTCGAACCCGAGGACGCGCGCCGAGGCGCGACACAGGTCGAGTGCCGCATCCCGCAGGTCGTCGGGGCGACGGCCCCGCTGGAGGGCGAAGACCACGGTGCGGATCTC
>CAYVOK010000006.1:12548-43149 GCA_964453335.1 uncultured Acidimicrobiaceae bacterium
TCCCGCAGCGGTGGTCACGTGTCACAGGGCCCCGTGTACCCCCGACGGCGCCGGGGTACACGCACGGATGCCGTCAGACGTCGCAGCGAGTCCGGGCCGGGTCGTCGTCGGGGTGGATCCGTCGCGGAACGCCGCCCGGGCGGCCGAGATCGTCGCCCGCTTCGCCGTCATCGTCGGCGTCGACGTCGTGCTCGTGCACGGCCGTGGCCTGCTCGAGGCCCGCACCGCAGGGGTGCCGGATTGGCTCGGAGAGCTCGCCGCCGGCGTGCGGGCAGGGATCGACGGGTCACCGGCAGGACGGAGGACCCGCATCACAACACAGGTCGTCGAGGGTGCACCCGCCGAGGCCCTCCTGCGGATGGCGGCAGAACCGGGCACGTCGGCGGTGGTCGTCGGCCGTACCGGGGCGGGATCGGCCGTCCAGCGGGCGCTCGGGTCGACGAGCGCGGAGGTCGTGGCGCGTTGCCCGGTCCCGGTGGTGGTCATCCCGGAGGCGCCACGGCCCCCGCCCCCGACGAGGTTCGTTCCGGCATCCAGCGGGTGAAGACGTGGGAGCCCGCGACGGCGAGACCCCGCAGCACGAGCGGCACTCTCGCCGGGCCGCCGACGAGACCGAGCCGTCCCACCGCCTCACCGGCGATGAGCGGTGAGAGCGTGAGGAAGACCTCGTCGACGACGTCGTCCCGCAGCAGGTCGGCGAGGAGCGCCGGTCCCGGTTCGCACAGGATGACGGCGGGGACGCCGGTCGCGGACCCGGTGGGGGTGACCGCCACGGCGACGTCGTGCACGAGGGCGGTCCGCACCCGGCCCTCGGCCGCCTCGTCGTCGACGACGACGTCGACGTGGGTAGGCAGGCGCAGCGCCGCCCGGCCGACGTGCGTGGTCACCACGGTCGCCGGCTCGCTCCAGATCGCTGCGTCGGCGGGCAGGTCGCCGCTGCCGGACACGACGACGTGGTGGAGCGGGCCGAGGCCGACCGCCCGGCGCAGGTCCGCGAGCTCCGTCGCGAGGCCGGGTACGGCGCGCTCGGCGGTCTGGGCGCCGCGGCCGACACGGAGCGGTTCGGCCCCGATCACGATGGTCGAGGCGAGCGCCCGCAGGAGACCCAGCACGAGCCAGTCGTGCATGTTGTGCCGGGCGACGGCGACCGAATCGGGCTCGTCGTGGGAGAGCCGGACGGCGCCGTCGATCGACTGCACGAAGTTCACGATCGTCGCGGGCCGGCCGTCGGGTCGGACCGGGAGGACGAGCGGACCGACGACCGGCCCGAACAGTTCGCCGAGGTCGACCGTGCCCCCGGTGGGGACGAGCGTGTGGTCGAGCGGGGCGAGGCCCGCGACGGTCGTCCGATCGAGACGCGGTGCGGCCATCTCAGGATCTCCGGCGCGGTGGCGTCGGACCTGCGAGGATCCGGGGCGTCCGCGCACGATGCGGCGGGCGACGGCGAGGGGAGGGGACATGGCGGAGGATCTCGGAACGCCGGACGAACTCGGCGACGTTGCGACGAAGCTCCTGTTCGAGAACGACCGGGTGCGAGTCTGGGAGATGGTGCTCGAGCCGGGCCAGCGGTCCGACTGGCACCGTCACGACCACCCGTACCTCCTGTGCATCATCGAGGGCGCGACCATCGACGCCCGCATGGCGAGCGGTCGTGACCTGAGCATCCCGGCGGGAGCGGGGACCGTGTACTACGTGCCGCCCGGTGCGACCGAGGTGGCGGTGAACCGCAGCGACACGCGGTTCCGTGAGGTCCTGATCGAGCTCAAGGACGGTCCGTTCGCGTCGGACGGACGCATCGAAGTCGCGACCATCTCGCCCTGAGGCGCTGCTCCGGGGAGCGCGCCGTCGACGCTCAGCGGCGGGCCGCACCGGCACCTCGACGTCGTCGTGCGCCGGCGAGCAGGAAGAACCCGGTGAGCGGGGAGATCGGCAGGCGTTCCCACGCCCGGTCGACGGCATGGCCGCGCGCGATCATCAGGGCCTCGAACCGTCGTCCGAGCCGCAGACCGGGGATGCGGTCGAGCGCCGCAGCGATCGAGCGGACCGGGAAGTTCCGGATCCCGACGACTTCCTCGACGTCGAAGAACTCCTCGAGCTCGGCGCGGAACTCCCGTGCCGTCTGGCGCACGTAGAAGAAGTCGCCGCCCATCAGGTGCTCGCCGGTCTTCGCGCCGGTGTTCCCCGCGAGACGCCACAACCGGTACGTGAGGTTGAACGCAAGCGTCGAGATCGACAGCGACGCCCCGGGGCGGAGCACCCGGTCGAGCTCCCGCAGAACCCGGCGTCGGTCGGCGTCACGGAAGTGCTCGTACACCTCGGCGGCGACGGCTGCGGCGACCGCCCCGTCCCGCAGCGGCAGGTAACGACCGTCGGCGTGCACGACGAGCACGGGGAGGTCGGCACAGCGGGGCACGAGGCGCCGGAGCTGCCCGAGGGAGTAGTCGACGGCGACCACCGGCCGACCGCAGGTGCGGGCCAGGTGGACGGTGAGCCGTCCCGTCCCCGCACCGAAGTCGAGGATCGGTCCGTCGGGTCGTCCGACCCGGGCGGCGGTGGTCGGCACCTCGACGAGGTTCGTGTACGTGCCGAAGATCGAGTCGTACCACGACGCCTCGGCGTCGCGACTCGCCTGCTCGCGGCGGTCGACCTCGTCGAGCTCGGCGCCGTCGAGGAACGACAGCACGCCGTCGATCCGCGGGTAGGTCGCACCACACGTCGCGCACACGACGCCCGTCGGGCTCGTCGACAGGTCACCGTGGTCCTTCGGGCACCAGAGGAGGGCGAGGAGTGTGTCGTCCCGGAGGCCCGTGTCTTCGGCGTCGGCGGTCACGGGGAGGCAGCGTAGCGGCGCGGTCCCGACGGACCCGTCGCGCCGCCGCCCCCACTCCTACGATGAGCGGATGCGCATCGCTCTCCTGCCCACCTGCGTGGTCGACACGGTCGCACCGCAGGTCGGGGCGGCGACGGTCCGGGTGCTCCGGCGGGCCGGTCACGAGGTGGTCGTCCCCGACGCGGTGACCTGTTGCGGGCAGCCGGCGTGGAACGCCGGGTTCGCGGAGGAGGCGGCGCTCGTGGCCCGCACGACCCTCGACGCACTCGCCGAGGCCGACGTCGACGCGATCTGCGTCCCGGCCGGCAGTTGCACCACGATGATCCGCGTCTTCTGGCAGGAGCTGTTCCATCTCGTCGGCGACGATGCGGCCGTCGCACGGGCTGCCACCGTCGCGGATCGGACCTTCGAGTTCGCCGAACTGCTCGACCGGTTCGGTGACGCCCCCGGTGGACGCCACGACGCCGCCGTGGCCCGCCACCACAGCTGCCACATGCTGCGTGAACTCGGGTTGCGCGACGAGGCCGGTCGTCTCCTCGACGGTCTCGAGGGCTGCACGGTCGTGCCCTGGCCCGGTGACGACCGGTGCTGCGGGTTCGGCGGGACGTTCGCGATGAAGCAGCCGGAGACCTCGGTCGCGATGGCGGACGACAAGATCGACGGACTGTTGGCGACTGGGGCGACGGAGCTCGTCGGTTGCGACCAGTCCTGCCTGCTGCACCTCGCCGGCCGGCTCGATCGGCGCGGCGAGACGGCGATCCGGGTGCGCCACCTCGCCGAGGTCCTCGACGAGGCGGCCCCGTGAGCGGCGCGACGCCGGTCGGGTTCCGCGCCCGGGCCGAACGGGCGACCGCGGATGCGCACCTGCGCGGGGTGCTCCACAACGTCACCGACCGCCTGATCGACTCGCGCCGGGTCGCCCAGGGGCATCTCGACAACTCCGAGGAGTTGCGGCGTGCCGCGCGGTCGATGCGCGACGACATCATCCGACGCCTCCCCGACGTGCTCGACCGGCTGGCCACCAACGTCGAGGCGAACGGTGGGACCGTGTTCTTCGCCGCCGACGCCGAGGAGGCGAACGCGTACATCGCTGACGTCGCCCGGCGCATCGGCGCCCGTTCGGCGGTGAAGGGCAAGTCGATGGCCACCGAGGAGACCGGCCTCAACGAGCATCTCGCCGCCGCGGGCGTCGAGGTCGTGGAGACCGACCTCGGCGAGTGGATCCTCCAGGTCGGCGGTGACACGCCGTCGCACATCGTCGCCCCGGCGATCCACCTGTCGCGCGGCGACGTGCGCGACCTGCTCCAGCGGGTCGCCGACGGTGATCTCACCGACGTCCCCGAGGAGCTGTGCGCCTTCGCCCGGGCCGTCCTGCGGGAGAAGTTCCTGCGGGCCGACCTCGGCATCACCGGTTGCAACGTCGCCGTCGCCGAGACGGGTTCGATCGTGCTCGTGGAGAACGAGGGCAACGGGCGGATGTCCACGTCGCTGCCCCGTGTGCACGTCGCCGTGATGGGCATGGAACGCGTGGTCGAGACGTGGGAGCAACTCGACCTGATCATGGCGCTCCTGCCCCGTGCGGCAACCGGGCAGGACATCAGCGTCTACGTGAACCAGATCACCGGCCCCCGGCGACCCGGCGAGGTCGACGGTCCCGACGAGTTCCACCTCGTGATCCTCGACAACGGTCGGTCCGATCTGCTCGAGGGGCCGTTCCGGGAGATGCTGAACTGCATCCGCTGCGGGGCGTGCCTGAACACCTGTCCGGTGTACCGCCAGGTCGGCGGGCACAGCTACGGCTGGGTGTACTCCGGCCCGATGGGCGCCGTGCTCACCCCGCTCCTCGGTGACGTCGAGGGGTCCGGCGAGCTCGCCGGTGCATCCACGCTGTGCGGTGCCTGTCACGAGGTGTGCCCCGTGCAGATCCCCCTGCAGGACCTGCTGTTGGCGCTGCGCCGTCGTGCGGCGCCCGAGGCCGACCGGGCCGAACGGGCGGCGTGGCGGGCGTGGGCGGAGGCGTGGCGGCGTCCGTCGACCTACCGGGCGACGACGTGGGCTGCCGGGGCGGTCGGCCGGGTCGTCCCCGAGGGGATCTTCCCGGACGCGTGGACGGACGGGCGCAGCGTTCCCCGCCGGCCGGCCGGTGGGAGCTTCCGTCGTCGGCTGCGCAACGGGTCGGTCTGACGCATGGACCGCTCGGTGTTCCTCGACCGTCTCCGGACCCGCCTCGCGGCTGCGGAGGTGCCGAACCTCGCCCACCCGCTCGAGCGCGTCGAGGGGGTACCCCGTCCCGGCTATCCGCCGACGGACGACGTCGTGGGAACCCTGCGTGACGCCGCTGCGGCGAAGGGTTGGCACGTCCGTGACGTCGAGGGCGATCGCGCCGCGGTGGAACGGCTCCTCACCGAGGTCGTCCGTGTCCACGATGTCCGACGGGCGATGTGCTCCGCCGATCCGGAGGTCGTCGACCTCGACGTGGCCGGTGTGCTCCGGGCGATCGGGGTCGAGGTCGTCCCCTTCGACGGTCCGACGGCCGGGGCGGACGTCGAGCTCGGTGTGACGGGTGCGGCGTTCGCCATCGCGGCGACGGCGACCTTCGTGCAGTCGTCCGCCCGGGCCGGTGGGCGCTCTGCATCCCTCGTGCCCCCGGTGCACCTGGCCCTCGTCCGGCGCGCCACAGTGCTGCACACCCCGTCCGACCTGTGGCGGGACCTCCCCGAGCGGTTCCCGCAGGGCCTTCCGTCCCAGGTCGTGTTCGCGTCCGGTCCCTCGCGGTCGGCGGACATCGAGTTCACGCTCACGATCGGCGTCCACGGACCGAAGGTCGTCTGGATGGGCATCCTGCCGTGATGCTCGTGCACCTCACCGGCGTCGACGCGTGGGCGGCCTCGGTGCTTGCGGGCGAGCACACCGATCCGAGTCTCGGGACCGAAGGGTTCCTCCATCTGTCGACCGTCGATGACGTCCTCGTCCCGGCCAATGAGTTCCTGCGGGGGCGCGACGATCTCGTGGCCCTCCTCGTCGACGCCGTCCGACTCGATCGCACGCAGTTGCGCTTCGAGGCGGGCAGCCCGCCGCACGGCGACCGGACGTTCCCGCATCTCTACGGCCCCTTGCCCGTCGCCGCCGTGGTCGACGTCGTACCGTTCCCGCCCCGGGCGGACGGGACGTTCGACCTCCCTGACGCACTGCGTCGCCTGCTCGGCTAGACGACCTGGGGAGGCGCCGTGTCGGGAGGGTCGTCGAGACGGAGTAGCAGGTCGGGGCGGGCGCGCAGTACGAACGCACCGACGACGAGGAGGGCGCCTGCGACGGCGACGGTCGGCCGTGGCCCGACACGCTGCGCGATCGCACCCTGCAGCAGACCGCCGAACGCGTAGGCGACCGTGAAGGACATGACACGGGCTGCCATGACCCTGCCGCGCATGTGGTCGGCGACGATGACCTGCACGGCGGTGTTCGTCGCCGAGATGACGGCGAGGAACCCCCCGCCCGCGCAGGCCATGGCGACCACGGCGAGCGGGAACGACGGTGCGAGGCCGAACGCGACGCACGCCACCCCGTAGAACGGAAGGCCGACCAGGACGACACGGGACCGGGGCACGGTGGCATCCCATCCCGACACGAGTGGTGCGGCGACGAGGGCGCCGACACCGAGCGACGCGGCGAGGAGCCCGTAGGCGAGGGTCCCGACGCCGAACACGTCGTCGGCGAAGACGGCGGCGAACTGCACGATCGGGTTGCCGAGTGCGGCGACGAGCACCGCGGTGACCATGCCGGCGATGATCCCCGGCTGGGTGCGCACGTACCGGACGGCGGCGGCGAACTGGCGGGCGACGCCGCGCTCGGGCGCACCGGCCGGCGTCTCTGGTGCGAGGCGGACGAGGGCGAGGGCACCGAGGACGAAGGCGAACGACGCAGCGTTCGCGGCGAACGCCGCCGCGACGCCGAATGCGGTGAGCACCAGTCCGGCGACCGCGGAACCGAGCGCTCGGGCGGCGTTGAACTGCAGCGAGTTGAGGGTGATCGCGCTGAGGAGGTCCTCGCGGGGGACGAGTCGGGGGACGAACGCCTGCCAGCTCGGGATGTTGAGCCCTCCGAGCATCCCACTCGTCGCGACGAGCACGAGGAGCAGGACGGGGGAGCGGATGCCCGCAGCCCAGCTCGCCCACATTGCGACGGCTGCGCCCGCGAGGAGCACCTGGGTGACCACGACGACGCGGCGCCGGTCGAAGCGGTCGGCGAGCGAGCCGCCGAGCGGGCCGAACAGCACCGACGGCAGGAACTGCGCGAACGTGGCGAGGCCGACCCAGGCGGCGCTCCGGGTCATCTGGAACAGGACGTAGGGGACGGTCGCGTTCTGCACCCAGCTCCCGCTGTTCGACGCGAGCGCGCCGGCGAAGAAGACCGCGAAGTTCCGGTGACGCAACGCACGCAGGGAGTGGCGGAGACCGTGGCGTGGCGGGGGAACGGGGTCCTCCGCGACGTCCATGGCGGGCACCCTACCGCCCCTCCTCGTGGTGCTGGCCGCGCCCGACGCCCGCGGCTACGGTACGAACATGCATGCGAACACGTGTTCGGCACCCGGGGTCGCGGGGTCGCCGCTCGGGCTGTTCGGCGCCGGGGAGCCGGGGGTCGCCCGGCCGATGTCGGCCGTCGAGCGGATCCCGCTCTCGTCGTCGTCCTGGGTGGACCACTGCCCGGGCTGGCTCGGGGGTTCCGACGAGCTCCTCGACCGGCTGCTCGGCGCGGTGCCGTGGCAGCAGTTCCGGCGCACCATGTACGGCCGTCGAGTCGACGATCCGCGCCTCACCGCCTGGTACGGCCCCGGAGAGTCACGGCCGGACCCGGTGCTCGACGACGCGGCGGCCTTCCTCGGTGGCCACTACGGCGTCCGTCTCGGTCGTGTGGC
Source organism: uncultured Acidimicrobiaceae bacterium (assembly GCA_964453335.1). GTDB lineage: Bacteria > Actinomycetota > Acidimicrobiia > Acidimicrobiales > CAIXPF01 > VGBO01. Next base: position 20,291 of record CAYVOK010000006.1, read on the forward strand.
GCTGAACCTCTACCGGGACGGATCCGACAGCGTGACCTGGCACGGCGACCGCATCGGCCGCACGACGCCAGAGCCCGTCATCGCGATCGTCGCCCTCGGGGCACCCCGCCCGTTCCTGTTGCGACCGCGGGGCGGCGGCGGCCCGACCCGGCGGTTCACGTCGGGGTTCGGCGATCTGGTGGTGATGGGCGGGCGGTGCCAGCAGGAGTTCGAGCACGCCGTGCCGAAGGTGGCCCGGGCCGCCCCCCGGATCAGCGTGATGTTCCGTCAGATCGACGATCGGCCGTCGGGCGACGTCGTCGAGGTGGTCCGGCCGACGAGGTCCCGCACCAGTGCGAGCCCGTCCTCGACGGTGGCGATGCGCCCGTCGAGCTGGGCCTCGTAGCACGCGTCGAGCAGGGGTCGGAACGACGGGCCGGCCTCGAGTCCCTCGGCGAGGAGATGGCGCCCGAGGACGAGCGGTGCCGGTGGCGCGTCGAGTACGTCGAGCGCGGCAGCGGTCTCCACGAGCCAGGTCGCGGCGGGGAAGTCGTCGGTGGGCAGCGGCGGTCGGCCGTCCCGGTCGGCGCGTGCGACCCGGAGGAGGCGGTCGACCCGGCCGACGCGAGCTGCGAGGCGGCGGACGGCGGCAGGTCCCGCGCCCGCCTGGAAGAGCTGGTCGGGCTTGAGGTGCTCGGCGACGAGGACGACGACGTCCTCGACGAGATCCCTCCGGTTGGTCATCCGGCCGAGCAGGGACCGCGTCGGTTCGATGCCGGCCTGCTCGTGGCCGGGGGACCGCCAGCGACCGTCCTCGAACCGGGTGGTGGCGGGCTTGCCGAGATCGTGGCAGAGGCATGCGAGACCGACGACGAGGTCCTCCTCGTCGTCACCGATGCGGCGGAGGGCGAACTGGTCGAGGACGTGTCCGGTGTGGACGAACACGTCGCCTTCGGGATGCCACGACGGGTCCTGCGGGCAGTCGACGAGGGCGGCGAGTTCCGGGGTGTGGCGTATCCAGTCGGTCGCTCGCAGGAACTCGAGTCCTGCACCGATCCGGGTCCCGCGCAGCAGGAGCTTCCGCCACTCGTCGAAAATCCGTTCCGCGGCGAGCCCCTCGGGATCGATCGATCGACACAGGGCGATCGTCGCCGGGTCGGGTGTCAGGTCGAACCGGGCGATGAACTGCATGCCCCGGAGCACACGCAGCGGGTCCTCGGCGAACTGCCCGCTCGTGTGGCGGAGGATGCCGCGCCGGAGGTCGCCGAGACCGTCGTGCGGGTCGACGATCCGATCGTCGATGAGGTCGTAGGCGACGGCGTTGATGGTGAAGTCCCGGCGCGCCGCGGCCACCGCCGGGTCGAGGAAGGGGTCGGCGTCGACCGTGAACCCCCGGTGACCGTGGCCGGTCTTCCGTTCGGTGCGCGGCACGGACACGTCGATGGGGACCCCGCGGGCCTTGAGGACACCGAAGCTGGCGCCGACGAGCGTCACCGGCACGATGTCGGCGACGAGTGCGTGGAGCTCGTCGACGGGGATCCCGAAGCACTCGAGGTCGACCTCGTCGACCGCGCGCCCGAGCGCGGCGTCGCGCACGGCACCCCCGACGAGATGAGCCCGTCCTCCGCGCGCGGCGACGGCCGCGCCGACGGCACGCGTCAGCGACTCGACGCGCCGGTCGGCGAAGCGGACCTCGAAGGCTGCGGGCACCCCATGAGTCTCGCGGACGAGGTGCCCCGACCGGGCGCTCAGGCGACGACGGCCTCGACCACGCCGAGCGCGCCGGCGTCGTTGCGTCCCGTGGTGCCGGTCGGCAGCGGTGTGAGTCCGGTGCAGGATCCGGTCGTCACGACGTCGCCGGCCCGGAGCCCGAGGCCGCGGGCGGCGAGCTCGTTCGCGAGCCAGACGAGCGCTTCGACCGGGTCCCCGAGCACCGCAGAGCCGTCACCCCGGGCGACCTCGGTGCCGTCGAGGACTATGGCGACCGGTGCGGTCGGCAGGGTGGGGGCGACGGAGGGGTCGTTGCGCGGGCCGACGACGAGCGCTGCGGCGAGCGCGTTGTCGGCGACGAGGCGCAGACCACCGACCTCGGCGGCCGTCCCGACGTAGCGGTGGCTGACGAGCTCGATGGTCGGCACGACGGCTGCGACCGCAGCGAGGACGGTCGCCCGGTCGAACGGCGCCGCCGTGGCCGGCAGGTCGGCGCCGAGCTCGAACCCGATCTCGCACTCGGCGAGGGGCGGGTTGGTGAACAGCGACGCGGGAACGGTGGCACCGTTCGTGAACAGGGTGCCCTCGAGGACCCGGCCGTAGATGGGGCCGTCCACGCCGAGCATCTGCTGTGCCGCGGTGTTCGACGCGCCGATCTTCCAGCCCACGGTCCGTCGACCGAGGGCGTCGACGAGCGCGTCCTGGATGGCGTAGGCGCCGTCGAGGTCGGTCGGTTCGGCACCGGGCGGCAGTGCTGCGAGCGGCGTTGCGGTTCGCCGGGCGGTGAGCAGGGCGTCGAGCGCGGCGGGGATGTCGGGTGTGGTCACGGTGTGTTCCTCGGTGGGTTGCGGCCCTCGGCGAGAGCCTGGTTCCTTTCGGCGACCTGGCGGAGCAGATCGCGGTCGGTGACGATCCAGAAGTGGCCGGCGCGCATGCCGTGCACGACGAGGTCGGCCACCTGGTGCGGTTCGAGCCCGGACGAGACGCCGCCGGCGATCTCGTCGTTCGTGCGGCGGGCGCCGGTCGACGCCTTGCGTTCCCGACGGAGGTGCTCGGGACGGTTGCGCTGCGACGTGGCGATGTTCGTGCGGACGTACCCCGGGCAGAGCACCGACACCCCGACGGCGGACCCGGCGTCGGCGAGTTCGTGGAACAGGGTCTCACTGATGCCGACGACCGCGAACTTCGACGCGTTGTACGGCCCGATGCCCGGGCCGGCCATGAGCCCGGCGATCGACGCGGTGTTGACGATGTGCCCCTCGTCGCCGTTCGCCTCGAGGATCGGGAGGAAGACCGCGATCCCGTGCACGACCCCCCACAGGTTCACGCCGATGACCCACTGCCAGTCGACGAGCTGGCTCTCGGCGATGCGCCCTCCGCCCCCGACGCCGGCGTTGTTGCAGAGGATGTGCGCCGTTCCGAAACGCTCGATGGTGGCCTCGGCGAGCGCGGTGACGGAGGCGAGGTCGGTCACGTCGGTGACGACCTCGAGCGCCTCCGCCCCGGCGTCACGGACGAGTGCTGCCGACTCGGCGAGCGGTTCGGCCTCGATGTCGGCGAGCACGACCCGGCATCCCTCCTCGGCGAACCGCACGGCGAGGCCTCGGCCGATGCCCGACCCAGCGCCCGTCACGACGGCGACCTTGTCAACCAACGACTGCACGTCCACCTCCCGACCGCACGGTATCCGTTCCCGCTCGCAGGGGTCCGACCGTCGGTTTCAGCCGACGGCGCCCGTCTCCCGGAGCCGCTGCACGGTGGCCTCGTCGAGGCCGAGGTCCTCGCGAAGGATCTCGTCGGTGTGTTCGCCGAGCCGCGGGGGCAGCCGCATCGGCACGTCGTTGTCGCCGAGCCGGAGCGGGTTGCCGAGCAGCATCACGTCGCCGCGCACCGGGTCGTCGAGTTCGTGCACGAAGCCGCGTGCCCGCAGGTGCGGGTCGGCGAACACCTCGTTCGACGCGAACGTCGCCGAACACGGGAGACCGGCCTCGCCGAGGATCCGCATCGCTTCCGTCTTCGGGTGCTCGAGGAACCACCGGCCGATCTCGGCGTGGAGCGCCTCGGCGTTCTCCGCCCGGGCACGTCCGGTCGCGAAGCGCGGGTCCGTGAGGATGTCGGGGCGTCCGATCGTCGTGCAGAGCTGCTGCCACATGGCCCGGTTCGCAAGCACCAGGTAGACGTAGTCGTTCGGGCCGCCACCCTTGGTGGCGTAGAGGCCGGCGGGTGGCGCGTCGGACCTCGACGCACGCGGGGCGGGCGGCGCGTCCGGCCCCCAGTGCTGCGCAGTGGTGGTCCGCACGAACATCGTCATGACCTCGTGCATCGCGAGTTCGACGAGCTGGCCCCGTCCGGTGCGCTGCTGCTGGACGTAGGCGGAGACGATCGCGAGCGCCGCGTGCACGCCGGTGCCGGTGTCGCCCACCGTGGCACCCGGGCGCATCGGCGGGCCGTCGACCTCACCGGTGAGGGACATGACCCCCGAGGCTGCCTGGGCGAGCTGGTCGAAGCTCTTGTACTCGGCGTACGGCCCGGACAGTCCGTACCCCTTGATCCGTGCGTAGACGAGTCGCGGGTTGCGGGCGAGCAGCTCGTCGTGGCCGAGGCCGAGGCGTTCCATCACCCCGGGTCCCTGGTTCTCGAGGAGGACGTCGGCGCCGTCGACGAGACGCAGGAACACGTCACGGCCCTCGGGCTTCTTCAGGTCGACGGCGAGGGAGCGCTTGTTGGCGTTGAAGTTGAGGAAGTACTGGCTGTCCTGGTCGGGATCCGCCGCGAAGAGCTTCCGACCCGGTTCGCCGTCGATGGACTCGACCTTGACGACGTCCGCCCCCAGCCATCCGAGGTACTGCCCGCAGGACGGCCCGGCCTCGTACTGGCTGAGATCGACAACACGCATCCCGTCGAGCGCACCCGCCATCGTTCCCCCTCCGTGCCGCCCACCTGGGCTCGGACAACCCTAGGTCGGCGGCATCGGAGCCGGAGTACCCTGCGCCGCGTGACCTCCCTCTGTGACGGTTCGGCGCTCGATCTCGCCGGGATGCTGCGGCGCGGCGAGGTCTCCGCCCGTGAGGTGCTCGACGCGCATCTCGCACGCATCGATCTCCTCGGCCCGCAGCTGAACGCGGTGGTCACGAGGGTCGACGACGCAGCCCGCCGGGCCGCCGTCGCCGCGGACGAGGCGTTCACCCGCTCCGGCCCTGTCGGCCCCCTGCACGGGCTCCCCGTCGCGCACAAGGACCTCGCCCTCACGGCCGGGATCCGCACCACGTTCGGTTCCCCGATCTTCGCCGACTTCGTGCCGGACGAGGACGCACTGATCGTCGAGCGGATGCGCGCCGCCGGTGCGATCACGGTCGGCAAGACGAACACGCCCGAGTTCGGCGCGGGCTCCCAGACGTTCAACCCCGTCTTCGGCCCGACGCGCAACCCCTATGCGCCCGATCGCACCTGCGGCGGGTCGTCCGGCGGTGCGGCCGTGGCGTTGCGCACGGGCATGGTGGCGCTCGCGGACGGTTCGGACATGGGCGGTTCGTTACGGAACCCGGCGAGTTTCTGCAACGTCGTCGGGTTCCGGCCGTCACCGGGTCGGGTCCCCCAGCACCCGGCCCGCTGGGCCTGGGGGACCTTGGCGGTCGAGGGTCCGATGGGCCGCACGGTCGCCGACGTGGCGCTGTTGCTGTCGGTCCTCGCCGGTCCCGATCCTCGGGTCGCCGTCGCACTCGAGGCACCGGGGTCGGTGTTCGCGCCGCCCCTCGCGGAGGTCGCGGCCAGAGGGCTCCGTGTCGCGGTGAGTCCCGATCTCGGCGGGCTCCCCGTCGAGCCGTCGGTGCGTGCGGTCGTCACGGACGTGGCCCGTGCACTCGAGGGCGCCGGTGCCCGGGTCACCGTCGACGATCCGGGTTGGGCGGGGGCGGACGAGGCGTTCGAGATCCTGCGGGCGTTCCAGTTCGAGCTCGGGTTTGGCGCGCTCGCCGACACCGACGGCGACCGCATGAAGGCGACCGTCCGGGCGAACATCGCCGCGGGTCGGGCCCTGCGCGGGGTCGACGTGGCACGCGCCGAGCGCCTCCGCAGTGAGGTCTTCGTCCGGACCGCCGGCTTCTTCGGGCGGTACGACGTGCTGATCGCCCCGGTCACGCAGGTCGTGCCGTTCCCGATCGAGGTCGAGTACCCGACCGTGGTGGACGGCACGCCGATGGAGGGCTACATCGAGTGGATGCGGTCCTGCTCCCGGGTGACCGTGTCGTCGTGCCCGGCGGCCTCGGTGCCCGCGGGTTTCGACCCGGCGGGGCTGCCGATCGGCGTGCAGGTCATCGGTCCCCATCGGCGTGACCGCCACACGCTGCGTGTCGCAGCTCTCGTCGAGGCGCTGTGCGGTGCGGGTGCGCGGGCTCCGGGGTGTGTTCCCGCCCCCTGAGGGAGATCGTCCTCAGGCGGTCGCGCACAGGGCGGCGAGGCTGGCCAGCGCGCTGTCCCGCCGGGGCTGACGAACCTCGTTCAGGTCCAAGCCGTTGGTGAGGACGGCCACGCTCAGGCCGGTCGCGGGGTCGGCGAACGCGAGCTGGCCCTTGGCACCGTTGTGGCCGAACGCGCCAGGGGACACCGTGCGGCCCATGCCCCGGAAGTGGGACCGGCCGTCGTCACCCGCGAGGATCAGCCCGAGTGACCGGTTCGCCGGGGTGCGGGTGAGCGGGTCGGGGAGGTGGTTGCGGACGACGCCGGTCACGTTCGCGAGCAGCGCCGGATCCCAGAGACCGCCGGGGTTGTGCAGCAACGCCTGGTAGAACGCGGCGACGTCGACCGCCCGTGCGATCCCGCCGCCGCCGGGCACGCCGACGGCCCGGGCGGTGGGGTCGTTGAAGCCGAGAAGGGTGTCTGCGGTGACCTCGCCGCCGGGGAGGGCGCGCACGCCGAACGTGGCCTCGAGCTCGTCGGGGGTCGCCGGCGCGCCCACGGCCTGCAGTTCGGCGACGTCCTCCTGTGCGTCGGTGGGGATCCCGAGGATGCGCGGGAGGCCGAGGGGCCGGGTGACGCGTTCGTGCACGACGTCCCGGTGGTCCTTCCCCGTCACGGTGTGCAGCAGTTCGGCGAGCACCCAGTGGGCGGACGTCGGGTGGTACTCGAACCGTGTGCCCGGCTGCCACGAAAGGCGCCAGCGGGCCATCGCTGCCCGTCGCTGCTCCGTGGTCTCCCACCTGCCGGGTCCGAGGGGTGCGTAGGGGAACCCGGCGGTGTGGAGCATCACCTGTTCGAGGGTGACCGTCGCCATGTCCGCTGCGGTTGCCGCGTCCTGACCGAGGAAGGGGAGGTGGTCGACGACACGGTCGTCGGTCCGGAGGAGGCCCTCGCTGATGAGCTGCCAGACCGCGGCCGCGACGAACGGCTTCGTCGCCGAGAAGATCACGTAGCGCGTCGATGGCGTGGTGGCCCCGAAGCACTCGGCGTGCACGATCTCTCCGTGCAGACCGAGGGCGAGTTGGGCGGAGACGAGCAGCCCGTCCTCGACCTCGGTGCGGAGGCGGTCGGTGAGGGCGGTGACGGCTGCGTGGTCGAGCGGCATGCCGACAAGGTAGGGCGGGTCCGTCGGTCGCGTCGGGCGCCGCGCGCTCAGTCGGGGCGCGGGAGGTTCCGGGTGCAGACCACGACGAGTGCGCCGACGGATCCGAGCGCGAAGCCGACCGTGCCGAGACGGGACGCCCCGAGGATCCTGAACGTCGTGTCGGATCCCTCGGCGACGCGGGCGACGGCGTCGAGCACGGTACCGACGACGACGGCGACGAGGAGCACGGCCGCGGTTCGGGCGAGCGCGACCCCGACCTCGGCGGCGACCCGTTCGTCACGCGGGCGTCGTGCGGTTGCGGCCGCGGCGACGAGGGCGACCACGGTCGTGGCGAGCAGGAGGCGCAGCACCGTGGCGAACCCTGCGGTCAGCACGTCGACGGCGAAGGACGCGCCGACCGCCAGCCCGAGCATCACGCCGAGCAGCGCGCCCGTGAGCGGGAGTCGTCCGAGGGGGTCGCGTGGTCCGTCCATGGTTGGTCCGCTGCATCGATGGGGCCACGCGCCGTGCTCCGGCGACTGGCAGAATGGGCGGCACGACCTTACGCGCCGGACGAGGGGGATCAGATGGGCGGGGTACTCGAGGGAATCAGGGTTCTCGACTTCGGCCGGTACATCGCCGGACCGTTCTGTGCGGCGTTGCTCGGTGACCTCGGTGCCGATGTGATCCGTGTCGAACGGGTTGACGGCGGTGAGGACCGGGTGGTGCAGCCCGTCACCGGCGACGGCATGGGTGCGATGTTCCTGCAGGTGAACCGCAACAAGCGGAGCCTCACCCTCAACCCGGTGAAGGCCGAGGGCCGTGACGTCGTGCGGCGACTCGTGGCGACCGCCGACATCGTGGTCGCGAACCTCCCGCCGCCCACGCTCACCCAGATGGGTCTCGACTACGAGACGCTGCGCTCGATCAAGCCGGACATCATCCTCACCACCGTCAACGCGTTCGGGTCCGGTGGACCGTGGAGCGACAAGGTGGGCTTCGACGGACTCGCGCAGGCGGCCTCGGGGAACCTCCACATGTCGGGCACCGCCGACCAGCCGACGCGGGCGTTCGCGCCGTACGTCGACTTCGGGACCGCGTCGCTCTCGGCCCTCGCGACGATGGCGGCGCTGCGGCACCGTGACCTGACCGGCGAGGGGCAGGTGCTCGAGGGTGCGTTGCTGCGCACCGCGCTGACGATGACGAACGCCGCCGTGATCGAACAGGACCTGTTGGGCATCGACCGGGTCGCCACGCTCAACCGGGGCCAGACGTCGGGCCCGGCGGACACGGTGCCTACGTCGGACGGGTGGGTGATGTGTCTCGTGATCGGCGACTACCAGTTCGCCCGCTGGTGCGAGATGGTCGGTCGTCCCGAACTGGTCCACGACGACCGCTTCAAGACCGACGAGCTGCGGGGGGACAACGGCGAGGAGCTCTCCGCCGTCATGCGGTCGTGGTGTGCGACGCGCACCACCGCCGAGGTGCTCCGGATCATGGAGGAGCACAAGGTGCCGTGCGGCCCCGTGTACTCACCCCAGCAGGTGCTCGACGACGACCACGTCGCGGCGATCGGGTTCCTCGAACCGGTGGCGTACCCGACGGCCTCGAAGCCGATCAGGACCGCCCGCTTCCCGGTGACGATGTCCGCTTCGCCGGGCACGATCCGCATGCGGCCTCCGCTGTTGGGCGAACACACCGAGGAGATCCTCGGTTCGCTTGGTTACGCGGCCGAGGAAATCCGCGCCCTGCGCGACGCCCGGATCGTCTGAGATCCAGGGTCTCAGGCGGACCCGGCGGCCGTCGCGCCTGCGAGGGGCACGGGATCGTCGTACTCGACGAAGATGCATTCGCCCGGGCACTGCATCGACGACTCGACGACCACCTGCTCGTAGCGCTGGGGAACCTGCGCGGGGGAGCGGGCACCGCCCGGGTCGTTGAGCGTGACCCCGTCCTCCCGGACGTAGGCGATGCCGTCCTCGAGGATCACGAACACCTCGGGACAGTGGTCCGTGCAGATGCCGTCACCGGTGCAGAGGTCCTGATCGATCCAGACGCGCATCGCCCCGCACGGTACCGCCGGATCGGGGCCTGTGGTGGGCCGGACGGGGGTCCCGATGGGTGCGCCCGGGTGCGCACCGGTATCATCGCGGCCGCACCGGGGGACCCGGTTCCCGGGTGCGACCACGACCATGCCGACCGACCTGATCGACAGCCGTCGAGGCGACGAGGAGCGGGGATTCCGCCCGATCGTCGACCCCGGGATGGTGCCGTTGATCCGGCCGGGTCCGGGCCAGCGCCTGGTGCCGCAGAGCGAGGTCCACGTGCTCGCGCGGCCTGGGGTCCGCCGGGTGGCCGTGATCCTGTCGTGTGTCCTGGTGGCGTTCCTCGGCTGGCGTCTGCTCCGGGCGACCGATGTCGACCTGGTGCTCGCGGACGGGGCCGACATGGTGGTCATGCAGTCGGCGGAGACCGCAGAGCGGGCGGTCCTCGTGCGGGTCGGGTCGAGCGGGCTCGGGGCGTCCTTCCGTGCGTCGCTCGCCGGCGTGCCCCTCGCCGACGTCCGACGGGCCGGGGACGACCTGGTCCGCGTGCCGCTGCCGGCCGGTCTGCCCGAGGGAGGCTACGAGCTCGAGCTGACCGCCGACCGGGTCCTGTTCCTCGCCGACCGGCGTGCGAGCTGGCCGGTCGTCATCGACGACACCGCCCCGGGCATCGGCAAGCCGTCGAACCTCACCGCGGTGCAGCTGGGCGATCCCGTCGTGTTGCGAGGGCCGATCGAGGCGGGTGCCCGGCTCGAGGTCGATGCCGGAGCGCTCGCGCCGGAGTTCGTCGCCTGGGACGACGCCGGGTACGAGGTCCGGTTCGCGCGTCCCCCGGTCGAACCCGTCCGCCTGGCAGCGGTCGATCTCGCCGGCAACCGCACCGAGGTGACGGTCGACGTGGCGGTCGCGTATCCGTCGGACACGCGTGCGGTGCACATCACTGCGGTGGGTTGGGGCAACGACTCGATCCGCAACCACGTACTCGGTCTCGTCGACGCCGGGGTGGTCAACGCCGTGCAGCTCGACCTGAAGGACGAGGCCGGCGTCGTCGGCTACGACTCGAAGGTCCCCCTCGCGCTCGAGGCGGGGGCGGTCGAACCGGCGTACCGGATCGCCGATGCCGTCGCGGTGCTGCGTGACAAGGGTGTGCGGGTCATCGGCCGGATCGTGGCGTTCCGTGACCCGAAGCTCGCCGACTGGGCGTGGCGGACGGGTCGACGCGAGCTGGTGCTGCAGACCCCGACCGGCGAACGCCTCGCCGACTACGGGGGTTTCACGAACTACGCCCATCCCGAGGTCCGCTCGTACAACCTCGCGATCGCCGAGGAGGCTGCTGCGGCCGGGGTGTCCGACATCCTGTGGGACTACGTGCGCCGTCCGGAGGGCGATCCCGCGACCATGGTCGTCCCGGGGATGACGGGGACCGGCCGCACGACCGGCGACGAGATCACGGACTTCCTCACCGAGGGTCAGCACCGCCTGCGGGCGCTCGGTGCGTACCAAGGTGCGTCGGTGTTCGGCATCGCGGCGACCAGACCGGAGAACATCGGCCAGCCGATCGACCGGTTCAGTCGAGTGCTCGACTACGTGGCGCCGATGGTCTACCCGTCGCACTACAACGCGGGCGAGTGCGGTGTGGCGAGCCCGGTGCGGCAACCGTACGAGATCGTCCGATGTTCGCTGGCCGACTTCCGCACCGTCATGGCGGGGAGCGGTGCAGCACTCGTGCCGTGGTTGCAGGACTTCAGCCTGGGTGGCGTCCGCTACGGGGCGGACGAGGTGCACGCGCAGGTGCGCGCCGCCCGTGAGGTCGGTGCATCCGGGTTCCTGCTGTGGAACGCGGCGTCTTGGTACACCTACGACCGCGTGGGGTGAGCCCTGCGGTCAGGGCCCGGTGCGCTGCGGGTCGGTGAGCGTCGGCGGCCCGGCGAACGCCTGGGCGATCTCGAGCCACTCCGCGGCGGCGGACCCCTCGGCGTGCAGCGACGTGTCGGTGACGTGACGACGCTGCGTCACCACGAGACAGAACTCGAGTGCGCTACCGCTGACCCGCTCCGGGGCGTCGTCCGGACCCCAGGTCCACACGGCCCCGGAAGGGGCGACGAGCTCGACACGGACCGGCGTGTCGGGCGCGGTGCGACCCCGGTTCGCGTACGACCAGCCGCGTGTCGTGACGCCGATGTGGGCGACGTGGCGGAGTCGGTCCGTCGGCTCGATCGTCCGCCCGAGGGTCGTGGCGATGTCCTGGCCGTGGCTCCAGGTCTCCATGAGGCGTGCCGTCGCGAAGGACAGTGCACCCATGGACGGCCCGAACCACGGGATCCGGGCCTTCGGTTCGAGCGCGGCGAACGCGTCGACCATGCGGTTGCGGGCATCGCGCCACCAGGCGAGCGTCTCGGCGCCCGAGCATCCGGCGCCGGAGCCGAACGCGTCGAGGCCCTCGGTGAGCACGAGCTGCTTGCGGCGCTCGAAGTCGGTGGCGTCGGCGACCGCGACGTACCCGGCCTCGTCGGCCTGCACGATGTGGACGATGGTGTCCCGCACGTCCCAGCCCTCGGCCGGGGTCCGGAGCGCCCACTGCTCGGGGGTCAGGTCGGCGACGATCGCATCGAGGGCGTCGTGTTCGGCACGGAGGTCCGCACAGATCTGCTGCATGTGCGGATTCTGGCAGATACGGGTGTGGTTCAGGCGGGCTTGCGGCCGCAGGTGCGGACGAGCACGCCGGGCACGAACTCGTGCTCCTCGACGTCGACGAAGCCCGCCGCGGTGAAGTAGCCGCGCACCTGGGCACGCGTGTGCGCCTTCCCGCCGGAGTTGTAGAGGATCTCCTGCATCCCCCACATCGCGGCGTCGACGGGGCCGCAACCGTCGTCGTCGAGCATCTCGCCGACGAGGTGCATCTCGCCACCGGGCTCGAGCGCGTCGAAGGCCTTGCGGACGACGAGACCGATGTTCGCCTCGTCGTAGATGGGGAGGTTCGACGCCATGACCACGGCGTCGCAGGTCGGGAACGGATCGGCGGTGAAGTCACCACCGATGGTGTCGACGAGGTCGCCGACACCGTTCTGCTCGCAGAACTCACGGGTCACGACGACGACGGCGGGAAGGTCGAGCACGGTCGCCCGCAGCCCCGGGAAGGCCTGAACTGCGTTGATCGAGTACGCGCCGGAGCCACCACCGAGGTCCAGCAGCATCGTCCGACCGGTGAGGTCGACCTGACGGCAGAGCCGGCGCCCGGCGCCCATGCCGACGGAGTAGGTGGCCTCGTGGTACGACCGCGCCGCCTCGACGGTGAGGTCGGCGTACATGCCGAGCCGGCGGGGTTCCTCCGGCCGGCGGAGGAGTTCCGTGAGGTTCATCCACCCCGGTGCGTCCGGACGGGTGAACCGCATCCACGCCCCGGCGTAGCCGGGTGTCCCCTCCACGAGGAACCGCTCGCTCTCGGGCGAGTTCACGATGCGTCCCGCCGCGTCCTTCCGCAGCAGGTCGAGCGCGAGTGCGCACGTCACGAGCCTGTCGGCGTTGAGGGGTCGGATGCCACAGGCACGCGCCACGGCCGGCACCGAGTCGGCGCCTGCGGCGACGTGGGTGAACAGCGAGAGGTCGAGCGCGGCCCAGAGCACCGCGGTCTCGGTGAAGGCGCGGGCCATGTGCTGCAGGCGCGTCGTGTCGACACGCTCCGCCGATCGGTCGGTCACGGGTACGCACTCCCTTCGAACCACTCGGGACGTCCGAGCGGCCAGTACTCGCCCCACACGTGCTCCCCGCCGTCGACCTCGAGGGTCGTGCCGGTCACGAACCCTGCGGCGGCCGAGGCCAGGTACGCCGTGCCCTGTGCGATGTCCCACGTGTCGCCGAGACGGCGCATCGGGTTGTGACCGAAGCTCGCCCGGGCCGAGTCCGGATAGGTCTGCAGGCCCTCGGACGCCACGACCCCGACGGCGACGGCGTTGATGCGGACCCGGAGCGGCGCCCACTCCGCGGCGAGGTAGCGGGTGAGGTTCACGGCACCGCCCCGCGCCGCAGCGGTGTGCGCGATGCCCCCGCCGCCGCGGCCGGTCACCGTGGCGATGTTGACGATGCAACGCTGCTGTCCGGCGGGCGGCGCGTCGCCCTGTTCGGCCCACCGTCGTGCGGCGGCCTGCATCACGAACCAGGTCCCGTACAGGTTGGTCTCGACGACGGCATGCCAGCCCTTCGGGGTGATGTCGAGTGCGGGGGAGGAGAACTGTCCTCCGGCGTTGTTCACGACGACGTCGAGCCGTCCGAAGCGTTCCCAGGCGGTGTCGACGACCGCAGCGACCGCATCGGGGTCGCGGACCGATGCGGTGACGACCGCGCACTCGGTGCCGGCGTCACGGAGCTGCGCTGCGAGGGCCTCGAGCGGTTCGGACCGTCGGCCGCAGATGACCAGACGGGCGCCGAGACGGGCGGCGAGCACGGTGATCGCGGAGCCGATCCCGCCTGCGGCGCCCGTGACGAGGACGACCTGGTCGGCGAGCGTGTCGCCGGTGAAGACGGTCGGGAGCCGGTACAGCTCGGCGACGTCGTGGGAGTGGTACGGGTCGACGGTCGTCATCGGGGCGCACGCTATCCAACGTCGGTCCGGCCCGCCCGGGGCCCGACTACCGTGCCGGCCATGCAGACCCGTTCGCTCGTCGCCTACAACACGGCCCTCGACTCGGAGAACAAGATCCACGACGACGACGTCGCCCGACGCTTCGGCTTCTCGGGCGGACTCGTGCCGGGGGTCGACGTCTACGCGTACCTCACGTGGGGTCCGGTCGCGACGTGGGGTCGCTCGTGGCTCGAGCGCGGTCGGGTCTCGGTGCGGTTCGCCGTGCCGACCTACGACGGCGACACGATGACTGTGGAGTGGGAGGAGCCGGACGCGCGGTTGCGCAACCCGGCCGGTGTGGTCGTCTCCTCCGCGACCGCCGGACTCGAGACGGCAGCGGCGACCGTCGACCTCGCCCGGTACGTCGAGGCACGCCTGCCCGAACCGGACGAGCGTCCGCCGGCGTCGCCGTCGTCGCTCGCGGTCGGGACCGTGCTCGGCACCTGGCGCTGCACGGTCGACGCCGCTTCGCAGGCTGCGTATCGCGACGACGTGCGCGAGGTGCTGCCGATCTACGGCGACGAGCAGTTGCTGCACCCGGGGTTCGTGCTCCGGGCGGCGAACCGGATCATCGCCGAGAACGTAGTGCTCGGGCCGTGGATCCACGTCGGCAGCGAGGTAACGAACCTCGCCGCGGTGCCCGCCAATGGGGTGCTCGACGCGCGTGGCACGGTCACCGCGGAGTACGAACGGAAGGGCCACCGGTTCGTCGAGGTCGACCTGCTGGTCCGTCTCGACGAGGTGCCGGTGGCCCGTATCGATCACACCGCCATCTACCTGCCGAGGCAGGTGGCGGGCGCCTGATCCCCGCTCAGCCGGCGCCCGGCGCCGACCGACCGATGATGTTCGGATCGTCGGGACGCTTGACGTCGACGCCGAAGAGGCGCTGGGCGACCCGGCGGATCTGGATCTCCTCCGACCCCTCGGTGATGCGATAGCGGCGGTGGTGCCTGTAGATGTGCTCGAACTGCTTGTGGCGGCTGTAGCCGATGCCGCCGTGCACCTGGATGGCGAGGTCTGCGGCCTCGCACACCAGACGGTTCGCCTGGTAGTTCGCCATGGAGACCTTGTCCGACACCTCCATGTGGTGGTTGCGGTCGAGGTACCACGCCGTCTTGTACACGAGGTTGCGCACCATCTCGATGCGGGTCTGCATCTCGGCGAGCGGGAACTGGATCGCCTGGTTCCGCCAGAGCGGCCGACCGAACACGATGCGTTCCTTGGCGTACTGCACGGCCTGGTTCACGCAGTACTGCGCCGCACCGACACCGGACGCGGCCTGTCGGATCCGGTTCTCGTGGACGAACATGTTCGCCATCTCGAGCCCCTTGCCCTCCTCGCCGAGGATGCAGTCGGGTCCGCTGACGCGCACGTTGTCGAGGGTGAGCTCGGCGTGCTCGGACGGCATGTTGAACGTCCACCACATGAACTCGACCTGGAACCCGGGCGTGTCCGTCGGTACGACGAAGCAGGTGATGCCGTTCGCCTCGCCGGGCTTGCCCGAGGTGCGGGCGAAGATCATGTCGTGGGTCGCCGTGTCGAGGCCGGTGTTCCAACGCTTCTTGCCGTTGATGACCCACTCGTCGCCGTCGCGGTAGGCGGTCGTCTCGAGCCAGGTGGCGTCGGAGCCGTGGCCGGGCTCGGTGAGGCCGAACGACATGCGCATGTCGCCGGTGATCATCGGCTCGCACCACTTGCGCTGGTTCTCGGTGCCCACCGCGTGGATCATCAGGACCGTCGGGAAGTTGCCGACGATGGAGGACTCGTTCTGCAGGTCGTTGTGCAGGCCGAGCCCCTTGGCGGCGAGGTGCTCGCGGATGATCGCCATCCCGAGGTTCGACCCGTTCGACCCGCCGAGGTAGTCGGGCAGCGCCCAGCGGAGGAAGCCGGCGGCGTCGGCCTCGTCGCGCATCTCGCGGAGGACCTTGTACCAGTCGGCACGCGGGACCCCGCCGTTCTCCCAGTCGGTCCGCGCGTACTCGCGGCGCTGGTCGAAGAAGCGGATGTTGTCGTCGCGCTGCTCGATCGGCTTGATCTTCGCGTCGATGAAGGCGTCGATGCGGCCGAGGAGCTCGGTCATCTCGCCCGGGATCTCGAAGTCCATGTCCACCCCCCGCCGGTGCACACCGGCGCTGCTGTCGGTCCGGCCGAATGTAGCCGCGGCGAGCCGTGACGGGTCAGCGTCGCCGGGCCGCCCAGCGGGCGTCGGCCTCGTACGCCTCGATCTCCGCCGGGATCGCCCGGTAGGCGGCGTCATGCGAGCGGAGTCGGACGACGAGGCGGAGGTACGCGGTCGCATAGCCGACGAGGAAGCGCAGCGCGCCGCGGCGGGCGTACTGGTCGACGTGTACGAGTTCGTGGGCGAGCAGGCGACTGCTGCCGTCGTTCGGGACGGGTCGGACGACGAGGATCGTGCGGCCGAGCGTCATCGCCGCCGTGCCGGGCGGGAGCCAGGGCACCCGCCGCACACGAGCCCGCCGTCGGACGGCGGGCGGGACGTGGTCGTACGCGGCGATCTCCGCCTCGGTCAGAGGCCGGCCGGGCACGTCCCGTCGAAACCGGCCGCACGATGGCTGCCGTCGCAGAAGGGCCGCCGCGCGGAAGCGCCGCAGCGGCAGAGCGCGACCGTGCCGGCGTCGGTGTGTCGGACGGTGCCGTCGTGGTCGGTGATCTCGACGGGTCCGTCGAGCAGGATCGGACCGTTCTCCCGCAGTCGGATGCGGATCGGATCCGTCATCGCGCCACCCCGGGTGCCGGTTCACGGTCCCACACGATGCGGGTCGTCGCGTCGGCGTCGAAGAGGTGCTGCCAGGGTGAGCGCTTGTCGATGTGGCCGACGAGGCCGCGGTAGATCCCGAATCCGCACAGTGCCGCCAGGCGTGGTTCGAAGTCGGCGACCACGTGCAGAGGGATACCGAGCTGCTGGTTCTCCTGCTGGCGCACCCAGCCTGCGCAGTAGTTCATGGCGAGACCGGTCCGACGCCGGTTCGTCCGGTTCGCGCCACCGCCGTGGATCAGGCTGCCGTGCCACACGAGGATCGAGCCCCGGCGCATCTCGGCCGGCACGGTGGGCAGATCGGCGTCGTAGAGGGGCGTCGCCCCGTCGAGGTGCGACCCGGGGACGAGGCGCGTCGCACCGTTCGCGTCCGTGAAGTCGGTCAGTGCCCACATCGAGTTGCACACCGTCGCCGGGTGCGGCCGGGGGAGCGGGTGCAGCGCGTCGTCGGCGTGCAGCGGTTGCGCCACCTCGCCCGGATCGATCGCGATGGAGGACAGCGAGGAGATGAGCGGGTCCGGACCGAGGACGCCTTCGACGAGGTCGAGGACCACCGGGTGCGTGGGCACGCTGCGGAAGACCGGGTGGTGGGCGAGCAGGTTGTAGACGCGCACCGTGTGCGCGCCCTCGAACCGGTTGGTCGACGGTGCCGCGTCGAGGTCGGTCTCGAGCCGAGCGAGCACCTCGTCGATCTCGTCGAGTAGCGCGGTGGGCACTGCGTCCTCGACGATCGTGTAGCCGTCGACCTCGAGCCGTCGACGGTGCGCGGCGAGGTCGTCGACGGTTGCGGGGACGGCTGCGGCGGGCTCGGCCATGGCCAGAGGGTAGCGGCGGACCGGGCCCGGGGGAGCGGCTACCGTGACCCGGATGCGCCCCGGGAACCCGGTCTTCGCATCGCTCGGGACGACGGTGTTCGAGGCGATGTCCCGTCTCGCCGAGCGGCACGGCGCGGTGAACCTCGGCCAGGGGTTCCCCGACGACGGGTTCCCCGAGGACCTGCTCGCCGCTGCTGCGGATGCGACGCTCCACGGCCCGAACCAGTACCCCTCGATGCTGGGCATCCCGGACCTTCGCCGGGCCGTGGCCGAGCACGACCGGCGGTTCTACGGGATCGAGGCCGACCCCGACACCGAGGTGCTCGTGACCTCCGGTGCGACCGAGGCGCTCGCGTCGTGTCTGCTCGGGCTCCTCGCCCCGGGTGACGAGGTCGTGCTGTTCGAGCCCATGTACGACTGCTACGTGCCGATCGTGCGGGCCGCGGGCGCCATCCCGCGTTTCGTGACGCTGCGTCCGCCGACGTGGGACGTGCTGCGTGAGGACCTCGAGGCCGCCTTCGGTCCGCAGACGCGCGCCGTGGTGCTGAACGACCCGCTCAACCCGGCCGCGAAGGTCTTCTCCACCGAGGAGCTCGACCTGATCGCCGAGTTCGTGCTGCGCCACGACGCGCACGTCGTGTGCGACGAGGTCTACGAGCACCTCGTCTACGACGGGCGGGCGCACGTGCCGCTGTGGACCCGTCCGGGGATGGCGGACCGCTGCTGCAAGGTCGGCTCCGCCGGCAAGACCTTCAGCCTCACGGGCTGGAAGGTCGGCTACGTGACGGCCGCCGCCGAGCTGCTCCGGCCGGTGGTCCGGGCGCACCAGTTCCTCACGTTCACGACACCCCCCAATCTCCAGGCCGCCGTGGCGATCGGCCTCCGCAAGGACGACGCCTACTTCGCCGGCCTCGCCGCGTCGCTGCAGGCGCGCCGCGACCGACTCGCCGCGGGTCTGCGCGCCGTCGGGTTCGACGTGCTCGACGCTGCGGGGACGTATTTCCTCGACGCCGACTTCAGCGCGGTCTCGGACCTCGACGACCGGGCGTTCGCCGAGTGGCTCGTCGCCGAGGTCGGCGTGGCGACGATCCCGCTGTCGGCGTTCTACGAGTCCTCTGCGCCGCGATCCGTGGTGCGGTTCTGCTTCTGCAAGAGGGACGCGACGATCGACGCCGCCCTCGAGCGGCTCGACGCGTCCCTCGGCTGAGCGTCAGGCCAGTAGGTCGGCGAGCAGCCGACCGAGGTCGGCGACGTCGCCCGAGCCGCAGAGCTCCCGGGCGCTGTGCATGGCGAGCTGCGGTGCGCCGACGTCGACGGTCGGGATGCCGAGCGCGGCGGCGGTGAGCGGCCCGATGGTCGAACCGCACGCGAGGTCGCTGCGGGTCACGAACCACTGGACCGGGAGGCCGAGTCGTTCGCAGGCCTCGAGCACCACTGCGGCGGTCGCGTCGTCGGTGGCGTAGCGCTGGTTGGCGTTCTGCTTGAGGACGACCCCACCGTTGAGTCCGATGCGGTGCGACGGCTCGTGCCGATCGGGGTAGTTGGGGTGCGTGGCGTGCGCGCCGTCGGCGGAGATGCACCGACCGGCGTGCAGGGCCCGGATGAACCCGGCCCGGTCGCCGTCGGCGGCGAGCCAGATCCGTTCGAGGATGCCGGCGAGGAACGCGCCGTCGGCGCCGCGATCCGACGCCGAGCCGACCTCCTCGTGGTCGAAGAGCACGGTCACGGCGATGCGCTCGGCCCTGACGGGCGCGGCGGCGACGGCGGCCGTGGCTGCGTGGCAGGACAGCAGGTTGTCGATCCGGGCGGTGGAGACGAACGCCTCGTCGATGCCGACGAGGCGTCCCTCCTCGATCGGGTGGAGCACGAGGTCCCATGCGAGGACGTCTCGGGGTGTGACGTCGGCGGCCACGGCGAGTCGCGTGCGGAGCACGTCCTCGGTCGGTTCGTCCCCGATGTGCCCCCACAGCGGTACGAGGTGTTGCTGCCGGTTCAGCACCAGACCGCGTTCGTTCACCTCGCGGTCGAGGTGGATGGCGAGCTGGGGGATGCGCAGCGGCTCGTCGTCGAGGCGGACGAGTCGGCCGTCGGTGCCGCCGGCGGTCCGGACGGTGACGCGCCCGGCGATGCCGAGGTCGCGGTCGAGCCAGGAGTTGAGGAGGGCTCCGCCGTAGACCTCGACCCCGAGCCGGCGGAGTCCCATCGTGTCGGCTCCCGGGCGGGGCTTGATGCGCAGACCCGGCGAGTCGGTGTGCGCGCCGACGAGGTGGAAGGCGGTGTGCGGGCCGACGTCGGGCGGGGCGACCCAGGCGACGAGCGTGCCCCCGTGCCGCAGGTGGTGACGACCGCCCCGCGGGAGCGGATCGCGATGGTCGATCTCGACCGAGCCGCGCTCGGTGAGGCGGCGGGCCGCCTCGGCCACGGCGTGGTGCGGCGACGGGGATGCGTCGATGAAGCGCAGCAGGTCGCGGGCGGGGGCGAGGTCTCGGGCCACGGCAGAAGGGTACGACGTCGCCCGGTTGGGAACAGGGCCGACGGCCTATCTACGGTGTTGATACGCGATCGTCCGTACAACTACGATTCAGATTGACTTGCGATTGGGCCAGCGCCGTCCCGACCGAAGCGACACGGACGAATCTCCCCGTTCCCTCGCTCACGACGGATGACCATGCTGCACGATCTCCCCGCCCCCCAAGGGCTCTACGACCCCTCGAACGAGCACGACGCCTGCGGGGTCTCCTTCATCGTCGACCTGCACGGACGGCGTACCCACGACCTCGTCGCGGCCGCCTACGGCGCGCTCTGCAACCTCGAACACCGCGGCGCCCAGGGCGCCGAGGTCAACACCGGTGACGGCGCCGGGATCCTGCTGCAGGTGCCGGACCGGTTCCTCCGGGAGGTCGTCGACTTCGACCTGCCGGAGGCGGGCTCGTACGCGGTCGGCATCGCCTTCCTCCCCGCCGACGACGTGCT
This sequence comes from uncultured Acidimicrobiaceae bacterium, assembly GCA_964453335.1. Taxonomy (GTDB): domain Bacteria; phylum Actinomycetota; class Acidimicrobiia; order Acidimicrobiales; family CAIXPF01; genus VGBO01. The sequence continues at coordinate 40,746 of CAYVOK010000006.1, forward strand.
GCGTCGTGCCGCGGTCGACGACATCGAGCGGATCTGCCGTGAGGAGGGACTCGGCGTGCTCGGATGGCGCGACGTCCCCACCGATGCGAGCGCCCTCGGCTCGATGGCCGTCGACGTCATGCCGTCCTTCGCGCAGTTGTTCCTCGTCGCCGACGGTCGCAGCGGGATCGATCTCGACCGTGCCGTGTACCCGGCCCGCAAGCGGATCGAGCACGAGGTCCGCCCCGTCGACGCCACGGGACGGGTCCACGGCGTCTACTTCCCGTCGCTCTCGTCCCGGACGCTCGTCTACAAGGGGATGCTCACCACGCCCCAGCTCGGCGGCTTCTACCCCGATCTCGGTGACGAGCGCGTCGAGAGCGCGATCGCGATGGTGCACTCGCGCTTCTCGACCAACACGTTCCCGTCGTGGCCGCTCGCGCATCCCTTCCGGCTCATCGCGCACAACGGCGAGATCAACACGATCCAGGGCAACCGCAACTGGATGACGGCGCGGGAGCGGGCGGTCCGGACCGACCACCTTCCCGGTGACGTCGAACGGATCCTGCCGATCTGCACCCCCGGCGCGTCCGACACGGCGACCTTCGACGAGACGCTCGAGCTGCTGCACCTCGGCGGCTACGAGCTCCCGCACGCGGTCCTGCTGATGATCCCCGAGGCGTGGGAACGCCACGAGACGATGAGCGAGGCCCGGCGCGAGTTCTACCGGTACAACGCCGGGCTGATGGAGCCGTGGGACGGACCGGCCTCCATCGCGTTCACCGACGGCACGGTCATCGGCGCGGTCCTCGACCGCAACGGGCTACGGCCGAGCCGCTTCTGGGTCACCGAGGACGACTGGGTGATCATGGCGTCCGAGGTCGGCGTCCACCCGGTCGACCCGGCGCGTGTCGTGCGGAAGGGTCGCCTCGAGCCGGGGCGGATGTTCCTCGTCGACACCCGACTCGGTCGCATCGTCGCGGACGAGGAGATCAAGGAACAGCTCGCCGCCGCCGAGCCCTACGCCGCCTGGAACCGTGAGGGCGTCCTCCGCCTCGCCGACCTCCCGCCCGCCGGCGACGCCGGCACCGTCGCCGAGGGTGCGCTGCGCACCCGCCAGCAGACGTTCGGGTACACGCTCGAGGACCTCGGCATCCTCATCGAGCCCATGGCCGCCACCGGCGGTGAGGCGCTCGGCTCGATGGGTACCGACACCCCGATCGCCGTGCTGTCGAACCGGAGTCGGTTGCTGTTCGACTACTTCTCCCAACTCTTCGCCCAGGTGACGAACCCGCCGCTCGACGCGATCCGTGAGGAGCTCGTGACGGCCCTCGGCACCATGGTCGGTCCGATCGGGAACCTCTTCGACCGGGGTCCGGCGTCGCAGCGGCAGATCGAGCTCGACTCCCCGGTACTCGACGACGCCGACCTCGCCCGGATCCGCAGCGCCGCCGCATCGGGCGAGTTCCCCGACGTCGTCGTCGCCACGCTCGACGCCCGCTACCCCGTCGCCGAGGGCGGGGCCGGTCTGCGCGCCGCCGTCGCCCGTCTCCGTGCCGAAGCCGACCGGGCGATCGACGACGGTGCGACGGTGCTCGTGATCTCCGACCGCGGGACCGATCGCACCCATGCGCCGGTGCCGTCGCTGCTCGCGGTGGGTGCCGTGCACCACCATCTGATCCGCAACGGACGGCGGTTCCGGGTCGGTCTCGTCGCCGAGGCCGGTGACGTGCGCGAGGTGCACCACGTGTGTCTCCTTGTCGGCTACGGCGCGAGCGCCGTGAACCCGTACCTGGCCCTCGAGACGGTCGACGAACTCGTCGCCGAGGGACGTCTCGTCGGTCCGCCCGCCGCAGCCCGTTCCCGTTACCGCAAGGCGGCCGGCAAGGGTCTGCTCAAGGTGATGTCGAAGATGGGCATCTCCACCGTCGCGTCGTACCTCGGTGCGCAGGTCTTCGAGGCGATCGGCCTCGGCGAGGAGCTCGTGGCCGACGCGTTCGTCGGTACCGCATCCCGCCTCGGCGGCATCGGCTACGACGAGCTCGCCGAGGAGATCCGTCGGCGTCACGAGATCGCCTACCCGCGCACCCCGTTGCTGCTCGCGCACCGCGACCTGCCGGTCGGGGGCGAGTACCAGTGGCGCCGTGAGGGGGAGTACCACCTCTTCAACCCCGAGACCGTCTTCCGGCTCCAGCACGCGACGCGGACCCGTCGCTACGAGATCTTCAAGCAGTACACCGCCGCGGTCGACGACCAGGCGCGCCATCTCGCGACGCTGCGGGGGCTGATGCGTCTCCGCACTGATGCGGTGACGCCCGTCCCGATCGAGGAGGTCGAGCCGGTCAGCTCGATCGTCAAGCGCTTCGCGACGGGCGCCATGTCCTACGGCTCCATCTCCCAGGAGGCCCACGAGACGCTCGCGATC
>CAYVOK010000006.1:43159-60231 GCA_964453335.1 uncultured Acidimicrobiaceae bacterium
CCGCGCTCGCGCTGCACCGGGGCGGCGGGTACCCGTACCGCGGTGAGGGGGGCGAGGATCCCGAGCGGAACGTCCCCGACCCGAACGGCGACCTCCGGCGGTCCGCCATCAAGCAGGTCGCCTCGGGTCGCTTCGGGGTCACGTCGGAGTACCTCGTGAACGCCGACGACCTCCAGATCAAGATGGCCCAGGGCGCGAAGCCCGGCGAGGGCGGTCAGCTGCCCGGGCACAAGGTGTACCCGTGGATCGCGAAGACCCGGCACTCCACGCCGGGCGTCGGACTGATCTCGCCGCCGCCGCACCACGACATCTATTCGATCGAGGATCTCGCCCAGCTGATCCACGACCTGAAGAACGCGAACGACCGTGCCCGGGTGCACGTGAAGCTGGTCGCGGAGCTCGGCGTCGGCACGGTCGCCGCCGGGGTGTCGAAGGCGCACGCGGACGTCGTCCTCATCTCCGGCCACGACGGTGGGACCGGTGCGTCACCGCTGACGTCGTTGAAGCACGCCGGCGCACCCTGGGAGCTCGGTCTCGCCGAGACCCAGCAGACGCTCCTGCTGAACCGGTTGCGTGACCGGATCGTCGTCCAGGTCGACGGCCAGCTCAAGACCGGTCGTGACGTCGTCATCGGCGCGCTCCTCGGTGCCGAGGAGTTCGGCTTCGCCACGGCGCCGCTCGTCGTGTCGGGCTGCGTGATGATGCGTGTCTGCCACCTCGACACATGCCCGGTCGGTGTGGCCACGCAGAACCCGGAGCTCCGGGCGCGCTTCACCGGTCGGCCCGAGTTCGTCGAGACGTTCTTCGAGTACATCGCCGAGGAGGTCCGCGAGCTGCTCGCGTCGCTGGGACTGCGCAGCATCGAGGAGGCGGTCGGCCGGGCCGATCTGCTCGACGTCGCCGACGCGGTCCGGCACTGGAAGGCGGAGGGGCTCGACCTCGCACCGATCCTCGCAGTGCCCGAGGTCGCTGCGGGCGCCGCCCGTCACTGCACCACCACGCAGGACCACGGCCTCGACCGGGCGCTCGACCGTCGACTCATCGAGCTCGCGGCACCGGCGCTCGAACGTCGGGAGCCGGTCGTGATCGACCTGCCGGTGGCGAACGTCAACCGGACCGTCGGCACCATGCTCGGTGCGGAGGTGACCCGTCACCACGGCGCAGCGGGGCTGCCCGACGGCACGATCTCGATCCACCTGCGCGGCTCAGCCGGCAACAGTCTCGGCGCGTTCCTGCCGCCCGGCATCACGATCCGGGTCGAGGGTGACGCCAACGACTACGTCGGCAAGGGGCTCTCGGGCGGCACGGTGGTCCTCCGGCCCGACCGGGCGGCCCGCTTCGCGGCCGAGGAGAACGTGATCGCCGGGAACGTCGTCCTGTACGGGGCGACCTCCGGGTCGGCCTTCGTCTCCGGTCTCGTCGGTGAACGGTTCGCCGTACGGAACTCGGGTGCGATCGCGGTCGTCGAGGGCGTCGGCGACCACGGCTGCGAGTACATGACGGGTGGTGAGGTCGTGGTGCTCGGCCCGACCGGCCGGAACTTCGGCGCAGGCATGTCGGGCGGTGTCGCCTACGTCCTCGACGTCGACGGCACGTTCCACCGTCGGGTGAACACCGAGATGGTCGACGTCGAACCCCTCGACGGCGACGACCGGGCCCGGGTCGCCGAGCTGGTCCGGCGCCACGTCGAGGAGACCGGTTCTACGGTCGGCCGTTCGGTCCTCGATCCGGCGACGGGCCTTGCGCAACGGTTCGTGAAGGTCATGCCCACGGACTTCAAGCGTGTGCTCGAGGCCCGGCGTGCCGCCGAGGCCGCAGGCACCGACCCGATCGCCGCCATCATGGCGGCGGCGCACGGCTGAGCAGGACGACGAAGGAGGGTTGGTCATGGGAGATGTCACCGGTTTCATCCGGCACCAACGCAACACACCGACACGTCGGCCGGTCCCGATCCGACTGCTCGACTGGCGTGAGGTCTACGAACCCTTCGCCGAGGAGGCGCTCACGACGCAGGCGAGTCGCTGCATGAACTGCGGCATCCCGTTCTGCAACGACGGTTGCCCGCTCGGGAACCTGATCCCGGACTGGAACGACCTCGTCTACCGGCACCGCTGGCAGGAGGCGATCGAACGCCTCCACGCCACGAACAACTTCCCCGAGTTCACCGGTCGTCTGTGCCCCGCACCCTGTGAGGGTGCGTGCGTCCTCGGCGTCAACAGCGACCCGGTGACCATCAAGCTCGTCGAGCAGACGATCATCGACACGGCGTGGGAGGAGGGCTGGGTCCGACCGCTCCCGCCCGCCACGCGCACCGGTCGCCGGGTGGCGATCGTCGGTTCCGGCCCCGCCGGTCTCGCCGCGGCCCAGCAGCTCACACGTGCCGGTCACGACGTGACCGTCTACGAGCGGGCCGACCGGGTCGGCGGCCTGCTGCGTTACGGCATCCCCGAGTTCAAGATGGAGAAGGCGGTCATCGACCGGCGTCTGGACCAGATGCGGGCCGAGGGCACGACCTTCGTCACGGGCGTCGAGGCCGGTGTGGACCTTGCGACCGATGAGCTCGCCGGGTTCGACGCGGTCGTCCTCGCCGGCGGTGCCACGGCACGGCGCGACCTTCCCGTGCCGGGTCGCGACCTCGCCGGCATCCACCAGGCGATGGAGTACCTGCCGCAGGCGAACCGGGTGCAGCTCGGTGACGAGGTCCCCGGCCAGATCTCGGCCGCAGGACGCCGCGTCCTCATCATCGGCGGCGGTGACACCGGGGCCGACTGCCTCGGCACGGCGCACCGTCAGGGTGCGGACTCGGTGACGTCGTTCGAGATCATGCCGAAGCCGCCGGAGCACCGGGACGAGGCGGCGAACCCGTGGCCGACGTGGCCGGTGATCTTCCGGACCGCCTCGGCGCACGAGGAGGGCGGCGAACGTCGCTACGCGGTCACCACGAAGGAGTTCGTCGGCGACGAGCACGGCCGGGTGCGTGCCGTGCGCGGCTGCGAGGTCCGACTCGAGACGGTCGACGGGCGGCCGACCTTCGTCGACGTGCCCGGCTCGGAGTTCGAGATCGAGGTCGACCTGGTCCTGCTGGCGCTCGGGTTCACGGGGGCGGAGCGAGGGCCGCTCCTCGACGGTCTCGGCGTCGAGGTCGATGCGCGCGGCAACGTCGTGCGGGACGAGGGTTGGCGGACGACGGCGGCGAACGTGTTCTGCTGCGGTGACATGGGGCGCGGGCAGAGTCTCATCGTGTGGGCGATCGCCGAAGGTCGTGCCTGTGCGGCCTCGGTCGACGCCCACCTCTCGGGCTCGTCCCTCCTCCCGGCACCGGTCACCCCGACGCAGGCAGCGCTCCGCTGACCGACGGTCCGGGGCGCCGGGGCCCTCGGCGCGGCATGGTCTAGCGTCTTCGTCATGGCACGCCTCTCGAAGCTCTCCCGTTCCGTCGCCGGTCGTACCGCGGTCGTCACCGGGGCGGCGAGCGGCATGGGTCGGGCGACGGCGCATCTGCTCGCGGACGAGGGTGCGCGGGTCGCGGTCGTCGACGTGAACGCGGCGGGTGTCGACGCGGTCGTCGCCGAGATCACGGGGGCGGGGGGCACGGCGGTCGGCTACGTGCTCGACCTGTCGCGCCACGAGGACATCGAGCCGACGGTGCAGCGCATCCGGGCCGATCTCGGCCCGGTCGACATCCTCGTGAACAACGCGGGCGTGTCGATCCCGGCGTCGCTCACCTCCTCGGGTTGGGAGGATTCCTGGGCGTTCACCTTCGAGGTGAACCTGACCGCGCAGGCCCGCCTCATCCGTGCGTGCCACGACGATCTCGTGCGTGCCGAACTCGCGGCGGCGGGCGGCGGACGGATCGTGAACATCGCATCGACGGAAGGGCTCGGCGCGACGAAGGGGATGTCGCCGTACACGGCGTCGAAGACCGGGGTGATCGGCCTCACGCGCTCGCTCGCCCTCGAGTACGGCGAGACCGGGGTCACGGTGAACTGCATCTGCCCCGGACCGATCCGGACCGGGATGACGGCCGAGATCGACGACGACTCGAAGGCGAAGTTCGCACGACGTCGGGTCCCGAAGCGTCGGTACGGCGATCCCGAGGAGGTTGCCCAGATCACCGTGTCGCTCCTGCTGCCCGCGGCGTCGTACCTCAACGGTGCGATCATCCCGGTCGACGGCGGGATGATGGCGCAGAACACCTGACGTGCGGGTCCTCGTCGACGCCACGGCGGTGCCTGCCGACCGGGGTGGTGTCGGACGCTACGTCGACCAGGTCCTCGACCATCTCGCCGAGGCGGGTGCCGATCCCGTGGTGGTGTGCCAGCGTCGGGACGCGGCGCGCTACGCGGCTGTGCCCGGAGCCCGGGTCGTCGCGCTGCGGCCGGTCCTCGAACGCCGTCCCGTACGCCTCCTCTGGGAACAGACCGGGCTCGCTGCGCGGACGCTGCAGCGGGTCGACGTGCTCTGGAGCCCCCACTACACGACGGCGCTCGCCGCCCGGGTTCCGAAGGTCGTGACGTTGCACGACGCGACGTTCTTCAGCGACCCGGCGGTGCACCAGCCGGCGAAGGCGCGGTTCTTCCGTGCGGCGACCCGTGTGGCGTTGCGGAGCGCTGCCGCCTGCCTGGTGCCGTCGGCGGCGACACGAGACGAGCTGGTGCGCTGGGCGGACGCCGATCCGACGCGGATCGTGGTCGCGCCGCACGGGGTCGACCTGGACACCTTCCGCCGACCGACCGAGACCGAGGTCGCAGCGTTCTGTGCCACCTACGACCTCGAGCCCGGTCGGTACGTGGCGTTCCTCGGCACGCTCGAACCGCGCAAGAACGTCGGTGCACTCGTCCGTGGGTGGCAGCGCGCGACCAGCGGGCTCGAGAACCCGCCGCCCCTCGTGCTCGCGGGCGGCGCAGGTTGGGACCGCACGCTCGACGGGCTGATCGCATCCGTGCGCCCGCCGGCCCGTGTGGTGCGTACCGGCTACCTCGAACTCCCGGTGCTCCCGGCACTGCTCGGCGGTGCCGCAGTCGTGGCGTACCCGTCACTCGGTGAGGGGTTCGGCCTGCCGGTGCTCGAGGCGATGGCGTGCGGTGCGACCGTCCTCACGACGCGTCGACTCTCCCTCCCCGAGGTCGGCGGTGACGCCGTCGCATACACGGAGCCCGACGCGGCGTCGGTCGGACGTGCGCTCGGGGCGCTCATCGGCGACGACGCCCGCCGCGCCGAGCTCGCCGCGGCTGCGACCGTGCGGGCGGCGACGTTCTCCTGGGAGGCCAGTGCCGCCGTCCACGTGCGGACCTTCGAGGAGGCTGTCCGGGCGAAGGTGGCGGCATGACGGTCACCGCCGCCGACGACGTCGTCCGGGTCGTCGTCGTCACGTACTCGCCGGGCGAGACGCTCGGAACGTTCCTCGACACGCTCGTGCGCGCCACGGTGCGACCGGTCGAGGTGGTCATGGCCGACAACGGTTCCACCGACGGCATGCCCGAGCTCGCCGAGTCGAAGGGACGTGCCCGCCTGCTGCGGACCGGGGGCAACCTCGGCTACGGGACTGCGGCGAACCACGGTGCGGCCGGCGCGACCGGTACGTGGGTCGTGGTCGCGAACCCCGACATCGAGTGGACCCCGGGCAGCATCGACGAGATGATCGCGGCCGGTGACCGTTGGCCGCTCGCCGGGGTGCTCGGTCCGCGCATCGTGACGACCGACGGGCGCCTGTACCCCTCGGCCCGCGCCCTGCCGTCGCTGCGCAACGGGATCGGTCATGCGCTGCTCGGATGGTGGTGGCCGACGAACCCGTGGACGAGGACCTACCGCCGCGAGGACGTCGACCCCGTCGAGGGGCCGGTGGGCTGGCTCTCCGGTTCGTGCCTGCTGCTGCGCCGGGAGGCCTTCGAGGCGGTCGGCGGGTTCGACCCGAGCTACTTCATGTTCTTCGAGGACGTGGATCTCTGCGACCGTCTCGGCCGCGCCGGGTGGCAGGTCGTGCACGCTCCCGACGCGCTCGTCCGCCACGTCGGTGGTCATTCGTGGCGCGACCAGCCCGGGATCATGATCAAGGCGCACCACGCGAGCGCCATCCGCTACCTGAACCGGCGCTATCCGAGGTTCTGGCAGGCGCCGCTCCGCTCGGCGCTGCGGTTCGGACTCGGCGGACGCTACGTCGCGTCCCGGGTGATCCGTCGCATCGGCCGCGGAGCGGAGCCGACCCGCCTCGCGCACTGACCTACCGGGTCAGGACACCCGGACGACGACCTTGCCGGTCGTGCCACGGTTCGTGATCGCCATGAGCCGATCCGGGACGTCGGTCATCGCCACCACCTCCGAGACGAGCGGTGCGATCTGTCCGCGCTCGTGCATCGCCATGAGGTCGTCGTGCCACGCGTCGACCTTCGCCGGGTCGAAGCGGCGGTAGTTGCCCCAGTGGACGCCGACGACGCTGTAGTTCTTCACGAGCACGTGGTTCGTCTGTGCCTGGGCGATCCGGCCGCCGGCGAAGCCGATCACGAGGATCCGACCCTCCCACGCGATGCACTTCGTCGAACGGTCGTAGACGTCGCCGCCGACCGGGTCGTAGATGACGTCGGCCCCACGCCCGGCGGTGATCTCGTTGACGGCCTCGGCGAAGTCGGTCGCCTTGTAGTCGATCACGTGGTGCGCCCCGAGGCTGCGGCACACCTCGACCTTCTCTGCGCCGCCCGCCGTGGCGATCACGGTCGCCCCCATGGCGAGGCCGAGCTGGATCGCGGCCGAACCGACGCCGCCCGCCCCGGCGTGCACCAGCAGCGTCTCGCCCGCCTGCAGGTTGGCACGCTGTGCGAGTGCGCTGATGCCCGTCTGGTAGATCACGAGGAGCGCCGCGGCGGCTTCGTCGGTGAGCGAGTCGGGGATGGGATGGGCGTTGGCCATCGGGACGACGGTCCGCTCTGCGAGCCCGCCGTGTCCGTCGCGCAGTGCCGGCTGCGCGGCGACCCGCTGACCGATGCGGAGCCCGCGCTGCTCGGCCCCCGGCCCGAGTGCGACGATGCGCCCGGCGACCTCGAGGCCGGGGCTGAAGGGGAGGGGAGGGCGTTCCTGGTACGCACCACGGCAGAGCAGTGCGTCGGGGAAGTTCAGCGCACAGGTGGCGACCTCGACCGCGATCTGCTTCGGCCCGGGTTCCGGTGCCGGGACGTCGGCCTCGAGGCGCAGGACGTCCGTCGGTTCACCCAGCTCTCGTACGCGCCACGCCCGCATCGTCGACCCCCGTCTCGGTGCGGGCCCACCCCGCCCGGCGGGACGCTAGCGCCCGGTTGCGGGGCCTGCGCCGTCGAAGAGCCCGCTGAGCCCGCTCGGTGCGTGGTCGCCGATCGCGAGCAGCTCGAGGACGCCGGTGCCGGTGCGCGCTCCCCACCGGGCCCGTACCACCTGGTGGACGTGGAGCGAGGTCGAGGCCACGGGGTCGAGGTCGGTGGGCCGCCACCGCCAGGTCGTCCGCTCGAACTCGCCGTGCCAGATGCCGTGCCCCCACTCGGGATGGCCGTACCCGAGACCGACGAGCGGCACGGTGAGGAGCACCTCGAGGTCGATCCGCTCGGGAGATCCCGACCACGGGTGCAGCACCACCGAGGCCCGACGCGCCCGCCGGGTGCCGGGCTCCCACTCGATCTCGTGGTCGAGGGAACGCCACACGTCCGCGGGTGCCGTCGGGTCGTCCGCCCGGTCGGCGAGGTTCGGGACGAGCGCGGCGAACTCGTGGAGTCGACGACCCGCCGTGTCCTCGTTCGCATCCACGTGCACGGCCACGTCGTCGAAACGCAGCGGCGCCCACAACCAGAAGAACTGCGGGCGACCACGCTGTGGTGCGCCGCGCCCGGCACGCTCACCGATCGGTCGCACGCCCCAGGATCGGTCACGGCACCCGGTGAGGCCGAGCGCCGCGGCGTCGAGGTGCACGTCGTCGACGCGGAGGTGGCCCGACCACCGGCCGAACTGGGTGACCCGGGTGTAGTCGAAGACGGGGACGGTCCCTCGCGACTGCAGGAAGCGGGGTTCGGTCACGGCGACCGTCGTCGCCTCGAAGGTGAGGTCGGCGGCGAGCGGTCCGTCGTCGTCGAGCACGATCCGGATGCGCCGGAACGACTCGAGGATCTCGAGGCGGAGCGGCCCGAGGGTCAGCGTCGTCCGGTCGTCGGGGCAGCGTCCCGAGAACAGGACGCTGTGCTGCGTGCCCTCGTGGAGCACGGTGACCGCACCGTCGACGACACCGCGGTTCGCGTACACGCCGAAGGCCACGCCCACGTAGAGCGAGCCCGCGGCGTCGTAGGCGTCGAAGAAGTAGCGGTCGTAGAGGTTGGGGCTCGCCGTCGTCGGGTGCAGGACGGGCTGGGATCCCCCGTGCACAGGGAAGTCGTCGAAGGGATGGAGCACGACGTCAGGCGAAGGTGATGTGGCCGTCGCGGACAGCAGGCGCGCCGTCGGCGGTGACGACCTCGAAGCGGTCGTCGCGGTACAGGCGGACGGTCAGCGTCGACGGCATCGGCACCCATGCACCGAAGCGGCCGCGGACCCGCCTGATCGCCCGCGGATCACCCCGGCCGACCGCGTGGACGGCGACGGACACCGCATGGGCGAGCGTCGCCGTGCCGTGCAGGATGAGCCCGGGGAGTCCGGCGTCGTGCGCCACCGCGAGGTCGGTGTGGATCGGGTTCCAGATCCGTGCGCACTCCGTGTAGGTGTGGGCGTCTCCTGTGCCGATCTCGATCGCCACCTCGGCCTCGATCCGTTCGTCACGGGCGGTCGGCGCAGCGTCGTCGCCGGGTGCGGGACGGTCCGGGCCGTCGACGTCGACGCCGAGGTAGAGCGATCCCTGCACCGTGCGGCACACGAGTGCGCCGGCTGCATCGGTGGTGCGCATGTCGAGGGTGACGAACGCCCCCGGCGAACGCCGCTCGACGCCGATGATCTCACCGACCGTCGTGAGGGTCTGGTCGGCCTGGATGACCCGTTCGATCGTCAGGTCGTGCGTCGCGTGGATCCCGCGACGGGCCTCGTCGTGGGTGAGGGCGTCGACGAGCCCGGGAACCCTTCGGCTGAGCAGCACGACCGGCCACTCGAGACAGACCGGGAAGATCGGATGGGCGATCAGGCCGTAGGCGCGCGTGGTGTCGAGGTAGACGGGGGCGTGGTCCCGCAGCGACGCGGCGTACGCCATGATCCAACGGTTGTCGACCGTGTGGGTGACCGGCTCCGTGGTGGACCCGACGATGGAGGAGGGGACCGGCACCGGACTACACCTCACCCTGGCGCGGCGGCCGCTGCTCGGTGTGTGCCATGGTGATCCCCCGATCCTCGATCCGGAGCGAGAGCCTATGTCCGAACCCGTTGCGGAACCCTCACTGCTCGACGGCATCGCCACGACCCGGTCGATCCGGCGGTACCGGCTCGATCCGATCCCGCCGGAGGACCTGAACCGCATGCTGTTCGCCGCCACGCGGGCACCGCAGGGGTCGAACCGGCAGGGGTTCCGGTTCGTCGTGCTGCGCGACGGGCCGCGTGCGCTCGAGGCACGGCGTCTCATCGGGGAGGGTGCGCGACGCGTGTGGGCCGACAAGCGGGTCACCGATCACTACGACCGCGGTTCGGCCGACGTGCTCGATTCCCCGAAGGCGCGGATGGCACGCACCATGCAGCACTTCGTCGACCACGTCGACGAGGCGCCTGCCATCGTCCTCGCCTGCCTGCACTGTCACCGCGAGCCGTCGCTCGCGCTCGGTGGTGCCGTCTGGCCGGCCGTCCAGAACCTCCTCCTCGCTGCCCGGGCCCTCGGCTACGGCGGGGTGATCACGGGCTGGCATGGCCCCTGTGAGACGGAACTGCGCACCGTGCTCGGCATGCCCGCGGACCCGACCGAACTTGCGATCGCCGCGACGATCCCGCTCGGACGCCCGGTCGGCTCCCACGGTCCGGTCCGACGCCGACCCCTCGCGGAGGTCGTCTACGAGGACGGCTGGGGTGAGCCTGCGCCGTGGGCGACCGATCCGCCCGGGACGAGGTTCACGTCGCCGGGACCGCCCACCGGGTTGCGGGTCTGACCCGTCCGGGTCCCGGCCGTCCCGTCTCCGTCAGCCCGGGAATGCGTCGATGAAGCCCAGCGCGGCGTCGATGAACTCGAACTTCTTCACGATGTTGAAGTGGTCCGTCCGTCGGAGCTGCAGGTAGGTCGCGTCGGGAAGCGCCTCGACCAACGGCTCGCCTGGCATGGCGAAGTCCGCTTCGCCGAGGACCACGAGCGTGGGCACGGTCACCCGGGCGAGTCCCTCGACCGTCACGGGCCACGGGTTCCGCCGCCGCAGCAGCGCCGCAAGCGCAGCGCGGTCGATCTCGGGGGACTCGGCGAGCTGCGCGAAGTACCCCGAGGTGCGGTCGTCGGGATCCGGCTCGCCGGCGAGCCCGCGCCGGATCGCCTCGTGGCGGGACTCGTCGACCTCGAAGAGGTTGGCGCCGACACCGGCGACGACGATCTTCCGGAACCGTTCCGGCCGGTCGATGGCGAGCGCGAGCGTCGTGCGCGCACCGAGGGAGAACCCGATCACGTCGACCGGTTCGTCGGGGAGCTGGTCGGCGATGTGCTGCTCGAGCGCGTCGTACGCCGCCGGATCGTGCGGCTTCGGCGCGTCACCGTGACCGAGGAGGTCGAGCGCGAGCACCTCGCGTCCCGCCTCGTGGAGCAGGTCCAACCAACCGTTCTCGCCCCAGGTGCGCGCGGCCGAGGTCGCGATCCCGTGGAGCAGCACCACCGGCGGCCCGCTCATGCGTGCTTCGCCGCGATCTGCTCGGCCCGGTCCATGGTGACCTGGAAGATCCGCGCCGTCGCGGCGTCGATCATCATCCCATTCAGCGTCGCCGCGCCGAGACCGGCGGCCTCGGCGTCGCGCACCGCGGTGATCGCCTCACGCGCCTTCGCGATCTCGTCGGGGCTCGGGGCGAACACCTCGTTCGCGATCTCGATCTGGCTCGGGTGGATGCACCACTTGCCCACCGCGCCGAGCGTCGTCGCCCAGGTCGCCTCGCGCCGGTAGGCGTCCGGTGCCTTGAAGTTGGCAAACGGACCGTCGATCGCGTCGATCCCCGCGGCGCGGGCGGCGACGATCATGCGGTTCCGCGCGTAGTGCCACATGTCGCCCGGGTAGCGCTCCGATCCGGCCTCGCCGATGTGACCGGTCCGGATGCCCTGGCTCGCCGACAGGTCGCCGACACCGAGGATCAGCGCCTCGAGGCGGCTCGAGCACCGTGCGATGTCCTCGACGCAGGCCAGCGCCTCGGTCTCCTCGATGAGCACCTCGAGTCCGATGCGGTGCGGGAGGCGGAGCTTCGCCTCGAGCTGATCGAGGAGGGTCTCGACGAACCAGATGTCCCGGGGTGCCTTCACCTTCGGGATGATGATCACGTCGAGGCATGCACCCGCCCCGGTGACGATCTCGATGATGTCGTCGTGGCACCAGGTCGTGTGCGTCCCGTTGATGCGCACGGCCCGGGTCTTGCCGCTCCAGTCGTGGGTGGTGAGCGCCTCGACGACGGGGGCCCGTGCCCCTTCCTTCTCGGCGGGCGCGACGGCGTCCTCGAGATCGAGGAAGACGAGATCGGCGGCCGATTCCGCCGCCTTCGCCATCATCTTCGGGCTCGTGCCCGGGGTCGACAGCTCGGAGCGGCGCAGGCGCGGCAGGTTCGGCATGACTCAGATCCTCTCGGTTGGGCGGGCGGTTGCAGCGAGGCGTTCGGCGGCGGCACGGTCGAGACCGGCCTCGAGCAGCGCCTCGACGGTGTGCTCGCCGAGCAGCGGCGGGCGACGGTGCGGTGCGGGTGGCGTGCCCGTCAGCTTGATCGGGGTGCCCGCGACGGGCAGGGCACGTCCGGTGCCGGGATGGGGGAGCTCGACGACCATCTCCCGTGCGGCGACGTGGGGGTCGGCCAGGATGTCCGGCGCGAGGTTCACAGGCCCGACGGGGACACGCCCGCCGAGGACCTCGATGATCTCCGCCCGGGTACGAACCGACGTCCAGTCCCCGAGGACCTCGCGGACGAAGGGGGCGTTCGCCACCCGTGCACGGTTCGTCGAGCACCGTTCGTCGTCGGCGAGCTCGGGTCGGCTGATCAGCGCCGCGAGGATCGGCCAGTGGCTCTCGGTCGGCGCCGCGATGGCGATCTGTCCGTCGGCGGCCGGGAAAACGTCGAAGGGACAGAGCTGCGGATGGCCGTTGCCCGTCGGCCGCGTCACGAAGCCCGCGTAGCCGAAGCGGTACACGACCGCCTCGCAGAGGGCGAGGACGGCGTCGTACATGGCGACGTCGACGAACTGCCCCGACCCGGTGCGCACCGCGTGGACGAGCGCGGCGACGATGCCGACCGCGGCGAGGGTCGCCGGGTAGATGTCGCCCGCGCTCGGTCCGCAGCGCACGGTCTCGCCTTCCGCCGTCCCCGTCATCCCGACGATGCCGCCCATGGCCTGGGCGACGATGTCGTAGGCAGGCCAGTCGGCGTAGGGGGAGACCCCGGTCCTCGGGTCGCCGAACCCCCGGATCGCGCCGTAGACGAGCTTCGGGTTCCGTGCGGCGAGCACCTCGTAGCCGAGGCCGAGTCGGTCCATCACCCCGGTGCGCGAGTTCTCCACCAGCACGTCGGCACCGTCGACGAGCGCGAGGAGGGCGACGCGTCCCTCCTCGGTCTTGAGGTCGAGGACGACCGACCGCTTGTTCCGGTTGATGGACGCGAAGTACCCGCCGTAGTGGCGCTCGGTGTCGTCGAGGGTGAACGGTCCGGAGAACCTCGTCATGTCGCCCTCGGGCGGTTCGACCTTGACGACGTCGGCGCCCATGTCCGCGAGCAGCATGGTGCAGAACGGCCCGGCGAGCGCCTGGGTGAGGTCGATGACCCGGATGCCCTGCAGGGGGCCTGAGCCGGCCGGCGTGCTCACGACACGGGGCGCTTGCGGATGAGGGCGGTCTGCTCGCCCTCGAAGACGATCTGACCGTCGACGCGATGCCCCGCGATGTCGAGGCCGTGCTTGGTGCCCCAGTGGCGGAACCGGACGATGCCTGCGTCGTCGCGGTCGGGTGCCGGTGACGCCTCGATCACCTCGGAGAAGGCGTAGATCGTGTCGCCGTGGAACACCGGTGCCGTGAAGCGCATCTTGTCGAGAGCGAGGGTCCGCAGCGCGTTCTCGCAGCAGTCCTGCTGCGTCAGGCCGATCACCATCGAACCGGTCACGAGGCCGAAGACGAGACGGCGACCCCACGGCGACCGCTCCATCGAGTGCTCGTTCCAGTGACTCTGGGCGGTGTTCATGACGAGCTTCGTGAGCATCTGGTTCTCGAACTCGCCGATGGTCGCGCCGCGCACGTGGCGCATGCGTCGCCCGACGGGGTAGTCCTCGAACCAGGTTCCTTCTCCGGTGAGCGCCATGGTCGTCCCCGTTCCTCAGGCGAGCGGCGAGCGGGGTAGGAGCCGGTCGCTGATGATCTTCTGCTGGATCTGGCTCGTGCCCTCGAAGATGGTCGTGAGCCTCGCGTCGCGCCAGTGCCGTTCGACCGCCCGCTCGGTCGTGTAGCCGTTGCCTCCGTGAATCTGGATGCCCATCGCCGTCACCTCGGCGGCCATCTCGGTGGCGATGAGCTTGACCATCGCGGAGGTGAGCTCGGCACCGTCGCCGTCGTCGATGGACTGCGCGACCTGGTGGGTGAATGCCCGACACGCCTCGGTGCGGGCGGCCATCTCGGCGATCATGAACCGGATTGCCTGGAAGTCGGCGACGGGATGGCCGAACTGGTGGCGTTCCTGCGTGTACGCGATGCAGTCCTCGACGGCCGCACGGGCGAGGCCGACGGCGCGAGCCGCGGTGTGGACCCGTGCGACGTTGAGCGTCTGCTCCACCGCCCGGAACGCTCGCCCCTCACCACCGATGGCCTCGGCGTCCCCGCCGTCGGCCGCAGCACGCTCGCGGTTGCGACGACCCGTGCCGAGGAGGTTCTCCTTCGGCACCCGGAGCCCGTCGAAGGTGAGGTTCCAGGTACGGAAACCGTGGTACCCGATCTTGTCGATCGGCACACCGTGGATGCCCTCGGGGAAGACGTCGCGGTCCTTCTCGACGAGCAGGGTGGTGAGGCCGCGGCTTCGGGACTCGCCCACGTCGGGATCCCGGGTGCGGCACAGGAGCTGGATGAAGTCCGCCCGCAGCGCGTTGCCGCACCAGCGCTTCTCGCCGTGGATCTCCCAGTGGTCGCCGCGGTCGATCGCGCGAGTCTGCACGTTCGCGAGGTCGGAGCCCGCGCCGGGTTCCGACAGCGCCGCTGCGCCGATCCAGCGCCCGGCGGCGGATCGGCGCAGGAGCTCGGCACGTCGGTCCGGGTCGGCGACCGCGCAACCCATCCCGTTCGCCCGGGCGATGATCGACGCAGACGACATCCACGCCCGTGCGAGCTCCTCGGAGATGAGGCAGTACTCGAAGGTCCCGAGACCCATGCCACCGTGCTCACGGGGCACCGTGATGCCGAAGTAGCCCATGGCGGCGAGCTGGTCGAGGAACTCGTCGGGGAACTCCGCCTTCTGGGGGTCGAGCTCGTTCGCGAGCGGCAGCACGACGTCGTGCGCGAACGCCCGTGCGGTCTCCTGGATCTCGAGTCGTTCCGGGGTGAGGTACCGGTTCGTCACGACGGGGGCACCTCGCGCTTCGCCGAGAGGTTCGTGCGGGTGTAGCTGAGGACGAGCTCACCGCGCTGGTTGTAGGCCTCGGTGCGCCAGGTGACGATGCCCTCACGGGGTCGGCTCGACGACTCGCGCTTGTCGAGCACCGTCGAACGTGCGGTGACGGTGTCACCGGGATGGACGGGGACACCGAACTCGCACTCGTTGACCCCGAGGAACGGGCCGCCACCCTCGGAGAGGTCCTCGACGGACAGGCCGACCACCGTGCACAACAGCAACATCGGGTTCACGAGCTCACGCGGGTGCCCCTCGCTGCGTGCGAGTTCTGCGTTGGTGTACCGCGGGTTGAACGCGAGGGTCGCCGTGGTGAAGAAGCTGTTGTCGCCCTCGGTGAAGGTGCGACCCCAGTGGTGGTCGAAGACCTGACCGATCTCGAAGTCCTCGTACTGGTGGCCGTGCGGCACCGGTGGGAACGCCGCGGGATCGAACGTGGTCACGGGCAGGAACGTAGTCTGTCGACCGCGGCAGCGCGTGGGGACGCAGTCGCTGCGACTGGGGGAGCATGGTCATGGCTGGTGGGATCACGGCACGTCTCGTCGAGGTCGGTCGGGGCGTCGACGCAGCGGCGCTCCCCGACGAGGTCCTCGAGGTGGCCCGGCACTGTGTGCTCGACTGGCTGGGTTGCACGATCGCAGCGGTGGACGAGCCCCTCGTCGGCATCCTCCGCAACGAGATCGTCGCCGGGGACGGCGGGACGGATGCGACGCTGGTCGCGTCCGGTGGTCGGACCTCCGTGCTGACCGCGGCGCTCGTGAACGGTGCGGCGTCGCATGCGCTCGATTTCGACGACACCCACCGCATCCTGAGCGGGCATCCGACGGTCCCCGTCCTCCCCGCAGTCGGCGCCCTCGCCGAACGCGACCGACGCAGCGGCATCGATCTCCTCGCGGCGCTCGTCGCCGGGATCGAGGTGGAGTGCCGCCTCGGCGCCCTCCTCGGGGCCCCGCACTACGACATCGGTTGGCACGCCACGGCGACGCTCGGCACCTTCGGTGCTGCGGCCGCCGTCGCACACCTCCTCGGGCTCGACGAGGGCTCCTGGCGCAATGCGCTCGGTCTCGCCGGGACGCAGGCGGCCGGCCTCAAGTCGGGCTTCGGCACGATGGCGAAGCCGCTGCACGCAGGTCGTGCGGCGCAGAGCGGGCTGCTGGCCGCGCTCTTGGCCCGCGGCGGGTTCACGGCGAACCCGGACATCGTCGAGACCTCCCAGGGGTTCAGTGCCGCCCTCGCCGGGATCGCCGAACCCGACGCCGGGCGTCTCGACCGCTGGGACGGCCGGTTCATGGTGCGCGACACGTTGTTCAAGTACCACGCAGCCTGTTACCTGACCCATGCGCCCATCAACGCGCTCACCGAGATCCGCGATGCACTCGGGTCGGACTTCCGTCCCGGTGATGTCGACCACGTCGACATCCGGATCGACCCGCCGGCGCTGAAGGTGTGCAACATCGCCGAACCGACGACCGGGCTCGAGGGGAAGTTCTCGCTCCGGGCGACCGCGGCGATGGCGCTCCTCGGCCGCGACACGGCAGCGCTCGACAGCTTCTCCGACGCCGTGGTGACCGCGCCCGACGTCGTCGCGCTGCGCGACCGGGTCTCGGTGCGCGGCGACGCGTCCGTCTCCTTCATGCGGGCCGAGGTGACCGTGGCGCTGCGCGACGGCTCGACGCGCTCCGTGCTCGCCGACTCCTCGCGCCCGGCGGACGATCTCGGTCGGCAGTGGGACGCGCTCGTCCGGAAGTTCGTGGGCCTCGTGCGGCCGGTGCTCGGCGAGGAGCGCGCGCTCGAGCTCGTCGACCTGGTGGGTCGCCTCGACGAGCTCGACGACGTGGGCGCGCTGTGGCGGGCCACGATCCGCTGACGGGACGGTCCGGTCTGGGAAGATCGACCTCCATGGTCGACACGGCGGCGTCCTTCACCTGCCCACGCTGCGGCGAGGCAGTGATCGAGGAGTACTACGGGCCGTGCTCGGCCTGCCGCACCGCCCTGCGCGCGCTCGTGGGCTCTGCCGGCCGAGACGTCGAGGTCGCGGCCTACGAGCCGAAGATGAACGTGACCCCGAACGCCGTCGCTACGAAGGAGTGACGGCGGGTTCCTCGACGGCGGGGTCGAGCGGGAGGAAGGCGACGAAGCCGTCCCGGACGCACCGGGTCAGGAGGTCGGCGAGGTGGTCCTCCTCGAGGTCGCGGTCCTCGAGCCAGTTCAGCAGGGCCGCCTCGAGGAGGCCGACGAGGCCGGCCAGTGCGAGGCGGGCCTCCGGACCGCCACCGACGACCGCGCCGAGTTCGCGTGCGCGCTGTCGGCGGGCCCGTTGCACCGCCGGATGCTGGGCCGCGGCG
>CAYVOK010000006.1:60331-133279 GCA_964453335.1 uncultured Acidimicrobiaceae bacterium
CGCATGTGACGAATGGCACACCGGGACCATACGGTCGGGCCTCGGTACTGTCAAGCAACGACGTCGGCGCCCCTAGGGTCGTTGCGTGTCCGATCGTCTGCGACCCGACGGGATCGATCACCCCCTCGACGCCCGCCTGCCGCACGACCCTGCGGTCCGTGCCGCGATCCTCGCTGCGCACGCCGCAGCGGTCGAACGTAACTCGGAGACCTACGTCGACCCTCGCTCCCGCCTCATGGTGCTCACCGCAGCGACCCTCGCGGCACGTGGGACGTGTTGCGGCAGCGGCTGTCGCCACTGCCCCTACGAGGCCTGACCCGACGTTCGAGGGACTCTCGGCGGTGGCGCGGCGGGCCATAGCGGGGCAATGTGGGAGGACGTCGTGGCGCCGACCACGACCCGGGACCCGGAGGGATCATGGGGGAGCGGATCAGTGTGCGGATCGACGGCGGGGTAGCGGACGTCCGCCTCGACCGGCCCGAGAAGATCAACGCCCTCGACGGGGCGATGTTCCGGGAACTCGTCGAGACCGGTGACGCCCTCGCCGCCGACCCCGCCGTGCGCGCGGTCGTGCTGTCGGGCAACGGCCGCGGGTTCTGTGCCGGTCTCGACTTCGACAGCTTCCGGGGCATGGCCGGGGACGGTGACGGTCCGGTCATCGGCCGGGTCGCCGACGCCCCGGCCCGGATCACGAACCACGGTCAGCAGGCTGCCTACACCTGGACGGAGATGCCGGTACCGGTCATCGTCGCGGTGCACGGCGTGGCGCTCGGTGGGGGTTGCCAGATCGCGCTCGCGGGAGACATCCGCATCGTCGCGCCCGACGCTCGGTTCTCGGTCCTCGAGATCCGCTGGGGGCTCACCCCGGACATGACGGGGACCCAGCTCCTGCCGCGCCTCGTCGGGCTCGACGTGGCCAAGGAGCTGACCTTCACCGGACGGATGGTCGATGGAGCGGAGGCGGTGCGGATCGGGCTCGCGACGCGACTTTCCGACGACCCGCGCACGGATGCGCTCGCACTTGCGCACGAGATCGCTGCGAGCAACCCGCATGCCGTCCGCGGCGCCAAGCACCTGCTCGAGATCGCCGGCCGGGTCAGCCTCGCCGAGGGGTTCGCCGAGGAGGAGCGCGTCATCAAGGGACTCATCGGCTCCCCGAACCAGGTCGAGGCGGTGCGCGCCTACTTCGAGAAGCGTCCGCCGGTCTTCGCCGATCCGACCTGAGCCGTGTTCGACGACGCGCTGCACCGGACGCTCGTCGGGATCGTCGGTCCGTCCCACGTCCTCGTCGACGACGATCTCACGGCCGGCTACCGGGTCGACTGGACCGGCCGGTTCAGGGGGACGACCCCGGCCGTCGTCCGACCGGCGGACACCGCCGAGGTCGCCGCAGTGGTGGCTGCGTGTCGCGCCGCCGGAGTCGCCCTCGTCCCCCAGGGCGGGAACACGGGACTCGTCGGCGGGGGCGTCCCGGGTGACGGCGAGGTGGTGCTGAGCCTGCGTCGCCTCGACCGCATCGAACCGGTCGACCGGCGTGCGGCACAGGTCACCGTCGGCGCCGGTGCCACGCTGGCAGCGGTGCAGCAGGCGGCGGTCGACGCCGGGTTCGCGTTCGGAGTCGACCTCGGTGCGCGCGCCGCCGCGACGATCGGCGGCATGGTCGCCACGAACGCCGGGGGACTGCACCTGATCCGCCACGGCGGCATGCGCCAGCAGGTCGTCGGTCACGAGGCGGTGCTCGCGGACGGGTCGGTCGTCCGCCATCTCGGTGGTCTCCTCAAGGACAACACCGGTTACGACCTCGGGAGCCTGCTCTGCGGGAGCGAGGGGACGCTCGCTGTCGTCACGGCCGTGCGGCTGCGGCTCGTGCGCCGCTCGGAACACCGGGTGGCTGCGCTCCTCGCCTTCACGACGGTCGATGCCGCGCTCGAGGGGGCGTGGGCATTGCGGGACACGCTCACGTCGCTCGAGGCGATCGAACTGTTCTTCGGCGAGGGCGTCGAGCTGGTCTGCGGGGTGCTCGGCGCTGCGGCCCCGTTCGGCGTCACGCACCCCGTCTACGTGCTCGTGTCGTGTGCCGACGACCGTGATCCCACCGACGATCTCGCCGGCGCGGTCGACGGGCTCGACGGGGTCGTCGACGTCGCCGTCGCGAGCACCGCCGAGCGCCGGGCGGCGCTCTGGCGTCTCCGCGAGGGGCACACGGAGGCGATCAACAGCCTCGGCCCACCGCACAAGCTCGACATCACGCTGCTTGCGTCGGCCCTGCCCGCCTTCCCCGAACAGGTGCGGGCCAGGGTCGCCGCCGTGGATCCCGCCGCTCGGGTGTGGTTGTTCGGTCACGTCGGTGACGGGAACCTGCACGTGAACGTGACCGGGCCCGCGCCCGACGACGACCGCACGGACGAGGCCGTACTCGAGCTCGTCGCATCCCTCGGCGGCAGCATCTCCGCCGAGCACGGCATCGGGGTGGCGAAGCGCGCCTACCTGCACCTCAACCGCACACCGGCGGAGATCGCTGCGTTCCGGGCGATCAAGGGGGCGCTCGACCCGGACGGGATCCTCAACCCGCGTGTCCTGCTGCCCCCGGTCGGGGCCCCGACCACGCCCCCCGTTCGATGAGGACGTCGCGCAGCAGCGTGGGGTGATCGGTCATCAGACCCGTCACGCCGAGGTCGAGCAGGCGGTGCATCGAGGTCGTGTCGTCGACGGTCCACACGTGCACGCCGAGACCCCAGGCCTGCGCCCGGGCGACGAAGCGGCGGTCGACGACGGGTACGCCGCGGTGGCGGACGGGTACGAGCGCCGTCTGCGGGCCGGTCGGTCGTCGCAACGGGACGCCGAGGCTCCCGAACCTGATCCGGGCCACCTCGGTGGGCCCCGTGGCCGTGCAGACCTGCGGCCCGAGACGTCGACGCACCTCGCGCAGGCGGGCGGGCGAGAACGCACCGATGCAGACCCGGTCGAGCGCAGCGCAGCGGCGTACGACGTCGCAGAGCAGGTCGACGACGGCGTCCTCCTTGGCGTCGATCGTGACGCGCAACCCAGGCCACGACCCGAGGAGGTCCTCGAGGAGCAGCGGCCGGTGTGCGTCGCCGGCCCCCGCCGGTGGCCGGAGACCGAACCTCGCGAGGTCGGCCCATGCGACCTCGGCGACCGGACCCCGGTGGTCGGTGGTCCGGTCGAGCGTGACGTCATGCCAGACCACGAGACGGTCGTCCCGTGTCCGCCGGACGTCGGTCTCGACGTAGCGGTACCCGAGCCGGACCGCGTGCTCGAATGCCTCGACGGAGTTCTCCGCCCGTTCGGCCGACCCGCCCCGGTGCGCATGGGCAACGGGACCATCGTGGTCGAGCCAACTCATGACGTGCACCGACCGCCGTCGGCCTCGGTACCGGGGGTCGGGGGACACCGCACACCGGGACGCTACCGCCCGCCGTCCTAGGGTCGTCCCGTGCCCGCTCACCATCCGTCGGGTCCCGCGTCCGATCCTGTCGTCCGGCGGTTCGCCGGGCTCGTCGCCCGTCCGCCGGAAGCGGTGCCCCTCGACGAGGCGGCCGCCCTGCTCGGTGCGGTGCCACGGCGGGCCTGTGACGTCGAGGGCACCCTCGTGCGCCTCGACGAACTCGGTCGACGGGTACGCGAGGCCGGTGGTGATCTCGCCGCACTCCGTCTCGTGCTGTTCGAACAGGAGGGTTTCGTCGGTGATCGGCGTGACTACGGAGCGGCGGTGAACAGCTACCTCGACGCCGTGCTCGACCGGCGCCGGGGCCTGCCCATCACGCTCGCGGTCCTCGCGCTCGAGGTCGGCCGGCGCAGTGGTGTGGACCTCGTCGGCATCGGGATGCCCGGGCACTTCCTCGTTCGGGAGTCTGCGCCGGAGGGCTGGTACGTCGACGTGTTCGACGGGGGACGGCTCCTCGACCGAGTGGGGTGTCAGGACCTCCACGGGCGTGTGCGCGGCGGGGCGCCCCTCCCGCCCGGGGGCCTCGACCCGGTCGACACCCATGCGATCCTCGCCCGCATGCTGAACAACCTCACTGCGGCGGCAGCCCG
The DNA here is from genome assembly GCA_964453335.1 of uncultured Acidimicrobiaceae bacterium. Classification (GTDB taxonomy): domain Bacteria; phylum Actinomycetota; class Acidimicrobiia; order Acidimicrobiales; family CAIXPF01; genus VGBO01. The sequence goes on from CAYVOK010000006.1 coordinate 64,388, forward strand.
GACCGCCGACTCGGCTCTCGCGCTGCGGGTCGCACTGCTCCGGGTAGAGCTCCCCGACGCAGGTCCGGCCGAACGTGTCGCCCTCGCCCGTGCACTCGGGGCGGCGGGGCGGTTCCTCGAGGCGGCGGAACTCCTCGAGGATGTCGCGGTCGGCCTCGACGGTTCGACCGCAGCCGACCTCCGGACCCGGGCGACGGCGCTGCGGGCCCGCCTCAACTGAGGTCCGGACCGGTTCGGCGAAAGCTCGTGGGCGCCGGTAGCGTGCGCGGCGTCCGCAGGCGGGTGCCTGCGTCGGAGGAGGGAGTTCCCATGAGCGCCACCGAGATCCTCACGTCCGAGGAGCAGCTCGCCGCCGAACTGTGCGACCGCCTGCTCGCCGAGTGCGACCCGCGGAAGGTGCCGAGCACGGAGTTCCTCGGTCGGCAGTTCGACCTCGGCCTCGCCTGGGTGCACTTCCCCGAGGGTCACGGTGGTCTCGGCATGTCGCCGAAGGTGCAGAAGCTCATCAACGAGCGTCTCTTCGCCGCAGGCGCCCCGAACCCGGTGATGCGGAACCCGATCGGTCACGGCATGGGCGCACCCACTGTCGTCACGCACGGTTCGGACGACCAGAAGCGTCGCTATCTGCGCCCGCTGTTCACGGGTGAGGAGGTCTGGTGCCAGCTCTTCTCCGAGCCCGGCGCCGGGTCCGACGTGGCCGGTCTCGGGACGCGTGCGGTCCGTGACGGCGACGAGTGGATCGTCAACGGGCAGAAGGTGTGGACGACCCTCGCCCACCTCGCCCGCTGGGGGATGCTGCTGGCCCGGACCGATCCGGAGCAGCCGAAGCACACCGGCATGAGCTACTTCGTGATCGACATGCACGCGCCGGGCGTCGAGGTGCGGCCGCTGCGCCAGATCACCGGTGAGGCCGAGTTCAACGAGGTGTACTTCACCGACGCCCGCGTCCCCGACGTCGAGCGGATGGGCAACGTCGGCGACGGCTGGCGTGTCGCCATCACCACCCTCATGAACGAGCGGGTCTCCATCGGCGGTGCGATCGCACCGCGTGGGTCGGGGCTCATCAAGCAGGCCGTCGACGCGTACACCCGGGGCGACCACGACGACGCGACCCGCGACCGGCTGATGCAGTTCTGGATCCGTGCCGAAGTGCTGCGCCTCACGAACATCCGGGCGTCCGCCGCCCGCAAGGCCGGCAACCCCGGTCCCGAGGGTTCGATCGCGAAGCTCTGCATGGCGGAGCTCAACAAGGAGCTGACGAGCTTCATCGTCGACCTGCTCGGCCCCGAGGGCATGCTGCTCGGCGACACCTACGAGTTCATCCGCCCCGAGGTGGCCATGGGCCACGCCAGCTTCCAGAAGCAGTTCCTCCGGGCCCGTGCGAACTCCATCGAGGGCGGCACGTCCGAGGTCATGCGCAACATCCTCGGCGAGCGCACGCTCGGCCTCCCCGGTGACGTCCGGGTGGACAAGGACGTCGCCTGGAGCGTGATCCCGAAGAACTGACGTCGCTTCGACCTCAGCGGGTCGTCGTCGCCGGAGCGGCGACCCCCGCGGTGGTCGGCGTCGGGGTGAACACCCCGCACGTGGCACGCAACGTGTCGGACAGCCGCTGGGCGGCGTCGAGCGACTTGGCGTACTCCTTCTGGGCGATCTCGATCACGACGATCACCTCGTCGATCGAGCGGGACTTCGCAACCTCCTCGTAGATGAGCCGGGTCAGACCACCGATCGCGGTGGCGTCCGCGTCGAGCGGGGCGGGGAGGATGCGGGCCAGTTCGTCGTACGCGTCGGCAGCGCGGTCGGCGACCTGCTCCGTCTTGGGGAGCTGGCGGAGGAGCAGCGCGTCCGCGTCGGGGCTGTCCTCGGCGTCGAGTGCCGGTCCGAGCAGCGCACTGATCTCGATGTCGGCCTCGAGGATCCGCCGGTCGGCGTCACACACCGCAGCACGATCACCGGACGGGATCGACGGCGGGACGAACGTCGTCGACGTCGTCGAACCGGGGCCGGCCGAGGTGGCGGAGGGGGAGGCGACGCCACCGTCGTCCCCGCCGCACGCGAGGAGACCGAGTGCGACGAGCGGCACGGCGAGGCGGCGGGCGAAGTGGTTCGGGCGGGGGGTACGCACGACCGGGAGGCTACGTGCCCGGTGGGAACCAACGGCGGAGTGGGTACCCTTTTCCGTCGTGGACCAGTCGAACCCGCTCCAGCGACGCACGAAGATCATCGCCACCATCGGCCCGGCGTCGGAGCGTGAGGAAACGCTCCGACGGATGATGTTGGCCGGCATGGACTGTGCGCGGATCAACATGTCGCACGGGACGATCGAGGACGCGCTCGCCCTCTACCACCGCATCCGCAAGCTCTCCGCCGAGGTCGGCCGCCCGATCGGCACGCTCGTCGACCTCCCTGGTCCGAAGGTGCGGGCGGGCAGTTTCGGCACGACCGCGGTCCACCTCGAGGAGGGCCGGCAGATCCGCCTCGTCCCCGGTGAGGGCTCCTCCGACGACAAGGTCATCCACGTCAACTACGACGACCTGCTGCGCGACGTGCAGGCGGGCGATCGGCTGAGCTTCGGTGACGGGGCGATCGACTGCACCATCGAGGGCGTGGACGGGAACGGGCTCCGGGCGACGATCACCCACGGTGGACGTCTCTCGGGCAAGCCCGGCGTGCACATACCCTCCGACCGGCTCCGGATCAGCACGCCGACCCGCGAGGACCTGCGGATCCTCGACGCCTTCGTCGAGGTCGGCGTCGACATGGTCGCCGTGTCCTTCGTGCGCTCGGCGCACGACGTGCGCCGGGTCGGGACCGAGCCGCACCCCCGTGGCCCGCTCGTGATCGCGAAGATCGAGACGCGGGCGGCGGTGGAGAACCTCGACGGCATCATCGAGGCCGCCGGGGCGGTCATGATCGCCCGCGGCGACCTCGGCAACGAGTGCTCCATCGAGGAGCTCCCGCACCTCCAGAAGCACATCATCCGCCAGTGCATCGCCCACGGCCGTCCGGCGATCACGGCGACGCAGATGCTCGAGTCGATGGTCTACGCCGCGACGCCGACGCGCGCCGAGGCGTCCGACGTCGCGAACGCCGTTTTCGACGGCTCGTCGGCCGTGATGCTGTCCGGCGAGACCGCAATCGGCGACGACCCGGTGAACGTGGTCGACGCGATGTCCCGCATCGCCACGCGCGCCGACCACAACTTCGACTACGCCGGGTGGAGCGAGAACCTCCTCGCGTTGCGGATGGACGAACCGAGCGCGCTCGACCGTCGCCTCACCGACGCCCTCACGATGGCGGCAGGTCGCGTCTCCAACGATCTCGGCTGCGCAGCGATCATGTGCATCACCCGTTCGGGCTTCACCGCTCGCGCGATGGCGCGGTTCCGCCCCGAGGCGAAGATCCTCGCCTTCAGTCCGGACGAGCGGACGATCAACCAGCTCACGCTCTCCTGGGGTGCGATCCCGCTGCCGTTGAGCGAGTTCGCGCCCAACGAGATCATGGTGAACGAGGCGATCGGCGTGGCGAAGGCGCGGGGCCATTTGCACGCCGGTGACGTCGTCACCGTGATCGCCGGCACCGACGCCAGATCGAGCGCTACCGACGTCCTGCGCGTGGTCCACGTCTCCTGAGCGCGGCCGGCCGTCCTAGCCTCGCCGCCATGGTGGACGATCACGGGACTCCGATGCGGCTCACGACCGGTCTCCCCGAGACCGTGCTCCCGCCGTTCGATGCCGAGGCCGATGCTGCCCTCGTCGCAGCCCTCGCAGGTACCGACACCGCCGCGGTGCGGGCAGCCGTGTCCGACGTGGTCGCCCGGTGGCCGCGGTTCCTCGACGCATGGGCGCGACTCGCCGAGCTCGGACGGGACCCAGTCGAGCGCTACGCCGCGGCGCGGGTCGGCTACCACCGGGGGCTCGACACGCTGCGGCAGAGCGGTTGGCGGGGGAGCGGTTACGTCCGCTGGGATGCACCGACGAACCGGGGGTTCCTGCGGGCGCTGCACCGGCTCGCGGTCGAGGCCCGCGCGATCGGCGAGCTCGACGAGGCGGAGCGTTGCGAGCTGTTCCTGCGGCAGTGCGACCCGAACTGGCCACCTTCCGACCTCGGCTGACGCTCAGTCCGGATAGGGGAAGTCCACGAGCGCCGTGTCGAGGCGCGTCCGGTCGAAGGTCCAGTACTGGCGGATCTCGGCGATGCGCCCGTCGGCGTCGAAGCGGTACCACTCGCTGCCCCGCATGGTGAACGGACGGGGGAGCGGGGCGCGCATGGTCCACTCGATGGCCGCCTCGTCGCCCGCACCGATGCAGCGGTCCACGACCCAGGTGGCGCCGCCCCAGCGGGCCTGCACACCGCTCCAGAACGTGCCGATCGCTGCGGCACTGCGCACCGGTGGATGGTTCGTGTCGTAGATGACGGCGTCCTCGGTGAAGTGCTCGGCGACCCGGTCGGCGTCACCGGTGCCGCACGCCGTGAAGTACGCCTCGATCCGTTCCTGTCCCCGCATCCCCGCCTCCGTCCCCCGAGCTCGTCGAGGTCGGACTCTACGATGCCGGGGTGGCACCCGTACCCGACGCCAGCCGGCACGACCTGCCGCGGTTCGAGGGTGTGGTGCTCTGCGGTGGCGAGAGTCGCCGGATGGGCCGGGACAAGGCGACGTTGCTGCTCGACGGGGTGCCGCTCGCCCGACGCGTCGCGGACGCGCTGGTCGAGGCGGGGGCCACGTCGATCCGGGCGATCGGGGGCGACGCCACCGGGCTCGCCGCCTGTGGTCTGTCCGTCGAGCCGGATCGTCGACCTGGTGAGGGTCCTCTCGGCGCCGTCGTCGCGGCTCTGCGCGACGGCGACCCGTCGATCGACGTCGTCGTGGTCCTCGCGTGCGACCTGTGGAACATCGGACCCGGCGAGGTGCAGGCGCTGGTCCGTGCACTGGCGGGCCGGGACGACGCAGCAGCGGCGGCACCACCCTCCGACGACGGGCGTCCGCAACTGCTCACCGCCGCCTACCGGCGCGGGGTCGCCGACCGGCTGGAGGCGGCCTTCGACCGGGGCGAACGCGCTGTCCGGCGGGCGTTCGACGGGGCGATCTGGGTCCCGGTCGGCGGCCTCGACCCGGGGCGCATCGTCGACGCGGACGAACCGTGGCAGCTCCCCGGAGGGGATCCCACCGTTGCGGGACCGCCTCGGTAGGCTCGCCGCCGTGCCACCGGGCCCGGTGGCAAGAGGTGGAGGTCGAGACGTGGACGCACAGGTGCCCGAGGTCGACGTGACGGCTGCGGCTGCAGCCGTGGGAGCGGGGAGCGCACTCGTCGACGTGCGCGAGCCCGACGAGTTCGCCGAGGTCCGCGCTGCGGCGGCTCGACTCGTCCCGCTCGGCTCGGTCGGCGAGCGTGTGGACGAGTTCCCCCGTGGCGAGACCGTCTACCTGATCTGTCGCAGCGGTGCCCGCAGCATGCGGGCGTGCGAGGCGCTGCGGTCCGTCGGGATCGACGCCGTGAACGTGGCGGGCGGGACCTTGGCGTGGGTCGAGGCGGGTCTGCCGACCTCGAGCGGTCTGGACGCCTGAGCCGGTGCGACGCGGCGCCCCGAAGCCGGTCATCGACGTGACGGCGCCGCCGCTCGTCGCGACCGACGCCGAGTTCGCCGCCGTGCTCGACGCGCTCGACGGTGTGGAGGCCTACGCCCTCGACACGGAGTTCCACCGCGAGCGCACCTACTTCCCGAAACTCGCCCTCCTGCAGCTCGCCTGGGACGGCGGCATGGCCGTCGTCGATCCGTTGGCGGTGGACATCGCACCGCTCGCCCGGATTCTGCGGGGTCCGGCGGTCGCCGTCCTGCACGCTGCGTCGCAGGATCTCGAGGTCCTCGAGCTCGCCTGCGGCACGGTGCCCGAGCGGCTCGTCGACACGCAGATCGCCGCGGGGTTCGTCGGCATGAGCACACCGTCGCTCTCCGATCTGCACGAGCGCCGGCTCGGGACGGCGCTCCCCAAGGGCGACCGTCTCACCGACTGGTTGCAGCGGCCGCTGCGTCCCGAACAGCTGCGGTACGCAGCGTCCGACGTGGCCGACCTGCTGCCGCTGTGGCGGGATCTCGCCGCCGAGCTCGAACGGCGTGGTCGGCTCACCTGGGCGCTCGACGAGTGCGCGATCCTGCTCGGCCGGGCCCGGGGTGGTCGGCGGCCCGAGGACGCCTACCTGCGGGTGAAGGAGGTCCGCCAGCTCCGGGGACGGGGTCTCGCAGTCGCACGTGAGGTCGCGGCCTGGCGCGAACGTCGGGCGGCCACACTCGACATCCCCGTTCGCCACGTCCTCTCCGACCTCGCCGTCGCCGGCCTCGCGCAACGCGCACCGACGAGGGCCGAGGACCTCCGGGGGATCCGTGGCCTCGACGAGCGGTCGCTCCGACCGGCGGTGCTCGAGGACCTCCTCGCTGCGATCCGTCGCGGCGTCGACGCGCCGCCGCCGGAGCCGCCGTCCACCGCCACCAACGCGGTCGACGCCGAGTTCCGTGGGGCGATCGGCCTGCTGTCGTCGTGGGTGAGTCAGCTGGCCCGTGATCTCCATCTCGACCCGACCCTCCTGGCCACACGGAACGACCTCGAGGACCTGCTGCGGCACCGTCCGACGGGGCGACTGCTCGAGGGTTGGCGGGCCGACCTCGTCGGTCGGCAGGTCGAGGCGCTGCTGCGCGGGGAGGCATCGCTCGTCTTCGACGCCGGACGTCTGCGGCTCGAGGAACGCGCCGGTCGTCCCTTCGGCTCCACGGCCGATGACGAAGACGAAACCCGATGACACGAAAAATACCGAGAAGTATCGAGCCCGTCGTGGTGTGCCCGATCGGGCCCTGCGCCGTGCTACATTCGTCCTTCAGTCGCTGACCATGGGGAGCTGGCCCGTGAAGAAGGGTCGTCATCGCCGCTTCGAAGAGGCACGAGCCATGAAGCGCTCGTCCGACATCGATTTCGACAGCCTGCTCGAGAGCCTGAAGTCGGAGTCCGGTGACCCGGATTCCTACGACGATGACGATCTCGAGGACGACGACGACCGCTGAGCGGTCGGACGGGGAGGTCGTCGACGCACTGCGGACGGCGCTCGCTGCCGATCGCGTCCACACCGACGAACTCGAACTCGCCCTCTACGGGCGGGATGCCTCGCTACTCCGGGGTGACGCCGTCGCGGTGTGCTTCCCGCGGACGACGGCGGAGGTGCAGGCCTGCGTGCAGGTCGCGCGCCGCTTCGACCGTCCGTTCACCGTGCGTGGTTCGGGGACCGGTCTCGCCGGCGGTGCAGTACCGCTCGGCCGACCGATCCTGATCGTCACCACCAAGATGGCGGACCTCGTCGAGGTCGATCTGGTCGATCGCATCGCGTGGGTCGAGCCGGGAATGCTGAACCTCGACCTCACCCGAGCACTCAGGCGGCACGGGTTCCACTTCGCCCCCGACCCGTCGAGTCAGCAGTCCTGCTCGATCGGCGGGAACGTCGCGAACAACTCGGGTGGGCCGCACTGCCTCGCCTACGGGGTCACCACGGCCCACGTCGTCGCGGTGGAGGTCGTCCTGCCCGACGGCGAGGTCGTCGTCCTCGGTGGACTCGACGCCGAACCGGACGGGCTCGACCTGCGCGGAGTGTTCGTCGGCAGTGAGGGGTGCTTCGGCATCGCGACCCGCGTCGCCGTCCGGCTCACGCCCGACCCGCCGGCTGTGCTCACCCTGCTCGCCGACTTCCTCGACCCGCTCGACGCGGTCGCGGCGGTCTCGGCGATCGTGGCCGCGGGCGTGGTGCCCGCGGCGATCGAGATGATGGACCAGCGCATCACCCAGGCCGCAGAGGCGTTCGTCCACGCCGGGTACCCGACCGATGCGGGGGCGATCCTCCTCGTCGAGGTCGACGGTCTGCCCGGTGGCGTCGACGCCGAGCGGGGCATCGTCGAGCGCGTCTGCCGGGAGCACGGGGCCCGTACGGTGCGCGTGGCGGTCGACGAGGCCGAGCGGATGCTGCTGTGGAAGGGGCGCAAGACCGCGTTCGGCGCGGTGGCGCGGATCCGCCCGAACTACTACCTCCACGACACCGTCGTCCCGCGGACCCGCCTCCTCGAGGTGTTGACGAAGGTCTACGAGATCGCCGAGCGGCACGACCTCATCGTCATGAACGTCTTCCACGCCGGTGACGGGAACCTGCACCCCCTCCTCGTCTTCGACGCCCGCGAGCCGGGTGTCCTCGACCGGGTCCACGCAGCCGGTGAGGAGATCGTGCGCGTCTCGCTCGAGGCCGGGGGCGTGCTCTCCGGCGAGCACGGCATCGGTCTCGAGAAGAAACCGTTCATGGGTTGGCAGTTCACCCGCCAGGACCTCGATGCGCAGGCCCGCATCCGGGACGCCTTCGACCCCGACGGCGTCGCGAACCCGGCGAAACTGCTCCCCGAGGGCTCGCGCTGCGGTGACATCGCACACCTCGACGCGGCGGACCGCGAGCGGTTGCTCCAGTCCGGGGTGTGGGTGTGAGCGGCGACGCCGATCTGCTCGAACCCCTCGAGGGCCGGATCGTCCGCGATCCCGTGCTCCTGGCCTTCGCCGAACTGGTCGGTGCACGCACGGACGACCGGGTCGCGGTCGAGGGTGGTCGGTCGCAGTGGGACGTGGGCGGGCCGCCGGGGGACGACGTCCGCCTCGTGCGGGCACCCGAGGGCGTCGTCGACGTCAACCCGGCGGAGATGATCGTGCAGGTCCGGGCCGGGACGACGGTATCCGCGCTCCTCGAACGGCTCGCCCCGCTGGGGCAGACCGTCGCGCTGCCCGACCCTGCACCCGGTGTGTCGACGGTCGGCGGTGTGCTCGCGGTCGGCCGCAGCGGCCTCGACCGGCTCGGGCGGGGTCACATCCGCGAGACGCTGCTGCAGGCCCGGATCGTGACTGCCGAGGGGCTGCTGGTCACGGCCGGTGGCCCGACCGTCAAGAACGTCACGGGTTTCGACCTCGCCCGCCTGCTCGTCGGCTCGCTCGGTCGTCTGGGCCTCGTCGCCGACGTGCTGCTGCGGACCCGGCCTCTCCCGGAACGTTCCGTGTGGCTCGCCGGGCCGACCGATCCCTTCGCCCTGCGCGACGCCCTGCACCGGCCGGCCTCGCTGCTGTGGGACGGGACGACGACGTGGGTGCGGCTCGAGGGCTACGGCGCCGACGTCGACGCCGAGGCGGCGACATGTGTCGCGGCCGGTCTCGCACCCGTCGACGGTCCGCCCGAACTTCCCGGCAACCGGCTCTCGTTCCGACCCCGCGACCTCGCCGGGCTCGCCGCTCGTGCGGCGGGTCCCTTCGTCGCCGAGGTCGGCGTCGGTGTCGTGCACGCCACCTGGTCGGCACCACCGACGACCGTCGACCCGGTCGTGGACGCGCTCCACGACCGACTCTTCGACCTGTTCGATCCCCACGGCCGCCTGAACCCCGGCCGCGACCCGAGGCGACGCTGATGCTCGAAGTCCACGACGACGACCTCGCCTCCTGCGTCGGGTGCGGCCTCTGCCTGCCGCACTGTCCGACGTTCCGAATCACGGGGGAGGAGCGATACTCGCCGCGCGGTCGCATCGAGGCCATGCGGCAGGTCCACATCGGGTCGAAGCCCGTCGACGGGAGCTTCGTCGACATGATGGACACGTGCGTGCAGTGTCGCGGCTGCGAGACGGCATGTCCGTCCGGCGTCCCCTTCGGCCGACTGATGGAGGGGACACGGGCCACCCTCGCCGCTGGTGCGGCGCCCGGCTACCAGCCGTGGTGGCGACGCATCGGGTACCGCCTGCTCGGCGCGCACCGGCTCGTCGTCGTCGGGTCCCGACTCCTCGCTGTCGGGCAGCGGCTCCGGCTCGTCCCCTCGCGTCGGCTGGGTCTGCCCGACCGCCTCCCGCTCCGCGACGTTCCGTTGCGCGCATCGGGCACCGACGTGTGGCTCTATACGGGCTGTGTCATGGACGCCTGGCAGCGCGACGTGCACCGGGCTGCGATCCGGGTCATCGAGGCGACGGGGACGACGGTCGCGCTGCCGCAGCCGGTGCGTGGTGGCGGTTGTTGCGGCGCGTTGAGCACACACGCCGGACTCACCGACATCGCCCGTGTGCAGGCGGAGGCGACCATGCGGTCCTTCCCCGGCGATGCGCCGATCCTCGTCGACGCGGCGGGTTGTGGTGCGCAGCTCAAGGATCTGGGACATCTCCTCGGTACACCCGAGGCGGCGCGGTTCGCGGCCCGGGTCGTCGACGTCGACGAGTGGCTCGCCGGCCGGGTCGACGTGCTCGCCCCTCTCGCACGGGCAGACCGCATCCGCCGCCGGGTCGCCGTGCAGGACCCGTGTCATCTGCGGCACGTGCAGAAGGTCCACACGTCGGTACGGACCCTGCTGGCCCCCTTCGTCGATCTCGTCGAGCTCGACGACGAGGGTCTCTGCTGCGGTGCGGGCGGTGCGTACGCGGTGCTGCAGGCCGATCTCGCACGCGACATCCGGACCCGCAAGCTCGCCTCGATCGACCGGTCCGGCGCGCCGCTCGTGGCCAGCGCCAACCCCGGCTGTTCGCTGCACCTCGCAGCGGCCGGCGTGGACGTATGTCATCCGGTCCAACTCGTCGACGAGGCCCTCGGCGGCGGGGTGGACTGACCGATGTCGGATCTCGACGCCCTCGCGGAACGTCTCGACGCTGTCGCCGAGGAGCTCGCCGACGCGGCCATCGCAGCGCTCCGCGAGGCGATGGAGGCGGGCAGCGGCCCGCGGGTCGAACTCGAGCGCCGCATCACCCGCGCCCGACGTTCGGTGGAGCGCGCAGCGTCGCTGCTGCGTGGCTCCGCTGCGGACGACGACTGAGGAAGGGGCGCGGGTGCCCGCTCAGCCGGTGCGCGCCACCCGGCCGTAGAGCGTCGTCCGTTCCTCGACGGTGCGGCCGAGGGGTTCGACCAGGCGACGGAAGTCCTCCGGTTCGGCGCCCTGGCCGTGCGACGCTCCGGCGGCCCGCGAGATGTTCTCGTCCATGAGCGTGCCACCGAGGTCGTTCACGCCGGAGCGGAGGAGCTGGGTGACGCCGTCGAAGCCGATCTTCACCCAACTCGCCTGCACGTTGTCGATGGCCCCGCGGTAGGCGATCCGACCGACCGCGTGCATGAGGAGGGTCTCCCGGAAGGTGGGCCCACGTCGCGACCGGTTCTGCAGGTACAGGGGTGCGGCCATGTGCACGTAGGGCAGGGGGACGAACTCGGTGAAGCCCCCCGTGCGCTTCTGCAGATCACGGGTGCGGACGATGTGGCGCGCCCAGTGGAGCGGTGCCTCGACGGAACCGAACATGATCGTCACGTTCGACCGGAGCCCGACCTCGTGTGCGATGCGGTGGCAGTCGAGCCACTCGTCGGTGGTGATCTTGTCGGGGCAGAGCACGGCACGGATCTCGTCGTCGAGGATCTCGGCGGCCGTGCCCGGGAGGCTCCGCAGACCTGCGTCCATCAGCCGCCGCAGGTACACGTCGAGGGGCTCACCGAGTCGACGGGCACCCTCGGTCACCTCGAGCGCCGTGAACCCGTGCACGTGGATGTCCGGCGCCGCCTCCTTCACCGCCCGGCAGACGTCGATGTAGTAGTCGCCGTCGAAGTCGGGGTGGATGCCACCCTGCAGGGTCACCTCGGTGGCGCCGAGTTCCCAGGCCTCGCGCACCCGGTCGGCGATGTCCTCGAGGGTGAGGAGGTACGGGGTCCCGCGCAGGTTGAGCGAGAGCGGACCCTTCGAGAACCCACAGAATCGGCACTTGAAGGTGCACACGTTCGTGTAGTTGATGTTCCGGTTGTGCACCCAGGTGACGGCGTCACCGATGATGTCGCGGCGCAGTTCGTCGGCGACCTCGCAGACCGAGACGACCTCGGGTCCACGGGCGCCGAAGAGCGTGACGATCTCCTCGATGCCGGGTTCCTGGCCGGCGAGCACACCGGCGAGCACCTCGCCGACCGGTCCGCCGGCCGAGGCGCGCCCCGGCACCAGGCGGGGCGGGTCGGCGGTGGCGCCCGAGTACCACGACGTCGACCGGTCGCCGATGACGACGACGTCCGCACCGTCGTGCGCGTCGGCGGCGCGCACGAACTCCGTGCGCTGGCGGAAGAACGCCCCCGGGTCGTCCCGGGCGAGAAGTTCCGCGTCGGCGTGGTCGAGGACCGCGAAGTGGAGCTCGGGATCGATCCACCGGTCGAGGTCACCGAGATGGCTCGGGTGCACGGTGAGACGCGGGGCGAGCGTGTAGCCCCGGGCCTCGGTCACCTCCCGGAGACGGTCGAGATCGGGCCACGGGCGTTCCGGGTTGACGTGGTCGGGCGTCACGGGGGAGACCCCGCCCCAGTCGTCGGCTCCGGCGTCGAGGAGCACACCGAAGTCGTCGGTCAGGTTCGGCGGTGCCTGCACGGCGACGTCGAGGGGGAGGAGCAGCCGGGCGAGGGCGATGGCCTCGAGGTATTCGTCGGGCGGGCACGCACCCCGCAGGCGCATGCGCGTCCCGTCCTTCGGCAGGAAGTTCTGGACGATCACCTCCTGCACGTGGCCGTGGCGTCGGTGCGACTCGGCGATCGCGACGATCGCGTCGACCCTGTCCTCGAGGGACTCGCCGATCCCGACGAGCAGACCCGTCGTGAAGGGGATGCGCAGTTCGCCGGCGGCTTCGAGGGTCGCGAGGCGACGGTGGGGTTCCTTGTCGGGCGACCCCTCGTGGCAGGCGAGGTGCGGGTTCAGGGACTCGAGCATCATCCCCTGGGAGGGGGAGACGGGGCGGAGCAGGGCGAGTTCGTCCGCGTGGAGGGCTCCGGCGTTCGCATGGGGGAGTATGCCGACCTCGTCGAGGACGAGTCGGCACATGGCTGCGAGGTACTCGACGGTGGAGCCGTAGCCCCGTTCGGCGAGCCACTCGGCAGCGACGGGGTAGCGCAGTTCGGGCCGCTCGCCGAGGGTGAACAGTGCCTCGTGGCAGCCCTGCCGGGCTCCGGCGCGTGCGATGCGCAGTACGTCGGCGGGTTCGAGGAAGAGCTGGTCCACCTTGCTCGGCGGCTGGGCGAACGTGCAGTAGTGGCACTTGTCGCGGCACAGGCGGGTGAGCGGGATGAAGACCTTGGGTGAGTAGGTCACCCGTCGTCCGGTGCGCTCGTCACGCCGCTCGGTGGCGAGCTGCATCAGCTCGTCGAGCGGCCGGCCCACCAACTCCTGCCGAGTCAGTTCTGTCACAGAACGGACCCTAGCACGAGACGGTCCTGGCCGTCGCCGAGAACTGCTCAGGAGACGCCGAGTCGCTGCGCCTTCGCGCCGAGCGCAGTAATCAGGTCGTCGAAGCTCGTGCGGAACGACGCAACGCCGTCGACCTCGAGGCGGTCCGTGATCCCGTCGAGGTCGACGCCGAGGGACCGGCAGGCGGCGAGCACCGCACGTGCCGCGGCCGGGTCGCGGTCGATGGTGCGCGCCGGCGTCCCGTGGTCGAGGAACGCAGCGAGGGTGTCGTCGGGGAGCGTGTTCACACTTGCCGGCCCGATCAGCTCGTCGACGTACAACGTGTCGGGGTAGGCGGGGTTCTTCGTCGACGTCGACGCCCACAGCGGGCGCTGGACGTGCGCACCGCGTCGTACGAGCGCATCCCACCGGTCACCGGCGAAGGTGGCGACGAACTCGTCGTAGGCGACCTGTGCGTTCGCGACCGCGACCTTGCCGCGGATCCCGAGCGCCTCGGGCGAACCGATCGCGTCGAGTGCCTTGTCGACCTCGCCGTCGACCCGACTCACGAAGAAGCTCGCCACCGACCGCACGTGGGGGACGAACCGGTCCGAAGCGGCCTCGAGCCCGGCGATGTAGGCCTCCATGACCTCCCGATAGCGCTCGATGGCGAAGATCAGCGTGACGTTGACGCTGATCCCCTCCGAGATCAAGGTCCGGATCGCCGGGATCCCGGCCCGGGTCGCCGGCACCTTGACGAACAAGTTCGGTCGGTCGAGGCGGGCGGCGAGCGCCCGGGCCGCGGCCACCGTCCCGGCGGTGTCGTCCGCGAGCGCCGGGTCGACCTCGACGGAGACGAAGCCGTCCTCGCCGCCGGACGTGTCGTGGAGGGGACGGAGCACGTCGAGCGCCCGCAGGACGTCCGTGCACACGAGGTCCCAGTACGCGTCGGTGACCGTTGCACCGGCGCGCAGCGACGCAGCGAGCTGCTCGTCGTAGTCGTCGGAGCCACCGATCGCCTTGGCGAAGATCGACGGGTTCGACGTGATGCCACGCACACCACGTTCGACCCACGTCGCGATCGTCCCGGCGTCGAGCCAGTCACGGCGGAGGTTGTCGAGCCAGGGGCTCTGGCCGAACTGGTCGAACAACTGGTGCAGGCGCGTGCTCACCGGGCCGAGGTTAGCGGTGGTGCGATCCCGGCTCGGGACGTGCGGCGCCTCAGCGGCCGAGCGTCGTCCGGACCCGGTCCGCGACGGCCTCGGCGCTGAACCCGAACCGGCGGAGGACCTCGCCGCCCGGTGCACTCGCACCGAAGCGGTCGATGCCGATGACCTCGTCGGCGAACCGCTCCCACCCGAAGGACGTCCCCGCTTCGACGGCGATACGGGGGACGTCGGTCGGTAGGACCGCCGCCCGTTCGGCGGCGGGGCGTTCGGCGAAGAGTTCCCAGGAGGGGAGGGAGACGACTCGGGCCTCGATCCCCGACGCAGCGAGTAGTTCCGCCGCGTCCACGCACAGGTGGAGCTCGCTCCCCGTCGCGACGAGGACCACGTCGGGCGCCCCGGCGCACTCCCGCACGACGTAGCCGCCACCTGCGACCGCAGCGGCGTCGGTCGCGGTGAGGACCGGCACGTTCTGGCGCGTGAGGATCAGGGCCGTCGGACCGTCCCGACGGATCGCGACCTCGAGCGCGCCGGCGGTCTCGGTGGCGTCGGCCGGTCGGAGCACGACGAGGTCGGGGATGATGCGGAGCGACGCGACCTGTTCGACCGGCTGGTGCGTGGGACCGTCCTCGCCGACCCCGACGGAGTCGTGGCTCCACACGAAGAGCACCTTGGCGCCGGACAGGGCGGCGAGCCGCACGGCGGGGCGGGCGTAGTCCGCGAACACGAGGAACGTGCCACCGAAGGGGATGACGCCGCCGTGGCGGGCCATGCCGACGGAGGCGGATGCCATCGCGTGCTCCCGGACGCCGAATGCGATCTGACGTCCGGCCGGCGTCGCGGCGCTCTGGCGGGAAGCCCCGGGCAGACGGGTTCCGGTGTTGCCCGTGAGGTCGGCGCCGCCGCCGACGAGACCCGGCACGACGTCTGCGACCGCAGCGAGACACTTCTCGAACGCGACACGCGTGGCGATCTGCTCACCCGAGGTGAACGTCGGCAGCGACGACGCCCAGCCGGGCACCCCGGTACCGGCGAGGCACGCGTCGAGGACCGGGTCGCGACGGGCGGCGTACCGCTCCTCCCACGCCCGACGTGCTGCGTTCCCACGGCTGCCGACCTGCCGGTAGTAGGCGAGCACGTCGTTCGGGACGTGGAAGGTCTCCTCCGGCGGCAGGCCGAGGGTCGTCTTCGTCGCGCGGATGTCGTCGTCGAGGAGGGCGTAGCCGTGGGCGGCGTGGTCGTCGGTCTTCGGCGAGGGGTACCCGATGTGGGACCGCAGGACGACGAGGCTCGGACGATCCTCCACCTCGGCGGCGGCCCGCAGCGCTGCTTCCATCGCGTCGAGGTCCTCCGCCGCCTCGCCGAGTTCGACGACGTGCCAGCCGTAGGACCGGAACCGCGCTGCGGCGTCGTCGCTCACCGCGAGATCGGTCGAACCGTCGATCGTGATCCGGTTGTCGTCGAAGACCACGACGAGTCGGCCGAGTCCGAGGTGACCGGCGAGCGACGCGGCCTCGTGGCTGATGCCCTCCATCAGGTCGCCGTCGCCCGCGATCACCCAGATGCGGTGGTCGAACAGTTCTGCCCCGAACGTGGACCGCAGCCACCGCTCGGCGATGGCCATACCCACCGCGTTCCCGATGCCTTGACCGAGGGGGCCCGTGGTGACCTCGACCCCGGCGGTGTGCCCTGCCTCAGGGTGACCCGGCGTGCGCGAACCCCACTGGCGGAACGCTCGCAGGTCGTCGAGTTCGAGGCCGTGACCGGTGAGGTAGAGGTAGCTGTACAGCAGGATCGAGGCGTGTCCGCCCGAGAGGACGAGTCGGTCGCGGTCCGGCCAGGACGGGTCGGTCGCGTCGTAGGACATCACCCGGCTGAAGAGCACGTGGGCGAGCGGGGAGAGCGCCATGGCCGTGCCCTGGTGCCCCGATTTCGCCGCGTGCACGGCGTCCATGGACAGACCACGGACGACGTCGACGGCGAGTCGTTCGAGCGCGGGATCGACGGCGAGGGGGGCAGGGACGTTCACGCTGATTCCTCCGAGGGCTCGGGGAACAATGCCACGGATGCCGGGGTGTGGCGATGACCGGGCCCGTCCGGGCTGCGGAGCAGCAGGTCGCCGACCCGCACGCCGACGCCGTCGAGACCCGTGGCCCCACCGCGACGGCCGGTCACGAGCACGAGCGGCTCGACGCCCGAGGCCGAGCCGACGCACGGGCCGCTCGCCGGCGTGCCGTTGCGCCGCCCACCCCGGGCGGTCGGTGTCCCCACGACCACGTCGGCGGGGAGCTCGAGGTCGAGGCGTCCACCGGTCACCGCACCGTCAGGGGTCCACAGCGGTGACGGCGGGTCGTCGGGGTCGCCGTCGAGGACGACGGTGAGGTCGGCCGCGGTCACGTCGTCGGCGACGGTGGGCCCGCTGCAGAACCCGATGCGCAGCCCGTCGGCGACGGTGCGCGTCGTCCGGCCCTGCACCACCCACAGCAGGAGTGTCGGTGACGCTGCAGACACACCCGCCGGCGGCGCGATCGGCGCGACGATGCCGACGGTGCGATCGGCGCCGATGAGACGGGCTGCCGCCCGGACCACGACGCCGGCGGTCGGCGCGAACTCGGGTGCGACGACGACGACGGCCACCTGCGGCGTCGCACCGTCGCCGGTGACGAGTGACCCGACCGTCTCGCCGAGGGCTTCGGCGGGGTCGGGGTGCGCGGACCAGCGCAGCGCGGCGGCGGTCACCCGACCGGCGGGAGGAGGGTGAACGGCACCACCGTCGTCGGGCCGGCGTCGATGCGGCAGTGGGCCTCGATCGTGCCGAAGGTCTCGAAGGTGATCTCCGGGCGGACGAGCTGCCGGCCGAATCGACCCGGTTCGATCTGGAGGGGCTGCACGTTGCGTGCGACCTCGACGCCGTCACGGCGGAACTCCACGGTCAACGCCGAGAAGCCCTGGTGGTCCGCCGGGCAGTGGACGAGGACGACGAGGTGTGCCGCCCACACGTACGGCAGCGGTTGCGGCGCTGCGGCGGAGAACTGGACACCGAGCAGGTCGATGCGGGTGGACGGCCCCGGGGCCTGTCGCATCTGGACGTCGTCGAGGAAGAGCGCGGCGAGGATGTGCACGGGCCGAGGCTACCGAGGTCGGTCTAGGGTCGGCGCCCATGGACGGCTACGAGCAGATCCGGTACGAGGTCGCGGGTGGTACGGCGCGGATCACCCTCGACCGCCCCGAGAAGCGGAACGCGATCACCTTCCGCATGCAGGAGGAACTGCACCAGGCCCTCTGGGACGCCGACGACGACATCGCGGTCCATTCGGTCGTCATCCGCGGTGCGGGGACGTGCTTCTCCGCGGGATACGACCTGCTCGGCGCGCCGCCGATGGCGGAGGGGCGGCGCGGCGTGCGCTCCTTCGACGACGACACCTGGCAGCTCGAACGGTCGCAGCGCCTGCGGATGGCGATCTTCGACATGCACAAGCCCGTCATCGCGCAGGTGCACGGTTGGTGCCTCGCCGGGGGCTGCGACATCGCGCTGCTCTGCGACATGGTGATCGCCGCGGACGACGCCCGGTTCGGCTTCCCGCCGGCACGGGATCTGGGCGCCCTGCCGAACAACTTCTGGCTCTACCACGTGGGGCCGCAGTGGGCGAAGCGGCTCATGCTCACCGGTGACACGGTCACCGGCGCCGAGGCGCAGCAGCTCGGCCTCGCCATGAAGGCCGTGCCGCTCGCCGATCTCGAGGCCGAGGTCGAGGGTCTCGCCGCCCGGCTCGCGATGATCGACACCGACCTGCTCGCAGCGAACAAGCGGATCGTGAACCTCGGCATGGAGCTGATGGGAGCCCGCACCCTGCAGCGCATCGCAGCGGAGAACGACGCCCGCGGCCACCTCGCCTCGACGGCGATGGCGCAGTTCCGAGCCAACGTGAAGGAGAAGGGTCTGCGCGCCACCCTCGCCGAGCGTGACGCGCTCTTCGGCGACGGTCGGGCCCGGGTGAACGGTCCGGAGCGCCGCGACGAGCGGGGACACCTGCTCCCGGACTGACGCCGGGTTCAGAAGTACCAGGGGAAGCGGGACCAGTCGGGACTGCGCTTCTCGAGGAACGCGTCGCGTCCCTCGACCGCTTCGTCGGTCATGTAGGCGAGACGCGTCGCCTCGCCGGCGAAGAGTTGCTGGCCGACGAGCCCGTCGTCGATGAGGTTGAAGGAGTACTTCAACATCCGCTGCGCCGTCGGCGACTTGCCGTTGATCCTGCGGCCCCAGTCGAGCGCGGTGGCCTCGAGCTCCGCGTGCGGGACGACCCGGTTCACGGCGCCCATCCGGTGCATGGTCTCGGCGTCGTACTCGTCCGCGAGGAAGAAGATCTCCCGGGCGAACTTCTGGCCGACCATGCGGGTCAGGTAGGCGGAGCCGAACCCGCCGTCGAAACTGCCGACGTCGGCGTCGGTCTGCTTGAACCGTGCGTGCTCGCGCGAGGCGAGCGTGAGGTCGCTCGTGACGTGGAGGGAGTGGCCGCCACCCGCCGCCCAGCCGTTCACCACGCAGATCACGACCTTGGGCATGAACCGGATGAGGCGCTGGCACTCGAGGATGTGGAGGCGTCCGGCCCGGGCCGGGTCGATGGTGTCGGCCGTGGTCCCGTCCGCGTACCGGTACCCATCCCGTCCCCGGATGCGCTGGTCGCCGCCGGAGCAGAACGCATGGCCGCCGTCTCGCGGCGAGGGGCCGTTGCCGGTGAGGAGCACGCAGCCGACGTCGGGCGTCATCCGGGCGTGGTCGAGCGCCCGGTACAGCTCGTCGACCGTGTGCGGACGGAACGCGTTCCGCACCTCGGGACGGTCGAACGCGATACGGACCGTGCCGTGGTCGTTCGCACGGTGGTAGGTGATGTCGGTGAACCCGAAACCGGGGACCTCGGTCCAGGCGGTCGGGTCGAAGGTGTCCGAGACGTTCGGGAGGCTGCTCATCGGGTCCGACCCTAACGCCGTCACCGTCGGTCGACCGCGCACCGTTTAGGCTCCCGACCCGTGCACACGGCGACGACCACGACGCTCTCCGAGGCCGATTCCAAGGCCCTGCTCGGCCGGTTCGGCATCCCCTTCGCAGCGGAGGAGCGTGCAGCCGATCCCGCGGCGGCCGGAGCGGCAGCGGAACGCATCGGGTTCCCCGTGGTGGTGAAGCTCAACGGCGACCGCATCGCCCACAAGACCGAGCGGGGCCTCGTGCGGCTCCGGCTCGGTGACCGGGCGGCCGTCGAGGCCGCTGCGGCGGAACTCCTCGAGAAGGCGACGCCCGAGGACGGGGACGTCGAGATCCTCGTGGCGCAGATGGTGCAGGGGACCCGCGAACTCATCGCCGGTGTCGCCCGTGACCCGCAGTTCGGCCCGACGGTCGTGCTCGGCGTCGGCGGCATCCTCGCCGAGGCGCTCGCCGACGTCGCGATCCGGCTCGCACCGCTGACGGCGCGCGATGCACACCAGATGATCGACGATCTGCGCACCCAGGCGTTGCTCGGCCCCTTCCGTGGGGAGCCCGCCGTCGACCGCGCTGCGCTCGTCGAGGTGCTGCTCGCCCTCTCCGGTGTCGCCCTCGACCCCGGGATCCGCTCGGTCGACCTGAACCCGCTCATCGTCGTCGACGGCCGCCCGGTCGCCGTCGACGCGCTCGTCGAGGTGGAGCCCGCATGACCCGTCCGACCGCAGAACAGTTCCGGGCCCTCTTCGAACCGCGTGGCGTCGTCGTCGCCGGGGCGTCGAGCCATCCGGGCAAGTTCGGGTTCGTCAGCCTCCACAACGTCCTCGCCGGTGGCTACGCGGGCAACGTGTTCGCAACGAACCGGGAGGGCGGATCGATCCTCGGGATCGAGACCATCCCGACCCTCGCCGACCTGCCGGACGGCGCTGCCGACCTCTGCATGGTCTGCACCCCGAAGGGCGCCGCCGCCGACGTGCTGCGGGACGGCGCCGCACGCGGCGTGAAGGCGTTCTTCTTCACGACGGCCGGGTACGGCGAGTCCGGTCCGGAAGGGCGAGCCGACGAGGACGCCCTCGTGGCGCTCGCACAGGAGCTCGGCGTCCTCGTCGCCGGGCCGAACGGGCAGGGTCTCGTGTCCACGCCGGCGCGGTTGTGCGCCCAGATCGTGGGCCCGAACCCGGTCCGGGGTCGGATCGGTGCGGCCAGCCAGTCGGGCAACCTGGTCTCCTCGTTCATGAACCTCGCCACCTCCTCCGGTGTTGGCATCTCCCGGGGGATCTCGGCCGGGAACGCCGCGATGGCGTCGGTCGTCGACTACCTGGACTGGTTCGCCGAGGATCCCGAGACGAGCGTGGGCCTGGCCTATCTCGAAGGGGTCGGCGAGGACGGACGTGGCTGGTTCGAGCGCATGCGTTCCATCACGGCCAGGATGCCGGTCGTCGTGTTCAAGGGCGGGGCGACCGCCGGCGGAGCGCGGGCGGCGGCCAGTCACACCGGTTCGCTCGCGAGCGACGACCGCGTGTTCGACGGTGCCTGCCGCCAGGCGGGCGTCACGCGTGCGGCGACCGTCGAGGAGGCGTTCGACACCGCAGCGTCGTTCGCGACCCAGCCGCTGCCGAAGGGCCCGCGGGTGGTCGTCGTCACGACGGCGGGTGGCTGGGGAGTCGTGACCGCCGATGCGATCGCGACCTCCGACCTCGAGCTCCTGCCGCTCCCCGACGACCTGCGCGCCTCGATCGACACGAAGCTCCCACCACGATGGAGCCGCTCCAACCCGGTCGACCTCGCCGGTGCGGAGACCCGTGACACCATCCCGGACGTGCTCGAGATGGTGGCCGCCCACCCCGAGGTCGACGCCGTGATCCTGCTCGGTGTGGGGATCCAGTCGAACCAGGCGAAGATCAACAAGACCGGTCGCTTCTACCCCGACCACGGTCTCGAGCGGATCGTCGATTTCCACGAACGCCAGGACGCCAGGTACGCCCGGACGGCCGCCGAGGTCTCGGTGGCGACCGGCAAGCCGGTCCTCGTCGCCAGCGAGCTCGCGGTCGCCGACCCAGCGAATCCCGGTCCCGCTGCGGTTCGGGAGTCGGGGCGGTACTGCTATCCGACCCCACAGCGGGCGGTGCGGGCGCTGCACCACATGTGGCGGCACGTGCAGCACCAGCGCGAGGCATGAACCCACGACGAGGTCCGGCCGTGCTCGCGGCCGGGGCCGTGCTCGTGCTCCTCGTCGGACTACTCGGCGGGCGCACCGGGGGAGCGCCGCCCCCGGAACCCGTGCCCGCGGCGGAGCCCGGTCCGGTCACCCCCGTGCTTTCGGCCCGGCGTCTCCCGACGGTCATCGTCGAACCGGGTCGGCAGGCGCAGTTCGCCCCCGCGCTCGACGAGTTCGCGGTGAACGTCCCGGTCGAGACGACTTGCGTCCTCGCGGTCGCCGAGGGCGGTGCGGTCCTCGTCGACCGCAACTCCTCGGCGCTCCTGCAGCCGGCGTCCAACATGAAGATCCTCACCGCGTACGCCGTCCTCGGTGATCCGGCGCTTGGCCCCGACTTCCGGTACCGGACGACCTTCGAGGCGACCGCTCCAGTCGTGCGAGGTGTCCTGCAGGGTGATCTCTGGGCGATCGGGTCGGGTGACCCGGTCCTCGTCACCGAGGACTACGCCGCCACGTCGGGGGAACTCGCCGCGGTCCGTACGCCCGCCGAATCACTCGTCGATGCGCTGCGGTCGGCGGGCATCCAGCGGATCACCGGACGCCTCCTCGCGGACGAGTCACGGTACGACCCGGTCCGGTACCACCCGAACTGGCCGGAGGGTCTCGTCGCGCAGGACGTCGCCGGGCCGCAGTCGGCGTTCCTCGTGAACCACGGCTTCCTCGCCGTGCCCGAGGGCGCCCCGCCGTCACCCTGGGCCGCCCGGTCCGAGGACCCAGCTGCGGCGAGTGCCGCCCGCCTCGTCCAGGTGCTCGCGGCCGGCGGCATCGCAGTCGACGGCGGGGGAGCGGCCGCACCGGCGCCCGCCGGACGGCGTGTCGTCGCGTCGCTGTCGTCGCCGACGATGCGGGACATCGTCGGGTACATGTTGCGGACGAGCGACAACACGGTCGCCGAACTGCTGCTGAAGGAGCTCGGGGTCGTCCGGTCGGGTTCGGGTTCGACGGCGGCGGGCGCCGCTGCGCTCGTCGAGCGGCTGCGGGCCGACGGCCTCGCGGTCGACGGCATGGCGGTCACCGACGGCTCCGGCCTCGACGAGGGGACCCTCGTGACGTGTCGACTGCTCGATGCGATCATCGAACGTTCCGGCCGCCGCTCGCCGCTCGTGGAGGGTCTCGCCGTCGCCGGTTCGTCGGGCACGATGCGCCGTCGACTCTGGGGAACGGCGGCCGAGGGGCTCGTGCACGCGAAGACCGGCACGATGGGGTCGGTCACGTCGCTAGCCGGGGTCGTCGACTCGATGGCCGGTTTCGTCGTCCGGTTTGCGATCATCGCCAACGGCGGCAACGCCAACGGCTCGAAGTACCTCGAGGACCAGATCGCGCTTGCGATCGCAACGTACGACCCCGGACCTCCGCCCGAGGCGATCGGTCCGAAGTCGTGACCGCGGCGCTGCCCTTCTTCCCGCTCGGGACCGTCCTCCTGCCCGGTGAGATCCTGCCGCTCCACGTCTTCGAGGAGCGCTACCGGGCGCTCGTGCGGGACGTCCGGGCGGCGGACGGGCGGTTCGGGATCGCGCTGATCGAACGGGGCAGCGAGGTCGGCGGCGGTGACGTGCGCAGTGATGTCGGGACGATCGCCCGGATCGAACATGCCGAGGAGTACCCCGACGGTCGCTGGGGGCTCGTCGTCATGGGGACCGAGCGGGTGCGCGTCGTCCGCTGGGAGCGCGACGAGCCGTACCCGCGTGCGGTCGTCGAGCCCTTCGATGACGTGCCCGAGGACCCCGGGTCGATCGCGGCGGACCGCGCCCGTCTGCGGGCCCGGCTCGGCCACGTGCTCGCGCTGGCGAGCGAGGCGGGGCTCCGGGTGCCGCCGCTCCCGCCCGACGTCGACGGCGTCGACGAGGGAGTCTGGGCCCTCGCCGCAGTCGTACCGATCGGCCCCTTCGACCGCCAGCGTCTGCTGGAGGCCGACTCCGTGGGGTTGCGCTGTGCGCGGATCGACGACGCCCTCACCGACCTCGAAGTGGTCCTGCGCCATCGTCTCACGGGTGGCGAGGAGGCTTGAGGTTTGCCCGCAGGGGCCGGGTCGGCAAGGCTTGCGGGGTCCGAAGGAGGACGTGTGGCCCGTGCCGAGTCGTCGCCGAGCGATCTGCTGAAGGATCTCCGTGACCTGCTCGTCGCCTACGCGCGGCAGGAGACGCTCGACCCGTTGCGGGCCCTCGGCCGGTACCTGGCGTTCGGCCTCGTCGGCTCGCTGCTCGTTGCGGTCGGCGCAGTGTTCCTCGTCGTCGGCCTGCTCCGCCTCCTCCAGGACGCCACGGGTGGGGCGTTCGACGGTGCATGGTCGTTCGCGCCCTACCTCATCGTCCTCGTCGTCGTGGTCGGCGCCGTCGTGGCACTCGGCGCCGTCGTGGCGCGGAGCCGTTCCGAGAACCTCGGGAGCAGATGACCATGGTCGAGGGAACCGACGCCGGGCGGATCGACCGTGCGGCCATCGAGGCGAAGTTCCGTGAGGTGCAGGCCGACCTGACCGCCACGGTCGAGGGTGCCCGGCAACGGGTCGCCCTCGTGGGCGGTGCCGCGGGTGTCGTCCTGCTCGTCGCGGTCTACGTCCTCGGCCGACGGGCCGGTCGACGTCGCTCGACGGTCGTCGAGATCCGTCGTCTCTGATCGATGGGTGTCATGTCCCTCCTCGCCCGACCGCTCGTGCGGCGGCTCCGCAAGGACCCGCGCCGAAGGGTCGCGCTCCTCGTCCTCGGCACGGCGTGGCGAGTGCTGCGTCGCTCCGGTGCCGGCCGACGCCGGCAGGAGCTCGTCTACCGGACGACGTTGCGCAGCGGTCGACGGCTCGACCTCACGACGTCGGACGCGCTCCCGCGTCGACTCGGTTCGCGCCGACTCCGCCGTCGGGTCGCCGAGGCGCTGCGGGCCGAGGCCGGCCGGTGACGGCATGAAGATCCTCCTCCGCAACCCGCCTCGCGAGGTCGAGGTGCGTGGGCCGCGGTCGGTCGCCGGGGTCCTCAACGACCTCGCGATCGAGCGTTCGAGCGTGCTCGTCATCCGGAACGGGACACTGGTCCCCGGTGACGAGATGCTCGCGGACGACGACGTGATCGAGATCCGTCCCGTCATCTCGGGTGGCATGGGCGCGCCGGGGCGTGCGTCGTGAAGTGCCGGGTTTGCCGCGGGCCTGCGGTCATCGACGTGCCGCGGCACAACGCGAACTTCTGCGCGGAGCACTTCCTACGGCTCTGCCGGGACCAGACGCGCAAGGCGATCGAGCAGTTCGCCATGATCGCGCCGGGGGAGCGGGTGCTCGTCGCGGTGTCCGGTGGCAAGGACTCGCTCGCGCTCTGGCAGTTGCTGCACGAGCTCGGTCACGAGGCCGATGGTCTCTACATCGGTCTCGGAATCGGGTCCGGTCCCAAGGGACGGCCGTCGGGGGACGTCGGCTACTCCGACGTCTCGGGTGCGCACGTGCGCACCTTCGCAGCGGAGCGCGGCTACCGACTGATCGAGATCGACGTCCGTGAGGAGCACGGTTTCGACATCCCGACCGCGGCTGCGGTGACCCGCCGTGTGCCGTGCTCGTCGTGTGGTCTGACGAAGCGACACCTGTTCGACCGCGCGGCCCTCGAGGGCGGCTACGACGTCGTCGCCACCGGGCACAACCTCGACGACGAGGCGGCGGTGCTCTTCGGCAACGTCCTGCACTGGGACACCGACTATCTCGCTCGTCAGGCCCCCGTGCTGCCCGCAGGCAACGGCTTCCCTCGCAAGGTGAAGCCGCTCGTCCGACTGGCGGAACGTGAGACGGCCGCGTACTGCGTGCTCGCCGGGATCGACTACCAGGTCGAGGAGTGCCCGCTCGCCGCAGGCAACCGACACCTCGGCTACAAGGACCTGCTCGAGCAGGCCGAGCGACGTTCGCCCGGGACGAAGCACGCGTTCTACTTTGGGTTCCTCGACCGTGCGGCCGAACTCCTCCGGGCCGGCGCTGCGGTGCGGGCCGAGGATCTCGGCCGCTGTACGTCCTGCGGGGCGCCGACGGCAGAGGGGACGTGTGCCTTCTGTCGGCTGCAGAGCAGGGTCGGTGCGGCCACGCCGGCCGGACCGGTCGAGGTCCCCACCCCGGTGGTGGTGCGACGATGAGACGCGGACCGTTGGTCTTGGGCGACAAGGTGCTGCTCACCGACCACAAGGCCCGGCGCTACCTGGTGACGCTCGCCGAAGGGGGCGAGTTCCACTGCCACACCGGGATCATCCCGCACGCCGAGCTCGTCGGCCTCGCCGAGGGAGCTCAGGTGCGGTCCAGTCGTGGCGGTCTGTTCCGGGTGCTCAGGCCGACCCTTTCGGACTTCGTGCTCGAGATGCCCCGTGGTGCACAGGTCATCTACCCGAAGGACCTCGGGCCGATCCTGATGCTCGCCGACATCTTTCCCGGTGCCCGGGTCCTCGAGTCCGGCATCGGGTCCGGGGCCCTGTCGATGGCGCTCCTTCGGGCGGGTGCCGACGTCGTCGGGTACGAGGTCCGCGCGGACTTCGCGTCGCGTGCCCGCAAGAACGTCGCCGCGTACCTCGGTGAGGAGGTCCTCGACCGCTACCGCGTCGAGCTCCGTGACTGCTACGAGGGCATCGACGAGGTCGAACTCGACCGGGTGGTCCTCGATCTCCCGGAACCGTGGCAGGTCGTGCCGCACGCCGCCACCGCCCTCGTCCCCGGCGGGATCATCCTCGCCTACACCCCGACGATCAACCAGGCGGCCAAGTTCCGCGAGGTGCTCGGTGGCCACGGTTTTGGCGTGGCCAAGACCGTCGAGATCCTCCAGCGCGGCTGGCACATCGAGGGGCTCTCGGTGCGCCCGGACCATCGGATGGTCGCGCACACCGGGTTCCTCTCCCTGGCCCGTCGGATCGGCTGAGGACCCCACGACGGGGACCGTGGCAGCATGGGGACGGTGTCCACCTTCGACGTCGCCGTCCTGATCGCCCTCGTCGGCGCGGCCTTCGGCGGGTTCCGGGCAGGGTTCTGCCGTCGGGTACTCGGCGGGGTCGGGCTCGCGGCCGGGGTGGTCGTCGGAGCGCAGCTGGCCCCGTTCGCGGCCGCAGCGGTCAGCCAGGGAGGTCGCGGCGCGCTCGCCGCGGCTGCAGCGGCGAGCGTCGTGGGTGCGCTGGCCGTCGGTCGTGCGCTCGGATCGTTCCTCGGGTCGTCCGTCCGCCGGTCCTTCCGCCCTGGTGTCGGACGTTCGCTCGACGGCGCGCTCGGTGCGATCCTCGGCGCGGCGGTGGTGGTGGTGGGCGCATGGTTCGCAGCCCCGTTGCTGCGTGCCGGCGGCCCCTACGCCGCCGATCTCGTCGACGGGTCACGTCTCGTCTCGTTCTTCGAGGAGGCGACGCCCGCACCACCCGACCCGCTCGACCTCGTCCGCTCGATCGGCGGCGAGGAACGATGGTCGGGGCTGCTCGAGGAGCTCGAGGACCGCGGCGACCCGGTGCCCCCGGAGGCGGTGACGATCCGCGCCGAGATCGTCGACGTCGCGCTCGCGGCGACCCTGCAGGTGGAACGCGCCGCATGCCACCGGGTGCAGGAGGGGACGGGCTTCGCGATCGAACGGATCGACGGCCAGCAGCTCGTCCTCACGAACGCGCACGTCGTGGCCGGGGTGACCACGGGACGTGCGCCGCTCACGGTGCGTTCCGCGGCGATGGACATCGAGGTCGAGGCCCGAGTGGTGCTGTTCGACCCGGTGCGCGACATCGCCGTCCTCGCATTCGCCGAGGCCGGAATCCCGACGCTCACGCTGGCGCCGGGGCCGACCGAGGTCGGCACGGTCGGTCAGCTCTACGGGCACCCGGGTGGCAGCCGCGTGCCGGTGGTCCGGCCGTTCCGTGTCGACGACGTCGTCGACGAACTGCTGCCCGACATCTACGGCGAACCGCTCGATCGGCCCGTGGGGAGACCCGTCGTGGTTGCGGCGGCCTCCATCGAACGCGGTGACTCCGGCAGCCCGCTCGTGACCGACGGCGGTGTCGTCGGGATGGCGTTCGCCCTGACCGTGCCGGAGGACACCGAGGTCGCCGGCGTCGCCCTCGCCGTCCCGCGCGACGATCTCGTCGCCGCACTCGGTCGGGCACGAGCCGACGTCCGGCGCGATCCTGCGGCGAGCGTGCCGACCGGTGCCTGTGTGGTCGGGCCGTGAGCGGACGGGCTGCGGACCTCGGACCGGCACGACGGGCCGACGACCTGCTGCGTGCTGCCTCGACGGTGGCCGACGTGCTCGTCGTCGGTGGCGGCGTGGTCGGCGCGGGGTGCGCACTCGACGCGGCGAGCCGTGGGCTGCGTGTGGTCCTCGTCGAGCAACGCGACCTCGCGTCGGGGACGTCCTCCCGCTCCTCGAAGCTGTTCCACGGCGGCCTGCGCTACCTCGAACAACGCGAGTTCCGCCTCGTCGCCGAGGCCCTCCACGAACGTGGTCTGATGCTGCAGCGGCTGTGCCCGCACCTGGCGTCGCCGGTGAGCTTCGTCTATCCGCTCCGGCGTCGCGGTTGGGAGCGGCTGTACGTCGGCGCGGGTGTGGCGCTCTACGACCTCTTCGCGCGGCGTGGACCGAACCCGCTCCCGGGTCACCGCCATCTCGGCGGTCGCGCGCTGCGTCGTCTGGCCCCGGCACTGCGGCGCGACGCCGCCGTCGGCGGCATCCGCTACTGGGATGCACTCGTCGACGATGCACGGCACACCGTCGCCGTCGCGCGGACTGCGGCCACGCACGGGGCGGCGGTCCTGACGTCGGTGCAGGTGGTCGGGCTGCTGCGCGCCGGGGACCGGGTCACGGGCGTGCGGGTCCGGGACAGCGAGACGGGCGCGGAACATGAGCTCCGTGCCCGGCAGGTCGTCAACGCGACCGCCACCTGGACCGACGAGATCCAGGCGATGGCCGGTCGCGGCACCCTGCGGGTGCGGGCCTCGAAGGGCATCCACCTCGTCGTCCCCCGAGACCGGATCCAGGCCGACACCGGGATGATTCTGCGCACCCCGTCGAGCGTGCTCTTCGTGATCCCGTGGCGGGAGCACTGGATCGTCGGCACCACCGACACCGCGTGGCACCTCGACCTCGCGCACCCCGCCGCCACGGCGGGCGACATCGACTATCTGCTCGGTCAGGTCAACGCCGTGCTCCGGTCACCCTTGCGGCACGAGGACATCGAAGGGGTCTACGCCGGTCTCCGTCCCCTCCTCGAGGGGGAGTCGGAGGACACGTCTGCCCTGTCGCGAGAGCACGCGGTCCGCCAGACCGTGCCTGGGCTCGTCACCGTCGCCGGGGGCAAGTACACGACGTACCGGGTGATGGCGCGCGACGCCGTCGACGTGGTCGCACGGAACCTCGGCGGCGTCGCGCCGAGTTGTACCGAAGACGTCCCCCTCATCGGCGCCGAGGGGTTCACGGGCGTGTGGAACCGGCGGGCGCGTCTCGCCACCGAGGCCGGACTCCCGCTCACGACCGTCGAGCACCTCCTGCGGCGCCACGGGTCGGACACGATCACGGTGCTCGCGCTCGCGGCTGAGCAGGCCGATCTCGCGGAACCGATCACGGGCGGTGCGCCGTACCTGCGGGCCGAGATCGTCCACGCGTGTCGTTCCGAGGGCGCACGTCACCTCGACGACGTGCTCGCCCGCCGGACGCGACTGTCAATCGAGACGTTCCACCGCGGGGTGGACTGTGCGGTCGAGGTGGCCGGGTTGATGGCCGGAGAGCTCGGCTGGTCGGTGGAGGAGACCAGGGCGGAGGTCGCCGCCTACGAGGAGCGCGTGCGCGCCGAACGTGCGAGCCAGCGGCAGTCCGACGACGCGGCGGCGGACGCCGTCCGGCTCGCTGCGCGGGAGCGACGATCGACCGTCGACCTGTCGACGCTCTGACCCCTCGCTGCGCCGTTCGGTAGCCGGGGCGGTCGGTGTAGGGTCCGGGACACGTCCGGGGTCGAGCCCGGTGAGCGGGAGGACCGATCGCCATCACGTCCGAGCAGGAGCGGAGCGGGACGCCGGGTGAGCCCGAGCTCGTGGAGCTGCGGGCGCAGGCGGAGGCGATGGAAGCGGAGATCGTCGCGTTGCGGCGACGGCTGCAGGACGCACCCCGGCGGGTGCGCACACTCGAGGAGCGGCTCCTCGACACGAAGGGCCAGCTCGCCCAGGCGGTCTCCCAGAACGAGAAGCTGAGCTACACGCTGCGCGAGGCGCGTGAGCAGATCGCGGCGCTGCGTGACGAGGTCGAGAAGCTCACCCGGCCGCCGGCTGCGTACGGCACGTACCTCGGGCGCAACCACGAGGACGAGACGGTCGACGTCTTCTCCGGTGGGCGCAAGATGCGCGTCGCGGTCCACCCCGAGATCGACCTCGACAAGATCGACCGTGGCGCCGAGGTTGTCCTCAACGAGTCCTTCAACGTCGTGCTCGCCCGCGAGGCCGAGCGCAGCGGCGAGGTCGTGACCATCAAGGAGGTGCTCGAGGACGGACGACGGGCGCTGATCGTCGGCCGGGCCGACGAGGAGCGCGTCGCCGAGTGCAGCGACGTGCTCCGGTTCGAGCGGTTGCGGGCGGGCGATTCGGTCCTCATGGACCCTCGTTCCGGTCTGCTCCTCGAGAAGCTGCCCCGTCCCGAGGTGGAGGATCTCGTCCTCGAAGAGGTCCCCGACGTCTCCTATGAAGACGTCGGCGGGCTCGACGATCAGATCGAGCAGATCACCGACGCGGTGGAGCTGCCCTTCGTCCACCGTGACCTCTTCGCCGAGTACAAGCTCCCCGCCCCCAAGGGCATCCTCCTCTACGGCCCGCCGGGCTGCGGCAAGACCCTCATCGCGAAGGCGGTCGCAAACAGCCTCGCCAAGAAGGTCGCCGAGGTGTCGGGCGACGACAAGGCCCGGAGTTACTTCCTCAACATCAAGGGTCCGGAGCTGCTCAACAAGTACGTGGGCGAGACGGAGCGCCAGATCCGCCTGGTGTTCCAGCGGGCGCGCGAGAAGTCCGAGGAGGGCTGGCCCGTCATCGTCTTCTTCGACGAGATGGAGTCGCTGTTCCGAACCCGCGGAAGTGGCATCAGCTCCGACATCGAGTCGACGATCGTGCCGCAGCTCCTGGCGGAGATCGACGGCGTCGAGACGTTGAAGAACGTCATCGTGATCGGCGCGTCGAACCGCGAGGACCTCATCGACCCGGCGATCCTGCGTCCCGGTCGCCTCGACGTGAAGATCAAGATCGAGCGACCCGACGAGAAGGCCGCAGCGCAGATCTTCGCCCGCTACCTCACCGACGAGCTCCCCCTCGACGAGGAGGCGATCCGGACCTTCGGCGACGGTGACCGTGCCGCTGCGCTGGCCGGCCTCATCGAACGCACCGTCGAGGAGATGTACCGCACCGACGAGGCGAACCAGTTCCTCGAGGTCACCTACCAGAACGGTGATCGGGAGATCATGTTCTTCAAGGACTTCTCGTCGGGGGCGATGATCGAGAACATCGTCCGTCGGGCGAAGAAGCTCGCCATCAAGCGCCGGATCGGCGGTGGGCACGGCGGTATAGGACTCGACGACCTCGTGCAGGCGATCCAGCAGGAGTACAAGGAACACGAGGACCTGCCCAACACGACGAACCCGGACGACTGGGCGAGCGGATCGTGTACGTGCGCACGCTCGTCTCCTCGAACCGCAAGCAGGCCGAACCGGCACAGGGCGGCCGGGCGATCGAACGGGTCGCGACGGGTCAGTACCTGTGACCCGGGCCGCCGGTCGACGCGACGTGTCCGGTTAGGGTTCGGCCATGGCGCTGCGGAAGATCCTCGGGCTCGAGACCGAGTTCGGCATCCTGCACCGGGGGCGTGGGGACACGAACCCGATCGCAGCGTCGTCCAAGCTGATCAACGCCTACGTGTCCACCGTCGGCCAGGTCGGCTCGGCCGGTAGCCCGGTCACGGTCCGGGTCGGCTGGGACTTCGTCGACGAGACCCCGTCGCTCGACGCCCGGGGGAACCTCGTACACGGCAGTTACGCCCCCGAGGTCGAGACCCACCTCGTGAACGCCGTCCTGACGAACGGTGCCCGCTACTACGTCGACCACGCGCATCCCGAGCTGTCCGCCCCCGAGTGCGCCGACGCACTCGACGTCGTCCTGTACGACCGTGCCGCCGAGCTGATCCTGCAGGACTCGATGGCGGCCGTGAACGCGACCCTCCCGGAAGGGGAGGAGATCGTCGTCTACAAGAACAACTCCGATCGCAAGGGCAACTCCTACGGCACGCACGAGAACTACCTGATGGACCGGACGGTCCCGTTCTCGAGCATCGTCGCCCACGTGACCCCGCACTTCATCACCAGGCAGCTCTACACCGGGGCGGGGAAGGTCGGTTCCGAGGCGGTCGGTGTGCGCTCGAGCGACGTGCCGTTCCAGATCACCCAGCGGGCGGATTTCTTCGAGGAGGAGGTCGGCCTCGAGACCACGCTCAAGCGGCCGATCGTGAACACCCGCGACGAACCGCACGCCGACGCGAAGAAGTACCGCCGGCTCCACGTGATCGTCGGTGACGCGAACCTCGCCCAGGTCGCGACGTTCCTGAAGGTGGGCACGACGGCGATCGTGCTCTGCATGATCGAGGACGATGCGCTCGGCGCGCCGCGGAACTTCGCCGACCCGGTGCGGACGCTGCGCGAGGTCTCCTACGACCTGACGCTCCGCAAGCCGCACCTCCTCGACGACGGCACGACGATCACGGCGCTCGAGCACCAGTGGGAGCTGTTCCGTCATGCCTCGGCGTACGCGGAACGGGTCGACCTCGTCGAGCTCGTGGGGTCGTCCGCCCCGCTCGTGCTGCGCCGGTGGGAGGAGATCCTCACCGGACTCGAGTCCGATCCGTTCGGCCTCGCCGGCCAGCTCGACTGGGTGGCGAAGCTGCGCCTGTTCGAGGCCTACCGGGAGCGGAACGACCTCGCATGGGACGACGCCCGCCTCGCGGCGATGGACCTGCAGTACCACGACATCCGGCCGGGGCGATCCCTCGCCGCGAAGGTCGGGCTCGAGGCGCTCGTGGACGACGACGCAGCTCGGGTCGCGACCACCGAGCCCCCGGCGGACACCCGGGCGTATTTCCGTGGCCGCTGCCTCCAGCGGTGGGCGGACCGGATCATCGCGGCGAACTGGGACTCGATGGTCTTCGACGTCGGCGGCGACCCGCTGCGCCGGGTGCCGATGATGGAGCCGACCCGGGGCACGGCCGCCCACGTGGGTAGTCTCCTCGACGAGTGCGCGACCCCCGCCGAGCTCCTCGCCCGGCTGGGAACCTGACGGCACGAACAGCAGCGAAGGACGCATCGCCATGGCGGAACGGACCCAGAAGCAGCGCACGGCACCGCAGCGGACCGAGGACGCGCCCGTCGAGACACCCGGGGTGTCGGAGTCGGGGGAGAAGCTCAAGGCCGAGCTCGACGACCTCCTCGACGAGATCGACGAAGTGCTCGAGACCAACGCCGAGGAGTTCGTGAAGAGCTATGTCCAGAAGGGCGGCCAGTAGGCCCTCGGACAGCGGTCTCTGCGGCGCTAGGTTCTCGCCGTGCTCCCGTTCTTCAGTCCCGACCGCGACCCGGGACCCGACTTCGCGGGTCTCGCGCGTCAGTCCGGGTTCCTGTCCCCGGCCCCGACCGGCTCGGTGGAACATCTCGGCATCACCCACGCGACCACCGTGGTGGCCGTCCGGATCGCCGGAGGTGTGGTGATGGCCGGCGATCGGCGCGCCACGGCCGGTCACCTCATCAGTCACCGTGACATGGAGAAGGTCTACCCGGCCGATCGGTTCTCCGGTGTCGCCATCGCCGGTGCGGCCGGACCGGCGATGGAGATGGTGCGCCTGTTCCAACTCCAGCTCGAGCACTACGAGAAGGTCGAAGGCCGCTCGCTCTCCCTCGAGGGCAAGGCGAACCAACTTGCGGCCCTCGTGCGAGGTCATCTCCCGATGGCGATGCAGGGACTCGCCGTCGTCCCGTTGTTCGCGGGGTACGACGTCGCACGGGGCCAGGGTCGTCTCTTCCAGTACGACGTCACCGGTGGCCGTTACGAGGAGACGAACTACGCAGCGACGGGCTCAGGAGCGATCTTCGCGTCGACCGTGGTGAAACTCGGCTACCGCGAGAATCTCTCGGCCGACGATGCGATCGACCTCGCCCTCTCGGCGCTCTTCCAGGCTGCGGACGAGGATTCCGCGACCGGTGGTCCCGATCCCGTGCGCGGGATCTACCCGATCGTGGCGACCATCGACGCGTCCGGCTTCACCCGTGTTGCCGACGAACGGATAGCCGCCCGTTTCGGGGCGATGCTCCCCACGTTGTCGGCCGCAACCGGTGCACCGGCACCATCGGTCGGGGGGGTGGCGAACTGATGTCGATGCCGTTCTACGTCGCACCCGAACAGATGATGAAGGACCGCGCCGACTTCGCGCGCAAGGGCATCGCCCGCGGCCGGTCCCTCGTCGCCGTGGTCTGCCCCTCCGGCATCCTCATCTGTGCCGAGAACCCGTCGAACACGCTCCACAAGGTCTCGGAGATCTACGACCGGATCGGGTTCGCCGGCGTCGGGAAGTTCAACGAGTTCGACCAGCTCCGCATCGCGGGCATCCGTCACGCCGACCTGAAGGGCTTCGCGTACTCACGAGAGGACGTCGAGGCCCGGAGCCTCGCCAACGCCTACGCCCAGATGCTCGGCCAGATCTTCACCCACGAGATGAAGCCGATGGAGGTCGAGATCCTCGTGGCCGAGGTCGGTCGCGAGCGTGACGGCGACGAGCTCTACCACATCCTCTACGACGGCACAGTCGTCGACGAAAGACGGTTCGTGGTCCTCGGGGGAGAGGCCGAGACACTCAGTGGTCGCGTCGCGGAGGGATACCACCCTGAGCTCGCCGTGCCGGAGGCCATCCGGCTCGCCGTCGGCGCGCTCGCCGGTCCGGACCGGACGCTGCGGGGTGACGATCTCGAGGTCGCACTCCTCGATCGCTCCGCACCACGACGGGCGTTCCGACGCCTCACCGAGTCCGAGGTTGACACGGCGCTCGAGGGCTAGCGTCCCCGCGATGCAGCGGCGCATCTTCGGTCTCGAGAACGAGTACGGCGTCACCTGCACGTTCCGGGGTCAGCGACGCCTGAGTCCCGACGAGGTCGCCAGATACCTCTTCCGCCGTGTCGTGTCGTGGGGGAGGAGCTCGAACGTCTTCCTCGAGAACGGCGCGCGCCTCTACCTCGACGTCGGGTCGCACCCGGAGTACGCCACGCCCGAGTGCGACGCCGTCGACGACCTGGTCGCGCACGACCGTGCCGGCGAGCGGATCCTCGCCCAGCTCCTCGTCGCGGCGGAGGCCCGGCTCGCGGAGGAGGGTGTGCTCGGTGACATCTACCTGTTCAAGAACAACACCGATTCGGCCGGGAACTCCTACGGCTGTCACGAGAACTACCTGACCTCCCGCGATGGCGACCTCGGCGCCTACGCCGAGGTGCTCATCCCCTTCCTCGTGTCGCGCCAGATCTACGCCGGTGCGGGCAAGGTGCTGCAGACCGCCCGCGGCGCGACGTTCTGCATCGCGCAGCGCGCCGAGCACATCTGGGAGGGGTTGTCGTCCGCGACGACGCGCTCCCGTCCGATCATCAACACGCGCGACGAACCCCACGCGGATGCCGAACGGTTCCGGCGTCTGCACGTGATCGTCGGTGACTCGAACATGAGCGAGTACACGACGTTCCTCAAGGTCGGCGTGGTCGCGCTGATGCTCCGGATGCTCGAGGATCCCGACGTCGCCCTGCGGGACCTCACACTCGAGAACCCGATCCGGGCGATCCGGGAGATCAGCCACGACATCACCTGTCGCCGCAGGGTGCGGCTCGCGGACGGTCGGGAACTCTCGGCGCTCGACATCCAGTCGGAGTACCTCACCGCGGCGCTGGGCTATGCCGAGACCCACGACCTCGACCCGCTCGAGGAACGTGCCCTGCGCATGTGGGAGCACTGCGTGACCACGATCGAGGACGACCCGCTGCGCCTCGACCGGGAGGTCGACTGGGTGATCAAGCACCGGCTGGTCGAGGCGTTCCGGTCAAAGCACGACCTGGCACTCGCCGATCCGCGGGTGGCGTTGCTCGACCTGCAGTACCACGACATCGACACCGAACGCAGTGTCTTCTACAAGATGCAGCGTCGTGGGCTGGTCGAACGGACGATCACGGACGAGGCGATCACCGCAGCGCTCGACACGGCGCCCGCCACGACGCGGGCGCACCTGCGCGGCGAGTTCATCAAGCGGGCGAAGGAGCGCAAGCGGGACTACACCGTCGACTGGGTCCACCTGAAGTTGAACGACCAGGCGCAACGGACGGTGTTGTGCAAGGACCCGTTCCGCTCCGAGGACGAGCGGGTCGACAAGCTGATCGCGTCACTCTGAGGAGCCCGGTGAGCCGCACGAAGGTCGAACGTCTCCTGAACCTGACCGCCGCACTCCGGTCGGCGCGCCGTCCGCTGACGCGGGACGAGTTGCTGCAGCGGGTGCCGGGCTACCCCGACGACCCGGAGAGTGCTCGCCGGGCGTTCGAACGCGACAAGGACGAACTCCGGTCTATGGGCGTGCCGATCCGGGTCGAGGGGCTCGCGGACACGGCGGCCGATCAGGTCGCGTACCGGATCCTGCCGGAGGAGTACGTGCTCGCCGATCCGGGGCTCGAACCCGAGGAGATCACGGCGTTGCACCTCGCCGCGAACGCCGTGCGCCTCGACGGCATCGGCGGTCTCGAGGCGTTCTGGAAGCTCGGCGTGGATCCGCCCGGTCCGGAGTCGGAGGTCGACCCGGTCGCGCACCTCAGCACCGACCCCCGCCTGCAGCCCCTGTTCGCGGCGGTGGCCGAGCACCATCCGGTGAGCTTCCGCTACGGGGACGTCGACCGGGTGCTCGAACCGCACCGGATCGACTTCCGGAACGGCCATTGGTACGTGGCCGGCCATGACGTCGGGCGGGGGGAGGGGCGGGTGTTCCGTGTCGACCGCATCGACGGCGACGTGCGAGCCGAACGCGAGCGCTCCTTCACGCCACCGGCGGCGCCCCACCCGGGGATCGTCGACCCGCCGTGGCGCATCGGTGGCGGACCGGCGGTCGTCGTCGACCTCCACGTCGACGCCGACCGCGCGTCCTGGGCGGAACGTCACCTCGGTGCGGACGCGGTCCGGGAACGCGGCGCGGACGGGACGAGGTTCGCGGTCGAGGTGACGAACGTCGCGGCGTTCCGCTCCTTCGTGCTCATGTTCCTCGACCGTGCCGAGGTGCTCGGTCCGGCCGAGGTGCGGGACGACATCGTCGCATGGCTCGAGGCGATCAGCGCCGGGGTGGCGTCGTGATCGCTCGGCGTACGACGGCGAACGAGCGGGTCCGCCGCCTGTTGTCCCTCGTGCCGTGGATCGTCGAACGCGACGGCCCTCGCATCGACGAGGTGTGCGAACGGTTCGGCATGACCCGACCCCAACTCCTCGACGACCTCCAGATCGTCTTCCTCGTCGGCCTGTTTCCCTTCACGCCCGACCAGCTCATCGATGTCGTCATCGAGGAGGACCGCGTCTGGATCCACCTCGCGGACTACTTCGCCGAGCCGTTGCGACTCACGCCCGACCAGGGGTTCCAGATCGTGGCGGCGGGGGCCGGGATGCTCTCGCTCCCCGGGGCCGACGCGGACGGGCCGCTCGCCCGGGGGATCAGGAAGTTGGCCGCCGTCCTCGGCGTCGACCCCGACGACCTCCAGGTCGATCTCGGGGACGCCGAGCCGACGGTGCTCCGGGAACTCCGCGCCGCGGTCGCCGGACGCCTGGTCGTGCGGCTCGACTAC
Source organism: uncultured Acidimicrobiaceae bacterium (assembly GCA_964453335.1). Classification (GTDB taxonomy): domain Bacteria; phylum Actinomycetota; class Acidimicrobiia; order Acidimicrobiales; family CAIXPF01; genus VGBO01. The sequence goes on from CAYVOK010000006.1 coordinate 101,786, forward strand.
CACACGTTCGGTCGCGACGTCCGGGGGGAACGGCTCGTCGAGCCGGAGCGGATCTATGCCCGGGACGGGGCGTGGTACCTCGAGGCGTTCTGCCGTTCGGCGGGCGCACCGCGGGTCTTCCGCATCGACCGGGTCGAGGGTGCCGAGGTCCTCGAGGAGTCCGTGCCCGACCGTCCGTCGTCGGCGACGGGGGCTGGGCCGCAGCCCTACGTCCCTGCGGCCGACGAACCTCGGATCGTGATCGATCTCGACGAGTCGGCCGCCTGGGTGCTCGAGCAGTACCCGGTCGACGAGGTGGTCGACCTCGGTGGCGGTCGACGCCGAGTGCGGCTCGGCGTCGCCGGGCCTGCGTGGCTCGAACGGCTTCTCCTGCGGCTCGGCCCGGCCGCGACCGTGCACTCGCTCGACCCCCCGCTCGACCCGGCGGTCGCCGAAACGGCGGCGGCACGGGTCCTCCGGCGCTACACCTCGTCGTCGACGGCCTGAGCGCCAGGGGCAGCGAGCGCCGCGACCGCCTCGACGAGGCGGTCGACGTGGTCGCCGTAGAGGGCGTCGATCCCGGCGTCGTACAACTCGGCGATGATGCGGGGGAGCTGGGCGTCCCAGGCGAAGGCGTGTCGCTCGAAGCGGTGCACGAGGGCGATGAGGCCGCCGTTCCAGTCGGTGTGGTGCAGGTTCAGGGCATCGACGCCGACGTTGCGCAGTCGTGCCGCACGCCGCTCCACGCCCTCGGTGATGGCGCGCAGACGGGTCGAGTCGACGAGGCGGATGTCGTCGCCGAGTGACCGCCATCCCGCGACCACGTCGAGGGACGGGTGGCACAACCACAGGCGTTCGGGTGCCGAACCGCCGCAGGCGCGGGCCACCGCCACGACGGTGGCCGCGGCGCGTGCGTCCTTCACGTCGAGGGACACCTCGACCCGGTCGCCGCACAGCGCGTAGAACTCCTCGAGCGTCGGGATGTGCGGTGGGAGGTCGGCCCGTGCGACCTCCGCGATCGGCCGCCGACGCGCTCCGCGGCGCACGACACCGTCGTGGTCGAGGACCGCGATGCCGTCCGCCGTCGACCACACGTCGCTCTCGAGGCCGGTCGCGCCGAGACGGAGCGCAAGACCGAACGCGTCGAGCGTGTTCTCCGGTGCGTGGGCCCGCGCCCCGCGATGAGCGAATGCGATCGGCGGCCGGCGCAGCGACGGGAGCCTGGGCATGGCGGCACTCTTGTCCGCAGGGTCGGCGGTCCGCCACCCGACGTCGGGGTTGGATCCCAGGAGGACGCCGATAGCCTGCCGCCCGCGACGTGCGTCGGATGTCGACGGACGCTGATCGAGCCGGGAGTTCCGCAGGTGGCGACCATTCGGGCGACGTGCAGCGACTGCGGCGACGTGCACCTGACGACTGCCCAGGTGACGGTGCGGATCCGTCGGCGGGACGCCCGGGGTGCTTACACGTTCCACTGTCCGGACTGCGGTCGGATGACGGTTCGACCGGCCGACCGCGAGACCCTCGACCTGCTCGTCGCGTCGGGTGTCCCCATCGACGTGTGGGATCTCCCCGACGAGCTCGGCGGTGCACCGGGCACGGCGCCGCTCAACGACGCCGATCTCGCCGCGTTCCTCGGTCTGCTCGCCGACGACGACGCCTTCGCCGACGCGGTCGCCGATTTGCTCGCCGAGGGCCCCGACGGCGCTGCGGCGCCCTGAGGCGGACGTGCGTCGGTGACGGGACCGGTGGTCGCAACGGCGGCGTTGCTGCTGGCCCTCCTCGTCGTGGTCGTGGTGCTTGTGGTCGTCGGTCGCCTCGTGGTTCGGCTCCGCCGGAACGCCGAGGCACTCGCCGATGCCGCTCCCGCGCTCCGGGTGGCGGGCGCCCGGTGGCGTGCCACGGCCACCGACGCGCGGGCGATCCGCTCCCGTCTCGACGGGCCAGCTGTGGCCGGGGCCGACACGGATCCGGGACCTGCGGGGTCGTAAGCTCACCGCATGTTCAACGTGACCGGGGGCGAGGTGCTGCTCGTCGGGCTCGTCGCGTTGCTGGTCCTCGGTCCGAAGCGTCTCCCGCAGGCAGCACGGACTGCGGGACGGTTGATCGGCCAGGTGCGGGCGGTCTCGGAGGGTTTCCAGCGGGAGGTGCGTGACGCGCTCGCCGTCGACGCGACCGTGCCCGCCACCGCACCGACGCCCGCCGCCGCTGGAGCCGCCGACGTGCCCCCGAGGCCCGATCTCGACGTCGTGGCAGGCGTCGACGTGGTCCCACCCGCCGGGGAACCGGACGCACGGTGAGGCGACCGCGGCTCCGCCGTCGCGGGCCGGCCGAGGAGCGTGACGGCGACCTCGGCGCGATGACCCTCGTCGAGCACCTGACCGAGCTCCGGTCGCGGCTGCTGCGCAGCCTCCTCGCCGTCGTCCTCGGCGGCATCGGCGTGTGGTTCGCCTACCCGTTGTTCATCGAGGCGCTTCGCGAACTCCTCCTCCAGGGATGCCCCGACGACGTGCAGTGCTCGGTGATCCAGCAGTCGCCCATCCAGGGACTGTCGACCCGGTTGACGGTGTCGGGCTACGGGGGTCTCGCCGTTGCGCTCCCGGTGCTCCTCTGGCAGGTGTGGCGGTTCGTCACCCCGGGGCTGTACCGCCGTGAACGCCGCCTCGCTGCGCCGTTCGTGCTCGCGTCGTACCTGCTGTTCCTCGGCGGCGTCGCGCTCGCCTGGCTGGTGCTCCCGAAGGGGCTCGCGTTCCTCGCCGGGTTCGGGGCGGGGACCGATCAGCTCTACTCGGTGAACGAGTACACGGGCTTCGTCGTGAAGACCGCGATCGGCTTCGGCATCGGGTTCGAGTTCCCGGTGCTGCTCGTGTTCCTCCAGCTCGTCGGCGTCATCGACCACCGGAAGCTCAACTCGTGGCGCCCCTATGCCGCCGTCGTGATCGTCCTTCTCGCCGCGGTCATCACACCGGGCGGGGACTTCTTCAGCCTGGTCGCGCTGTCGGTCCCGATGTACGTGCTCTACGAGGCGTCGATCGTCATCGGCTGGGTGATCGCTCGCCGTCGACGGCGACGTGCGGCCGAGGTGTCATGACCGGGGACGGCTCGTTCCGCCTCGACGAGTTCCAGCTGCGCGCCATCGACGCGCTCGACGGTGGCAGGAACGTGCTCGTCGCCGCGCCGACCGGTGCGGGCAAGACGGTGGTGGCCGAACACGCAGTGGCCGCTGCCCTCGCCGCGGGACGGCGGGCCTTCTACACCACCCCGATCAAGGCGTTGTCGAACCAGAAGTTCGCCGATCTCGTCGGCCTGCACGGCGCTGAGGCCGTCGGGCTCTTGACCGGCGACGCGTCCATCCGGCCCGGTGCGGCGGTCGTGGTGATGACGACCGAGGTCGTGCGCAACATGCTCTATGCGGGTGCCGATCTCGACGACGTCGACGTGATCGTGCTCGACGAGGTGCACTTCCTCCAGGACGCGTACCGGGGACCCGTGTGGGAGGAGGTCCTCCTCCACGCGCCCGCCCACATCCGGTTCGTCTGCCTGTCGGCGACCGTGTCGAACGCCGACGAGCTCGGTGCCTGGCTCGACCTCGTGCGAGGTCCGACCGACGTGGTCGTCGAGACGGAACGACCGGTCCGGCTCGAACATCACGTCCTCGCGTGGGACAAGGCGAACGGCCGACTGCTGATGCTCCCGACGCTCGTAGGAGGCCGGCCCAACCCGGAGGGTGCACGGCTCGACAACGCAGCCGGTCCGCCGCGCCGACGGGGTCCCGGCGGCGGGCGTCCTCGTCTCCGCTTCGGTACGCCGCGACGTGACGAGGTCGTCGACCTGCTCGCGCAGAACGACCTGCTGCCCGCGCTCTGGTTCGTCTTCAGTCGCGCCGGGTGCGACGACGCGGCGCGGGCCTGTGTCGAGGCCGGGATCCGTCTCACCACGCCCGACGAGCGGGCCCGGATCCGGGTCATCGTCGACGGGGCTGTCGCAGGTCTCGCAGAGGACGACCTCGACGCGCTCGAGTTCGAACGCTTCGCAGGGAACCTCGAGCGCGGCATCGCCGCCCACCACGCCGGGATGGTGCCCCCCTTCAAGGAAGCCGTCGAGGCGTGCTTCATCCAGGGTCTCGTGAAGCTGGTCTTCGCCACCGAGACCCTCGCGCTCGGCCTCAACATGCCCGCCCGGTGCACGGTGATCGAACGGCTCAGCAAGTTCACCGGTGAACGCCACGCCGTCCTGACCCCGGCCGAGTACACCCAGCTCGCCGGTCGTGCCGGGCGACGCGGCATCGACGACGCGGGCACGGCCGTGGTGCTGTGGTCGCCGTTCCTCGTCTTCGAGGACGTGGCGTCCCTCGTGTCGAGTCGTGCGTTCCACCTGCGTTCGGCGTTCCGTCCCACCTACAACATGGCCGTCAACCTCATCGGCCGCTACGCCGAGGAGCAGGCCGACCGCACGCTCAACCGCAGTTTCGCCCAGTATCAGGCGAACGGGTCCGTCGTCCGTCTCGAACGGCGGGTCGACCGCCGACGGGAGGAGGCCGACCGGCTCCGGGACGAGCTCGGCGACGACCTCGAGATCGCCGTGTCCTACCGGGAGATCGTCGCTCGGCTACGGGCGGAGGAGGCGGGCGACCGGCGGCGCGACTCGGCGGTCGACGACGCCGTGGCCGCGTGCCGACCGGGCGACGTGGTCCGTCTCGGACATCTGACACTCGCCGTGTTGGCGGCGACCCGGCGCAAGGGCGGCGCGATGCTCCGGGTGGTCGACGCGCGCGGTCGGACCCGGACCGTGCACGCCGCCGAGTTCGCGGCTCCGCCGAAGGTCGTCACGAGGGTCGAGGTCCCGACTCCGTACGCGCCGCGGCAGAGAGCGTTCCAGGAGGACGTCGCGAAGAACCTCGCACGCACCCTTCGGGACACCCGCCGACGCATGCCCGACGACGACGTCGAGGAGACGGTCGAGGACGTCGGGGCCGAACGTGCACCGGATCGTGACGATCTGCTCCGCATGCTCGAGGAGCATCCGCTCCACCGGGCACGGGGACGGGAGGCGCTCGTCCGGCTCGCCCAGCGCCTCGAGCGGGCGGAGGCCGACGTCGACGCACTGCGAGGTCGGGTCGAGGCCGTCGGCGACACCCTGGGGCGTCAGTTCCGTCGCGTCGTGGACCTGTTGCGCTCCCGGGGGTACGTCGACGGTTGGTCCCTCACCGACCGGGGTCGGGTGCTCGCCCGGCTCTACCACGAGTCCGATCTCCTCGTCGCCGAGGTGCTCGTCGCCGGACTCCTCGACGGCCTCGACCCTCCGGCGCTCGCCGCGGTCGCATCGTGCCTCACCTACGAGCACCGCAGCCGCGACCTCCCGCCGCCTCCCGGTCTGCCGGGCGCAGAGGCGGCCGAACGTTGGCGTCGGGTGCGGACCCTCGCCGAGGGTCTCATGCTCGACGAGGAACGGCACCGCCTGCCGACGACCCGGCGCCCTGACGCGTCATTCGCGGCAGCTGCGGCGGCCTGGTGCCGTGGCGCCGCACTCGACGACGTCCTGCTCCTCGCGGATCTCTCGGGCGGAGACTTCGTCCGCAACGTCAAGCAGCTCGTCGACCTGCTCCGCCAGATCGGCCAGATCGCGCCCGACCCGTCGACGGCCGACGCGGCGCGTCGGGCGGTCCAGCGTCTCGAGCGGGGTGTCGTCGCGCTCGCCTCGATGACGAGGGCCGAGGCGTGACCATCCGCCGCGGCGCACCCTGGGGTACACCCGGGCCGCTCGCAGCGGGAGCCCCCGTCGTGGTCGCCGACGCCGACCTCCACCGGCTCGTGGTCGACGCCCGCCGGCGCGGTGTGCCCGTCGGCGAGGTCGGTCTGCTCGGTGGCGACCTCTGCCGCTCGCTCGGGGGACCGGGCGACGCGGCCCGGCTCCGGGGACCGGACGCAGTGCGACTCCCTGTCGACGTCGTGCGGGTGGATCTCGACGACGTGACGACGTGGTTCGCCGCCCACCTGGTCGGCTGCGGGGGGCGCCTGCGTGGCCCGGCCGTGGTTGCGATGAACGGTGACTGGATGGGGGAGCTGAAGCTCGGACCACGCGCCCACCCCAACGACGGCCTCGTCGACGTGACCGTCGGCCGGGTGCCGTGGCGGCAACGACGTGTCGCACGGCAACGTGCCCGCTCGGGCACCCATGTGCCGCACCCCGCACTCCGGGAGCGGCGCGCAGCGAGGGTGGAGCTCGATCTCGGTGCCGCCGTGCGGGTCGTCGCCGACGGCGTGCCGGTCGGCCGCTCCCGCCACCTGGTGCTCACGGTCGAGCCGGACGCCTTCGTGGCCGTCGTCTGAGCAGCTCCCCGGGGCATCCGCGGGCAGGGACGGACCCCCTCCTATCCTCTGCCCGGTGACCTTCTATGTCGCCGAGGAGTTCACGCCGGACGAGCGTGATGTGCTTCGGCGGTACTTCACGGATCTCGACGGGCCGGTGTTCGCACTCGTGAACCTGCCCGAGGTCGTCAAGGGTGCGCTGTTCGCCCGGTACTCCCGGTCGCCGAAGAGCCTCCGACGCCTGTTCCTCGACGAGTTCGTCGGCGAGCTCGACATCACCGACGACGACGGCCTCGACGCCACGGTCGGCCTGCGTCGGGCTGAGGAGCTCTACGACCGCGTCTTCTTCGACTACGGCGACGACTCCGTCGCGCAGCTCGGCGGTGTGCACCTCGCGTGCGAGCAGGCGTCGAACCTCCTCACGAAGGTCCTCGAGTGGGGACGGCTGATGTCCTACCTCGAGCAGTCGACGCGGTACGTGAACTACGACGAGCGTCTCGGGGGGCGGTACCGGTTCCTCCGGGACCCCGAGATCCTGGCGTCGCCCCTGGCCGCCCGCTACGTCGGCACGATGGACCGGCTCTTCGACTCCTACGCCGAGATGACGACGCGGATGGTGGAGTTCTACCGCGCTGCGATCCCGAAGTCGCCGGGCGATTCCGACTTCGTCTACCGCCAGGCGATCAAGGCGAAGGCGCTCGACGCGGTGCGCGGTGTCCTGCCTGCCGCGTCGCTGTCCAACGTCGGCCTCTACGGGAGCGGGCAGGCCTACGAGTCGCTCCTCCTGCGCATGCGGTCCCACCCGTTGCCCGAGGCGCGCACCTACGCCGACATGATCCTGACCGAGCTCCGCAAGGTCGTGCCGTCGTTCGTGCGGCGTGTCGACGTCGCCGACCGGGGACTGCAGTGGTCGGCGTACCTCGAGGACACCCGCGTCACCACCGAGGCGGTTGCGGACCACATCTTCCATCTCGACGCCGACGACGCCCCGCCGGTCGGGCCCGCCGAGGCGGAGGTCGACCTCGTCGACTTCGATCCGGACGGCGAGGTCAAGGTCCTCGTCGCCATGCTCTATCCCCACGTCGATGAGCCGACCTGGCGGATCAGGGACCGGGTCGAGGCGATGAGCGCGACGGAACGGGTCGAGCTCGTGCGGGCGTACGTCGGGGATCGGGCGAACCGCCGTCACAAGCCGGGTCGAGCGCTCGAGGCGACGGACTACCGCTTCGACGTCCTCGCCGACTACGGCGCGTTCCGCGACCTCCAGCGGCATCGCCTGATGACCGTCGAGTGGCAGCCCCTCAGCCCGAGCCACGGCTACACCCGGCCGCCGGTGCTCGACGACGCAGGCGTCGGCGGTGACTACGACGCCGCCATGGAGCGGTCGGCGCAGCTCTACGACGATCTCGCCGGCCTGTTGCCCGTGCAGGCCCCCTACGCGGTCGCTCTCGCCTACCGGGTGCGGTTCGCGATGCAGATGAACGCCCGTCAGGCGATGCACGTGCTCGAGTTGCGGAGCCAGCCGCAGGGGCACGTCAACTATCGCCGGGTCGCCCAGCAGATGCACGAGCTGATCGCGACCCGCGCCGGGCACACGGCGATCGCGGCGATGATGCAGTTCGTGGACCACAGCGACGGCGACCGGCTCGAACGGCTCGAGGCCGAACGTCGCGCCGAGCTGAAGCGCACCCGCTGAACCGGATCCGCTCCGCCCTCCCGGAAGACACCGTCGGCTCCTAGCCTTGCCGCCGTGACCACCGACCATCGCGAGGAACGCTCCGCACCGGAGCTGCTGCGGGACCTCTTCGTCTATGCCCCCATCGGGCTCCTCTTCGAGGCACCGAAACGCCTCCCGGAGTACATCGAGGCGGGAAAGCGGCAGCTCGCCCTCGCCGAGATGGTCGGCAAGACGACCGCCGGAGTCGTGGAGCGCCGCCTCGAGGCCGATCTCGCCCCGCTCGCGCGGACGGTCGGCGCGGCAGTGCAGCCACTGCTCGACCTGTTGGGCCTCCGGCTCCCCTCCACGGTCGACGCCTCGACGCCCGATCCCTCGCCGTCACCGACCGCCACCGGTACGTCGACGGCCGAGCCGGGTCTTCCCATCGACGGCTACGACGACCTGCCGGCGGCCGACATCGTGCCGCGGCTCGCGGCGCTCGACCGTGCGGAGCTCGAGGCGGTCCGGGCGCACGAGAGCGCGCACCGGGGTCGGCGGACGATCCTCAACCGCGTCGACCAGCTCCTCGCACGGGCGGACTGATCCGGCGTGGAGGCGGTTCGCCCTGCGTCGGTCGACGACGCGGCGGTCCTCGGTGAGCTCGCCGCAGCCTGCCGCTCCGAGCTCGAGGGTCGGCGAGGAGGTCGCCTGTGGTCCGTGCACGAGGCCGACCCTGACCTCGCCGGCACGCTCGTCGCCGCCCTCGGCGACCCGGATTGGCGGATCGTCGTCGGGACGTGGTGCGACGTCGTCGTCGCCGCAGGTGCCGTGCGACGCGTCCCGCTCCGCGATGGCTCGACGCTCGGGGTCGTGGAGTTGCTCCACGTCGCCGAAGAGTTCCGGGAGGTGTCCGTCGGTGAGGTCGTCATGGACGACCTGCTCGACTGGGCACGTGCTGCGGGGTGCCGCGCGGTCGACGCCCTCGCGCTGCCCGGGATGCGCGAGACGAAGAACTTCTTCGAGCGGTTCGGCATGAAGGCCCGTTCGCTCCGGATCGCGATCGACCTCGACGACCAGTCGCAGACGGGCGAGGGTGACGACGAACTCTGAGCCGGCGGACGACCGGCGGCACGGAGGTCGACCGGAGATCGGGGTCGGTGCCGTGGTCGTGCGGGACGGCGCCCTGCTCATGATCCGACGGGGCAGACCCCCGGCTGCGGGGTCGTGGTCGGTCCCGGGCGGTCGGGTCGAGCGAGGTGAGACGCTCGAGGCGGCGCTGGTGCGCGAGGTCGCCGAGGAGTGCGGTATCGAGGTCCGCTGCACGCGTTTCCTCGGTTGGGTCGAACGCATCGCCCCCGATCGGCACGACGTGATCATCGACTTCGTCGTCGAGCAGGTCGGCGACGATCCGGTCCGGGCCGGGGACGATGCCGTCGATGCCCGCTGGGTCCCGCTCCCTGAGGTCGAACAACTCGACCTGGTTCCCGGGCTCGGGGCATTCCTGCGGGAGCACGGTGTGCTGGGGGAGCGGAACGGGCTCCCGGGGGCGTCGGGCGAACCGGTACGCTCGCCGTCGTGACCATCGACGGCGGAAGGCTGCAGTGTCCCTACTGCGGGGACTACGGCGTCGACCGGATGTACCTGGCCTCGGTCCGCCTCGACTCGTGCGCGTGCAACGGCTGCGGGGCGCGCTGGGACGAGGACCGCGATACGGGGACGTTCCGGGGCCGGGCGAGCCGGCAGTCGATCATGACTCCTCGGAGTCGCTGACTTCGGCCGAAGGCTCTGTCGCCGCGGCCACCTCTGCCGCTGCCGCTGCCGTCTCCGCTGCTCCGGCCTCGACCTCGCCTGCGGGGGTGGGGGCATCCTCCGCCGGAGCCGCGGCGGGTGCCTTCGGCGCGGCGCCCGGTCGAACGGGCTTGCCGCGGCGACGGGTCGCGCCGGTTCCGGGAGCCGGCGTGACGCCGAAGAGGGCTGCGATCTCGGGGAGGCGATCGGCGACCTTGCGCACCGCGGCGACGAGCTCGTCGTCGGGCTGCTCCGGCACGGCGGCGGGCGTGACCCGAGTCCGGACGGGGGAGTGGGCGAGGGCGTCGAGGAGGGTCACCCACCGCTGGGTGGTGATCTCCGGCGTGAACGACGCCGTCGTCGCCGCGGCGAGCGCGGTGGCGAGTTCCTCGGGGATCGGCGAGCCCGCCTTGGGCGGTCGGGCGCTGCGACGCAGGGCGGCCACCACACGACCGCCGCGCACCAGCTCGCCGAGCTCGCCGAGCCAGGCCTCCTGCTCGGCGTCGACCCGGCGGGTGAGGGCGGTCCGGAGATGTTCGGCGAGAGCTCTGGTCTCGTCGTCCCGGGCCGAACCCTCCGACGCCACGACGACGGAACGAAGGTCCCGCAGGTCGAGGTCCTCGACGTCACGGAGCGCAGCCTCGGCACGGTCGCGCCACTCGGCGTCACGCACCCTCGGCCAGAGGCGTTCGGCGAGCGTGAGAAGCGGTCCCGGGTCGATCACCGGTCGGCCCTCGGCCTTGGCAGTGTCGTTCTGACGCTCGAGCGCCGTGCGCACGGCAGGCACGCCACCTCGCACGAGTTCCTCGGCGATGGGGCGCTCCGCATCTGCCAGCCCGGCGAGCACCGCATCGCGGTGCACCCGACCCGGACGCAGGCGGCGGGCCTTGGGTCGCTGGTCGACCGGCGCGGCCTCTCGCGGCCGACGGTCGCCGTCTCGGCGCGGGCCGCCACCGGGGCGTGCCCCGCCCCGGCGGTCGTCCGGTCCGCCACGGCGGTCGCGCCGCTCGCCGCCACGTTCACCGCGGTCGCCACGGCCGGGTCGGTCGCGCCGGTCCCCGTCGCGTCGGCCGCCCCGCTTGGGGGCGAGGGTCGTGGTGACGAGCTGTTCGTCGTCGCGCGGTCGCCCGATGATCTCGATGCGCTTCGGTTCGGGCCGTGCCCCCTTCGGGGCCTGGACGGCTGTGACCGTGATGCCGTCGATGTCGAGTTCGACCTCGGCCTTCACGACGGTGCCGACGCTCACGCCCTCGGGGAGGAGTGCACCGTCGAGGGTGCCGCGAGGCTCCTTCGCCCCGGCCGCACGCCAGGTCCAGTTGCCGTCGTCACGGCGACTCGTCAGCTCGACGTCGATTCTGCGGGGCATGGCGACGCAGGGTAGTGGAACCGCCCGCGCGGTCCCATCCGGCCCGCCCCGGCTCCGGGCTCCCTCAGTCCTCGATGGTGAGGATCTCGACGCCTCCATCGGTCACGAGGACCGTGTGCTCGAACTGTGCCGACCTGCTGCGGTCGGCGGTCACCGCCGTCCACCCGTCGTCCCAGATCTCCTCGCGGTGGTCGCCCTCGGTGATCATCGGCTCGATCGTGAAGGTCATGCCGGGCTGCATCACGAGGCGTGCCCGCGGCGTGAAGTAGTGCGGGACCTCGATGTCGGTGTGGAACTCCTCACCGATCCCGTGCCCGACGAAGGTCCGGACGACGCCGAAGCCGTGGGCGTGCGCGTGGTCCTCGATCGCACGACCGATGTCGGAGATCGGTCGGCCGGGACGCACTGCGGCGATCCCGAGCTCGAGACAGGTCTTCGTCTCGGTGACGAGTCGGCGGCCGGCGGCGTCGACCTCGCCGACGAGGAACGTGGCGTTGCAGTCACCGTGCACGCCCTCGCGGTAAACGGTGACGTCGATGTTGACGATGTCGCCGTCCCGCAGCTGGCGGGAGTCCGGGATCCCGTGGCAGATGACCTCGTTCACCGAGGTGCAGATCGACTTCGGGAACCCGCTGTAGTTGAGGGGGCTCGGGTAGGCGCCCGCCTCGACGGCGAGTCGGTGGGCGATGGCGTCGAGTTCGTCGGTGGTCACGCCGACGGCTACCGCCTCACCGGTGCGGCGCAGGATCTCGGCCGCGAGACGACCGGTGCGACGCATGCGTTCGACGACCGCTGGCGACTTCACCCGGGCCTCGCCCCGCCGTGAGCCGGTGCCGTCGAGTGCGTAGCGGGGCCGTGCGATCTCCTCGGGGACGAGCCGCGGCGGACCGATCCGTCCGGGTCGAACGGTGCCCGTCCGATTGGAGCGCGGGAGGCGCAGGGTCACGGTGGTCGTCCTTCGTCGCAGGTTCGCCGACCGGGTGAGGGTACCTGTTCGACCGCCCACTGCGGCCGGTCGTGCACGAGGGACGGAGGGGTAGCCTGCCCGCCGTGCAGCAGAGCGACACAGCGACGCAGTTCGACCTGATCATCGTCGGCAGCGGTTCGGGGAACGCGATCCCCGAGGCGATGGAGGGCTGGAGGATCGCCCTCGTCGAGAAGGGGGTCTTCGGCGGGACGTGCCTGAACCGTGGGTGCATCCCCTCGAAGATGTTCGTCCACGCCGCGGATCTGGCCGCGTCGGTCCCGCGCATGGCTCGCCTCGGCGTGCACGCGACCCTCGACCAGGTCGACTGGCCGGGCATCGTGGACCGCGTCTTCGGGCGGATCGACCCGATCGCGGCGGGAGGCGAGGAGTACCGCCGTGAACGCTGCGACAACGTGACCGTCTTCGCCGGGACGGCCCGCTTCGTCGACCGGACGACCGTCGATGTCGACGGTGTGCGGATCAGCGCTCCGAAGATCCTGCTCGCCGCCGGCGCACGTCCCGACCTGCCTGAGATCGACGGGCTCGCGTCGGTGCCCTTCCACACCTCCGACACCGTGATGCGGCTCCGGGAGCTCCCTCGCCGGATGATCGTGCTCGGTGGTGGGTTCATCGCCGCCGAGCTCGGTCACGTCTTCGGCAGCTTCGGTGTGGAGGTGACCTTCGTCGTCCGTGGACCCCGCATGCTGCGGGATCAGGACGAGTCGGTGTCGATCCGGGCGACGGAGGAGTACGGCCGACGGTTCGGCATCGTCACCGGTGCGACGCCACGCAGCGTCCGCCAGGAGCCGGACGGCACCATCGTCCTCACCGTCTCCCAGGACGGGACGACCCGCGACGTCGTCGGCGACGCACTCCTCATCGCGACCGGCAGGGTCCCGAACGGTGACGTCCTCGAGGTCGCCCGGGCTGGGATCCCGACGGACGGCACCGGACGTCGGGTCCTCACCGACGAGTACCTGCGCACACCGGTGGACGGGATCTGGGCGATCGGCGACCTCACGAACGAACAGCAGCTCAAGCACCTCGCGAATGCCGAGGCGAAGGCGGCGTTCTGGAACATCCTCCATGCGGACGATCCGTCGGTCTGGCGGCGCATCGACCGGCGGCACGTGCCGTGGGCGGTCTTCGGGTCACCACAGATCGCCGGGGTCGGGCTGCGAGAGCAGGATCTCGTCGGCGGTGATGTGCCCTACGTCGTGGCGACGAAGGACTACGGGGCCACGGCCTACGGCTGGGCGATGGAGGACGGCACGAGCTTCTGCAAGGTCATCGCGCACCGCGACGACCGCACCCTGCTCGGCGCGCACATCATCGGCCCGCAGGCGTCGACGCTCATCCAGCCGCTCGTCCAGGCGATGCAGTTCGGCCAGACCGTCGACCGCATCGCCCGTGACGTCTGGTACATCCACCCGGCGCTCACCGAGGTCGTGGAGAACGCGCTGCTCGACCTCTGAGCCGCCGACCTGCACGGCGGGGGAGCGGTGCGCAAGGATGCCCCCCATGGGTCTCCTCGGTGCGCGACCGTCTGGCGCCGCTCGTCTCCGTCGCCTGCTCGAGCGTCCCGAACCGCTCTGCGCTCCCGGTGCCTACGACGCGCTGAGCGCCAGGCTCGTCGCCGAGGCCGGGTTCGACGCGGTGTACCTCACGGGTTTCGGCGCCTCGGCGTCGGTGCTCGGTCGCCCCGACGTCGGTCTCCTCACGGGCACGGAGATGGCGGGCCACGCCGAACGTCTCGTCGACGCGATCGACGTCCCGCTCGTCGCGGACGCCGACACCGGCTACGGGAACGTCCTCAACGTGATCCGTACGGTGCGTGCCTACGAGCGGGCCGGGGTGGCGGCGTTGCACCTCGAGGACCAGGTGGCGCCGAAGAAGTGCGGTCACCTCGCCGGCAAGGCCGTCGTCCCCGTCGAGGAGCACGCGGCGAAGATCCGTGCCGCGGTCGCCGCCCGGACCGATCCCGACACGGTGATCATCGCCCGGACCGACGCACGGGCGGTGGAGGGGTTCGACGCGGCGATCGAGCGCGCCGAGAGCTACGCGGCCGCCGGTGCGGACGTGCTGTTCGTCGAGGCACCGCAGTCGGTCGAGGAGATCGCCGAGGTCGCGCGACGGCTCGCAGGCCACACCCTGCTGTTCAACTGGGCCGAGGGCGGCAGGACGCCTGCGATCCCGCTCGCCGACCTGCACGCCCTCGGGTACCGGATCGTCATCTTCCCGTTGACGGCGCTGCTCTCGGCCACCACGGCGGTCCGCGCGGCGCTCGCGTCGTTGCGGGCGACCGGGACACCGCAGGCGGCGATGGAGGAGGGGCGGCTGACCACCTTCGGCTCCTTCGTCGACGATCTGGGCCTGCCCGAGGTGTACGACCTCGAGCGCCGCTTCCTTTCCGACTGATCCCGAACCGGGGGAGACCACCATGGACTTCGAGCTCGACGACGAACACCGCATGTTCCGGGACACGATGCGGACGTTCGTGGACCGTGAGATCCGCCCCGTGGCGCGGGAGTGGGAGCAGTCGGGTCGGTACCCGACCGAGATCGTCGCGACGATGGGGGAGTTGGGCCTGTTCGGTCTCACGATCCCGGAGTCCCACGGCGGCCTCGGCGCCGACCTCGTCACCCTCGCCATCGCGTTCGAGGAGATCGCTCGTGGCTGGATGGGTGTGGCCGGCATCCTCGGCAGCCACTCGCTCGCCTGCAAGATGATCGCCGACCACGGCACGGACGAGCAGAAGCAGCGGTTCCTGCCGGACCTCGCCACCGGGAAGCGGCGCACGTGCATCGCGCTGACCGAGCCCGATGCCGGGTCGGATCTGCAGAGCATCACGACCCGGGCCGTCCGCGACGGTGACGAGTACGTCCTCAACGGCACGAAGATGTGGATCACGAACGCCCGCTTCGCCGACCCGATGCCCGTCCTGTGCAAGACCGACGCGTCGATCGAGCCACGTCACCGGGGCATGAGCGTGATCCTCGTCGAGGCCGGCACGCCCGGTCTCGAGGTGCTCCGGGACATCGGGAAGCTCGGGTACAAGGGCCCGGAGAGCTGCGAGGTGGTGCTCCGGGACGTCCGGGTCCCGGCTGCGAACCTGCTCGGCGGGGTCGAAGGTCGCGGCATGGTGCAGGTGCTGTCCGCGCTCGAGGTCGGGCGGATCAACGTGGCGGCGCGTGCCGTCGGGGTCGCCCAGGCGGCCTACGACTACGCCCGTGACTACTCGGGTGAGCGCAAGGCGTTCGGCCAGCCGATCTCGGGGTTCCAGGCGGTCCAGCACAAGCTCGCCGACATGGCGACCGGTGTGCAGGCCGCCCGGTTGCTCACCTGGTGGGCGGCGTCACGCGCGGATGCCGGGGGGAGGGCCGACACGGAAACGGGCATGGCGAAGTTGTTCGCGTCCGAGCTCGCACTCACCGCGGCGTTGGACTCCATGCGCATCCACGGCGGGTACGGGTACTCCACCGAGTTCGAGGTGGAGCGGCTCTACCGTGACGCACCGTTGATGGCGATCGGCGAGGGCACGAGCGACATCCTCCGGGGCGTTATCGCCCGGTCGCTCCTCGCCGGCTGGTCGGGCGACTGAGGATCGATCTCAGGACGGGCGCTCGGCGCTGAACCGCCGCAGCGTGGAGGTCGCCGGGTGGGCCTGGACGGCCTCTCGGAGCCGGGCACCGGTCGCCTCGAGGTACCGGCGGGTCGTGTCGAGCGACGCGTGGCCGAGCAGTTCCTGCAGCTCCACGACGTCGACCCCGTGGTCGAGCGCGCTCGTCGCGAACGTGTGGCGCAGGGCGTGCACGAGGGCACCCTCGGGTACCTGGGCACGCATGCCGGCACGGCGGTAGAGCTTGTCGACCCAGTGCTGCACCTGTTGGCGGGTCGGACGGTCACCCGTGTCGGCGCGGACGAACAGCGGGGTGGTCGGATGGTCGAGCGCATGGGTGGGGAACCGTTCGGCCCGCTCGCGCAGGTACCTCCCGAGCACGTCTTCGTAGGGCTCCTCGACGGGGACCGTGCGGGGCTTGCCACCCTTGCCGACGACGACGAGTCGGCGTGCGCCCGGCGGCCCCTCGAGGCTGCCGACCGTCAGGCCGATCGCCTCGCTGAGCCGGAGCCCGGTCACGACGAAGGTCGCCACGAGGGCGAGGTCGCGGGCCGGCCACGGATGCCGCCCGGTCGGGTCCGTCTCGGCCGCAGTGGCGAGCAGGACCGCGACGGCATCCTCCCGGTGGATGACCTTTGCCCGGGTCCGGGGCTGGCGAGGTGGCACGATGGCACGCATGGGATTTGCCTCGGTCACCTCGTCGGCGACGAGCACGTCGAAGAAGGCGTTCCACGCGCTCCAGGCCCGCCGTACCGAGGCGGCTGCGTGATCCGAGGCCCACGACGCGAAGCCGGCTCGGACCGCCCGCCGGTCGAGGTCGTCGATCGTCAGTGCGTCGGCGGCGACACCGAGTTCCGTCGCGATGCGCGTCGCAATGCCTTCGAGGTCACGTCGGTACGCGGCGATGGTGTGCGGCGAGGGCTTCCTCGTGCGGAGTTCCACCATGAATCGGTCGACCGCCGTGGCGAAGCACAGGTTATCTGGCATAACCATGATTATGCCAGATTCCGAAACGGTTGCGACGGACCCCGATGACCCCACCCCCGGAACTCGTCCGGCTCGGATGGGACGCCGTCGTCGACGAGTTCGCCCGTCCGCAACTCGCGCTCGGGCGTTCGGTCGGCCGCGTCAGCGCGACGTCACGCGGGTTCGACACCGTCTGGACCGTGGACGGCGACGTCCTGACCGATCGGTCGCTCGCCAGGCACCGTGCCGCCGGGCTCGACGGTCCTCCCGTCGTCGGTGACTGGGCAGCCGTCGAGCGCATCGACGACGCCGCCGCGATCGTCGCGCTCGCCCCCCGACGGGGTGTCGTCGTGCGTCGTGACCCCGGTGAGCACGCCGAGGCCCAGGTGGTCGCTGCGAACGTCGACGTCGTCGGCTGCGTGTTCGCCCTCGACCGACCGGTGCGACTCCGGCGCGTGGAGCGGCTGCTCGTCATCGTCCACGAGGGTGGGGCGCGACCTGTCGTGCTGCTGACCAAGTGCGACGCCGTCGACGATCCCTCCGCGGTCCTCGCCGAGCTGGCAGGGCTCCCCGACCCGCCGGAGGTGGTCCTCACGTCGGTGCGCACCGGGGTCGGCGTCGACGAGCTCCGACGCCTCCTGCTGCCCGATCGCACGCTCGCGCTCCTCGGTGAGTCGGGGGCCGGGAAGTCGACGCTCACCAACGCGCTCGTCGGCACCGAATCGCAGTCGGTCGGCGCCGTGCGTGCGAAGGACCGCCGGGGCCGGCACACCACGACCGTGCGACGGCTGCTCCCCTGTCCGGACGGTGGCGCGGTCATCGACACGCCCGGCCTGCGGGCGCTCGGCATGTGGGACACGGCGGAGGGAATCGCCGAGGCGTTCCCCGAGATCGCCGCGCTCGCCGCCCGCTGCCGGTTCCGGAACTGCATGCACCGTGACGAACCGGGATGTGCGGTCCGCAAGGCGGTCGCTTCGGGCTCCCTCCCCCGCGCCCGGCACCGGAGCTACCTCGACCTCGTCCACGAGCTCGAGGACGTCGAGGGGCGGCGGGTCGCACGGGTGCGACGCCGGGGCGAGGGCAGGCGCCCGCGTCCGGCGCCGACCGACCACGCCGATCCGGACGTGCTCGACGAGATCGCCGACCTGCGCGACGACCCCGACGGGAACGGTCGGGCCTGACCGTCCCGCTCCGCCGTGCGGCGCAGGACAACCTACGCTGCCGCCGTGGCGGTCTTCCCGACCGATGCAGACCTCTACGGACGGCTCGGCGTCCGCCCCGACGCGGACCCGTCCGAACTCCGTGCCGCGTACCGGCGGCTCGCCCGGGCGCACCACCCGGACCTGATCGGCGTCGACGGGCGGGCGGACGACGACCTGCAGCGGCGGATGGCCGAGGTCAACGAAGCCTGGTCGATCCTGTCCGATCCGGCGCGCCGGCGCGACTACGACCGCACCCTTGCGGCCCGGAGGCTCGCCGCCACTGTCGCGCCGTTCCGGCGTGACGCCGACCTGCGACCTCCCGCCGCCCGGCGGCCACAGCCCGGCGAACGCCGCGAGGCGTGGCTCCAGAGCATCCGGGTCCGGATCCGGTTCCTCGCCGCGCTCGCCGGCCGTTCGGCGGTGCAGACGCTCCTCGTCCGTCATCCCGGCACGGCACGCCTCGACTGGGAGGAGCGGGTCGGCCCGATCCTCGACCTCCTCGTCCTCGACACCGAGGCGCGAGTGCGGGCCGCTCGGGCGGCAGGCGCCGCCCCGCTCGATCTCGCGAACGCGGCGTTGCTCGTCGGTCTCCTCGCCGTCGCCGACCAGACCGTCGAGGAGGCGCGTCGCCGTGGGGGTGCGACGGAGGAGGACCGGCGCAGGGCGGAGCTCGTCGACCGCATGTTCGCGACCCTCGCCCACGAACTCCCCTTCGAGCTCGTCCGTGCCCTCGGTGATGCGCCGCGGACCCTCCGACGCCTTCGGTAAGGTGCGCGGGCGAAGGGCGGAGGACCCCATGACGATGACGACGACCACGACGACCGCTGCGATCACCCCCGAGGAGGAGGCGGCGTTCCGGCAGCGTGTCCGGGAGTTCCTCACCGCCAACGCCCGGCCGAAGGCCGCCCGCGGTGACGATGCGGCTCCCCCGTCGCTCGAACCCGAGAGCGCCGAGGAGATCGAGGCGTCGAAGCGGTTCCAGGCGGCGCTGATGGACGCCGGTCTCGGCTTCATCACCTGGCCCCGGGAGGCCGGCGGGCAGGGCCTCACCGGCCGCCATCTCGAGCTGTTCAACGAGGAGGCGGCCACCTACGAGCTGCCGATCGGGATCTACCAGATCGGGCACGGCATGTGCGCGCCGACCATCCTCGAGTTCGGCACCCCCGAGCAGCGAGCCACCCACCTGCCGGATCTCCTGCGGGGTTCGAAGATCTGGTGCCAGCTCTACTCCGAGCCCGGTGCCGGGTCGGACGTGGCATCGCTGCAGACCAAGGCCGTGCGCGACGGGGACGAGTTCGTCGTCAACGGGCAGAAGGTGTGGACGTCGGGCGCCCACTACTCCGACTTCGGCATCCTCATCGCCCGCACCGATCCCGACGCCCCGAAGCACCGCGGCATCTCGATGTTCATCGTCGACATGCGCACGCCGGGCATCGAGTTCCGACCGCTGCGGCAGATCACGGGTGAGGCGAACTTCAACGAGGTCTTCTTCACCGACGCGCGGATCCCTGCGGCGAACCTGCTCGGCACCGAGAACGACGGCTGGCGCCTCGCGGTCGCGCTCCTCATGAACGAGCGCGTGGCGATCGGTGCGGCGGGCGAGGGTCCGAGCCACGGCGGTTCGGCGCCGCTGATCCGTCTCGCCCGGGCGACCGGCGCGATCGGCGACCCGGTCGTCCGGCAGGGTCTCGCCGACATCTACACCCGTGAGACGATCATGAAGTTCATCGGTCTCCGCATCCGTGCCGCGCAGAAGGCAGGGCGTGCTCCCGGTCCCGAGGGTTCGCTCGCGAAGCTCGCCGGCGCGGTCCTCGCCCGCCGATCGTCCGACCTCGCGATCCGCATCGCAGGAGCGGCCGGCCAGGCGTGGGACGAGGGCGACACCCGGGGAGCCCGCTGGTCGCTCGGCGTGCTGTCCGCGCCGGCGCACGCGATCGCCGGCGGCACGAACGAGATCCAGCGCGGCATCATCGGCGAACGAGTCCTCGGGCTGCCGAAGGAGCCCGCGGTCGACCGCGACCTCCCCTTCAAGGACCTGCGGGTCGGTACCGAACGCTGATCGGGGCGACGGTCGCCCGCCGCCCCGCCGATCAGTTCGCCCGCCAGGGGCCTTCGTCGGCCCGGGGCTCCTTGGGGAGACCGAGCACGCGCTCCCCCACGATGTTCTTCTGGATCTGCGAGGCGCCGGCGTAGATGGTGCCGGAGCGGGCGCGCATGGCGACCTCGTTCCACGACCGTGGCGACGACGGCGCCCCGACGGCGTCCCCACCGATGCCCGAGGCGGCGGGGCGACCTTCGAGGAGCATGCCCTCGGCACCCCAGATGTCGACGGCGAGCTGGGTGACCACACGGTGGTACTCCGACCACAGCAGCTTCATGAGGGACGACTCCGGACCGGGGCGGCCACCGGCGAGCACGGTCGACAGGGTGCGCAGACCCATCCACCGCATGATCTCCACGGTGCTGTGGCACGCGGTCATGCGGTCCCGGACGATCGGGTCGTCGAGGACACCCCGCTCGCGTGCGAGGGCGACGAGACGGTCGAGCTCCTCGCGGAAGGTGATCGACAGCGTCGTCGCCCTCCCGCCGCGCTCGAAGCCGAGGAGGGTGTTCGCGACACCCCAGCCCTTGTCGACCTCACCCACGACGTTCTCCCGTGCCGTGCGCGCCTCGGTGAAGAACACCTCGTTGAACTCGTGACCGCGGGCGATGTTGATGATCGGCCGCACCTCGATCCCGGGCTGCTCCATCGGCACGAGGAGGAACGTGATCCCGGCGTGCTTCGGCTGGTGCGGCGACGTGCGGGTGAGCACGAAGATCCAGTTCGCGGTCTGGGCGTTCGACGTCCAGATCTTCTGACCGTCGATCACCCATTCGTCACCGTCGAGCCGGGCACGGGTGCCGAGGTTCGCGAGGTCGGAACCGGCGTCCGGCTCGGAGTACCCCTGGCACCAGCGGTCCGTGCCGTCGAGGATCCGCGGGAGGTAGTAGCGCTTCTGCTCCTCGGTACCGCACACCATGACCGTCGGCCCGACCATGCCGATACCGAAGCCGTCGTTCGGTGAACCGGTGGGCACCCCGGCCCGGGCGAACTCCTCGGAGATCACGACCTGCTCGAGGTCGGTGAGCCCGGCACCGCCGTACTCCTTCGGCCAGGCGACGGCGAGGAGCTGGTGCTCGGCGAGGGTCGCACGCCAGGAGGCGACGAACGCCCGGCGCTCGTCCGGCGAGAGCGCGCCGACGCCCTCCCAGTCGCTCGGGAGGTTCGTGCGCAGGAACGCGCGAATCTTCTCCCGGTAGTTCTCGGCTTCGGCGGAATAGGTCGGTCGCATCCGGCGGTCCTCCATGCGGTGGCTGCGCAGGACGGTAGCGCCCCCTCCTCCGCTGCGCCGAGCAGTACGCCGTGTCCCGCCAGAGCCCGGCCGTGTGCGAGGCTGCAGCCATGACGGTCGTGTGGCGGGATCGAGCGGTACTCGAACGACCGGTGCTCGTCGTGGCGCTCGAGGGGTGGTTCGACGTCGCCCAGGCTGCGACGGAGGCCGTCCGCCACCTCGGTCGGCGCTACGACGCCACCGAGGTGGCGAGCATCGACGCCGAGGACTACTTCGACTTCACGGCGCGCCGGCCGGACGTCCGTCTCGTCGGCGGCGACCGGGTGATCGTGTGGCCGGCGAACGACTGCCTCGGCGCCCCGACCGACGGCATCGGCCGGGACCTCCTCCTGCTCGCCGGCATCGAGCCGCACCTCCGCTGGCGGAGCTTCTGCGGGGATCTCGTCGAGATCATCCGGGCGACCGGGACCGAGCTCGTGATCACCGTCGGAGCGCTCGCGGACGCCGTGCCCCACACCCGACCGGCGATGGTGCGCGGCAGTTCGACGAACAGCGACCTCGCCGACCGACTCGGTCTCGACCGACCGAGCTACCAGGGTCCGACGGGGCTCATCGGGGTGTTGCACGATCGGCTCGACCGCGAGGACATCCCCGTGATCTCCCTCCGGGTCGCCGTCCCACACTACGTGGCGAACGCCCAGAACCCCCGAGCGTCCCAGGCGCTGCTGCTCCACCTCGAGCGGGTGACCGGCATCCGTACCGGGCACGCCGACCTCGACGAGCGCATCACCGACTGGGCCCAGCAGGTCGACCGTGCCGTGGCCGAGGACAGCGAGGTCGCCGCCTACGTCCGACGGCTCGAGGCCCAGGCCGACGCGCGACTCCCGCTCGACCTCCCCTCGGGCGACGACCTCGCGGCGGAGGTCGAACGGTTCCTCCGCGAGCAACACCCCGACGAGTGACCGTGACCCTGACGGACCGTCTGCCCGACGACCCGTCGGGGGATGCGGTGCTCGACGCGTTCCTCGGGTGGTGCGCCGACCAGGGTGTCGAGCTCTACCCGCACCAGGAGGAGGCGATCCTCGAACTCCTCGACGGCGCGAACGTGATCCTGTCCACGCCGACCGGTTCGGGGAAGTCGCTCGTCGCCCTCGCGCTGCACGCCGCCTCGCTCGCCCACGGTCGACGCTCCTGGTACACGGCACCCGTCAAGGCGCTCGTGTCTGAGAAGTTCTTCGCGCTGTGCCGCGATCTCGGGCCGGAGAACGTGGGCCTGATCACCGGTGATGCGACGGTCAATCCCGACGCCGCCGTCGTCTGCGCGACGGCCGAGATCCTCGCGAACCTCGCGTTGCGCCACGGGGCGGATGCCCCGGTCGACGACGTCGTGATGGACGAGTTCCACTACTACGGCGACCCGGGACGTGGTGCCGCCTGGCAGATCCCCCTCGTCACCCTCCCCCACGCCCGGTTCCTGCTGCTGTCGGCCACCCTCGGACCCGTCGACCGCTTCCTCACCGACCTCGGCCGGCGCACCGGGCGGCGCAGCGTGGAGATCGGCGCCGTGGAGCGCCCGGTCCCGCTCGACTACACCTACCGGGAGACCCCGCTGCACGAGTCGGTCGGTGACCTCGTCTCCAGTGGCCGCACCCCGGTGTACGTGGTGCACTTCACCCAGGCGGACGCGACGGAACAGGCCCAGACCCTCCTGTCCATGCCGATCCTGTCGGCCGACGAACGACGCCGACTCGGTGCCGTGCTCGCGGAGGAACGGTTCAACTCGCCCTTCGGCAAGGAGCTCCGGCGGGCACTCGCGCAGGGTGTCGGCATCCACCACGCCGGCATGCTCCCCCGCTATCGGCTCCTCGTGGAACGACTCGCCCAGGCCGGGCTGCTCCGGGTGATCTGCGGGACCGACACGCTCGGTGTCGGGGTGAACATCCCGATCCGGACGGTCCTGTTCGCCCGGCTGTGCAAGTACGACGGGTCGACGACCCGGGTCCTCGACGTCCGGGAGTTCCACCAGATCGCCGGTCGCGCGGGACGCAAGGGCTTCGACACGGAGGGCTCCGTCTGGGTGCAGGCGCCGGAGCACGTCGTGGAGAACCGTCGGCTCGAGGAACGCGCAGCTGCCGATCCTTCACGTCGACGGAAGATCGTCAAGCGCAAACCACCGGAGCACGGGTACGCCCACTGGACCGAGGACTCGATGCAGCGGCTGATCGCCGGGCGCCCGGAGCCGCTGCGTTCACGCTTCGAGGTGACCCCCGCGATGATCCTCGAGGTCCTCGACCGTCCGGGCGACGGCTGTGCGGCGTTGCGTTCGATCCTGCGAGACAACCACGAGCCGCCGGCCGCCCGGCGGACCCACGTGCGCCGAGCCGTGGCGATCTTCCGGTCCCTGCGCGACGAGGGCATCATCGAGATCCCCGATGCACCCGACGACCTCGGTCGTTCCGTGCGCGTGAACCTCGAGCTGCAGGCGGAGTTCCGGCTGAACCAGCCCCTCTCCCCCTTCGTGGTCTCCATGATCGAGTCCCTCGACCCGGAGGCACCCGACTACGCGCTCGACGTCCTGTCCGTCGTCGAGAGCTCGTTGGACGGGCCGCAGCCGGTGCTCCGCGCCCAGCAGAAGCGGGCCCGGGACGAGCTCTACGGGCGTCTGCGATCGGAAGGCGTCGAGTACGAGGAACGGCAGCGGCTCCTCGCCGAGGTCACCTGGCCCAAGCCCCTCGAGGACCTCCTCTACGAGCGGTTCAACGCCTTCCGTCGGCGTCATCCGTGGGTCGCAGGCGACACGGTCCGCCCGAAGTCCGTAGCCCGGGCGCTGCGTGAGGGCGGACTGACCTTCGGCGACTTCGTCGTCGACCTCGGGATCCGACGCTCCGAAGGTGTCCTGCTCCGGTACCTGAGCGACGCCTACCGGGCTCTCGTGCAGACCGTCCCCGACGCCTGTCGGACCGACGAGCTCGACGACCTGACCGACTGGCTCGGTGCCGTGGTGCGCGGCGTGGACTCCTCTCTCCTCGACGAGTGGGAGCGGCTGCTCGGCGGCGACGCCCGTACGGTGCCGGCGCGCGACGAGTCCACCTCGACCGGTCCGGTCGACGTCCTCGCCGACCGACGGGCGCTCCGGGCCCTCGTCCGCAACGCTGCGTTCGGGTGGGTGGTGGCGCTCGCGCGTGGCGACCGGACCCGTCTGCCGGACTGGGCGTTCGACGCCGTCGCTCCGTTCGTCGAGCAGTGGGGACCGCCGTCCACGGCACCTGACGCCCGCGGACCTGCCTGGTTCTCCTTCGACCCGGACACGGGTGTCGTCAACCAGGTGCTCGCAGATCCCGAGGAGAGCGGTGCGTGGTGCTGCATCGGACACCTCGACGTCGAGGCCTCACGGGCGGCCGGGACCGCCGTCCTCGTCCTCGACGCCGTCGAGGAGCGCTGAGCCTGCGCCGGTCGGGGTCGGAACGGCGCTGCACCCGTGCTCGGTGCAGACGTGCGTGACCGGCCGGTCGTGCGGCTCGACGGGGAGATCGGCCACCACGGCACGGCTGACGGTGACGGCGACCGTCACGACACCGGCGGGCAGCCCTGCGAGGAACCGGTCGTAGTGACCCCCGCCGCGTCCGAGTCGGAAGCCGCGCCGGTCGAACGCGAGGCCGGGCACGAGCACGACGTCACCGGCACCGAGCTCGAGCGTCCCGGCCGCCTCGAGCGGTTCGACCGTGCCGTACCGGCTCACACCGCGGACCCCGTCCCACGGGCCGACCGACAGTCCACCGCCCGACAGCACGCGGACGAGGCCCCACCGGTGCCGGTCGGTATCGTGCAGCGGGGTCACGTCGACCTCGTCGGGCAGGGCGACGTACCCGACCACCGTGCAGGGCGGCCGCTCCCCCAACCACGCCCGGAGTGCGGCGCGCACCTCCTCGTGGCACCCCGGCGGAACCGGCAGGGCTGCCCGGCGACGGGCTTCGGACCGTGCACGACGCTTGGCCTCCACCACCGACCTCCCTTGACGCTCCACGACGTCCCTGCCTAGTCTCGTCCCGATGTTCGCACGAACGGCGGCTGCCGCAACCACGACCCTCGGCCTCCTCCTCGTGTAGGCGAGCACCTCCCAGGTGCTCGCCACGACCTCCTGCGCCTCCGGGCGAGGAGGTCGCTTCGCTTTTCGGGCCCGTCCCGACCCGTCCAGTCCCACAGGAGCTCCACCCCATGGCACCCTCACCCGTTCGCCCCACGCGGATGCCGGTCGACAAGTACCGCCCTTACCCGCGCGTCGACCTCCCCGATCGGACGTGGCCCGACCGGATCATCTCCGAGGCCCCCACCTGGTGCTCGGTCGACCTCCGTGACGGGAACCAGGCGCTCATCAACCCGATGAACGGCGAACGCAAGCGACGGATGTTCGACCTCCTCGTCGGCATGGGCTTCAAGGAGATCGAGGTCGGCTTCCCCTCCGCGAGCCAGACGGACTTCGACTTCGTGCGCCAGCTCATCGAGGAGGACGTCATCCCCGAGGACGTCACCATCCAGGTCCTCACCCAGGCGCGGCCCGAGTTGATCGAACGCACCTTCGAGTCGATCGCCGGTGCGCACCGGGTCATCGTCCACCTGTACAACTCGACCTCCGAACTGCAGCGTCGTGTCGTGTTCGGCCTCGATCGGGCGGGGATCGTGGAGATCGCGACGAACGGTGCACAGCTGGTCCGCAAGTTCGCGGCGATGCTCCCGGAGACGGAGATCGTCTACGAGTACTCGCCGGAGTCCTTCACGGGGACGGAGCTCGACTTCGCGGTCGAGATCTGCGAGGCGGTGATGGACGTCTACGAGCCGACGCCGGAACGTCCGATGATCATCAACCTGCCGGCAACCGTCGAGCACTCGACCCCGAACATCTACGCCGACCAGATCGAGTGGTTCCACCGGACCATCAAGAACCGGGACAGCATCATCCTGTCGATCCACCCGCACAACGACCGTGGCTGCGCGGTCGCCGCGACGGAACTCGCCCAGATGGCCGGCGCGGACCGGGTGGAGGGCACGCTGTTCGGCAACGGTGAGCGGACGGGCAACGTCGACATCGTGACCCTCGCCCTGAACCTGTTCAGCCAGGGCGTCGACCCGAAGCTCGACCTCGGGGCGATCGACGACAAGAAGCGGCTCGTCGAGTACTGCAACCAGCTCCCGGTGCACCCCCGGCACCCCTATGCGGGCGACCTCGTCTACACGGCGTTCTCCGGCAGTCACCAGGACGCGATCAAGAAGGGCATGCTCGCCCTGTACGGCGACGTCGAGGGCGCCGAGCTGCGCAACGACTACGAGATGTGGGAGGTCCCGTACCTGCCCATCGACCCGAAGCACGTGGGACGCGCCTACGAGGCGGTCATCCGGGTCAACTCGCAGTCGGGCAAGGGTGGTGTGAGCTGGGTGCTCCTCAACGAGTACCACCTCGACCTCCCGCGTGCGATGCAGGTCGAGTTCACGAACGTGATCCAGGGCATTACCGATTCGACCTCGGAGGAGATCACCTCCTACGAGATCCACCGCGAGTTCGAGTCCCGGTACCTGCACACCACTGCGCCGCTCGAGCTCGTGAGCCACCGGTACGTCACCGACACCGCAGCCGGTGAGCAGACCGAGCTCACTGCGGTGCTCCGGCACTTCGGGCAGGAGCGGACCGTGGCCGGCTCCGGCAACGGGCCGATCGACGCGTTCATCGCCGCCCTGCGCACGGACCTCGGCATCGACGTGGCGCTCACCTCCTACAGTGAGCACGCGATCGAGGCGTCCGCGGCGTCGGCCGCCGCCGCCTACATCGAGCTCGAGTTCGCCGACGAGGTGCGCTGGTGGGGCTGCGGCACCGACCCGTCGATCGTGACCGCATCGCTGAAGGCGATCGTCTCCGCCGTCGACGTGGGTGCCGCCGAGGGATCGCTCTGACGCCCCCTCAGTGACGGCGTCCGACGCCGTCGCAGCCCTGCGGCGGTGCGGTGACGGACAGCGACGTCGTCGACGCGCCCGTCCCCGGCACGAGGTCGACGACCATCACGTGACCTGTCCGGCCGATGTCGAGCGGTGACCCGCAGTACCAGGCCGGCACACCGCACGCGCTCACGTCGGTCGGGACGTGCCAGTGACCGAGCGCCACGTAGTCGGCGGCCGTGGCGGCGATATCCGCCGCGGTGATCGGCGACGACCGACTCATCGGTCCTGGTTCCTCGTCGCCGACATGGTGACCGTGGCCGGCGACGACGAACCAGCCGCGCTCCGGTCGCGACGGGACGCCGTGCAGCGGTCGGTACGACGGCGTGTGCTCGGGCATGGCCCGCCCCCACACGTGCAGGTCGCCCTCGAAGAGGGTGACGTGGTCGCCGTCGTGGGTCCCGAGGAAGTGGACACCGCTGTCACGCACGACGTCCTCGTGACGTCCGTACGGTGACGTGTCGTCGTGCACGTCGTGGTTGCCGTTGATGAGCACCGTCGGCAGTGCGAGGTCGGCCAGGAGGTCGAGGGTGCGCCCGACCTCGGTCGGGCCGAGACGGGCGTGGTCGAACAGGTCCCCGGCGATGAGCAGGACGTCAGGACGGACCTGGTCGACGGCACCGATCACGGCGAGGAGCGGACACAGGCACAAGTCGCCGTGCTCGCCGTGCTGGGGCCGGTGGTAGTTCCCCCCGATGTGCACGTCGGACGCGTGCACGATGCGGAGCGGTCGTCCGCTCATCCGATGATCCCGGCCGCCCGGATCTCGGCGAGGCGTGCGTCCTCGAGACCGAGTTCGGCACGGAGCACCTCGTCGGTGTGCGCCCCGAGCGCAGGTGCCGGGCGGAGCACGATCGGCGAGGCCGACAGGCGCGGTGCGAATCCCAGCATGCGCACCGGCCCCCGTCCCCCGACGTCGACGGTGTGCACGAAACCGCGGGCCTGCAGGTGCGGGTCGTCGAGGAGCTCGGCGGTGTCGAGCACCATGCCGCACGGGACGCCGACGCCCGCGAGTTCGGCCATCGCCTCCTGTTTCGTCCTCGTCGCGCACCACGCGGCGATCAGCGCCTGCAGTTCGGCGGCGTGGGCCGACCGGGCGGCGCCATCCGCGAAGCGTTCGTCGTCCGCGAGACCGGGACCGCCGACGACCTCCGCCAGCGCGCGCCAGAACGTGTCGGTGATCGCCATCAGGTACACGTGGTCGTTCGGACCGCCCGGCGTGCATGCGTACAGGTTCACGAGGGCGCCACGCCCGGTGTCGGCGCGCGCCGCTGGCCGTCGGCCCCAGTCGGTCCCCTGCGCCATGCGCGTGCGCATGTAGTACGTCATCGCCTCCTGCATGGACAGCTCGACGTACTGGCCCTCCCCCGTGCGGAGCTTCTGTACGTAGGCGGCGAGGAGACCGACCGCGAGCTGCATGCCCGTCCCGGAATCACCGGTCGTCGTGCCCGGCGGGAGCGGCGGACCGTCGTCGTGGCCGGTGACGGAGAACGCACCGCTCATCGCCTGGGCGACCGAGTCGAAGCAGTTGTAGTCCGCGTAGGGCCCGGACGCACCGAACCCCTTCACCGTCGCGTAGATCACGCCCGGGTGGCGGGCCCGGACCGCCTCGTAGTCGAGGCCGAGCCGACCGACGGCTCCGGGCCCGAAGTTCTCGACGAAGACGTCGAAGTGGGGCACGAGGTCGAGCAGCAGCGCACGCCCGGCGGGGTCGGCGAGGTTCAGGGCGACCGAGCGCTTGTTGGCGTTCCACTGGTGGAAGTAGGCAGCGTCGACGAAGCCGCCGCCCCGTCCGGGATCACCGACGCCGGGACGCTCGACCTTCACCACGTCGGCGCCGAGCCATGCGAGCGCCTGCGTCGCTGAGGGTCCCGCCTCGTACTGGGTGAGGTCGAGGATCCGCAGACCGTCCAGTGCCGCCATGGGCCGTCAACCTACCGTCCGGGCCCGCGCCCGTGCGCCGAGACCCACGACCGGATGCGCCTCGTGGCCTCGGTGATCTCCTCGGTGGACCCGGCGAAGGAGAACCGGACCGTGTCCTCGCCGCGCCGGGCGTCGAAGTCGATGCCCGGTGTCGTCGCCACGCCCAGCTCGTCGAGCCACCGGGTGCACAGCGTGCCGGACGGCAGACCCAGCTCGGTCACGTCCACGTAGACGTAGAACGCCCCATCCGCAGGGGCGTGACGGTCGAGGCCCGCAGCATGGAGGCCGTCGAGGAGGATCGACCGGTTCCGCGCGTACCGGCGCACGTGCCCGTCGAGCTCCTCCGTTGCGTCGAACGCCGCACACGCGGCGAACTGCGACAGCACAGGGGCGCAGATGTACAGATTCTGCGCGGCGCGCTCGACGGGGCGGACGAGGTCGTCCGGGACGACCATCCACCCGATCCGCCAGCCCGTCATCGAGAAGTACTTCGAGAAGCTGTTGAGGACGACGGTCCGGCACGGGAGCCCCCAGGCGGGGGCGGGTGTCGTGCCGTAGTCGATGCCGTGGTAGATCTCGTCGGCCACGAGGAGGACGTCGTTGCGAGCGCACCAGTCGGCTACCGCGCCTAGGTCCTCGGCGCCGAGCATGGTGCCCGTGGGGTTCGCCGGGCTCGCGACGACGAGTCCAGCAGCAGCGGCGTGGGCTTCGAGGAGATCCGGTGTGAGCGCGTACCCACGGTCCGGATCGAGTTCGACGACGACGACCTCGATGCCGAGCGCCTCGAGCGTGTTGCGGTAGCACGGGTAGCCGGGTGCCGTGACGACGACCCGGTCCCCCGGTGCGAACGCCGTCAGGAACGTGAGGACGAATCCGCCCGACGCGCCGGCGGTGACGACGATCCGGTCGGGGTCGACGGCGACACCCTGCGACGCGAGGTGCCAGTCGGCGATGCGGCCGCGCAACGCCGGGAGTCCCGTCGCAGTCGTGTAGCCGAGCGTCTCGTCCCGCAGCGCACGCGCCCCGGCCTCCCGCACGGCGGCCGGCGCCGGGGTCGACGGTTGCCCGACCTCGAGGTGCAACACCTCACCGCCGGCCGCCGCCCGCGCCTCGGCGGCGCGCATCACCTCCATCACGTGGAAGGGCGGCATCGGCCGGCGCACGGCTCAGCCGTTCTGCACGAACTCGACCCAGTTCCCGTCGGGGTCCTCGACCATGCCGATCGTCACGCCCGGCCGGGCCTCGCGGGTGGACACGACCACCTTGTAGCCGCCCGCCTCGCAGGCGGTCATCATCTCGGCGAGGTTCGACACGATCATCGTGAAGTACCGGAGACCCGTCGCCGTGGACAGGCCGCCGGGCGGGTTCGCCGCAGCGGGGACCTCGTCGAACTTCACGAGCTTCACGAGCGTCTCACCGCACTGCAGGCGGTGCATGGTCCCACCGCCGCCGAGCGGCATCGGGATGTCGGCGACGTGCTCGAAGCCGAGGGTGTCCCGGTAGAAGCGCAACGACGCCTCGCTGTCCCGGATCACGATGCCCAGGTCGATCGCCTGCTTCGCCAGTTGCACACCCATGGTCGGCCCCCTCCTTCGGATCCGGCCACGCCGGACGGTCGGTGGCACGATAGCCACATGGCGGACACCACGGACCCCCGACTCCTCCAGCGAGGAACCTCGTGGTGACCCCGGCGGGATCCGCCTACCTGGTCCGCCCCACCACCGATGTCGGACCCGGCGTGCTGCTCCTCCACTCGTGGTGGGGACTCACCCCCTTCATGCGCTCGGTGTGCGACCGCCTCGCCGATCTCGGGTACGTCGTCCTCGCCCCCGATCTGTTGGACGGCGCACGCCCGGCGACGCCGGACGAGGCGCAGGCCGTGCTCGCCGCGGCGGACATCGACAACACGGCGGGCCTCGTGCTCGCCAGCGCCCGCTCGCTCCGGGCGCTCACCCACGACGACCGGGCCCCGATCGCCGTGATCGGCTTCTCCATGGGTGCATCCTGGGCCTACTGGTTGGCCACCCGCTCGGCGCGAGAGGTCGCCGCCGTCGTGGGGTTCTACGGGCTGCAGTCCGGTGACCTGTCCGATGCGACAGCTGCCGTGCAGGCGCACTTCGCCCATTTCGACGAGTTCGCCCCGGCCGACGCCGTGGTCGACTTCGAGATGCGCCTGCTGGACCTCGGTCGTGAGGTCGAGCTGTGGCACTACGAGGGGACCTCCCACTGGTTCTTCGAGGAGGATCGGGGCCCTGCCCACCATCCCGAGGCGGCCGCACTCGCATGGGAGCGGGTCGTACGGTTCCTCGGCGTCCATCATCCCGCGGGTGGCGCTGCACCGTCTGCAGCGGACGTCTAGGGTCCCGCCATGTCCGTCGTGCAGTACGAACGGGTCGGCAACG
>CAYVOK010000007.1:0-105793 GCA_964453335.1 uncultured Acidimicrobiaceae bacterium
GCGCGATGGCGCTCGGTCATCCGATCGCCGCAACCGGCGCGATGCTGATCGGCACCGCGCTCGACGAGCTCGAGCGCACCGACGGCCGGTATGCACTGATCACCATGTGCGCAGCCGGTGGCATGGCGCCCGCGGTGATCATCGAGCGGATCTGACCGCAGGCGCCCGCTCCGCCGGCTGATCGGTCCCCGGACCGGTCAGCCGGTGTAGCTGGGCCGGACCGACGGGTCCGCCGGCGGCACGGGGAGTGCCGGGCCCTGCTCGTAGAACGAGAGCTGGACGGTCACGCCTTCAGGGATGTTGAAGATGTTCGAGTTCCCGTTGACCCAGCCCTGCATGGTGCCAAGTCCGGACGGGTTCGCCGGTCCGTAGTTCACGAGCGCCCAACGCAGGTCGATGTCGAAGGTGAGGGTGCTGTACGTGCCGTGCACGAGGAACGATCCCGATCCCGTGCCGTTGTCGTACTGACATGCGATCTCGTCGAAGCCGCATTCCCGGTTCGAGACCCGAGCGCCGAGCCCGTTCGGCGTGTAGCGGGTGCGGATGGTGTTCCCGTCGAGCGTGATGTTCGTCGTCTCGGAGCCGGAGAGCATCGTCATCGTCTGCCCCGACGTGAGCTCCCATGCGGAGAACAACGTCATGTCGAACCCCGTCGTGAAGCTGTTCCGTCGGTAGGTCGGGTAGTTGCCGTTCCCGCCGATGTTCCCGAGGTGGACTACGGCGTTCGAGACCGGAGCGGAGAACTGGATGGTCACCCTCGAGACGTCCGGACACTCGACGATCGGATTCGTCGGCGTGGGGAACGCGGTGGCCACGTTGCCGCACAAAGCTGCCCGCCACGTCCACGCGACGCCTTCGTGCGACGTCACGGCGTTGTGCGCGAATGATGCGGTGCTGTTCGCAAGGCTCGTCTCGTCGTCACAGTCGGCGTCGACGTAGCTGTACGAGTCGAAGCAGTTGAGTCCATCACGATCATCGGAGCCCCACCAGAGGCAGGTGTCGGTCACCATGCACGTGTTGGCGGAGAGCGGCGCTCGGTAGGCGGCATTCGTGACGGTGAACGTCGCCGTTACGTTCGGGTCGGTGAAGCTGAGCTGGTCCGCCCAGTTGCTCCCGTTCGACGCGCCCAGCACGCCGGGGTCGGACCAGACGACGGTCGAGGCCGCGGTGCTCGTCACGCCCTGCAGCGAGGTGAGGGCGATGACGGCGGCAGTTGCGATGACGATGCGGAGGCGCACGGTGTCGGCTCTTTCTCTCCTGGAGCCATCCACCGGCGGGGATGGACTCGATCCGTTTACCAAGAAGCATCATAGATACCGGTTCGCGACCGGCGCGGTATCGTCCGGACGTGGACGTGCTCGAACGCCCGTGGGGCCGCCTCGGCTACCGGGTCATGGGTGACCCGACGGCACCGCGCTTGCTGTACGTGCACGGCTCGGGCGGGCGGCTCGCCGACGTCGAACCGATGCTCGACCGCTGGGCGGAACGATTCCGCCTCGTCGCGTTCGACCATCGGGGCATGGGCACGAGCGACGTCCCGACGGCGCCCTACACGATGGCCGACGTCACCGATGACGTCGTCGCGCTGCTCGACGCCGTCGACTGGCCGACGTGCCGGATGCTCGGTGTCAGCTACGGCGGGATGGTCGCCCAGCACGTCGCTGCGCGGATCCCCGACCGGGTGGAGCGCCTCGTGCTCGCGTGCACGTCGAGTGGCGGCGCCGGCGGCAACTCCTGCCCCTTGCACGAGCTGTACGCACTGCCCGAGGCTGAGCGGCGGCGGGCGCTCCCGACGATCCTCGACACCCGCTTCACCCCCGACCACCTCGCCCGCGACGCCCGGGCACGGGCGATCGTCGAGGCACGCACCGATCGGACCACGACGGTCGACCCGGTCGCACTGCGGTTGCAGATGGACGCGCGCCGTGACCACGACGCATACGACCTCCTGCCCCGCATCACGTGCCCGGTCCTCGTCGCCGTCGGGGCCACCGACGGTATCGCCCCGCCGGCGAACGGGGAGCACATCGCCGAGCGTCTACCCGACGCTACGCTCGTCACCTTCGACGGCGGCCACCTGTTCCTCGTGCAGGACCGCACGGCGACCCCGACCCTGCAGGACTTCCTCGCCACACCGTGAACCGGCCCCGGCCGGGCAGCCGGGGCGAAGTCCTAGATTGGCCGGGTGGCAGACGGCACGCCCTCCCGGCGACGCATCCTCGAGGCGGCGATCGACCAGATCACCGAGGGCGGCGAGGCAGCGCTTCAGCTCGACGTCGTCGCCGAGACCGCCGGCGTGACCAAGCCGTCGATCTACCACTTCTTCGGCAGCCGGGACGGTCTCGTCGCAGCTGCCCAGGCCGAACGCTTCCGCCGCACGATCGTGCACGGGCTCGACACCATCAGCGAGGCGGCGCGCACCACCCGAACCCGGGCCGACTTCGAGGCGATCCTCGAGGTGATGCTCGACGTCACCACCGATCCCGCCGCTTCCGGACGACGCGCCGAACGGATCCAGATCCTCGGCTCCGCGGTCTCCCGGCCCGAACTCACCGACCAGATCGTGGCGGCGCTGCGGGATGCGGTCGCCCAGTCACGCGAGTTCGCCGCCACCCCGGCCGATCGCGGCTGGCCGACCGGCGAGTTCGACACGGACACGATGATCCTGTGGTGGTTCGGCGTCGTGCTCGGCCGCCACCTCTTCGACATCGCCGCGGACGAGCGGATGGACGAGCAGTGGCGGCGGTTCACCCGACGGATGGTGCAGCAGGCGATCTTCGGGGACGCCTGACCGACTCGCCGCTTCGGCCTCGTGTCGGGGGCCGGTACGCTGCCCACGTCGATGCGCCGACGTTGCCGGGAACCCCGGGGGCGGCGATCCGTTCCGGCCCTCGTAGCTCAGGGGAGAGAGCAGCGGTTTCCTAAACCGTGTGTCGCAGGTTCGAATCCTGCCGAGGGCGCTGATCGACCAGCTCAGCCGGTGTACGCCGGTGGCACCTGCGGCGTGTTTCCGGGCGTGGTCGGCGGGGCCGGTGGGGTCGGATTCCCGATCGTCGCGGCGACCTGCGCGACGAGAGCGTCGTTCGCCTGGTTCGCATAGTCGACGACATAGACACACACTCGGTAGTTGCCGTCAGGGAGCGGCGTCGGGTTCGGCGAACTGTTGTTCAGAACGTTCGTCCCGGCGTTCAGAACAGCGGGCGAGGAGGGAATTGCTTGGGGCGTGTCCGTCCCGAGGACGTACAAGAACGGGATGATGGCTCCCGGGGTGCTGGGGCAGGTCAGCGCTGCATCTCGCCAAAAGACGAGGACGTGGTCCGACCCACTGATACCTGCATATGTGACGGTGATCGACCCGTTGCCGTTGTCGGTGACCGAGGCCGTCGCCACGGCGCCGGCCGGGGTCGCCCCGCCCAGGAGTGCCGGGGTGGCGATGACGAGCGCTGCCGCAGCGCGACGAACACGTGTGATCATTTTCGTGGCCATGGTGTCCTCCTCGGTCTGCCGAGAAAGTCCTAGACCGGCGTTCGCGCGCCGACGTGTCAATGCGTGATCACGGATCGCTCGTCGCGCCGAGATCCGACGCGGCGGGAACGCAGTGGCAGGAATTCACCCGCCACTCCCTCACGCAGATGTCGTTCGGCGACCACGCACCCGGAACCGGTCGACACCGACCATCGTCGAGCCGAGCAGGACGAACGCTGCGACGAGGACACCCGACCAGATCGCGACCCCGCCGTAGCCGAGCTCGTCGACGTCGATGAAGAAGTACGGGTACTCCCCGACGATCGGACCGCGGGCGAGCCAGTACGCGAGGTAGCCGATCGGGTAGGCCAGCCACACGAACGGATGCCGGAGGCGCAGCGAACCGGTCGGTACGAGCCACACCCAGTAGAGGAACCCGAGCGCAGGCGACAGCGTGTGCGCGGTCGCCTCGGGGATCCACAGCCACCACCGGTCGATCGGCTCAGGACCACCGAGCAGGAACCAGAAGGCGAGACCGACGAAGACGATGTACAGCGACGTCGCCGCCTGCACCGACGGTGACGCCGCCCACCGGGCGAGCCGTCCCCGACCCACGAGCAGAGCAGCGGCGAGCACGATCACGAGTGCGTTCGTGGAGTTCGTGAAGTAGCTGAACGTGATCACGGTCTGCGACGGCCACTCGCCGATGGACGACGACGCCATCCGGTTCGCCTGCCAGATGCCGACGCCCACAGCCGAGGAGGCGAGCCACGTCGCGAGCACAGCCCGCTGCGCCACCGTCAGTTCCGTGCCCATGGCTCCCCCGTTCCGCCTACGCCGACCCGCCCGGACGGATCACGACGATCGGCGTCGTCTCCTCACCGTTGCCCGCCGGGTTGGCCCGCAGCGCCGCGCACACGAGGTCGTGGTCGACCCCGGCGCTCGCACCCACCACGTCGACCCGGCCGAGGTCGTTCGCGTCGACGACGGCGAGCGCGAGCCCGGTCGCTGCGGTCACCGCCGCGCACACCGCAGCAGCGTCCGCCGGACCGATCACGATCATGTTGTCGTACGGCGGCAGGTTGCCGGTCACGTCGTCGACGAGTCGACCCTGCTCACCGACGAGCCGGTAGAACCAACCGGCCCGACCGACCGCCTTCGCCGCAGCACCGCCGACGAGCGCGGCGACGACCCGCAGCGCACCGACGTCGTCGATGAGCGCCTGCAGGCCACCCGCGGTACCGAGGGAACCCTCGCCGCTCATGAACTGCGCCCCGCGCGTCGCGATCCAGCCGTACCGCTGGTTGCGCGGGTCGATGAACCGACGTTGCAGGATCGCGAGCGGGCTCTCGCCGATCGTGACGACGTCACCCGGGCGGGCGTGCGGACCGGCGTAACGCCGCACCACCTCGACGACGTCGTCGAGCGGGCCGAGCAGGTGCGTCCGCACCGGTCGCACCTCGCACGCGCCGTCGGCCGCAGACCTCCACGGCGGGGCGTCGTCGGGATCGGGGAACCGCAACGGCAGCACGACGTGGTGGAAACGTGGCCGTGGCCCCTCGAAGCCGTAGGTGTCGAGGCCGATCTCGATCCAGAGCGCGTACACCGCGTCGAGCTCCACCCCGGGCCCCTCGACCGTCACCTCGATGCCGACGGGCGACACGTGGTCGTAACGGGCCGGCTTCACGACGTAGGACGTCCAGTACCGGTCGGCGCGCGCCGGGAAATCGGCACGTTCCGACCGCACCGTCACCCGCACCGAACAGCCGTCGACCGAGCCGTCGGCGAGCAGGGTCACCCTGGGGCGCACGTCCGTGACCATCACCTCGCGGAGCCGGATCGTGTTCCGCAGCGCGATGCTCCCGTCGACCCGGAGCGTGCCGGGTGCGGGGCGCGACGGCTCCCACGTCAGGTCGTCGACGACGACGTCGTTGCCGGGGTGCCGTCGGTAGCGGGCCTCGACCGCGCCGACGAGGGCACCGCCGACGACCGCCGCCCCGGCGGCGAGGAACTGCAGGGTTCGCACCCGGGGAACGCTACCCCCGGCCGCGACGACCGCGGATCAACCGCCCCGGCAGCGCACCGGTCGACTCACCGTGCTCCCAGGTGACCTCGCCACCGCACACCGTCGCCACGTAGCCGGCTGCCCGCTGCAGCAGACGCGGCCCGTTCGCAGGCAGGTCGTAGACCATGCGCGGCTCGTCGATCGAGAGCTGCTCGAAGTCGATGACGTTCAGGTCGGCACGCATGCCGGGTGCCACGACACCACGGTCACCGAGGCCGTACACCGCGGCGGTGTGCGCCGTCTGGCGGTGGATCGCGTGCTCGAGCGTGAGACGCGGGCCACGGGTGCGGTCACGCACCCAGTGGGTGAGCATGAAGGTCGGCGTCGACGCGTCGCAGATGAGTCGGCAGTGCGCACCACCGTCGGCGAGGGACAGCACCGTGTTCTCGTCGTGCAGGCGCTCCCACGTCGGGTCGAGCGTGCGCTGGGAGAAGTCGGCGAGCGGGAAGAAGATCAGCGCATGCCCGTCACGCTCGAGGAGCAGCTCGTAGGTCAGCTCGTAGGGGTCACGCTCCGCACGGCGGGCGATCTCCGCGATGCAGTTCTCCGGCGACGGCTCGTAGTCGGGCCGACCGCCGAGCGGGTACATCTTGTGGAAGCCGTGCGCGACGTCGTAGTTGAACCCGCTGCGCCAGCGGGTCTTCTCACCGAGGATCGCCGCCTTCACCTCGGGCTTGCGCATCTCGGCCACCCGGGCCTCGAGCGGGAGGTCGGCGATCTTCGTGTACGTCGGATGCGCCTTGAAGGGGTGCAGGCTCGTCTCGAGCCCCATCAGGATGCCGGCCGGACGGCCGGCGATCTGCGCGACGACCCGGCCACCCGCCGCGGACACGGCCGCCGTGCGGGCGAGCACGTCACGCCAGGCGTCGGGCTCCCGGTCGTTCTGGATGAGCGCGTAGGTGACCGTCACGCCGGTCTCGATCGAGAGCGCGGCCATCCAGTCGAGGTCGTCGCCGAACGCACCACCGATGCCCATGTCGGACGCGACCTCGAACACACCGGAACCACCGGCGGCGACCGCACGACCGAGGGCTCGCAGCTCCTCCGAACCCGCGAACGTGCCGGGGACGGGCTCGCCGTCCTTCGTGCGGTGCAGCATCGTGCGCGACGTCGAGAACCCGAGGGCCCCGGCACGCACACCGTCCTGCACGATCCGGCACATCTCGGCGAGGTCCTCGGCGGTGGGGTCGCCCCGCAGACACCGCTCACCCATGACGAACGCGCGGACCGGCGAGTGCGGCACGTGCGTGCCGACGTCCATCGTCCAGCGGCGGCGGTCGAGCGCGTCGAGGTACTCGTCGAAGTCCGTCCACTCCCACGCGATGCCCTCGG
This sequence comes from uncultured Acidimicrobiaceae bacterium, assembly GCA_964453335.1. GTDB lineage: Bacteria > Actinomycetota > Acidimicrobiia > Acidimicrobiales > CAIXPF01 > VGBO01. Next base: position 6,863 of record CAYVOK010000007.1, read on the forward strand.
CGAGCGCGGAGCCGGGGATGTCCTCGACCGCCTCCATCAGCTCGATCAGCCACTGCCGTTCCTCGGGCTTCGCCGGCGCGAACCCGACACCGCAGTTGCCCATCACCGTGGTCGTGACGCCGTGCCACGACGACGGCGTGAGCAACGGGTCCCACGTCGCCTGGCCGTCGTAGTGCGTGTGCACGTCGACGAACCCCGGGGTGACGAGCAGGCCGTCGGCGTCGATCTCGCGACGACCGCGCACGCCCAGGTCGCGACCGACCTCGGTGATGCGGCCACCTTCGACCGCCACGTCGACGCCCTCGGTGGCCGGTGCCCCCGTGCCGTCGACCAACGTGCCCCGTCGGATCACCAGATCGGCCATGTCGTGCCCCCTCGCTCCGTCGCCCGTCGCTCCCCCGCGGCGGACGCGGTCGCAGCGTAGTTCCGACTGCGGCAGACTGCCGGGGTGAACGAGGTGCTCTGCGACGTCACCGAGGGGATCGCCACCCTCACCATCAACCGACCCGATCGGCTCAACGCCCAGAACACGGCGGTGTTCGAAGCGGCGCTCGGTCACCTCGAACGGATCGCCGAGGACCGCTCGGTCCGCGTGGTGGTGCTGACCGGTGCGGGACGGGCGTTCAGCGCAGGCGGCGACCTCGTCGACATCGGGTCGTCGGGCAGCGGGGAACGCGTCCCACGCCTCGAACGCATCCGTGCGGTGCGCATGCTGACCCGCACCTCGGAACTCCTCCACGGGATGCCGCAGGTGACGATCGCCGCGGTGAACGGCGCGTGCGCCGGCGGCGGGATGTCGTGGGCGATGGCGTGCGATCTTCGCTACGCAGCCCGTTCGGCGGTCTTCACCACCGCGTTCGTGAACGCCGGCCTCTCGGGCGACTTCGGCATGACGTGGCTGCTGCCGCGGGCCGTGGGTCCGGCGCGGGCGAAGGAACTGCTGTTCTTCGGTGACCGCTTCGACGCCGCCCGGGCCGCCGACCTCGGGATCGTCCACGACGTGTTCGACGACGCCGGATTCGCCGACTCGGTGCGGGAACGTGCGGTCCGGCTCGCCGGCAAGGCGCCACTCGCGCTCGCCGGGCTCAAGGCGAACGTCAACGACGCCGCCGGTCTCGACTTCGCCGCCCACCTCGACGTCGAGACGGCACGCATCGTCGGCACGCTCGGCAGCAAGGACTGTGCCGAAGCCGCCCACGCGTTCCTCGAGAAGCGCACCCCGCACTTCCGCGGGGAGTGACCGCCCTCAGTCGGCGGGCGTCGACCCGCTGCCCTCACGCACGAAGGACAGCAGCGCCGCAGCGACACCGGTGACCACCACCGCGGCGACGATCGGGATCGTCCGGCCGCCGGTCAGATCTGCGAGCGTCCCCGCACCGATCGGCCCGATCAGCCCGCCGATCCCCGCACCGAGGAAGTTCAGCCCGATCAACGCCCCGAGGCCGGTCGCACCGAAGAGGTGCACCATCACCTCGGGGCCGAGCGCGACGAACCCGCCGTAGGTGATGCCGAGCAGTGCGGCGAACAGCACGAGCAGCGGGTAGCGCCCGCCGGAGCCGAGCCACACCAGGTACGCGACCGGTTGTGCGGCGAGACAGACCTGGTACAGCCGGACCGGGCCGATCCGGCCGCTGAGCGACGTGAGTCCGAGTCGTCCGACGATGCTCGACGCCCCGATGACGCTCACGAGCAACGCCGCCGGTTGCGCGGCGATGCCGGCGTCCTTCGCGAACGGGACGACGAACGCGAACGCCACGTACAACCCGACCGACATCAACAGCCCCGAGATCCACAGCAGACGGAACGCCGACGTGGAGCTCGCCCGCCGCAGGTGCGCACCCGCCCCGCCGCCGGGTCGGGCACCGGGCGCCGGCCGGACGGCGACCGCCGCCCCGGCGAGGCCGGCTGCGCCGATCCCGGCGAGCACGACGTACGCCTGCCGCCAGCCGTACGCGTCGATGAGCCGTGCCGCGACCGGCGAGAGCACGAGGGTGCCGAGACCGCTCCCCGTCGCCGTGATCCCGAGCGCCAGCGCCCGACGGCGGCGGAACCATCCGCCCACCGCGGCGAGCACCGGGGTGATCCAGCAACCGCAGCCGACGCCGACACCGATCCCGTAGGTGAGGTACCCGACGACGATGTTCGGGGCGACGGAGGTGGCGAGCAGACCGGCGCAGAAGAGCACGCCGCCGACCACGACCATGACCCGGGGGCCGTACCGGTCGGCGAGGGGGCCGGAGACCACGCCGAACCCGAAGAAGAACAGCAGCGTGAGCGAGAACACGACGGCGGTCGACCCGCGACCGGTGCCGAACTCGGCGGACATGTCGGCGAAGAACGCTCCGAAGGAGTACGTCGTCCCGAACCCGATCGCGTTCGCGACGAACGCCGCACCGGCGACGGCCCAGGCGCGCGGCGAGTCGAGCAGCGCCGCGTCGTCCGCAGCGGACGGTGCGGTCACGACCGACGCCTGCGGATGCGACCGGTCGGCGTGACCTCGCGTGCACCGGCGAGGTCGCAGAGGAACCGGAACTGCTCGGGCGTCACCGGCTGCACCGAGAGCCGGGACTTGCCGACGAGCGGCATGCCGGCGAGGGCGCCCTCGGCGTGCGTGCGGAGCTCGTCGAGCGGCACCGCACGGGGGAAGGTCTCCACCCAGCCGATGTCGACCATGCACCAGCGCGGGTCGTCCGGCGTCGACGCCGGGTCGTGGTACTTCGATGTCGGGTCCCAGCTCGTGTGGTCCGGGTACGCCTCGCGCACGACCTCGGCGAGTCCGACGACGGCCGGTGGCTTGGCGTTCGAGTGGTAGACGAGCACGGGGTCACCGAGCCGCATGTCGTCCCGCATGAAGTTCCGGGCCTGGTAGTTCCGCACGCCGTCCCACGGCGAACGACCGAGCGCCCGGAGGTCGTCCACGGAGAACGCGTCGGGTTCCGTCTTCACGAGCCAGTGCCGCACCGGACCACGTTCCCACACGCGCCGGGCCCGTGGGCGTCGACGACCGCCACGACCTTGGTGACGGACGTCACAGGGGAGGGATCGCGCGACGGATGCGCCGAGGCGATAGGGTTCTGCACGCCTGCTTCCTGGCCGGCGCTCAGAACAGTCGGGTGTGCCTGAGGGCCTACCCGTTCGGGGAACGACATCAAGGAGTTCACAATGGACCTCAAGCTTCGCATCGCGGGTGGCCTCTTCGCCGGCCTGCTCCTCACCGGTGTCGCCACCGCGTGCAGCAGCAGCGACGACGACAAGAAGGAGACCACCGAGACCACGAAGGCCGGCGCGACCGAGACCACGAAGGCCGGCGCGACCGAGACCACGAAGGCCGGCGCGGCGACCACCACGACCGCCGCGGCGACCACCACGACCGCCAAGAAGTGATCGTGGACCGCTGACCTCAGGTCGGCGGACACCAGTCGGGACGGCGGCCCTCCGGGGCCGCCGTCTTGCGTTTTCGCACCGGCACCGTCGTAGCGTCGGGCGGCGATGTCAGCTCGCCCAGGCCGTCCGATCCGCTGGTTGCTCGCCGTCGCCGGGCTCGGCGGCGGGATCGCACTGACCGCCCGCCTGCGTCGACGTCGGAAGCCCCGGGGGCCGGTGAGCACGACCGGTCGCGCCGAACGCAACGCCCAGCTCGTCGGCCTCGGTGGACGGGTCGGACGCGAGGTCGCCCTCCACCGGGCGCGAACCGTGTTCGCCTCGGCGCCGCGCCGGGCCGAGCTCACTGCGGAGCTGCAGCTCCGCACGGCCGACGAGGTCGCCCGGACGCTCGGCCAGATGAAGGGCGCCATGATGAAGATCGGGCAGATGGCGAGCTACCTCGACGACGGCCTTCCCGCACCCGTCCGGGACGCCCTCGCCACCCTGCAGGCGGACGCCCCGGCGATGGCGCCCGAACTCGCAGCCGCCGAGATCGAGCGCGAACTCGGCGCCCACCCCGACGAGCTCTTCGACCGCTGGGACCCCGAACCGATCGCAGCCGCGTCGATCGGCCAGGTGCACCGGGCCGTCACCCGCGACGGGCGGGCCGTCGCCGTGAAGGTGCAGTACCCCGGCGTCGCCGACGCGATCGCCGCCGACCTCGGCAACGCCGACCTGCTCTTCGGTGCGTTGCGACTCGTCTTCCCCGGACTCGACCCCGGTCCGGTGACCGCCGAGCTGCGCACCCGCATCGCCGAGGAACTCGACTACCGGAACGAAGCAGCGAACCAGATGCGGTTCGCCCGGTTCTTCGACGGCCACCCGTTCCTGCACGTACCGGCCGTGCACGAAGACCTCTCCACCGCCCGCATCCTCACCACCGACCTCGCGACCGGGGCGACGTTCACCGAGATGCTCACGTGGCCGGAGGAGGAACGGAACCGCACCGGCGAGGCGCTGTTCCGGTTCGTGTTCCGCAGCCTCTACCGCCTCGGTGCGTTCAACGCCGACCCGCACCCGGGGAACTACCTGTTCCGCCCGGGCGGCGGCATCACCCTGCTCGACTTCGGCCTCGTGCGGAACTTCGCGGACGACGAACTCGCCCGGTTCCGGGCGATGATCTCGACGATGGTCATCGACCACGACCCCGCTGCGTTCCGTCGTGCGGTCGAGGACGCCGGCCTGCTCGCCCGGTCGGCCCCCGTCGACGACGACGAGGTCACGGAGTTCTACGGGCACTTCTACCGGTTCGTGCGCGACGCCGCACCGTTCACGATCACACCCGAGTACGCGTCGGCGACGGTCCGTCAGACCTTCAACGCGCAGAGCCCCGTCACCCGGCACACCACGCTCCCGGCGAGCTTCGTGCTCGTGCAGCGGATCAACCTCGGGCTGTACGCACTGCTCGGGCGGATCGGGGCGACGGCGAACTGGCGGCGCATCGCCGAGGAGTTGTGGCCCTGGGTCGACGCCGGGCCGTCGACCCCGCTCGGCGAGGCCGAGGCGGCGTGGCTCGCCGACCGTGGCGACGCTCAGGCAGGACGGCGGGCGACGAAGTAGGTGTTCGACCGGTCGTCGCGCACACGCTCGATCCGGACGTCGACGAACCCGGCCCGTTCGAGGCGGCGGATCGTCTCCTGCGAACCCCACGCCGCACCGAGACCCTCACCGCCGTAGGCGAGCGACACCGTCATGCAGTGCATCGTCGACACGGTGTAGAGCAGCGGGGCCATCGGCAGGTCGACGTTCTCGTGCAGATGGCTCGACGCGCTCGGCTCGACGCACAGGTACGTGCCGCCCGGTCGGACGGCGGCGAAGATCGCCGCGAGCACCGTGTCGGGATGCGCCTGGTCGTGGATGGCGTCGAACGTCGTCACGAGGTCGAAGTCGGCGTCGTGGTCGAGCGCCGCGGCGTCGTGCACCTCGAAGCGCACGTTCGCCACGCCGCGCGCCGCAGCGAGCGCCCGTGCCCGTTCGATCCCTACGTCGGACATGTCGATGCCGACGAAACGGCTCGCAGGGAACGCCTCGCCGAGGATCACCATCGCCCGACCGCTGCCGCACCCGACATCGGCGACGTCGATGCCGGTCGCGAGCGCCTCGCCGACCGGTCCGAGGATCGGGACGACCTGGCGCACGAGCGTGCGCTCGAACCGCTGCCCGCTCGACTCGGCCATCAGCGCCTGGAACGACGGGTAGCGGTCGTAGGGCACCCCGCCGCCGGTCCGGAATGCCTCGACGACCTCGTCCTCGACCTGCCCGAGCAGACCCACGTACTGGCAGAACGTCGTCAGGTTCAACGGCCCGGCGGCACGCGTCAGGAGCCCGGCGTGCTCCGGCGGGAGGTGGAACGTCCCCGCCGCCTCGTCGTGGTCGACGACACCGCCGACGGTCATCGCCGCGAGCCACTCACGGACGTACCGCTCCTGCAGCCCCGCCGCTGCGGCGATCTCCTCCGAGGTGGAGGGCGGCAGCGTCGACAGCGCGTCGAACAGCCCGGTCTTGTGCCCGATACTGCACATCAGCGCGAGCGCGCCGCCGTTCATGATGTTCGTCATCGTCCCCACGAAGGCCTGCGCCCGTGCGGGATCGACGGTCGGCTGCGCGGCTTCGTCGGTCACGGCCGCCGATCGTACGCCCCGCTCAGCCCACCCGCTGCAGGAGCGCGGCGACCGCCGCGTTGAAGACGTCAGCGCCGTGCAGGTTCGTCGCGTGGCCCGCGTCGACCGGCACGACCTCGAGCGACGGCAGCAGCGACGCGGCGAGCGCCGCCATCGGGGCGAACGCCTCCTCACGTGTGCCGTGCACGAGCAGCACCGGCACACCCGCCGCACCGAGTTCGGCGAACCGGTCACGGATCGGCAGCTGCGGAACGGTGTGCAGATACCCCATGGCGAGCCCGAACGGGTCGTGCGCCGCCCACTCGGCGACGAGCGCCGCGCGGTGACCCTCCTCGAGTCGGCGGCTCCGGGCGGGGTTCAGCGGGTCGGCGTCGAGGAACGCCCGACCGTCGGGAGCGAGCAGCCGCTCCGCCTCGGCGGCCGCCGCACGACTCCGTCGCGCCCACGCCTCCCGTTCCTGGAACGCCGACATCGCGTTCGTGAACGCGACGGCGAGCGTCCGCTCCGGGTGGGCGATCGCATACCGAAGCGCCAGCGCCCCGCCCATCGACTGGCCGACGACGACCATCCGGTCGGCACCGACCTCGGCACGGATGCGGTCGAACTGCTCGACGTAGACGTCGGGGTGGTACGCCGCGACATCGGTCGGACTCGGCGACGCACCGTGCCCCCACGGTTCCACGACCACGGGTCGGCAGTGCGTGGCGAGCACCTCGACGTTGCGTCGCCAGTACGAACGGGTCGTGAACCGACCGCCGCAGAACAACGCGACCGGGCCCGTACCCTCGAGCACCTCGTACGCCAGCCGGTCGACGGCCCCCGCCCCCATGCGACCAGCGTGCCACCATGGGCGCCGTGCCCGGAAATGACGCCACGGTCCGCACCACGACCGTGCGGACCCCGATCCCGTTGCAGGTCCACACCTGGGGTCACCCGGACGACCCGCCGGTCGTCCTGGTCCACGGCGGCGGGGACTTCGCCCGCAGCTTCGACGGGTTCGCACCGCACCTCGCCGCGGCGGGTCACCGGGTCGTGTCCTGGGACCAACGCGGCCACGGCGACGCAGGGCGCGCCGAGCTGTACGTGTGGGCGGCCGACGTGCGGGACACGGTGCGCCTGCTCGAAAAGCTCGGTGACGGGCCGCATCATCTCGTCGGCCACTCGAAGGGCGGGGTGCTCGCCGTCGAGGTCGCGGTCGCCCGACCCGACCTCGTGGCGTCCCTCACGCTGATCGACGGGTTCGCCCGTCGCTGGGCGGTCGACGGCGACGTCGTCACCGTGCTCACCCGCTGGCTCGACGGCCGACGGGCCGGGCGCAGCCCGCGGCCGGGAACGCGCGACGAACTCGCCGAGCGGCGCGCCGTGTCCTCGCCGCGCGTCGACCCCGCGTGGCAGCGCCACCTCGTCGACGTCGGGGCGGTGGACGACGGGACCGGCACGTTCCGTTGGAAGATCGACGGGGCGGCGTTCCCCTACGCCCCGCACCCCTCACCGATCGAGCACTCGCGCACGCTGCTCGCCTCGATCGCGTGCCCGGTCCTCGCACTCGTCGCCGGCGTCGTCGAACCGATCGCCGGACAACCGACCACGGCCGAACTGCGCGCCCTGCTGCCCGCGCACGCCCGCATCGTCGAACTCGACGGTCTCGGCCACTTCGCCCACGTCGAGGACCCGGCGCGCGTCGCCGCCCTCACCCTCGCGTTCCTCGCCGACCTGCCGTCGACCGCGTCCGACGTCAGCTCGGGCTGATGTCGAGACCGAAGAGCTCCCGGAACCGGGCGAAGTAGGCCGCGTCGTCGGCGCAGGCGCCGAGCGACACCCAGTCCTCGTCCGACATCCGCTCCCGACCGAGGATGAGCTCGTCCGCACCCCAGGCGCACCGCCAGCGCAGCTTCGGCGACGTCGTCGTCACCGCCTCCCAGATCGTCTCCGCGACCACGTCGGGGGACACGGCATCGGCGAGACCGGCCGCATAGAACGCGAACTCGCGCCGGTACGCCCACTCGTACGCGGTGACCTCGGGCGAATCGGCGTTCTTCGCCATGATCGCCGTCTTCGTGATCCCCGGCTCGATGATCGACACGCCGATGCCCGAGGAGACGAGCTCCTGCGCCATCGACTCCGATAGCGCCTCGACTGCGAACTTCGATGCGCTGTACGCCACCTGCGCGAGCGCCGCGAACCGGCCGGTCACCGAGCTCACGTTGCTGATGTGCCCGCTGCGGCGGGCCCGCATCCCGGGCAGCACCGCCTGCGAGCAGCGGATGATCCCGTAGAAGTTCGCCTCGAACACCGCACGGCACCGGTCGAGGTCGAGGTCCTCGGTCACCGCGTTGTAGCCGATACCGGCGTTGTTCACGAGCACGTCGACCCGTCCCGCCCGGTCGAGGACGTGGGCCATCCCGTCGCGCACGGACGCGTCGTCGCTCACGTCGAGCGCGACCGGTTCGACGGTGACACCCGCACGTTCGGCGAGTTCGAGCAACTTGTCGGCACGCCCGGTGTCGCGCATCGTCGCGAACACACGATGCCCGCCGACCGCGAGCCGGATCGCCGCGGAACGGCCGATGCCGGAGTTCGAACCGGTGACGACGGAGACCGGACGATCGTCGTTGTGCTGCATGGGGCGCACGCTACCGTCCCCACGATGGACGCATCCGACCGCCCGACAGCGCGGCGCATGTGGGAGCTCACGGAACGCTTCCACGCGTGCTTCTACCTCGAACCCGAACCGCGGGAGACCGCCGCGGCGGTCGGGCTCAAGGGGTTCTGGATGACCTACTTCGCGTCACGGGTCGCACCGATGGGGGCGATCGGGCCCGACGCCGCCGAAGCCGTGTTCTTCTACTTCGCACCGGGACGGGTGCGGCGGGCGTTCCCCGACGCGTGGACGTTCGCAACGCCCGCCGCCGTGCTCGAGGCCCGCTACCGGGGCGTCGACGCCGTGCTCCGACGGCGGTACGCCGACCGGCTCGGCGACCCGGCGATCGCAGAGGCCGCCGCACTCGTCCGCGCCGCCGTGGAGGGGGGCCGACCCCTCGGCAAACCGCTCTTCGCCGGCTGGGCCGGACTCCCCTGGCCCGACGAACCGCACCTGCAGCTCTGGCACGGGTGCACGGTGCTGCGCGAGCACCGCTCCGGTGCGCACGTCATCGCGCTCGCCGACGCCGAGCTCGACGGCTGCGAGTCGGTCGTGTCCCACGTCGCCGTCGACGCCGCCCCTGCGGACTGGATCAGCGGCGAGGCGGGCTGGACCGCGGAGGAGGCGGCCGCCGCACGGGAACGACTCGCAGCGCGCGGGTGGGTGGACGCCACCGGTCGCGCGACGGCGGCCGGTCGGGCCGGTCGGGCTGCGATCGAGGAACGTACCGACCGTCTGGACCGGGCACCGTGGGACCACATCGGCACCGCACGCACCGACCGTCTCGCCGACCTCCTCGCACCGATCGTCGAACTCCTCCCGCCCGACGACCAGCTCGACTGGCAGCACCACTACGGGCCGAACACGTTCGACTGACGCGACCGCGCGACGTCCGGCCGGGCACGCCGACGACCGGGGTGCGAGACTCCCGCGATGGTCACCGACGCCGAACACCTCGCCCACTGGGTGGGCCGACTCGTCCGGATCCCGAGCGTCAACCCCCAGCACGCCGGCCCGCGCAGCGGCCCCGGCGGCGAGGAGCAGTACGCGCAGGCGCTGGCCGCGTGGTTCCGTGAGCTCGGCGCGGACACGGTCGAACTCGACGAGGTCGAACCGGGTCGACCGAACGTGTACGGCATCTGGGAGGGGCGGACCGACCGCTGGCTCGTGCTCGACTCCCACACCGACACGGTCACCGTGGAGCACTGCACCGGTGACCCCTTCGACGGTCGGATCGCAGACGGCCGGGTGTACGGGCGCGGGGCGGTCGACACCAAGGCATCCATGGGCACGATGCTCGCCGTCCTCGAGGCCGCCCGGGCCGAGGGGCGTTCGCCACGCCACAACCTCGTGCTCGTCGGCACCGTGTCCGAGGAGGCGGGCGGCCTCATTGGCGCCGAGGCGTTCCGTACCTGGGCGGAACGCCGATCGCTGCGACCGACCGAACTGATCGTCGCCGAACCGACCATGTGCGCCCCGATCTACGGGCACAAGGGCGGGGTGAGCTTCGACGTCGAGATCACCGGTGCGTCCGCACACTCGGCGACCCCGCACCTCGGTCGGAACGCGATCACCGCCGCCGCACGGCTGATCGTCGCGCTCGACGAGGAGCACCAGCGCCTGCAGACCCTCGACGCGGACACCGAGGTCGGGCGCGGCACGCTCACCGTCACCCTCGTCAGCGGCGGCACCGGCGGCAACGTGGTCCCGGACCGGTGCACGCTCACGGTGGGCCGCCGGGTCGTCCCCTTCGAGGACAACGAGGTCGTCGCCGCCGAGCTCGCGGCGCTCATCGAACGGGCGTGCCCGCTCCCGGTCACCTTCACCCGCACCTACCTCGGGACCGGCGCGTTCTACCAGTCGCCCGACTCGTCCTTCGTCCGCCGTCTCGCCGAGTGGGCGGGATCGGTGCCCGAGGTCGCGCCGTACGGGACGAACGCGCTGCGCTATCACGGCTTCGCCGACGAGATGGTCGTCTTCGGACCGGGATCCATCGACGACGCCCACAAGGCGGTCGAGTTCGTCACCCTCGACGAGCTCGCCCGGTGCGCCGACGTGTTCACCCGCTGGATCGAACCGGTCTAGCCCCGCCGACGGCGGCGCGCCATAGGCTGCGGGCGTGCCGTCCCCGCCGCTCACCCTGGTCGTGCTCGCCGCCGGCCTCGGGTCGCGCTTCGGCGGGACGAAGCAGCTCGCCGAGGTCGGCCCACACGGTGAGGCGGTGCTCGACTACACGATCCACGACGCCCGCATCGTCGGCTTCGAACGGTTCGTGTTCATCGTGCGCAGCGACCTCGTCGATCCCGTGACCGCACACCTGCGCGCCGTGCACGGGAACGACCTCGACCACGTGCTCGTGCTGCAGGACCGGTTCGGGCCGTCGCGCCCCAAGCCGTGGGGTACCGGGCACGCCGTGCTCGCCGCCGCGGCGGAACTCCCCGGACCGTTCGGCGTCGTGAACGCCGACGACTTCTACGGTCGGGACGGACTGCGCGTCCTCGCCACGGCACTGCGCAGCCCGGGTGACGACCACGAGCACCACCTGGTCGCGTACCGCCTGGCCGCCACCCTGTCGCCGGGCGGCACGGTGTCGCGGGGCGTGTGCACCGTCGACGACGCCGGGAACCTCGCCGACCTCGTCGAGACCTATGCGATCGGTCGCGGCGACGACGGTCGGATCCACGGTGAGGTCGACGGCCACGGCGTCGTGCTCGACGACGACCGGCCGGTGTCGATGAACCTGCTGGGCCTGCGACCCTCGATCCTCGACGAGCTCGCCACGGCATGGGAACCGTTCGTCACCACGGCCGGCGAGACGGCGGAGTTCATCCTCCCCGGGGTGCTCGGCGCCGCTGCGGCGGCCGGGCGTGCCACGGTGCGGGTGCACCGGACCGACGCCGTCTGGCACGGCGTCACCTACCCGACCGACGCCGACGACGTCCGAGCGGCGATCGCCGCCGAGGTCGCCGCCGGCACGTACCCGGCACCCCTCGGAGGTGTGCGATGACCACCGACGACCGGGCGCTCGTCGTCGTCGCCGAGGACGACCGGGCGGTACGCACCGCGCTCGAACGGGCGCTCGACCTCGAGGGGTACCGGGTCCACGCCGTCGGCGACGGCGAGGCACTCCTCGCGGCCGTCGCAGAGCACGGCCCCGACCTGATCGTGCTCGACGTGATGATGCCCCGCCTCGACGGCCTGTCCGCCTGCCGACGCCTCCGCGCCCAGGGGGACCGCACACCGATCCTGATCCTCACCGCCCGCGCCGAGGTCCCCGACCGGGTGTCCGGACTCGACGCCGGTGCCGACGACTACCTCCCGAAGCCGTTCGCCCTCGACGAACTCCTCGCCCGGATCCGGGCCCTCCTGCGTCGCAACCACGTCCCCGACCCGGCCGACGACGGGCTCGTCGTCGGCGACCTGCGCATCGATCGGGCCGGACGCCGCGTCTGGCGGGGAGAACGCGAGGTCGAACTCTCCAAGACCGAGTTCGACCTGCTCGAGCTGCTCGCCCGCAACAGCGGCATCGTGCTCGACGCGTCGACGATCTACGACCGCATCTGGGGTTACGACTTCGGTCCGGACTCGAAGAACCTCGCCGTCTACATCGGGTACCTCCGCCGCAAGACCGAGGAGGCGGGCGAGGAGCGGCTCATCCAGACCGTGCGCGGGGTCGGGTACACCCTGCGGACGTCATGAGCCTCCGCTGGCGACTCGCCGCCGTGCTCGCCGTCCTCGCATCGCTCGCCGTCGGCGCGACGACCGTCGTCGCGTACCGGTCCGTCGCCGACCGCCTCCTCGGCGAGACCGACCGGTTCCTCGCGGAGCGGACGGCGCTCCTGCCGGCACTCGGGCGTATCGCCACCGACGGAAACCGGCCCGGACGGGGCAACCGAGCAGGCCTCGGCGGGATCGAGGACGTCGTGCGGTCCGACACCGAGCTGCAGGTGCTCGACGCAGACGGTGCCGTTGTGCTCTCCTCCGGTGGGGTCGAACTCCCGGTCTCCGCTCGGGATCGCCGCATCGCCGCTCTCGCGGCGGCCGGTCGACCGCCGGCGGCCACCCGGACCGAGACCGTCGACGGCGAGCCGTACCGGATCCGGACCGTCGGCCTCGCCGGCGGCGGCGCCGTGCAGCTCGCCGTGTCGATGCGCGGCGACGAACGGGTCCTCGCCGAGCTCCGGCGCCAGTTCGCCCTCATCGGTGCCGCCGTGGTCGTCGCGGCGGCCCTGCTCGGCTGGCTCGCCGCCCGGCGCACGGCACGACCGCTCGAACGGCTCGCCACCGCCGCCGAGGAGATCGCCACCGCCGCAGACGTGACCGCGGTCGATCCCGACCGCGTCGACGTCGGTCGACGAGACGAGACCGGCCGTCTCGGCCGGTCGTTCCGGTCGATGCTCGAGGCACTCACGGCGGCACGGGCGAACCAGCAGCGCCTCGTGCAGGACGCCGCCCACGAACTCCGGACACCGCTGACGAGCCTGCGGACGAACCTCGACGTCCTCGACCGGTTCCCCGACCTCGACGCCGACCGTCGGGGCGCCGTGGTCGCGGATCTGCGGAGTGAGCTCGTCGATCTCGGCGGTCTCGTCGAGGAACTCGTGCAGCTCGCCGCCGAGGGCCGCGACGACCAGGCCCCCGTCGCGGTCGACCTCGCCGTCGTCGTCGACCGCGTGGCCGACCGTTCGGCGCGTCGCCACGGCCGCCCGTTCACGGTCACCGGGACCGGGGCGCTCCTCGTCGGACACCCCGGCTCGATCGAACGGGCGCTCACGAACCTGTGCGACAACGCTGCGAAGTTCGCGCCCGACGACAGCCCGGTCGAGATCGCCCTCGACGGCACGACGGTGACCGTGCGGGACCACGGTCCGGGCATCCCGCCCGAGGACCTGCCGCGCATCTTCGACCGGTTCTACCGGTCCGTCACGGCAAGGACTCTTCCCGGTTCCGGTCTCGGCCTCGCCATCGTGCACCAGGTCGCCACCGCGCACGGCGGCCGGGCCTTCGCCACGAACCACCCCGACGGCGGAGCGGTCGTCGGCATCACGTTCGGTCTGACACCGGTCCCCACCTGAGCGCCCCGGCACTCACACCCGGGTCTTACCTCGACCCGCGACACTCCTTACCGACGGCGCCGATGCTGTCCACGTGTCGGATCGACCGGCACACGACCTCCACGAGGAGCCTCCACGATGCGCAAGACCCTCGCAACCATCGCTCTCGGCGCTGCGATCACCGGCGGGACCATCGCCGGCGCCGCCGTCGTCCTGCCGACCTTCGCCGGCGCGGACGGCGGCAACGGCGCCATGGTCGGCCATCGCGGCTTCGGCGGCGGTGAGGCGATCGCCCAGGTGCTCGGCCTCGACGCCGAAGCCCTCCGTACCGCACTCCAGTCCGGCAGCACCCTCCGGGCGATCGCGACCCAGCAGGGCGTGAACCCCCAGGCCGTCGTCGACGCCATCGTCGCCGAAGCGAACACCCGCATCGACCAGGGTGTCGCCGACGGACGCATCAGCGCCGAGAAGGCCGCCGAACTCCGGGCGAACGCCACCACCAAGGCCAACGAGATGCTCGACCGCACCCCGCCCGCACCCGGCGAGCGCGGCCCCCGCGGCGGCCATCGCGGCTTCGGCGGCGGTGAGGCGATCGCCCAGGTGCTCGGCCTCGACGCCGAAGCCCTCCGTACCGCACTCCAGTCCGGCAGCACCCTCCGGGCGATCGCGACCCAGCAGGGCGTGAACCCCCAGGCCGTCGTCGACGCCATCGTCGCCGAAGCGAACACCCGCATCGACCAGGGTGTCGCCGACGGACGCATCAGCGCCGAGAAGGCCGCCGAACTCCGGGCGAACGCCACCACCAAGGCCAACGAGATGCTCGACCGCACCCCGCCCGCACCCGGCGAGCGCGGCCCCCGCGGCGGCCACCGCGGCTTCGGCGGCGGTGAGGCGGGCAACGCGCCGTCGGCAGCCCGCACCGCCTGACGGAGCACGTCCCCACTCCCCCCGCCCGAGGGGCGGTACGGCCACCGGCCGTGCCGCCCCTCGGCGCGTCGGGGGACGATCAGGCCGTCGACGCGGCGTCGAGGGCGGCGACGTCGAGCAGGTAGCCCCGGGAGCGCACGGTCCGGACCACGAGGCCGACCTCGGCGAAGCGGCGGCGGAGCCGCAGGATGTGCACGTCGAGGGTGTTCCGACCGCTGAACCCGTCCGGCCAACCTGCGTCGTTCAGACGCTCCCGACTCACGAGTCGACCGAAGTCCTCGGCGAGCACCCGGGCGAGACGCGCCTCGAGCGGTGTGAGCACGACCGTGTCACCCCCGTAGGAGAGCACCCCCCACGCATCGACGACGGGGGCAGACCGTCGCCGGGCCGCCGCCCGTGCGGCGAGCGTCTCGCACCGGCGGTCGAGGTCGGCGCGTGCCGCAGGCAGGCGGATCCAGTCCTCGAGTTCGTCCACGACCACCGGCGGCGCCACCGCCGGATCTACGAGCAGCAGACGCGCCGCTCCGGCAGCCCGGAGCTGCTCCAGGCGGTCGGACTCCGTCGGCCAGTGGACGCGCTGCACCTCCATGGGGCACGACGGTACGGAACTGCTGTTTCGGCAACGTTTCGTGAGCGTGAACCCTCGTCGCGGCGTGCCATGCTGCCGGGCGTGACCACCGGCCCCTTCCACGGCGTCCGTATCGTCGACCTCACCTCGGTCGTCCTCGGCCCGTACGCGACGATGCTCCTCGCCGACCTCGGTGCCGACGTCGTCAAGGTCGAGGCACCCGCCGGTGACCTCATGCGGTACGTCGGCACGGAACGCGTCCCGGCGATGGGATCGCTGTTCCTCACGATGAACCGCAACAAGCGGTCGATCGCCCTCGACCTGAAGCAGCCCGCCGCGCTCGACGTCCTCCACGACCTCGTCGCCGGCGCGGACGTCGTGCTGCACAACATCCGTCGACCCGCAGCCCGTCGCCTCGGACTCGACCACGCGTCGCTCAGCGCGGTGAACCCCTCGATCGTCTTCGGTGTCGCCGCCGGGTACGACCCGCGCGGCCCCTACGGCGACCGACCTGCGTACGACGACGTCATCCAGGCGCAGAGCGGGCTGCTGGCGCTCCAGGAACTGCACCTCGGTGCCGCCCGGTTCGTGCCGACCCTGATCGTCGACAAGACCGTCGGCGTGAACCTCGCGTTCGCCGTCGCCGCCGCGCTGTTCGCCCGGGAACGCGACCCCGAGCGCCGCGGTCAGGAGGTGGTCGTGCCGATGTTCGAGGTGATGACGAGCTACCTGCTGCTCGAGCACCTGCTCGACGCGACCTTCGTGCCCCCGCTCGCACCCCCCGGCTACACCCGCATCCTCTCGCCCGACCGGCGCACGCACCGCACTGCGAACGGGAGCATGTGCATCCTCCCCTACACCGACCCGCAGGCGGAACGCCTCGCTGCACTCGTCGGTCGCACCGACTGGCTCGCCGACCCGCGGTTCTGCGACCGGGTCGCGCGCACCGAACACCATGCGGCGTGGATGGCCGAGCTCGACGCGGTCTTCGCGACACGCACGTCGGAGGAGTGGCTGCCCCTCCTCGACGGTGCCGGGATCCCGGCGGCGAAGGTCCAGACCCTCGACGAGGTCCTCGCCGACCCGCACCTGGCGTCGTTCGGGTTCTTCGAGGAGGTCGAGCACCCCGCGCTCGGCACCCTGCGCCAGCCCGGCGTGCCCTACACGTTCTCCCGCACACCGGGCGGCCTGCGACGGACCGCCCCGCGCCTCGGCGAGCACTCCGTCGAGGTACTCCGGGAGACCGGGTACGACGACGCCCGCATCGACGCGCTGGTCGCGTCGGGGACGGTGCTCACCCCCGGGGGTCGGGACGGTTCACCGGGGTGAGCGGCGCGTCGCCGCCGAGGACGGCGACGATGTTGGCGCACGCCAACTCCACCATCGCCGCCCGTGCCTCGATCGTCGACGACCCGAGATGGGGGAGCAGCACCGAGTTCTCGCAGTCGGTCAACCCGTCGACGAGCCGGGGTTCGAACTCGTAGACGTCGAGACCGGCCGCGGTGATGGTGCGTGCCCGCAAGGCCGCCACGAGCGCCGCCTCGTCGACGAGCGGTCCCCGGGCGACGTTCACGAGGATCGCCGACGGCTTCATCGAGGCGAGCACCGCCGCGTCGACGACGTGGTGGGTCTCCGGCGTCGACGGAGCCGTGAGCACCACCACGTCGGAATCGGCGAACAGCGTCGCCCGGTCGACGAGCTCGGCGCCGAGCGCCGCTGCGTCCGGGCTCGGCGTGCGGTTGTGGTACCGGATGCGCATCCCGAACCCGCCGGCCCGCCGGGCGACCGCCGCGCCGATCTTGCCCATCCCGAGGATGCCGAGCGTCTTCCCGGCGACACCGAGACCGAGCAGGTCCATCGGCCGCCAGCCCTGCCACGAACCGGACCGCACGAGACGGTCGGCCTCGGGCACCCGGCGCGCCGCACCGAGGATCAGCGCCCACGCCAGGTCGGCGGTCGCGTCGGTCAACACGTCCGGCGTGTTGGTGATCTGCACGCCGCGTGCGGTGCACGCCGGGACGTCGACGTTGTCGAACCCGACGGCCATGTTCGCCACCACCCGGAGCTGCGGCCCGGCGGCGTCGAGGAACGCCTCGTCGACCCGTTCGGTCAGCAGCGCGAACACCCCGTCGACCCCGCGCACGAGCTCGTGGAGCTCCTCCGGCGGGCACGGGCCGTCGACGTCGCGATGGCGCACCTCGAACCCGGCGGCGACCAACGGTGCGATCCCGGGGTCGGGCAGGCTGCGGGTGACGGCGACGATCGGTGCGGGCACGGGCGCACGCTACCGCCGTCCCGCTCTACGCTCCCGCGCCATGGAACTTCGCATGGACGGCAAGGTCGCGATCGTCACGGGCGCGTCGCGTGGAATCGGCAAGGGCATCGCCAAGGCGTTCGTCGACGCGGGTGCGTCGGTGATGCTCGTGTCGCGCAAGGCCGAGGGCCTCGAGGCCGCAGCGGCGGAACTCGGCGGCGACGTCGCCTGGTTCGCCGGCCACGTCGGTCGTGAGGAGGACGCCGCCGCGGCGATCGAGGCGACGATCGAACGCTTCGGCGCCCTCGACGTGCTCGTGAACAACGCGGCGACGAACCCGCACGCCGGCCCGGCGATCGACTGCGAACTGTCCCGTTGGGACAAGACGCACGAGGTGAACCTCCGCGGGCCGTTCATGTGGACCCAGCTCGCATGGCAGCGCTGGATGCGCGACCACGGCGGCAGCGTCCTGAACATCGCGTCGGTCGGCGGGTTCACCACGTCGGGATCGCTCGGCGTGTACTGCGTGTTCAAGGCGGCGCTCATCCACATGACGAAGCAGCTCGCCGCCGAACTCGGCCCGCAGGTGCGGGTGAACTGCATCGCCCCCGGCCTCATCCGCACCGACTTCGCGAAGATCCTCTGGGAAGGCGACCGCGGGCCCAAGGTCGCCGAGATCTACCCGCTCAAGCGCCTCGGCGAGCCGGAGGACATCGGCGAGGCGGCGCTGTTCCTCAGCGCGGCGGCGAGCTGGATGACCGGGCACACGATGGTGCTCGACGGCGGCGAACTGATCCGGATCACCGAGATCGACATCGACGCCTGAACGACGACCCGGTGCGCATCGGCATCTCGCTCACCACGGCCTACCCGGCGGGCGTCCCACCCCGGACGCTCGCCGCAGGCCTCGTCGACCGGGTGCGGGCGGCCCGGCGCGCCGGACTCGACAGCCTCTTCGTCGGCGACCACCACGGAACGGGACCGGCGAACTACTTCCAGAACGTGCCGACGATGGGACGGCTCCTCGCCGAGTGGGGGGATGCACCGTTCGGCATCCTGTGCCTGCTGCCCCTGTGGCACCCGGTCCTGCTCGCCGAACAGGTCGGCACGCTTGCCGCGTTCGGCTCGGGCCGGTTCGTGCTGCAGGTGTCGCTCGGGCACGGTGCGCGCCAGTTCGCCGCGCTCGGTGGCGACCTGCGCCGTCGGGTCGGACCCTTCGAGACGAATCTGTCGGTCCTCCGACGCCTGCTCGCCGGCGAGGAGGTCGACGGGACCCGGATCGCACCCGTCCCCGAGGAGCCGGTCGAGTACTGGCTCGGCGGCACCGCCGACGCCGCGCTCGACCGGGCCGCCCGGCTCTGCGACGGGTTCCTCGCCACACCCGACCTCGACGTCGCCGCCGCGGCGGACCGCGCCGCGTACTACCGGGCCGCGTGCGCGGCCGCGGGCAGCACCCCCGGTCCCGTCGCAATCCGCCGCGACGTCTACGTGGGTGCCGACGCCGCCGAAGCACGACGCACCGCGGCCGCCGTGCTCGCCGGCGGGTACCGCGGGTTCCCGCCCGACGTGCTCGTCGTCGGCGCCCCCGACGAGGTCGCCGCACGGTTCGACGAGCTCGGACGCGCCGGGTACACCGACGTGATCGTGCGCCACGTCGCGGTCGACCAGCGCGCCGTCGTCGCCTCCACCGAACGTCTCGCCGAGGTGCGCTCCCTGCTCACCAGCTGATCCGTGAGCGGCGACACGTCCGGGGCCGGGCGGTAGCGTCCCGGACATGAAGATCGGACTGTTCCTCGGAGATCTCCTCGCCGGCTCGCCCGACGACTTCGTCGCCGGCATCGCCGCCGCCCACGCGGACGGGTTCGCGTCGGCATGGGTGCCGCAGGTGTTCGGTTGGGACACCCTCACCCTGCTCGGTGTCGCCGGACGCGAGGTCCCCGACATCGAACTGGGCACCGCCGTCGTGCCCACCTATCCCCGGCATCCGATGGCGCTCGCCGGTCAGGCGCTGACCGTGCAGGCCCTCACCGGCGGCCGCCTCGCGCTCGGCATCGGCCTGTCCCACAAGGTCGTCATCGAGGGGATGCTCGGCTACTCCTTCGACCGTCCTGCCGTCCACATGCGCGAGTACCTCGCCGCCCTGCAGCCGTTGCTGCGCGGTGAGGCGGCCGACGCCCGGGGCGAGACCGTCACCGCGGTCGGCCAGCTGTCGGTGCGTGGCGTCGCCGCCCCGCCGGTCCTGCTCGCTGCGCTCGCCCCGGCGATGCTGCGACTCGCGGGAGCGGTCGCGGACGGCACGATCACGTGGATGGTCGGCCCGCGGACGCTCGGCGAGCACATCACCCCGCGGATCACCACCGCGGCGCGCGAGGCGGACCGGGGTGCGACACGCATCGTCGCCGGCCTGCCCGTGTGCGTGACCGACGACGTCGAGGGCGTGCGGGCCCGGGCGAACCGGACGTTCGCCATGTACGGGACCCTGCCCTCCTACCGGGCGATGCTCGACCGTGAAGGTGCCGAGAGCCCGGGCGACGTGGCGATCATCGGCGACGAGGCGACGGTACGACTCGCACTCGAGGACCTCGTGGCCGCGGGCGCGACCGACGTCGTCGCCTCGCTGTTCGGCCCGCCGGAGGACAAGGAGCGCACCCGCACCCTGCTCCGCTCCCTGCTCTGAGCGGGGATCAGGCGCCGGCGAGCGCCACCTTCTGGTGGTGGATCCCACCGACGTGGAGGTCGACCAGCCAGGTCGGCGAACCCGTCGTGTGGAGCTCCGTCAACCACGGACGGGTCGACAACTCCTGGAACATCGCCCGCAGCTCCCACCGCGCCAGGTTCGCACCGAGACAGAAGTGCGGTCCGTGGCCGAACGCCAGGTGGTAGTTCGGGTCGCGGGTGATGTCGAACCGGTACGGCTCGTCGAACATCGCGTCGTCCCGGTTCGCGGACGGGTACCAGATGCCGACGGTGTCGCCCCGGCGGATCGTCTGCCCGTGCAACTCGACGTCCTCGGTTGCCGTGCGGGCGAACTGGATCACCGGTGACGTCCAGCGGAGGATCTCCTCGACAGCGGTCTCGACGTGGCGACCGGGTTCGCTGACGAGCAACGCCATCTGGTCGGGGTGCTCCATGAGGGCGAGCAGCCCGCGCGACGTCGCGTTGCGCGTGGTCTCGTTGCCCGCTGCGATGAGCAGCGACAGGTAGCCAT
The DNA here is from genome assembly GCA_964453335.1 of uncultured Acidimicrobiaceae bacterium. Lineage (GTDB taxonomy): Bacteria > Actinomycetota > Acidimicrobiia > Acidimicrobiales > CAIXPF01 > VGBO01. Next base: position 27,559 of record CAYVOK010000007.1, read on the forward strand.
AGAGCTGCTGTTCCGTGAGCTCGTGACCGTCGACGGTGGCCCGCACCAGCTTGGTGGCGAGATCGTCGCCGTCGCTGTGCCGCTTCGACTCGATGAGGTCCATGAGGTACTCGTGGAACTCGGTGCGCAGCCGCCGACGCATCGTCGGCTTGTCCTCGCCCGGCAACGACCACGTCATCGCGTCGGAGTCGAACATCGAGTCCGTCCACCGCCAGATGTCGGCGTAGTCGTCGACGGGGACGCCCATCATCTCGCAGATCGTGGCGAGCGGGAGCTTGACGGCGAGGTCGTCGACGAGGTCGGTGCCCTCGCCGGACCGGAGCCGCGCCTCGAACTCGTCGACGAACCGGCGGGCGTGGTCGGCGAGCGAGGCCGCCATCTTCCGACAGCGCGCCGGCGTGAACTCGCGGTTCGTGATCGAGCGGAACGCCTGGTGCTGGGGGTCGTCCATGAACACCATGTCGAATGGCTCGTCGGGGTCCCAGCCGTACGCGGCGTCGCGCTTGCGCTTCACCTCGAACATGCGCTCGTCGTGCCCACGCGACGCGAGCCGCAGACGCTTGCCACCGTTGATGAACCGGTCGGCGTCACGACCGATGGCGTGCACGTCGTCGTAGCGCGTGATCGCCCAGAACGGTTCGATGTCGTCGCGTTCGTACCAGAACACGGGCGCCTCACGCCGCAGCAGATCCCACTCCGCCCACGGGTACCCCTCGCGCTGGTACTTCGCGATCGAGTGGATGTCGATCGACCCCAGATCTTCCCGGCCGAGCACGTTCCGCTCCCCCGTCATCGGTCGTTCCCCCTCGCGTCGTCCGCCCCCGCGGATGACGTTCTGACATTACCTCCCCACCTACGCTGCGCTACCACCGCCGGGAACCGCCCGACGGTGGAGCGGGGGGCGACGATGGGCGTTCGGGGGCGGGCGCTCGCTGCCATGCTCGCCGCGGTCGTGCTGTGGCCGGCCGGCTCGGCACTCGCGAAGACCGTCGACCTGCCCGGCACCGTGCTGAGCATGCACCGGATCGCATGGGCCGCTGCGCTGTACGTCGTGGTGTCCGGCTTCCGTGGCCGATGGCCGAAGGCGGCGACGTTGCGCACCGGCGCGCTCGTCGGCGTCAGCTACGCGCTCACGAACGTCCTGTTCTTCGTCGGCGTGAAGTCGACGACCGTCGCGAACGCGACGATCATCCAGTCGCTCCAACCCCTGCCGATCCTGCTGCTGTCGAACCGGATGTTCGGGGAACGGGTCGGCCGGCGCGAGGTGCTGCTGTCGATCGGTGCGGTCGGCGGCGTCGCGCTCGTCGTGTTCGGCTCGACGTCGACGGTGCAGTGGAGCGCCCGCGGGGATCTCCTCTGCGTCGGGTCGCTGGCCGCATGGGTCGCCTACGCGGTCACCACGAAGAAGGCCCGGGCCGACATGGAGGCGATCGAACTGCAGGCGAACATGCTGCCGACCGCGGCCGCCGTGCTCGTGCCCATCGCGCTCGCGACCGAACGGGCACTCGGCCCGGGGGGACCGACGGAATGGCTCGGAATCCTGGCGATCATCGCGACGGCAGGCACCGGGCACCTGCTCATGGGTTGGGCGGCACCGCACCTGCCGATCACCCAGACGTCGCTGATCGGACTCGGTCAGCCGCTCGTCGCCGTGGTGCTCGCTGCGATCTTCCTCGACGAGGCGATCGTCGGTTGGCAGCTCGTCGGCATGGCCGTCGTGATCGCGATGACGGCCGGGGCGCTCACCGCTCGGCAAGCCACTCCCGGACCTCGCTGAGCTCCTCCGCCGACACCTCGTGGGCGAAGGGGTAGGTGCGTTCGGTGAGGAGCGCACCGGCACGGCCGAACCGCGACGCCGCGGCGCGCCGCTGCGCGGGTTCGAAGATCGGGTCGGCGTCGCCGTGGGCGAGGAAGAGGTGCACCCCACGGGCCCGCCCGTCGTCCCAGTCGACGCGATGGTCGGGGTGGAGCGGGCCGCTCAGGGCGACGACGGCGGCGGGCGGCGGGCGGTCCGACCGGCCGAAGGCGAGCGCCAGCGCAAGCCCGGCACCCTGGGAGAACCCGAACAGCACCGCTGCCGATGGATCGAACCCTCCCTCGGCACAGACGGCGTCGAACGTCCGGCCGAGCGCGGCGAGCGCGGCGGCGAAGCTCGCCTCGTCGAGGGTCCGGGTGGCGAAGTCGACCCGGTAGAACGACGACCCCGAACCCCCCTGGTGCGGGCCGCGGGGCGCGACGTGCGCGAATCGACCGGCCGGGTCGACGAGCTCGGCGAGCTGCAGCACCGCCCACGGATCGCGGGCGTACCCGTGGACGGCGAAGAGCAGACGCGCCCCGTCGGCCCTGCCGCCCGCCCGGACGACGGGGAACCGTTCGCCGTCATCCGGGTCCGGCAACCGCGTCCCACCCCATGAGACCGATGTCACACTCGCACTAGCCTGTCCGTCATGCTCACTCCCTACCGCGTCATCGACCTCTCCGACGAACGCGGCCAGCTCTGTGGCCAGATCCTCGCCGGCCTCGGCGCCGACGTGGTGCTCGTCGAACCCCCCGGCGGTTCCCGCTCGCGGCGGCTCGCCCCCTTCGCGGGCGACGTCGTCGACCCCGAAGGATCCCTGCCGTTCTGGGGGATGAACCGGGGCAAGCGTTCCGTGGTCCTCGACATCACCACCGACGAGGGGCGGGCCGATCTGCTCCGCCTCGTCGCCGGCGCGGACGTCCTCGTCGAGTCCGCCGACCCCGGTGCACTCGAGGCGATCGGCCTCGGCCGCGAGGTGTTCGCCGCAGCGAACCCGGCCCTCGTCCACCTGAGCATCACGGCGTTCGGTTCCGACGGACCGAAGGCGAACCTCCCGGTCACCGACCTCACCGTCCACGCGTCCGCCGGGCAGCTGTCCCTCACCGGCGACCGGGACCGCCCGCCGGTGCGCATCCCGGTCCCGCAGTCGTACCACCACGCGGCGGTCGAGGGTGCCGCCGCCGCGCTGATCGCCCTCCACGAGCGCCAGAACCACTCCGGGCTCGGCCAGCACGTCGACATGTCGGCACAGCAGTCGATGCTGCACGCTGCCCAGTCGATGATCCTCGCCCACCCGCTGAACTCCACCCACCTGTCGCGCGTGTCGGGCGGCGTGAACGTCGGCCCGATCACGCTGCAGCTCGCCTGGCCGTGCAAGGACGGCAACGTCTCGGTCACGTTCCTCTTCGGTGCGGCGATCGCCCCGTACACGAAGCGGCTCCTGAGCTGGGTCTGCGAGGAGGGCCACTGCGACGAGGCGACCCGCGACAAGGACTGGGTCAACTACACGACCCTGCTCCTCGGCGGCACCGAACCGGTGTCGGAGTACCAGCGGGTGCTCGGATGCCTCGGTTCGTTCTTCGCGACGAAGACGAAGGCGGAACTGCTCGAGGCGGCGTTCACCCGTCAACTGCTCGTCGTCCCCGTCCTCACCACCCAGGAGGTGCTCGACAGCCCGCACCTCGGGGCACGCGGCCTCTGGGACGACGTCCCGATGCCCGGCCACGGCACCGTGCGGTTCCCCGGTCGCGTCGCGAAGTTCTCGGCGACCCCGCGGCCCGTCCTGCCCGGTCCGCCCCGCCTCGGCGAGCACACGGCCGAGGTGCTCGCCGAAGGTGCCCGCACCCCGGCGGTCGAGGGACCACGACGGGGCGCCGGCGCCGTCCGACGCCCGCTCGAGGGACTGAAGGTCCTCGACTTCTGCTGGGTGATGGCCGGACCGGCCGCGAGCCGTGTCCTCGCCGATTACGGCGCGACGGTCGTGCGCATCGACTCCCCGACCCGCATGGACACCGCCCGCACGCTGCTGCCGTTCCGTGACAACGGCGCGGCGGCCAGCGTCGAGGACTCCGGGCTCTACCAGAACATGAACGCCGGCAAGCTCGGTCTCGCGCTGGACCTCGGCGTCGACGCAGCCCGTCCCGTCGTCGAGGACCTCATCCGGTGGGCCGACGTCGTGATCGAGTCGTTCTCCCCGAAGGCGATGCGCAACTTCGGGCTGTCCTACGAGGCCGTGCGGGCGATCAAGCCCGACATCGTCATGGCGTCGAGCTGCCTCATGGGCCAGGACGGCCCGTGGGCCGAACTCGCCGGGTTCGGCACCATGGCGGGCGCCGTGTCCGGGTTCTTCAACATCACCGGCTGGCCCGACCGGCCGCCGTCCGGACCGTTCGGCGCGTACACCGACTACACGTCACCGCGTGTCTGGGCGGCGACGATCCTCGCTGCCGTCGAACACCACCGGCGCACCGGTGAGGGGCAGTACATCGACTTCTCCCAGGCCGAGGGGTCGATGCCGTTCCTCGCCACCGCGCTGCTCGACACGTCGGTGAACGGCCGCGTCGTCGAACGACGCGGCAACGACGACCACGAGCTCGCACCGCACGGCGTGTACCCCGCCGCCGGCGACGACCAGTGGATCGCCGTGGCCTGCCGCGACGACGCCGACTGGGCCCGCCTCGCCGCGGAGATCGGTGCCCCCGCCGACCTCGCCGGCCTCGACACCGCCGGGCGTCTCGCCCGCCGGCGCGACCTCGACGCGGTCGTCGCCGCGTGGACCGCCACGCTCCCGCCGGCAGCTGCGCAGGAACGCCTGTGGGCGATCGGCGTGCCCGCGCACCAGGTGCAGAACACCGTCGAGTGCTTCGAGGACCCCCAGCTCGTCCATCGGGAACACTTCCGCAAGGTGACCCACGCCAGCCAGGCCGACGGCATCACCTGGATCGAAGGAACGCGCTTCCGGCTCTCCCGCACCCCGGCGATCGTCGAGCAGGGCGGGCCGATCTACGGCGAGCACAACGAGACGGTCCTGCGAGACCTGCTCGGCTACGACGACGAGCAGATCGTCGACCTCGTCATCGCAGAGGCGATCGGCGGCTGAACGGGTACCCCGCGCCCGCTCAGTCGGGCCGGGGTGCGGCCGCCTTGCGCAACCGGTCCAACACGGCGAGACCGAGACCGTCGGGCGGCGGCGGCACGACGAACAGTTCCGTCACCCCCAGGTCGTCGGCGTCGCGCAGACGCCGGTAGAGCGTGCGCGCGTACGCGGCGAGATCAACGGGTGGGTCGAGGAGCACGACCTCGCCCGGCAGGCCAGCGCCGGCGACGCCGGCCGGTGCCAACACCCCGACCCGCGCCCCACGCCCGAGTGCGGCACCCACCCGGGCGGCGAGCTCGTCCACCGCGACGAGCGCGACCGCCGTCGCGGGTGCGTAGTGCGACGCCAACATCCCCGACGCACGCGACGGGCCGACCGCCACCCGTTCCACGGGCCGGCCGAGGACCTCCTCGACGAGTTCGACCGGGACGCCGCCGGGACGCAGCAGCACCGGGACGGCGCCGACGACCTCGACGATCGTCGACTCGACGCCGATGCGGCACGGCCCGCCGTCGATCACCGCGGCCACACGGTCGCCGAGCTCGTGGACGACGTCGGTGGCCGTCGTCGGGCTGACCCGACCGAACCGGTTCGCCGACGGCGCCGCGACCGGCACCCCGGCCGCACGGATCACCGCTCGTGCGACCTCGTGGTCGGGGACCCGCAACCCGACCGTGTCCCGCCCACCGGTGACCGCATCCGCGATCCCCGGACCCCGGCGGACCACCAGCGTCAGCGGGCCGGGCCAGCACGCCGCGGCGAGCCGCAGCGCGTCGTCACCCGGGCGGTCCGCCCAGCGGGTCAGCTCCTCCGGGTCGTGCAGGTGGACGATCAACGGGTGGCCGGCCGGCCGGCCCTTCGCCGCGAACACCGCTCGCACCGCACGCTCGTCGGTCGCGTCGGCGGCGAGGCCGTACACGGTCTCGGTCGGCAGCCCCACCAGTTCGCCCGCCCGCAGCAACGCTGCGGCGCGTTCGACGTCGTCGGGCGGGAGCAGCAGCACCGGGCGATCGTACCGACGCACCGACGACACCCGACCGCGACCGTGTGCGAGCATGCGTCCCATGGCGTCCTACGACGAGGTGTACCGGCGGTCGATCGAGGACCCGGAAGGGTTCTGGGCCGACGCAGCCCGGGCGATCGACTGGGTGGTCGCCCCGACGACTGTGCTCGACCGCAGCGGTGATCCCTTCGTGCGCTGGTTCCCCGACGGCGTGCTCAACACGTGTGCCAACGCGCTCGACCGGCACCTGCCCGAACGGGCCGACCAGGCGGCGATCGTGTACGACTCCCCCGTCACCGGCACCGTGCGCACCCTCACCTACGCCGAACTCACGGCGGAGGTGCAGCGCTTCGCCGGGGTGCTCCGCGGGCTCGGGGTCGGGCGGGGGGACCGGGTCATCGTGTACCTCCCGATGATCCCCGAGGCGGTCGTCGCGATGCTCGCCTGCGCGCGCCTCGGCGCCGTGCACTCCGTCGTCTTCGGCGGGTTCGCACCCCACGAGCTCGCCGTGCGCATCGACGACGCGACGCCGAAGGTGATCGTGTCCGCGTCGGGCGGCATCGAGGTCGACCGGGTCATCCCCTACAAGCCGCTGCTCGACGCCGCGATCGACCTCGCCGACCACACCCCCGACGCGTGCGTGATCCTGCAGCGCCCCTTCGTCGAGGCGACGCTCGTCCCCGGCCGCGATCACGACTGGACGACGGCGGCAGCCGCGGCGACCCCGGTCCTCGAGTGCGTCCCGGTCGCTGCGACCGACCCGCTCTACATCCTCTACACGTCCGGGACGACCGGGAAGCCGAAGGGTGTCGTACGCGACAACGGCGGTCACGCCGTCGCCCTGCGGTGGTCGATGGCCAACGTGTACGCGGTCGAACCCGGTGAGGTGTTCTGGGCCGCGTCGGACGTGGGGTGGGTCGTCGGGCACAGCTACATCTGTTACGCCCCGCTGCTCACCGGGTGCACGACCGTCCTCTACGAAGGCAAGCCGGTCGGCACCCCCGACCCGGGCGCGTTCTGGCGCGTCATCGAACAGCACGACGTCGCGGTGCTGTTCACGGCACCCACCGCGTTCCGGGCGATCAAGAAGGAGGACCCGGACGGCGCCCACCTCGCCGGGCGCGACCTCAGCCGGTTCCGCACCCTGTTCCTCGCAGGTGAGCGGCTCGACCCGGACACCTACCACTGGGCGGCCGACCTGCTCGGCGTGCCCGTTATCGACCACTGGTGGCAGACGGAGACGGGCTGGCCGATCGCGGCGAGCTGTCTCGGTCTCGGCACGGCACCGCTCAAGCCGGGCTCGCCGAGCCGGGCGGTGCCCGGGTTCGACGTGCGGATCCTCGACGACGCCGGTGCCGAGGTCCCCGCCGGCACGGAAGGTGCGGTCGTGGTGCGGCTGCCGCTCCCGCCCGGTTGCCTGCCGACGCTCTGGCAGGACGACGAGCGGTTCGTCGCCTCGTACCTCGCCCGCCACCCCGGCTGGTACCTCACCGGCGACGGCGGCCACATCGACGCCGACGGTTACCTCTACGTGATGGGCCGGGTCGACGACGTGATCAACGTCGCCGGACACCGACTGTCGACCGGCGCGATGGAGGAGGTGCTCGCCACGCACCCCGATGTCGCCGAGTGCGCGGTCGTCGGTGCGGCCGACGAGCTCAAGGGCCAGGTGCCCCTCGGGTTCGTGGTCACGAAGGCGGGCCGGGACCGCGACGCCGAGGAACTCCGGGCCGAACTCGTGGCGCTCGTGCGCGAACGGATCGGCGCGGTCGCGTCGTTCCGGGACGTCCGGGTCGTCGCCCGCCTCCCGAAGACGCGCAGCGGGAAGATCCTGCGGGCGACGATGCGCGCCATCGCCGACGACCGGCCGTACACGGTCCCCTCCACGATCGACGACCCGGTGATCCTCGACGAGATCGCGGTCGCGCTCGGGAAGCGGTCGTGAGGTGAGCACCGAACAGGCGACCGCCACCACCCGGCGCACGTCACCCTCGGGGATCGCCGCGTCGATCACGGCGATGACGTCGTGGTCGGCGTCGGGGGTGATCACGAAGGGACTCGCGATGGGGGGACTCGCGATCCTCACCTACCGCATGTTCCTCTACACGGCGTTGATGATCGGCCTGCTCGCCCTGCGCGGGCGCCGTCTCACCGTCGCCACGTTGCGCACCGCGTTGCCGGGCGGGATCGCCCTCGGCCTCGACATCACGCTGTTCTTCACCGCCGTGAAGCTCACGACGATGGCGAACGCCACGGTGATCGGTGCGCTGCAACCGCTCGTGCTGCTCTTCGTCGGCCCGCGCCTGTTCGGGGCGAGCGAACGGGCGACGGGGCGCGACATCGGCATGGCCTTCCTCGCGGTCGCCGGTGTGGCCGTCGTGATGTTCGGGTCGACGGGGCTGCCCGACTGGAACCCGCGTGGCGATCTCATCGCCGTCGGCGCGCAGTTCGCCTGGGCGTGGTACCTGATCGCGTCGAAGCGGACGCAGCAGTCCCTCGACCCCTTCGAGTACAGCGCGGCCACCGCGGTCATCTCCACGATCGTCGTGCTGCCCTTCGCCGTGCTGTCCGGCCAGGACCTGTCGTGGCCGGCCGCGCCGAACTGGCCGTGGCTGATCGGCCTCGCGATCGGTCCCGGCCTCGTCGCCCACACGGCGATGAACTGGTCGCTCACCCGGATCCCGGTGTGGATGAGCTCGACGTTGAGCCTGTTCATCCCCGTCACGTCGGTGCTGCTCGCATGGGCGTTCATCGACGAGGACGTCGCCCCCGTCCAGTTCGCCGGCATGGCGGTCGTCCTCGTCGCACTCTTCGCCGTCGTGCTGCGACCGTCACGCCCGGCGGTGCCGGCGTGAACGGGGTCGCCGGTCCGCCCGGCGTCACCCACTGCGACCGCTGCGGCGGCACGCTCGAGGCGCGCCTCGTCGGCGACCGGCACCGACCCGTGTGCACGGCGTGCGGGCGGGTGCGGTACTTCAACCCCGCCGTCGGCGTGGCGGTCGTGGTGCGGGACGACGACGGGAACGTGCTGCTCGGCCGTCGGGCCGGCAGCTACGCCGGTCAGTGGTGCATCCCGTGCGGGTACGTCGAGTGGGACGAGGAGGTGCGGTCGGCGGCAGCACGGGAGTTCGCCGAGGAGACCGGGCTGCACGTCGTCGTCGGCGATGTCGTCGCCGTGCACTCCAACGACCACAACCCCGCCCAGCACACCGTCGGCATCTGGTTCGCCGGCACCGTGATCGGCGGTGCGCTGTGCGCGGGCGACGACCTCGACGACGTCGGGTTCTTCCCGCCGCTCGACCCACCGGGGCCGCTCGCGTTCCCGACCGATGCCCTCGTCCTCGAACGACTCGCCGCCACGGGACGCCCCGAGCCCGCCCGTCGGCAAGACTGAGCGGCATGACCGCCACCGAGCCGCTCGAACTCCTCGTCTTCTCCGACTTCCTCTGACCCTGGTGCTACGTCGGGGCCGTGCGCCTCGAACAGCTCCAGGCCGAGTTCGGTGACGCGATCACCGTCGTGTGGCGGTCGTTCCTGCTGCGCCCCGAGGCGAAGCCGGGCGGACGTCCGATGGAGAAGTTCACCGAGTACACGACGAACTGGGCCCGACCGGCCGACCTCGAGCCCGGGGCGCGGTTCCGGGTGCCGTGGTCGGGCGAGCACGAACCGCCGAGCCACTCGGTGCCGTCCGCGATCGGTGGCAAGGTCGCCCAGCTCTTCGGTCCCGAGGCCGGGACCGCGTTCCGGATGCGCCTGTTCGAGGCGTACTTCGGCGAGCACCGCACGATCTCACGACGCTCCGTGCTGCGCGAGGTCGCCGTCGAGGCCGGTATCGACGGCGACGCGTACGACACGGCGTGGAACACCTACGAGGACGACCTCGTGCGCCGCGTCCTCGAGGACCACACGACCGCGGTGCAGTCGGAGGTGACCGGCGTGCCCGCCGTCGTCATCGACCGCACCTACCTGCTGCCCGGTGCACTCGACCTCGCGCAGTACCGTAAGTCCCTGCACTACGTGCTGTCGCGGCGGGAGGCGGCAACCGGCGACGAGGAGGACACGTGACCGAACCGATGTCCGAACGGACGACGCTGCACCGTTACCCCCAACGCGGGCGGCACGACCGGGCGACGATCGACGCCGTGCTCGACGAGGGCCTGATCGCACACCTGGGGTTCGTCCACGACGGCCGACCGGTCGTGATCCCCACGGTGCACGCCCGCCTCGGCGACACCGTGTACCTGCACGGTTCGGTGGCGAGTCGTGCGATGCGGACCGCCCGCACGTTGCCGGTGTGCATCACCGTCACCCTGCTCGACGGGCTGGTGCTCGCACGCTCCGGGTTCAACAGCTCGATGAACTACCGGTCGGTGCTCGTCTTCGGCGACGCCCGTGAGGTCGTCGACCCCGACGAGAAGCGGCAGGCGCTCGACCGGCTCGTCGACCACGTCCTCGACGGCCGGATGGCCGACCTGCGACCCCACACCGACCTCGAGATGCGTCAGACGACGGTCCTCGCCGTCCCCCTCGACGAGGCGTCCGCGAAGGTCCGCACCGGCGGGCCGTTCGACGAGGAGGAGGACCTCGACGCCACCGCGTGGGCGGGCGTGCTGCCGCTCCGACTCGCGGCGGGTACCCCCGAACCGGCCGCGAACCTGCGGCCGGGCATCGCCGCACCGACGTCGGTGACCGACTGGCACCGCTGAACACGCTCACCGCCCCGACCCGTCGTCGCCGCCACCGATAGGCTCGGCGGCGATGGACCAGCCGACGCCCGTCGTTCCCGGACCGCCGCCGGTACCGGACCCTGCGACCGCCGCCGGCCTGCGCAGCGGTCAGATCGTCACGGGCACCGTGCGCGCCGTCGAGGGTGACGAGGTCGTCGTCGAACTCGCCGGCGGTCTCGTCGGCGTGGTGCACCGCCAGAACCTCAGCGCCGACGGACGCACCGCACCCGGTGACCTCGTCGCCCCCGGTGACGGGATCGAGGCGGCCGTACTGCTGCGGGAGGACCCGAAGCGGCGCATCGTGCTGTCGCGTGCGTGGGCGCTGCGCCTGCGCGCATGGGAACGCATCGAGGCCGCGCTCGCCGCGCGCACCCCGCTCGAGGTCCCTGTCACCGCCCGCACCAAGGGCGGCCTCGTCGTCGACCTCGGCGTGCGGGGGTTCCTGCCCGCGTCGCAGCTCGACCTCGAGCGGGTCGACGACATCGAGAGCTGGATCGGCCGAACGGTCGAGGTGGTCGTCACCGAGGCCGACCGGAACCGGGACCGGGTCGTCGTCTCCCGCCGGGCGTTGCTGCGCAAGGCCGAACGGGAGCGCGCCGCCGTCTTCGCGACGACGCTCGAGCCCGGGCAGGTGCACCGCGGCAAGGTGGTGCTGCTCACCGACTTCGGTGCGTTCGTCGACATCGGCGGCGTGCGCGGCCTCGTGCACCTCTCCGAGCTGTCGTGGCGTCGGGTCGCCCGCGCCGACGAGGTCGTCGCCGTCGGCGACGAGGTCGAGGTGAAGGTGCTGCAGGCCAAGGGCGACCGCAAGATCGGCCTGTCGATGAAGGCCCTGCAGGACGACCCGTTCCGCGGTGTGGAGGTCGGCGCGGTGGTGCCGGGCACGGTCACCCGACTCGCGCCGTTCGGCGCGTTCGTGCGCATCGGCGACGAGCTCGAAGGGCTCGTGCACGTGAGCGAGCTCGCCGAGTACCGCATAACCGGGCCGGAGGAGGTCGTGGCCCCGGGCGATCCGGTGTCGGTCAAGGTGCTGAAGGTCGACCGCCGACGCCGGCGCGTCGAACTCTCGGTGATCCAGGCCGTCCTCAGCTGAACCGGCGGCGTCGCCCGCGTGCGACGCCGACCAGCCACACGACCGTCGCGCACCCCGCGGCGAGTGCCACGAGTTCGTCGAGCAGTCGCACCGCCCGGGCCACGTCCGCGGCACCGGGCGGGTCGCCCGACCCGAGCTGCGCCCGTTCGGTGACCACGTCGCCGTAGCGGAGCTCACCGCCGAGACGGACGCCGAGCGCGGCGGCGAACGCCGCTTCGGCGACCCCGGCGTTCGGCGACGGATGAGCCGGGGCCTGGGTGCGGACCGCGTGCACGATCTCCCGTGCCCGGCCCGGGCGCAGCACGACGACACCGAGCGCGACGAGACGGGCCGGGATCCAGGCGGCGACGTCGTCGAGGCGGGCCGACGCCCACCCGAACCGTTCGTAGCGCGGCGTGCGATGCCCGACCATGGCGTCGAGCGTGTTCACCGCCCGATGCGCGGCCGCTGCCGACCGGCCGCCGACGACGGTCCAGAACACCGGGGCGGCGAACGCGTCGACCGCGTTCTCGGCCACCGACTCGACCACGGCACGGGCGATGCCCGCCTCGTCGAGGGTGGTCGGGTCGCGGCCGACGAGGCTCGGCAGGGCCTGGCGCGCGCCGTGCAGGTCGCCGGCCTCGAGCAGGGCGCCGATCCGCCGGGCAGTCGATCCGAGCAGGGTCGGCGCGGCGACCACACCGACGGCCACCGGGGTGGGCACGAGGGCCCCGGCGACGGCACCGACTGCGACACCCGCAGCGGCGTGCTGCACGCCGCTGCTGCGCCGATCGGCGTACCGGCGACGTTCGAGGGCCCCCATCAGGGTGCCGAACCATGCGACGGGATGGCGGGCGTCGGCAGGTTCCGGCACGATCCGGTCCCACAGGAGACCGAGTGCGACACCCGCCGCCCGACGTCGCAGCACCCGGCCCATCCCCGCAGTATGCAGCACGTCCGCGGTCCGCCCGTCGTGATCACGGGGTCGGAGGGCTAGCCTCGTGGCCACGATGACGACGGCTCGCGCCGCAGAGCGGCAGCCCCTTCGGCTCGATCGCACCCCCCCGAGGGCGCACCACCGGCGACGGACGCTGCGCAGCGTGGTCGTCGTGTTCGTCGCGCTCGCCCTGCTCGCCGTCGCACCGGCCCCGGCCCGGGCGCGCACCATCGACGAGCTGCGGGCCGAGGCCGACCGCCTCGCCGCGGAGCTCGCCGACGCCCGCGAGCGCCTCGACGTGCTCGGTGAGGAGTACCTGCAGGCGACCGCCGACCGGGAGGCCGCCCTCGCGGAGCAGGCCGCCGCGGAATCCGCCCTCGAGGCGACGCGAGCCGAGTCCGAACTGCGCAGCGCCGAGCTCGCCGAGTACGCGATCACCGCGTACATCGGGGGTGGCAGCCTCGCCGACGTCGAAGGACTCTTCGCCAGCCGGGCGAACGAGGCCGGACAGCGCCTCAGCTACCTCGGCAACGCAGCGGGGAACCGCCGGGAACTCCTCGAACGCCTCCGGTCGAGCAAGCAGGCCCTCGAGGGCCGGATCCGTACCGTCGACGCGGCGCGTGCACGAGCCGACGAACAACTCACCCGTCTCGAGGCGGCGCAGGCCGAAGCGGCCGAGGTCGAGGCATCGATCCTCGAGACCCTCGAGGACACGAAGGGCGAACTCGCCGTGCTGCTCGCCGAGGCCGAGGAACGCCGCCGAGCCGAGGAGGCCGCTGCGGCAGCTGCGGCAGCGGGCCGGTCGTCCGACGGCGGGTCGTCACGGGTCACGGTGCCGCCGGGTCTCGCCCCGGCCGTCCGAGCGGAGGCGGCCGTCGCCGTGTCCGCCGCGCTGTCCCAGTTGGGGGTTCCCTACGTCTTCGGCGGCGCGAGCCCGAGTCGGGGCTTCGACTGCTCCGGTCTCATGTACTGGGCGTGGGCCCAGGCGGGCGTGTGGATCCCGCGCCCTGCCGACTACCAGCGCGACGACGCCATCCCCATCGCCTTCGAGCAGCTCGAGCCGGGTGACCTCGTCTTCTACGGCGAGCCGGTGAGCCACGTCTCGATGTACATCGGCAACGAACTCATCGTCGACGCCCCCCAGACCGGGGACGTCGTGCAGATCAAGACGATGTGGTACTCGTCGAAGCCGATGACCTACGGGCGGGTCGGCTGACCGCCTGCTGCGTCAGCGGCGGGTGATCCCGAAGGAGATCTCGCCACCCTCGAGCGTGCCGGCGACCGGCTGCCGGTCGGCGACGAACCGCAGCTCGACGGCGAGCGTCGCCTCCGTCACCATCGCCCGGTGCGCCTCGATCGCGGCGACCACGTCGGCGGGGGCGGACACGTCGAGCGTGATCCGGTCGGCGACGTGGAGGTCGGCGTCCTTGCGTGCCTGCTGCACGAGGCGGACCAGGTCGCGGGCGACGCCCTCGGCGCGCAGCTCTGCGTCGACGGTGACGTCGAGGTCGACGACGAGGTCGTTCCCGCGCAGCGGCAGCGTGGCCGCACCGTCGGGCGCCTGCAGCACGAGGTCGAACTCCCCCGCCTCGAGGGTGTGACCGGCGACGACGACCGTCCCGTCGGCCGCCACCTCCCAGTCCCCGTCCTTCGCGGCGCGGATGACCCGCTGCACGTCGCCGCCGAGCTTCGGTCCGAGCACCCGACCGTTCGGACGGAGCTGGAAGGTCCCGAACGCAGCGACGTCGGCCTCGAACGCGACGTCCTTCACGTTCAGCTCGTCCGCGATGAGATCGGCGTGGTCGACGAGTTCGGCGGCACCGGAACCGGCGACGGTCAGGCGACGGAGCGGCAACCGCACGCGCAACCCCCGGGTCTCGCGGAGCGACAACGCCGCCGAGCACACCTCCCGCACCCGGTCCATGCGCCGCACGAGGTCGGGGTCGGCGGGGAACACCGTCGCGTCGGGCCAATCGGCGAGGTGCACGCTGTCGGCCCCGCCGAGGCCGGTCGCGACCTCCTCGGCGAGGTACGGCAGCAGCGGTGCGGCGACCCGCACGACCGTGTGCAGCACCGTGTACAGGGTGTCGAACGCGTCACGGTCGGTGCCGTCGGTCCCCCAGAACCGGTCGCGACTGCGCCGGATGTACCAGTTGTTCAGCGCATCGAGGAACGCCGTGATCTCACCGCACGCGCCGGCGAGGTCGTAGTCGTCCATGCGGGCGGTCACGTCGCGGACGAGCTCGCCCGTCTTCGCGAGCACGTACCGGTCGAGGAGCTGGGTGCTGTCGGTCCGCCACGTGGCCCGGTGCCCCTCGACGTTCGCGTAGAGGGTGAAGAAGTGGAACGCGTTCCAGATCGGGTTGAGCACGAGGCGCACCACCTCGGCGATCCCCGAACCGTCCCGGTCGATCTTGAGGTCGAGCCCGCGCAGGATCGGTGAGGACACGAGGAACCAGCGCAGCGCGTCCGACCCGATCGTCTCGAAGACCTCCTCGGGATCGGGGTAGTTGCGCAGCCGCTTCGAGAGCTTGCGACCGTCCTCGTCGAGCACGACACCGTGGCAGATGCAGTTCTTGAACGCCGGCCGGTCGAACAGCGCGACCGACAGCACGTGCATCGTGTAGAACCAGCCGCGCGTCTGGGCGATGTACTCGACGATGAAGTCGGCGGTGTGCTCCTCGACGAACTCGCGGTTCTCGAAGGGGTAGTGGCTCTGCGCGAAGGGCATCGAACCCGACTCGAACCAACAGTCGAGGACCTCCGGCACCCGTCGCATCATCGACCGGCCGGTCGGGTCGTCGGGGTTGGGGCGGACGAGGGAGTCGATGAAGGGACGGTGCAGGTTCGTCACCGGCACGCCGAAGTCGGCCTCGAGCTCGGCGATCGACCCGTACACGTCGATGCGCGGGTACGCCGGGTCGTCGCTGCGCCACACGGGGATCGGCGCACCCCAGAACCGGTTCCGTGAGATCGACCAGTCGCGCGCACCTTCGAGCCACTTGCCGAAGGCACCGTCGCGGACGTGGCCGGGGATCCAGTTGATCTCCTGGTTCAGCTCGACGAGACGGTCCCGCAGGTCGGTGACCCGCACGTACCACGACGACAACGCCCGGTAGATGATCGGCGTGTCCGTGCGCCAGCAGTGCGGGTAGTTGTGCACGTAGCTGTCCTGGCGGACGAGCTTGCCCTCCTCGCGCAGGCGGCGGGCGACGAGCGGGTTCGCGTCGAAGACGTTCTGGCCCTCGAAGTCGGGGACCTCGGCGGTGAACCGGCCCTCGTCGTCGACGGGGACGACGACGCCGATCCCGTTCGCCTCGCACACCCGTTGGTCGTCCTCGCCGAAGCCCGGGGCCATGTGCACCACACCGGTGCCCTCGGCCGTGTCGACGAAGTCACCGGCGACGATGCGGAACGCGTCGTCGCGGTCCGCGAAGTACGGCAGGAGCGGCTCGTAGCGGCGACCGACGAGTGCGGCCCCGCGCACGGTGGCGACCTGCGTCGCCGCGGCGAGCTCCTTCTCGTACTTCGCCACCGTCTCGGCGCCGAGCACGCAGCGGACCCCGTCCTCCTCGTAGACGGCGTAGTCGAGGTCGGGTCCGACCGCGAGCGCGAGGTTCGACGGCAGCGTCCACGGTGTCGTCGTCCAGGCCAGGATCTTCGTCGGTCCGGGGTCGTCCGCCGTCGGTTCGAGCGTGAACAGCACGGTGAGCGCAGGGTCCTGGCGGGGCCGGGTGGCGTCGTCGAGACGGATCTCGAAGTTCGACAACGGCGTCTCCGCACCCCACGAGTACGGCATGACCCGGAACGCCTCGTAGACGAGACCCTTGTCCCAGAGCTGCTTGAACGCCCACATGACGCTCTCCATGTAGGGGAGATCCATCGTCTTGTAGTCGTCCTCGAAGTCGACCCAGCGCGCCTGTCGGGTGACGTACTCCTCCCACTCCCGCGTGTAGCGGAGCACGGATGTGCGGCAGTGCTCGTTGAACCGGTCGATGCCGTACTCGGTGATGTTCCGGCGCCCGGAGACACCGAGTTCCTTCTCCGACTCCATCTCGGCCGGCAGACCGTGGCAGTCCCAACCGAAACGGCGTTCGACCCGCTGCCCGCGCATCGTCCGGTACCGGGGGACGACGTCCTTCACGTAGCCGGTCAGCAGGTGGCCGTAGTGCGGGAGGCCGTTCGCGAACGGGGGACCGTCGAAGAACAGGTAGGCGTCGTCGGCGGGACGCTCCTCGACCGACCGCGCGAACGTCTCCTCGGTGCGCCACCGTTCGAGGATGCGACGCTCGATCGCCGGGTAGTCGGCCCGTACGGGCACGTTCGGGTACGGCTGATCGGCGCGGTCGGGCGTGTCCATGGCCCAATCAGCGTACCGGCGCGACCGGACCACCCCCCAAGGCGGCCCGCGCGTCGGCGGCCGACGGCGGCGTCAGCCCCGACCGACGAGGCCGACCGGGCAGGACACCCCGGTACCGCCGATCCCGCAGTACCCGTTCGGCACCTTCGCCAGGTACTGCTGGTGGTAGGCCTCGGCGTAGAAGAACGGACCCGCCGGGGCGATCTCGGTGGTGATCGGCCCGTACCCGGCGGCCCGCAGGCGCTCCTCGAACATGGTGCGCGTCGCCGCTGCGACCTCGGCCTGCTCGTCGGAGGTGGTGTAGATCGCCGACCGGTACTGGGTGCCGATGTCGTTGCCCTGCCGCATGCCCTGGGTCGGGTCGTGGTTCTCCCAGAACGTGGCGAGCACCCGCTCGTAGGTGGTGCGAGTGCGGTCGAAGACGACGAGGACCGCCTCCGTGTGCCCGGTCCGACCGGAGCACACCTCCTCGTACGTCGGGTTCGGCGTGTGCCCGCCCTGGTAGCCGACCGCCGTGGCGACCACCCCGTCGGACTTCCAGAAGATCCGCTCCGCACCCCAGAAACAGCCCATCCCGACGTACGCGACCTCGACGTCGCCGTCCCACGGTCCGACGAGCGGATGCCCGTTCACGTGGTGGGCGGACGGGACCGGCATGACGTCGGTGCGGCCGGGGAGCGCCTCCTCGGCGGAGGGGATGTGCAACTTCGACGAACCGAACAGCGCCATGGCACGCAGCGTAGGTGCGGGCGTCGGGGTGCGCTCAGGTGGACGGCGTCCCCGGCGCAGCGCGGCGGCGGTCGGTCGCCGCCAGCACGGCGAGCGCCGCGATCACCATCGCCATCGCGAAGCCCTGGGGGACCGTCATCGCCTGGCCGAGCAGCAACGCCGCGAGGATCGTGCCCCCGACGGGTTCACCCTGCATCAGCACCGCCGACACCGTCGCGTCGACGTGTCGTTGCGCCCAGGCGACGAGTCCGTGACCCAGCATCCCGGGCACGACGGTGAGCGCCACGAGGAGCGGCCAGTCGACGCCCGAGATCGCACCGAGGTCGTAGGGACCGAGCAGCGCGAGCGGGGTGACGGCGACCGCCGCGGCGAGGGTCGTCGCCGTGAGGAACTGCAAGGTGCCCACCTGGGCGCGGACCCGCTTCGCCGAGGTGAGGAACCCGATCCACAGCAACAGCGATCCCACGGCGAGCAGGTCACCGCGCAGCGACCGACCGCCGGAGCTACCGCCGCCCGGACCGGTGAGCACGGCGACGACGACACCGGCGACGGCGACCGTGGCGCACGCGACCTTCACGAGGTCGAGTCGTTCGCCGAGCAGCCGGGCGGCGATCGGCAGCATGATCACCGGGGTGAGCGCCCCCACGATGATGGCGTTCGCGACGCTCGTGTAGTTGAGCGACGTGAAGAACAGGCACAGGTTCAGACCGAAGAGCGCACCGGAGGGGGCGACGAGTCGCAGTTCCCGCCAGGACGGCAGCCGCCTGGTCGCCGCACCGATCGCGACGAGCAGCACGCTGCCCATCCACAGGCGGTACACGGTCGTCACGACACCCGGTGCGTCGATCGCCTCGGCGATGACCCCGCCGAAGCTCCAGCAGAGGGTGGCGACGAGGACGGCACCGACGCCGAGCCCGACCTGGCGGCGCTCCGGCGCCGGTGTCGTCGTCGGGGTGCTCATCGGGCGGCCTCCACGGTGGGGCGGGTTCGGGCGACGGGGCGTTCGAGCGCAGCACGCTCGGCCTCGACGACGGGGCGGCTCGGGCAGCCCTCGACGTGGTCGTTCACCACGCCCATCGACTGCAGGAACGCGTACGCGGTGGTGGGCCCGACGTAGCGCCAGCCGCGCCGCCGCAGGTCGGCCGACAGCGCGACCGACGCAGGCGACGTGACGAGTCCTGCGACGGTCGCCCGGTCGAGACGGCGCGGGCGCGCCGCGGGCGCCGGCTCGAACGACCACACGTACGCAGCGAGGGAACCGACCTCGTCCACGAGGTCGAGGGCACGACCGGCGTTGCCGATCGCCGCCTCAATCTTGCCGCGATGGCGCACGATGCCCGCATCGCCGAGCAACCGGTCGACGTCGCGCGGACCGAACCGGGCGACGGCGTGGGGATCGAAGTCGGCGAACGCCGCGCGGAACGCCGGCCGCTTGCGCAGGATCGTCAACCACGACAGCCCCGACTGGAACCCCTCGAGGCACAACTTCTCGAACAGGCGACGGTCGTCGACGACGGGCCGCCCCCACTCCTCGTCGTGGTAGGCGACGTAGGTGGGGTCGTCACCGCACCACCAGCACCGCTCCCCCTGCTGTGCCCGCGGCACCGCCGGTACCGGTCAGTACCCGGTCGCCGGCCCGGCGGGCGCGCCCGGTGCCGACCGGGCCGTGCGCAGGTCACCCCGGTACGACCCGGTCAGGTTCCCGAGGTCGGAGGTGATCGTCACCATGCCGAACCCGCCCTCGACCCGCTTGGTGGCGAGGCCGGCGACGGAGTGGATGCCCGGTGTGATCCCGCGGGACCGGCAGGCGGCGAGGATCGTGGCGAGCGCGTCGTCGAACACGGTGCCAGGGTTGTCGACGGCGGGGGGCAGCCCGTAGGTGATCGACAGGTCGGCGGGACCGACGTAGACGGCGTCGATCCCGGGGACGTCGAGGATGGCGTCGATCCCCTCGACGGCCTGCCGGGTCTCGATCATCGGGATGCAGGCGATCTCGCTGTTCGCCGCCGCGTAGTACTCGGCACCGTGCACGAGCGAGGCGCGCACCGGGCCGTAGCTGCGCGCGCCGTCTGGGGCGTACCGGCACGCGGCGGTCGCCGCACGGGCCTCCTCGACGCTGTTCACCATCGGCACGACGATCCCGAGCGCACCGGCGTCGAGCATCCGTCCGATGATCCCGAACTCGTTCCACGGCACCCGCACGATCGGCGTCGTGTCGGCACCGCGCATCGCCGCGAGCATCGCGACGGCGACCTGGTAGTCGGCCGCGCCGTGCTGCATGTCGATGCAGACGTAGTCGAACCCCGCGTGGGCGGTGGCCTCCGCGACGAGCGGGCTCGGGATCGCGAGCCATGCGCCGAACGTGGGTTCACCGGCCCGCCACTTCGCCTTCAGGGCGTTCTGCATGGTCGGGACCCTACCCCCGGGCGCCGTCACCCGCTGTCCGGGGGCACGACCGTAGGCTCGACGGTCCATGGACGTCGCCGCCACGAGCCGCTTCCTCGCCCTGCTGGCGTTCGTGGCCGTCGGCGGGGCGGTCGCAGTCACCGCGCTGCGGTTCCTCCCGGGCCCCTGCGCCGCCGGCGTCCGCACCGACGTGGCCCGGATCGCGCCGTGGCTCGCTGCGGCGGTCGCCGTCGCGTCGACGGGCGGCAGCCTCTACTACTCCGAGGTCGCCGGGTTCGTTCCCTGCGAGCTGTGCTGGTTCCAACGGATCGCCATGTACCCGCTCGCCGTGATCCTGCCGGTGGCCGCCGCGCGTGGCGACCGGACGGTCGGTCGGTACGCCCTGCCGCTCGCGCTGCTCGGTGCCGCGGTCGCGATCTACCACGTGCAACTGCAGGCGTTCCCCGACCAGGCGACGTCGTGCGACGCGGCGGCCCCGTGCACCGTGCGCGAGGTCACGGCGTTCGGGTTCGTGACGATCCCGATGATGGCCCTCGCCGGGTTCGTCGCCGTCGTCGCCCTGCTCGCCGCCGCCCGCACCCGACACACCGACGTCCCAGCCCCGACCCCGGAGGTCCCCGCACCATGAACGCACCCGCACCGCAACGACGCCGCTCGCTCGTCCCGGGCATCGTCGCGCTCGTCGTCGGTCTCGTCGTCGCAGCGGCAGCGGTCGCGTTGCTGACCGGTGGCGACGACGGTGAGACCGCCGCATCGGGGTCGACCGGACGTGTCGCCGCGGAGACCACGACCGCTCCGTCGGCGTCGGGCGGGGCCGTCGCCGTCGGCACGGTGCGGGTCGTCGGCGCGTCGCTCCCGGCGTTCCCCGAGGGGGGCAACGACCGGGCGAAGGGGCTCGCGTTCCCCGAGATCAGCGGACAGGACGTGGTCACCGGGTCCCCGGTCCGGATCGCGAACGACGGTCGCCCGAAGGTGGTGATGGTGATCGCCCACTGGTGCCCGCACTGCCAGCGCGAGGTGCCGGTCGTTGCGGACTGGCTCGGGCGTGACCCACGCGCCGACCTCGTCGACGTCTACGCGATCTCGACCGCGGTCGACCGGAGCCGCGGCAACTACCCGCCGGCGACCTGGCTCGTCGAGGAGGGCTGGGACGTACCGACGGTCGCCGACAACGCGAACGGGACGGCGTTCCGGGCGACGGGTGCGTCGTCGTTCCCGTCGTTCATCGCGATCGACGCGCAGGGCAAGGTCGTGGCCCGGGCATCGGGTGAGCTCACGGCCGACCAGTTCGCCCGCCTCGTCACCACCGCCGCCGGTCGCTGAGCGGACGGTGGCGTGTCGGCGCACGGCGACGTGGTGTTGACTCTGGGGATGAACGCTCCCGCTGCGCCCGACGACGCCGTCCCGGCTGCGACCGTGATCCTGCTCCGCGACGGGGACGTCGGGCCGGAGGTGCTGATGCTCCGGCGCAACTCGGCGCTCGCGTTCGCCGGCGGGGCTTGGGTGTTCCCCGGCGGACGGGTCGACCCCGAGGACATCGACCCTGCGGCCCCGCACGACGGGCTCGCGGCGGCTCGCAACGCCGCGGTGCGGGAGGCTGCAGAAGAGGCGGCGATCGAGCTCGACGCGTCGGGGTTCGTCGTGCTCTCGCGCTGGTGCCCACCGCCGGAGGCCCCGAAGCGGTTCGACACGTGGTTCTTCGTCGCAGCCGCCCCGGCGTCGCACGAGGTGACCATCGACGGCGGCGAGATCCACGACCATGCGTGGATCCGACCGGCGGACGCCCTCGCCCGCCGTGACGCCGGCGAGATCGAACTGATCCCGCCGACCTGGGTGACGCTGCACCGCCTCGCCGGCTTCACCGACGTCGGCGCCGCGCTCGCCGACCTCGCCGCCGCGCCGGTGGAGGAGTTCGTGACCCGGGTGGGTCGCAAGGGCGACGACGGGATCCGCATGATCCTGTGGGAGCCGGACGTGGCGTACGGCGGTGGTGACGTCGATGCGCCGGGACCGCGGCACCGCCTCACGATGGACGCCGCCGGGTGGGACTACGAGCGCTCGTTCTGACGGACGGCCGGCAGGGACCGGGTCGGTTCAGCCGACGCGGGCGACGACGACGAGGGCGACGAGGCCGACCGTCTCGCCGATGACGCCGAGCGCGCCGAGCACGTCACCCGTGTAGCCACCGAGCCGCCGTTCCGCGGTCGCTGCGACGACGAGCCCGGCGCCGACGGTCGCCGCGACCGCGATCCCACCGGCCGGGCCGGCGACGGCGGCGACGGCGAGGACGGGCACGGCGCAGGCCACGAGCGTCACGCCGCGGCGTGTCCCGCCGAAGTGTCCGGGGAGCCCGCCGTCGGGTCGGGCATGGGGACGGGTGAGCAGCACGGCGACCATGACGGTCCGTGACGCCCCCCAGATCGCAGCGACCGCCGCGATCGTGGTCGGCGCGACCGTCGCGCCTGCGAGCGCGCCGGACCGGAGCAGCAGGACGACGACGACGACGGCGACGCCGAACGCCCCGACGTCGGGGCGCCGCATGATCTCGAGGCGTCGCTCCCGCGGGAGCGGTGGCAGGAGCCCGTCCGCGCTGTCGGCGAGGCCGTCGACGTGCAGCATGCCGGTGAGTGCGAGGTCGACGCAGACCGCCACCACGGCGGCGAGGAACGGCCCGGTCGGCCCGTCGAGGCCCCAGCGGGTGACGCCGACCGCCGCACCGACGGCTGCGCCGACGGTGCCGAACCAGGCGAGGGCCCGGGGTCCGGGGGCGGCCGCTCCGCCCACCACGGTGAGGAACCCGGTCGCCGCCCGCAGCCCGGTTCCCTGTCGTGTCCCGCTCACGTCGGGAGGCGGGGGGTCGGTGGTGCGGGTGCGAGGTCGAGGACCCGGCCGGCGACGACGAGGACGGCTCGGTCGGCGACGTCGGCGACGGCCCGGTTCACGGTGCCGAGGACGTCGCGGAAGCGCACGCCGAGCTCGGTGGAGGGGTGCACGCCGAGGCCGACCTCGTCGGACACGACGACGGTGAGGCCGCTGCGGCGGCGGAGCGCAGTGACGAGTGGGCCGACGTCGACCCGGAGGTCGTGGTGGGCGGCGACCCAGGTGCCGAGGGCGTCGACGAGGACGGTGCGCCCGGCGGCGACGCCGTCGAGGGCGGCGGGGAGGTCGGCGCCCGCCTCGACCGTGGTCCAGTCGGCGGGTCGGCGGTCCCGGTGGGCGGTGATGCGGTCGGCCATCGCCGGGTCGGTGGCGGTCCCCGTGGCGATGTAGGTGACCGGACCGGCGGAGGCGGCCCACCGTTCGGCGATCTCGGACTTCCCCGAGCGTGTTCCCCCGAGGACCAGCACGATCACGTCGGTGACTGTACGCCCGGTGTGCCGGGTACCCGTTCTCGGACCTGCTGCGTGACCGATGTCATGGTGAATGCCCTTGTGCGCACATTCACAATACGGTAGGGTAACTTCACGTTCGACCCTTCACAAAGGAGTGAAGACGATGCCCACGACCATCCTCCGGAAGTCCCGACCTCTCGCCCGGCTCTGCGCCTGCGGGAAGCCGACCGTCCAGTACGTGACCGCCAAGGGCATCGCCGTAGCCGACGAGTGCGCCTCCTGCGCCGAGACCCGGCGCCGCACCCGCTCCTGAATCCCCCCCCGGCCGCCGACAGGCAGCCGATCGCACGACCCGGGCATCCCCCCTGCCCGGGTCGTGCCGCGTCCGGGCACCGGTCGAACACGTGCGTCCGCCTCCGCCCCTCCGTCGCCGCACCGGTACCGTGACCGCATGACATCGACGACGGCCACGAGCGCCGACCACGTCGCCTGGGACCTCGAACCGCTCCTCGACGGCAACGACGTCGACGGCCTCCTCGCCGAGGCGGACACGCTCGCCGGCGCCGTCGAAGCCGTCCGGGGACGCGTCGCCGACCTCGACGCAGGCGAGCTCGCCCGGGTCATGTCCGACCTCGCCGCACTGCACGAACAGCTCGGTCGAGCCGGCAACTACGCCCACCTCCACCTCGCCACCGACACGGCCGACCCCGCCCACGGCGCCCTCGTCGCCCGGGTGCAGGAGCGCTCCACCGCCATCGGGACACGCCTGATCTTCTTCGATCTCGAGTGGGCGGCCGTCCCCGAGGACCGGGCGGAGGAGCTGCTCGCCGACCCCCGCCTCGCATCCTGCGCGCACCACCTGCGCGCCCAACGCCGCTACCGACCCCACCAGCTCGCCGAGGCGGAGGAACGCCTCGACGCCGAGAAGACCCAGACCGGCGCCACGGCGTGGAGCCGACTGTTCGGCGAACTGACCTCCGCGATCGAGGTGCCGCTCCCCGAGGGGACCGTCCGCCTCGAGGAAGGACTTGCGCGTCTCGCCGACCCCGATGCGGACGTCCGACGGAGCGCGGCCGAGGCCGTCACCGCCGGACTCGCACCCGGTCTGCGGACCCGGGCGTTCATCTTCAACACGCTGCTGCTCGACAAGGCGGTCGACGACCGGCTCCGCGGGTACCCGACCTGGCTGTCGGCCCGGAACCTCCAGAACGAGACGACCGACGCATCGGTCGACGCGCTCGTCGCCGCAGTCGTCCGCCGCTACGACCTGCCGCAGCGGTGGTACCGCCTGAAGGCGACGATGCTCGGGGTCGACCGACTCGCCGACCACGACCGGATGGCGTCCGTCGCCACCACGGCGCCGACGTTCGCGTGGGACGACGCACGGGACCTCGTGCTCGCCGCCTACCGGGACTTCGCCCCCGAACTCGCGGACGTGGCCGGCCGGTTCTTCGCCGACGCGTGGATCGACGCACCCGTGCGCCCGGCGAAGCGACCCGGCGCGTTCTGCGCGTACACGGTGCCGTCGCACCATCCCTACGTCCTGCTCAACTGGACGGGCACCCGGCGCGACGTGCTCACCCTCGCCCACGAGCTCGGCCACGGCGTGCACGCCCACCTCGCACGACCGCAGGGCGTGTTCCACCAGTCGACCCCGCTCACCCTCGCCGAGACGGCGTCGGTGTTCGGGGAGACGCTCACTTTCGCCCGCCTGCTCGACCGCACCACCGACCCGGCCGACCGGCTCGCCCTGCTCGCCGAGCAGATCGAGGGGGCGATCGCCACGGTGTTCCGGCAGACGGCGATGAACCGGTTCGAGGACGCCGTCCACACGCACCGGCGAGAGGTCGGCGAACTCTCCGTCGACGACTTCGGTGACCACTGGGAACGCACCCAGGCGGCGATGCTCGGCGACGCCGTGCAGATCACCCCCGGGTACCGCACGTGGTGGAGCTACATCCCGCACTTCGTCAACACGCCCGGCTACGTGTACGCGTACGCCTACGGCCAGCTGCTCGCCCTCGCCGTGTACCGGCGGGCGACCGAGGGCGGACCGTCGTTCGTCCCCCGCTACCTCGAACTGCTCGCCGCCGGCGGGTCGCTGCCCCCGACCGAACTCGCGGCGATCGTCGACTGCGACCTCGACGACCCCGGGTTCTGGGACGGCGGTCTCCGCATCGTGGAAGAACTCCTCGACGCGGCCGAGGCGGCCGCCCGGGACGCCGGTCGACTCTGAGACCCGACCGTCAGAGGTCCGAGAGCGTCCGCTCGTCCGCGAGCGGTACCCCGTCGAGGTAGCGGCGCAGGTTCGCCACGAAGTCCGGGGCATACCGGCGGTTCGCGTCACGGCTCGCACCCGCCTGGTGCGGTGACACGACGACGCGCGGGTGCCGCCACAGCGGGGAGTCCGCCGGCAACGGCTCGGTCGCGAACACGTCGAGCACCGCCGTGCCGGGGCGGCCGGCATCGAGCGCCGCGACGAGCGCGTCCTCGTCGACGAGGTCACCCCGGGCGATGTTCACGAGGACCGCATCGGGTTTCATCGCGGCGAGGAACGCTGCGTCGACGAGGCGGGCGGTCGACGTGTTCGACGCCGCGGTGAGCACGACGACGTCGGCTGCACCGATGCGGGCCGTCCCCTCCGCCGGGGAGCACAGCACGTCGACCGGTTCGTCACCCCGGGGGTTGCGGCGCACGCCGACGACCTCGGCGCCGAGCGCCCGGGCCCGGACGGCGACCTCGGCGCCGATGTGGCCCAGACCCCACACCAGCCAGCTCGACCCGTCGACCTCCCGGAACGAGAACGGGGCACGCGCCCACCGCCCCTCGGCCTGCAGCGTCCGCCAGGTCGCCGCACCCTGGAACGCGTCGAGGACGGCACGCAGCACGAACTCGGCGATCGCGACCCGGGTCCCGTGGCCGGTGGTGAGCCGTACCCCACGTTCGAGCAGACCGGCGTAGAACGGTGCCTCGAACCCGGCCGCCGCTGACGCGAACCAGCGCACCGACCCGCAACGGGACGTGAACCCGTAGAAGCGTCGGACGCCCTCGTCGGGGAACAGGTCGTAGGTGGACCAGATCACCTCGGGTCGGGCGTCGTCCCAGTCGACCGGGTCCCCGCCGGCGTCGCGCCGGATCGTGCCGTCCCGGTCCATCGTCAACAGCCCGAGACCCGGGTCGACCGCCCGCAGGTCCTCCGCGAACGACGCGTACGCGGTCTCGGTCAGCAGCACGTCCACGCCGTCTTGCTAGCCGGTGCGGCACGGTCGTGCACGGGTACCCCTCCCCGTGCCCCGACGTCGACCACACCTCGCCGGCGTCGCGTTCGGCGCGTGCGTGCTCCTCGCGACCGCCACCGCGTGCCGGGTCGCCGAGGTCGGCAGCGAGGTCGGCGCCCCGCTGCGCGCCGGCCCGGCACGCGACCCTTGGCAGCACCCGTTCCCCTGGGACAGCATCTGGAACGTCCCCGTCGGCACGCTCGCCCGCACGGTCCCCGCCGGTCTCGGCGGGTTCGGCGACCGGTTCGGGCCCGACGAGGACATCCTCCTCCTCGACCCGCACGCTCCCGTCGTCGAACTCGGGCGCACCGCCGCCGAGTGGGACGCGACCCGGACCCGGTGCGGCTCGATCACCATCGCGGACTCGCCCCTCGCCCTGGTCCGCGTCCCCACCGGGTTCAGCACCGACCCCGGGTACCTCGGCAGGACGCCGAACCACGCCGCCGCACTCCTGCGCCCCGACGGCCGCACCGTGGTGGAGACCCAACCCTTCCACCGGTGCGGACCCGGCGGCCCGGCGGTGAGCGCATACCTGTGGGGGATCGTCGACCCGCGCACCGACGACGGCATCGCCGGCTCGCACGGGGGGAGTGGGATGTCCGCGCTCGGCGGGACGATCCGGCTCGGCGAATGGGTGCCGGGCGGACGCATCGACCACGCGCTGAAGATCGAAGTGGACTGCGCCCGCTGGTGCACCTACGACCCCGACGACGCCACGCCGGGGTACCGGTGGCCGGCGCAGAAGGCCGACGACGCCGCCGCCGACCGCTACGGCGGCACCGGACCGGCACTCGAGATGGGGGCGCTCCTCGCCCTGCCGCCGGACTTCGACGTCGACGGTCTGCGGACCGAGGCCGCCCGGGTGCTCGCCGTCGCGCTCCGGGACTTCGGCGCGTACCTCGTCGACGACACTGCAGGCCCCACGGTCGCGGTCGCAGTCGAGTGGAGCGACCGCGGTCGGGTCGTCGACGAGTTCGCCGCGATGTGGGGGTTCCGCCTCGACGACCAGCGCACGATGGGTTGCGTCGACGACAGCGCGAGCTGCGCGTTCCTCACCGACGTCGGCGGGATCGTGGCCGCGCTCGTCGTCGTCGACGACAACGCCTCGGGCCGGGTCGGTGGGGCCGGACCGCGGCGGGCCCCGTGCGCCGGACCGTTCGGCGACGGCACCGGTGGCGCGCCGCTCGGCTGCGGAACAGCGGGCGTCGCCGCCCGGTAGCGTGCGCCGCCGTGACCGCCGTGACCGTGTACCACAACCCGTCGTGCGGCAGCTCCCGCCGGGCGCTCGAGATCCTCGCCGACCTCGGTGTCGACGTCGACGTCGTCGCCTACCTGCGGACCCCGCCCGACCGGGCGACCCTCGAACGGCTCGTCGCCGGCCTCGTCGACCCGGTCACCGAGCTCGTGCGACGCGACGCCCGCTTCGCCGAGGCGGGCCTCACCGACGCCGACGTGGCGACCGCAGCGCAGGTCGTCGACGTGCTCGAACGCACGCCGGCGCTGCTGCAGCGACCGCTCGTCGTCCGCGGTGACCGTGTGCTGATCGGACGACCGACCGACCGGATCGCCCCCTTCGTCACCGGCGGGTGAACCCGCCGGGGATCAGTGCGCAGGTCCGGTAATGCCCGACTTCTTGTCGTTGTGCACGCCGGTGATCTGGTCGTTCTTCACCGGGCGCTTGAAGCTGAGTTGGAACTCGGTCGACTGCGTGCCGTCCGCACCGGTCTTCGCCATCGACGTGATGATCACCGTCCGACCGGCGAGGTTCCAGGTGCCGAACCAGGAACCATCCCGGTTGCGCTGGGCCTTCTCGGCGACCTCCCACCCGTCCGCCTCGAGGGCCTCGGTGTAGAAGGCGAGCACGGCCTGCGGCTCGACACCGGTCACGACGAGCGTCTCCTTCTCGACGAGGTCCTTCGCCTCGACGACCTTCGACTCGGCACCGGTGGGCCGCGGCAGGTCGTCGAACCGGATCTTCTCGAAGCGCTCGCCACCGATGGTCACCTGGGCGGCATCGTCGACCTCGGCGCCGCAGGCGGCGAGGGTGGCCGCGCCGAAGGCAGCGGCAACCGCGATGACGGACACGCGGAGGAGGGAACGGGATGCGGTCACACCGGAGATCGTAGCGGCGCCGACGCGCGTGGTTCGACTCCTCGCCCGACCGGGCGCCCCAGCGGG
Organism: uncultured Acidimicrobiaceae bacterium; assembly: GCA_964453335.1. Taxonomy (GTDB): domain Bacteria; phylum Actinomycetota; class Acidimicrobiia; order Acidimicrobiales; family CAIXPF01; genus VGBO01. The sequence continues at coordinate 56,476 of CAYVOK010000007.1, forward strand.
CTCCGACCCCACCCGGCACGCGAAGGCGACCGTACGATGCGGCGATGCGCACCGGGGTGTTCCTGTTCGGCGGGGTCGAGATGGACGACGCGGGTGCCGGCCCGCCCGCACCGACCGACCGTCGCTACGACAACGAGGCGTGCTGGCACGCCACCGAGCGCATCCTCGACATGGGTGTGCGGTCCGACCAGCTCGGGTTCGACGTCTTCTGGCTCACCGAGCACCACTTCCAGTACGAGGGCTACGAGATCGTCCCGAACGGCATCCTGTTCGGGGCGACGCTCGCCGAACGCACCGAGCGGATCAAGATCGGCACGATGTTCAACGTCGTCGGCCAGTGGCACCCGCTGAAGCTCGCCGAGGACTTCGCGTTCCTGCACAACATCTCCGGCGGCCGCGGGATCCTCGGCATCGGTCGCGGCACCGTGCCCCGCGAGGCCGAGTCGCTCGGCACGCGGATCGGCAGCTTCGACAACCCCGACGCCGTCGACGCCGACACCTTCAACCGTGAGCAGTTCGACGAGGCGGTCGAGGTGATCCGTCGGGCGTTCACCGAGGAGCAGTTCAGCTTCCACGGCCGCCACTTCGACTTCCCGCCGCCCGGGATCCCCGACCGCGGCGGGTTCGTGGAGACCCTCACGCTGATCCCCCGGCCGCGCCATCCCGTGGAGTGGTGGCAGGCGATCACGTCGCCGCCCTCGCTCGACGCCGTGCCGCGCAAGGGGTTCGGCGGCGTGTTCTGGCTGAAGCACCACGACGCCATCGCCGAGTGGTGGGAGCGCTACGCGGAGAACTACGAGGCGGCGCACGGTCGCACGCTCGCCCCCGGCGAGGGGCGGATGCTCGTGGTCAACATCCGGATCGAGGACACCCACGAGAAGGCGCTCGCGTCGGCCCGTCCCGGCCACGACGAGTTCTGGAAGTTCCTCGGGCCGTACGGCTGGAGCCGCGGGTACCGCAACGCCGACGGCTCGGCCGTCCCGCCCGGTCTGATCCCCACCCTCGAGGACTCGATCGCGAACCGGACGTGGATCGTCGGCACGCCGGAACAGGTCGCCGAGGGGATCGCCGCCTACCGCGACCGGCTCGGGCTCACCGACCTGTGCCTGTTCCCGAACTTCAGCGGGGACACCTACGACAAGACCGACGAACAGCTCACCCGCTACGCGGAAGAGGTGCGCCCGCTCCTCGGGTGAGCCGTCTCGCCGTCGTCGAGCATGCGCACGACACGGGCGGGGACCCCGGCGGCGACACAGCGGTCCGGCAGATCGGCGGTGACGACTGCACCTGCGCCCACGGCGACGTGGCGGCCGATCGTCACGCCGGGCAGCACCACGACGCCGGCGCCGAGCCACGACCCCGCGCCGATGCGCACCGGGCGTTCCGGGGCCGGCGCCTGCACGCCGATGGGCAGGTCCGGGTCGTCGACCCCGTGGTTCTGGTCGGTGACGTACACGCCCGGCCCGGTCCAGACGTCGTCGCCGATCTCGATGCGGTAGTGGCCGACGATCGAGGAACCGCGCCCGATCACGCAGCGGTCACCGATGGTGACGACGCCGTCGTGGAGGAGCGCCTGCCCCGGCACCATCCCCGCCGACAGGCTCACGTACGGCCCGATCATCGTGTCCCGCCCGATGCGGATCCCGCCCTCCCCGTAGAGCGCCGCCCATGGGAAACACAGCAGGCTCCCCTCACCGAACGCGGCGAACCGCCCGGCGCGCCGTGTGTCGACATGGACGGACGCCCAGACCGGGAGGCGGTCCGCCCACCGGTGCAACGCGTCGACGACCCTCCGGCGGGCGAGGCTGCGGAGTCGGCGCACCGACGGGACGCTACCGGTCGTACGCCGGCACACCCCGGGAAAAATGAAGAGGCGGTGGTTCTCTCTCCCCCCGGCCGAGAGAACCACCGCCGCAGAGACCGTGTCTCCGCTTTCGTGTCCCAGGCTCGAGAGCCTGTGCGACATGGGTCACCCTAGGAGAAGTTGACGCCGGAGTCAACCCCGGCGGTTGCGAACGGCGGCGAGCACCACGAGGACCGCCCCGAGGACGAAGACGAGCGCGACGAGAACCATGCCCGAAGCCTAGGAGCGCACCGGCCGGTGGGCACCTACGATGCGCGCATGGCGCCGTCGTCGTACCTCCACCCCTTCGCTCCGCCGGCGAAGGACGCCGCGTCCTTCGTCACCCTCGTCCGCGGCGAGGGATCGACCCTGTGGGACCGCGACGGCAACAGCTACATCGACGCGATGGCAAGCCTCTGGTACTGCAACGCGGGCCACGGCGACCGGCGGATCATCGAGGCGGCGCAACGCCAGCTCGACACGCTCGCCACCTACAACACGTTCGACCCGTGGACGAACGAACCCGCCGAGGCACTCGCCGCACGCATCGCCGGGGTGGCACCGATGGCGGACGCCCGGGTGTTCTTCACCTGCTCGGGTTCCGAGGCGATCGACACCGCGCTGAAGCTCGCCCGGCTCACCGCAGGCCTCCGCGGTGAGGGCGACCGGCAGATGCTCGTCAGCCGGACCGCCGGCTACCACGGCACCGCGTTCGGCGGCACGTCCGTGCAGGGCATCGCCGCCAACCGCGAGGGCTGGGGGGAGCTCGTCCCCGGAACCGTCACCCTCCCCCAGCACGACATCGAGGCCGCCGCCCGCCTCTTCGCCGAACACGGCGACCGGATCGCCGCCGTCGTCGCCGAACCCGTCCAGGGTGCGGGCGGCGTGCATCCGCCGCACCCCGACTACCTCGCCGGGCTCCGTCGGCTCTGCGACGCCCACGGCGCACTCCTGATCGTCGACGAGGTCATCTGCGGCTGGGGTCGCCTCGGCCACTGGTTCGGGTCCGACCGCTACGGGATCGTCCCCGACCTCATCACCTTCGCGAAGGGCGTCACCTCTGGATACGTCCCGCTCGGTGGCGTCATCGTCGGCCGGCGCGTCCTCGACGTGATCGAGAACGCCCCCGGGTTCTGGCTCCGCCACGGGTACACGTACTCCGGCCACCCCACGTCGTGCGCCGCCGGACTCGCGACGCTCGACGTCTACGAGCACGACCGGCTCTTCGAACGGGCCGGCACCATCGGCAAGCAGTTCGACGAAGGGCTGCGGGCCCTCGCGGACGACGGGCTCATCGCGTCGCACCGTGGCGAGGGCGCCATCTGGGCGGCCCAGCTCCTCGAGGGCACCGACCCCTACGTCGTGCGGGACCGGATGCTGCAGCGCGGGGTGATCGCCCGCCCCCTCGTCGGTGCCACGGCGTTCTGCCCGCCGCTCGTCATCACCGAGGACGAGATCGCCCGGGTCGTCGACGCGTTCGCCGACGCGCTGCGCTGACGGCGACGGTCAGGCGCGTCGCAGCGTCACGGCGGCGACACCGCCGAGCGCGATCGCACCGCCGAGCGCCTGTACCGCGGTAACCGGCTGGTCGTGCAACGGCCACGCCACCGCGATCGAGATGACCGTCGAGCCGAGCATCGCGGTCGACGACACCGACACCGGCACGTACCGCAACGCCCACGACAACAGCAGGTGCCCGGCGACGCCCGGACCGATCAGCACGAGCGTCATCCACATCACGTCGGCCCGACCGATCGCGTCGAGACGGCCCAGTCCGCCGAGCAGGATCGAGAACGGGGTGACGGCGATCGCCGCCCAGAGCATCACGCCGGCGATGTAGTCCGTCGCCGAGAGCCGGGCATCGGAACGGGCCTGCTTCCCGGCGAGGAAGTACACGCACATCGCCACCATCGACAACGCCGACCAGAACACACCGATCGGGGTCGACCGCACGCCACCACCGGCGCCGAGCACCGCGATCGCCGCACCGACGATGCCGACCACGGTGAAGGACACACCCCAGCGCGTCAGTCGCTCACCGAAGAACCGTGACGCACCGAGCATCACGAACCCCGGCTGCAGCGAACCGATCACGGTGAGCGTCGCGATCGACGCCTCCTTCAACGAGGCGAAGAACGCCACCATGTTCAGCCCGAACATCACCCCGCCGAGCGCCGTGCGCTTCAACTGCTCGACCGACGGGCGCGACCCGGCCTTCGCCTGCAGGGCGAACATCACCGGCACGGCCATCCACAGGCGCACGAACACGATCGTGAGCGACGGCGCCGTCACGTACTTCGACATCGGCGGCCCGATACCCCACAGCAGCATCACCGCACCGATCGCAACCATCGGCAGCGCCGCACGAACCGTCGGGGCGTCCGGACGAAGGACGTCGGACGCAGGTGTGGAGGAGGACAAGGGGGCCATCCTGCCGGAGTGCGCCGCCGACCACAACCACCGTCGCACCGCCGGGGCGTCGGACCTACGCTGCCGCCGTGCCCGAGATCACCCCGTACCGCGTCGACGTCCCCGACGCCGCCATCGACGACCTGCGCGACCGCCTACGTCGGACCCGCTGGCCCGAGCCGCTCGCCGGCGCCGGCTGGGACTACGGCACCGACGCCGCGTACCTGCGCGACCTGTGCGCCTGGTGGGCCGACGGGTACGACTGGCGGGCGGCCGAAACCGAGCTCGCCACGTTCCCGCACTTCGGCATGGAGGCGACCTGCAGCGTCGGCACGGAGACCGTGCGCTTCCTGCACGTCCGCTCGCCCCACGCCGACGCCCTCCCCGTCGTCATCACCCACGGGTGGCCCGGATCGGTCTACGAGTTCCACAAGATCATCGGCCCGCTCACCGACCCGACCGCCCACGGCGGCGACGCCCGCGACGCCTTCCACGTCGTGTGCCCCTCGATCTGCGGGTACGGCTTCTCCGGCCCGAACCGGAACCCCGGGTTCGCCGCGCCGACCATGGGCGAGGTGAACGCTGCGATCATGGCGGCCCTCGGGTACGAGCGGTACGGCGCCCAGGGCGGCGACTGGGGTTCGCTCGCCACGATCGGCGTCGCACGCGCCGACGCCGAACACTGCGTCGGCATCCACCTGAACATGGTCACCCCCACACCGGGGCCCGACCAGCGCGACGACCTGACCGCCCTCGAACGGTCCGCCCTCGACCGGGCGGCGTGGTACGACCGCGACGAGTCCGGGTACAACCGCATCCAGTCGACCCGGCCGCAGACGCTCGGGTTCGGTCTCACCGATTCCCCCGTCGGGCTCGCCGCATGGATCACCGAGAAGTTCCGCAGCTGGACCGACTGCGACGGCGACATCGAGTCGGTCGTCAGCAGGGACGAACTGCTGACGAACATCTCGATCTACTGGTTCACGAACACGATCGCGTCGTCGGTGCGGCTCTACCGGGAGCTCCGGTTCGTCGACCGGTCGTGGATCCCCCGACCGGAGAACCCGATCACCGTCCCCACCGGTGCGGCCATGTTCCCGAAGGAGCTGTTCCGGTCGTCGCGGCGCTGGATGGAACGCGCCTACAACGTGACCTACTGGGAGGAGTTCGACCGGGGCGGCCACTTCGCCGCCCTCGAACGGCCGGACGACCTCGTCCGGTCGATGCGGGACTTCTTCCGACCGCTGCGCTGACCGACGCCATCACCCACCGCGGTTCGACCCGGGACGAGACTGACCGGGTGCCGAACCGCCGACACACCCGCATCGCCGCCGTGGCCGTGACGATCGCCGTCGGCACGGTCGTGAGCGCCTGCGGCGGGAGCGACCCTGCCGCGGGACCACCACGCCTCACCGTGCTCCCGCGGGACGGCGGGTCGGACGCCGCCGGTGTCGTCGCCGCCACGACGACGACGCTCGTCGGGACCCGGCGGTACACCATCCAACCGGGGGACACGCTCGCCGCGATCGCCGCCGCCCAGGGGACCACGGTCGCCGACATCTCGACCCTCAACCGGGGCATCGACCCGACGAACCTGAAGGTCGGCAGCACGCTCCTCCTCCCGCCCCTGCCGGAACCGCCGACCACCGCACCACCCGCATCACCCGCACCGACTGCACCGACCACTATCGGCGGCGTGACCGGTGCCACGCCCCAGCCGCCCGGGGTGACGAGCACCACCGGGTAGCGTGCGCGCCGTGGCCGACGACAGCGTGCTCGCGGCGATCGACATCGGCACGAACAGCTTCCACCTCGTCGTCGCCCGGGCCGGCCGTCACCGCTTCGACGTGATCACCTCCGAGAAGGAGGTCGTCCGCCTCGGCGCCGGATCGGGCGACATGAAGCGCCTCCGCGCCGATGCCGTCGACCGTGGCGTCGCCGCCCTCCGACGCCTGCGCATCGTCGCCGAGTCGTCCGGAGCGAGCGTGCGCGCCGTGGCCACGAGCGCCGTGCGCGAAGCGTCGAACCGCAACGACTTCCTGCGTCGCGCACGGGACGAGGCGGGCGTCGACGTCGAGGTCGTCTCCGGGCCCGAGGAGGCCCGCCTCATCCACCTCGGCGTCCTGCAGGCGCTGCCGCTCTACGACCGGCGTCACCTCGTCGTCGACATCGGCGGCGGCTCCACCGAGTTCGTCGTCGGCCACGGGCCCGAGATCCGGTTCGTCCGCAGCCTCAAGCTCGGCGCGATCCGACTCACCGACCGCTTCTTCCCCGGCGGCACCACCACCCCCGCCCGGGTCGTCGCCTGCCGGGACTACCTGCGCTCCTACCTCGCACCGATGGCCGCCGAGGCGCGCGCCGCCGGCTTCGACATCGCCGTGGGCAGTTCCGGCACCGTGCAGAACCTCGCCGAGATCGCGGTGCTCGCGGGCGGCGGGACGCCGCCACGGAGCCCGAACGGTCTGATCCTCGGCCGGGACGCCCTCGACGAGGTCGTCACCGAACTCGTCGACGCCCGCACACCGGCGGCACGGAGCTCGATCGACGGCGTCGACCCGAAGCGCGCCGACATCCTCGCAGCGGGCGCGCTCCTGCTCGAGGCGATCTTCGAGTCCCTCGACCTCGACGAGTGCACCGTGTCCGGCTACGCCCTCCGTGAGGGCGTGCTCCTCGACACCCTCGCCGAACGACGCCGTGGCCGCCGCGCCCGCGAGGGCCACCTGAGCGACCTGCGCCGATCCGGCGTCGAACACCTGCTGCAGCGCTTCGACCCCGACGGCGCCGACCACGCGCACCAGGTCGCCCGACTCGCCGTGCAGCTGTTCCGGGAGACCGCCGCCCTGCACGCCCTCGACGAGCGGCACCTCGACACACTCGAGGCGGCTGCACTGCTGTGCAACGTCGGCAGGTTCGTGTCCCACGAGTCGCACCACCAGCACAGCTACTACGTGATCCGCAACAGCGAACACCTCACCGGCTTCACCGAAGCCGAGGTCGAACGCATCGCGCTCGTCGCCCGCTACCACCGCAAGAGCGCCCCGAAGCCACGCTCCCACCCCGAGTTCGCCGCGCTCGGACCGGACGACCGCCAGGCCGTCCGCGTGCTCGCCGGCCTGTTGCGCATCGCCATCGGCCTCGACCGGGGCCAAGCGGGCCGCATCACCGCCGTCCGGGTGCGCCTCGACGAGCCGGGCCGCCACCTCACCGTGCTCGCCGAGACGGACGACCCGGCCATCGCGGAGCTCGAGGCCTACACCGCGCAGGCGCGGCGCGAACTCGCCGAGGACGCGCTCGGCCACACCATCGACATCGAGCTCGTCACCCCCCGACGACGGCGGGTCAGCCCCAGGAACGGATGAGGCCGAGCGCCTCGTCCGCGCACGCCTCCACCTGCAACCGGAAGGCGTCGGTGTCGCCGGCGTCGCCCATCGCACCCTTCAGGTAGCGATCGAGCACGCCCTCCATGATCACGGCGAACCGCCAGTACTGGAACGCCCGGTAGTACGAGATCCCCGAACAGTCCCGGCCGGTGAGCTCCTCGTAGCGGCCGACGAGCTCCTCCCGCGTGGCGAACCCGCCGGCGAGCGTCGGCGGCATCGCCGCACCCGTCGTCGCCGGACCCTCCTCACCGGGTTGCACCCAGTTGTTGAGCAGGTAGCCGACATCCGCGAGCACGTCACCGAGCGTGCACAACTCCCAGTCGAGGACCGCCGCGATGTGGCCGTCGCCGTCGACGAGCATGTTCCCGAGCCGGTAGTCGCCGTGCACGATCCCCGAACCGACCTGGACCGGCACCGCCTGCTCGAGTGCGTCGGCGACCGCCTCCATCGTGGCGAGCTCGCGGGTCTTCGACGCCTCCCACTGGCCGCGCCACCGGCGCAGCTGCCGGGGCAGGTAGTCCTCCCGCTTGCCGAGGTCGCCGAGACCGACGTCGCCCGGTTCGACCGCGTGCAACGCCGCGAGCGTGGTGACGACCGACTCACCGATCGTGCGCCGGGACGGCGGCGGATACGCGGCCGTCACCTTCGCCGGGTCGTCGAGCACCACCCCCGGGACGAACCGCATCACGTAGAACGGCTGGTCGTTCACCGACGTGTCGGTGCACAACCCGAGCGCCTCCGGGACGGGCACCCCGCTGCGACCCACACCCGAGATGATGCGGTGCTCACGCGCCATGTCGTGCGCCGAGGGCAGGAGATGCCCGGTCGGCGGACGCCGCAGCACGAACACGTTGCCGACGGCGTCGGTGACCCGATAGGTGAGGTTCGAGTGCCCGCCGGCGATCTGGTCGAAGGCCAGCGGGCCGCGAGCCCCGGCGACGTTCGCCTCGAACCACTCGGCGAGCGCAGCCGCCCGGATCCCCACGATGTCCTGCCCAGGTGCTCCCACGAACAGCAGACCCTAACCGGACCCGTAGCGCGGAAGACACCGGTAGCGTGCCCGCCATGACCTCCCCCGACGTCATCACCAGCTCGGCCGCGCGCACCGAGGCGGCCACGAAGATCTACGGCAGCGGCGACACGCAGGTCGTCGCGCTCGACGGTGTCGACGTCTCGTTCGAACGCGGGCGGTTCAGCGCCATCATGGGCCCGTCGGGCTCGGGCAAGTCGACGCTCATGCACTGCATGGCCGGGCTCGACACGCTGACCAGCGGGCGCACCTGGATCGGCGACGTCGACCTCACCACGCTCGGCGAACGCGGGCTCACCGAACTGCGTCGCGACCGGATCGGGTTCGTCTTCCAGGCCTACAACCTGATCCCGACCCTCGACGCGCTCGAGAACATCACCCTCCCCCTCGACCTCGCCGGCCGGACACCCGACGCCGCATGGCTCGACACCGTCATCGGCACCGTCGGTCTCGGCGACCGGCTCGGCCACCGACCGAACGAGCTCTCCGGCGGCCAGCAGCAGCGGGTGGCGGTCGCCCGGGCACTCGCCTCACGACCCGAGATCATCTTCGCCGACGAACCGACCGGGAACCTCGACTCGCGCTCGTCGGGCGACATCCTCCGGTTCATGCGGCACGCGGTCGACGACCTCGCCCAGACCATCGTGATGGTCACCCACGACCCCGCCGCCGCAGCGCACGCCCACCGGGTCGTGTTCCTCGCCGACGGTCGGGTCGTGGACGAGCTCACGAACCCAACGGCGCAGGCGGTCCTCGACGTGATGCGCGGCATGGGCGACTGACATGGGCGCCGTCCCCACCCTCACCCTGCGGTCGCTGCGGGCCCGTTGGATCCGGTTCCTGCTCACCTCCACCGCCGTGATCCTCGGCGTGGCGTTCGTCGTCGGCAGCTTCGTCCTCGCCGACACCCTGCGGAAGGTCTTCGACTCCCTCGCCATCACCGTCACCCGGGACATCGACGTGCAGGTGCGCGCCGTCGACCCGCTCGCATCCGGCGTCGGCTCCGGCGGGACCACCGACCCCGGGGCCGGTGACCGCCCCCCGGTCCCCGCCGACCTCGTGACCCGCCTCGCCGCGGTCGACGGCGTCGCACGCGCCCGGGGAGACCTCAGCGCGTTCGTCTCCGTCGCCACCACCGACGGTCGCCTCGTCGACCCGGGCGGCGCCCCGGTCGTCGGCATCGGCTGGCTCGGCCCCGACCCGACGGTCGACCAGGCGCTCTCCATCGTGGAAGGTCGGGCACCGTCCGGCGAGAGCGAGGTCGCGCTCGACAGTGCATCCGCCGGCGAGTACGGGCTGCGCATCGGCGACACCGTCACCGTGCGCGGGGTCGGTGCGAGCCGGACCATGCAGATCGTCGGCACCATCACGCTCGGCTCGGGCAGCGGCGGCGCCTACTACGCCGTCACCGACCAGCCGACCGCGCAGAAGCTCTTCGGACTCGGCGACCAGTTCCAGTCCGTCACCCTGAACGCGGTCCCCGGCGTCACCCAGACCGAACTGCGCGACCGCGTCGCGGACCTGCTCGCCGGCGAACCGTACGAGGTCGTCACCGGGAAGCAGGCCGGTGAGGAGATCTCGGAGAGCTTCGGGCGCTTCATCGACATCTTCCGCACGGCGCTCCTCGTGTTCGCGTTCGTCACCCTCTTCGTCGCAGGGTTCCTCATCAACACCGTGTTCACCACCACCGTCGGCCAACGCGTGCGTGAGCTCGCACTGCTGCGGGCGCTCGGGGCCCGCAACGGCCAGGTCACCGTCTCCGTGCTCGCCGAGTCCCTCGCCATCGGACTCCTCGCCTGGGGGGTCGGCACGGTCGCTGGCATCGGCGTCGCCGAACTCATCAAGCGCCTCTTCATCAGCCAGGGCGGCGGGTTCCCGGACCGGCCGCTCGTCCTCGCCGGGTCCACCTGGGTGGTGTCGTTCGTCATCGGTGTGGGCATCACCCTCGCCGTGTCGTTGCTCCCGGCGTGGCGCGCAGGCCAGGTGCCCCCGATCGCAGGCATGCGGGCGAGCTGGTCGCCGGCGCCGACGCGGATCCGCCGCCGGGTCGTCGTCGGTTCCCTCGTCGTCGTCGTCGGTGCCGTCGTGTTCCTCGGCGGCCTCTTCGCCGACCCCGGCAGCACCGCCGCACGCCTCGGCGCACTCGGTGCCGGCGCACTGCTGATCTTCGTCGGCGTCACCGCGCTCAGCCCGCTCGCCGCCCGACCCGCGGCCCGCTTCATCGGCTGGCCGCTCGAACGCGTCTTCCGAGCGACGGGTCGCCTCGCCCGCGGCAACGCAGCCCGCAACCCCCGCCGCACGGCGTCGACCGCAGCAGCACTGATGATCGGCGTCGCGCTCGTGTCGATGGTCGGGGTCGTCGGCGCCTCGTTCAAGGCGAGTGTCGCCGACCAGCTCGACCGTGGGATCACCGCCGACTGGTTCCTCTCCTCGAAGGCCTTCTACGGCTTCAGCCCCGACGTCGCGACCGAACTCGCCGCCGTCGACGGCGTCGAACACGTCGCCACGTTCCGTACCGGCCAGGTGCGGGTCGGCGAGGACACGAAGACGGTGTCGGGCGTCCAGTCCGTCGGGCTCGACCGGATCGTGAACCTCGGCGTCGAGGACGGCGACGTGACCACCCTGCCCGACGACGGGCTCCTCCTCCACCGTTCGAGCGCGGACGACCTCGGCGTCGGCGTCGGCGACGTCGTCGACGTGCAGTTCCCCCTCGGCGGGGTGCGGCCGCTGCGGGTCGTGGCGATCTTCGGGTCGAGCATCGGCGGCCTCTCGAACTGGATCGTCAACCAGGACGTCTTCGGCGCCGGATTCCCCTCCGAGAGCCAGTTCGACGTCTTCGGCGGGCTCGCCCTCGCCGCCGACGCCGACCCGCCCGCCACCGCCGCCGCGATCCGTGCCGTCGTCGAGCGGTACCCCGAGGTCGAACTGCAGGACCGGTCGGCGTTCAAGGCGAACCAGGAGGGCCAGATCGACTCCCTCCTCGTGATCGTCAACGCGCTGCTCGTGTTCTCCCTCGTCATCGCCGTGCTCGGGATCGCGATCACGCTCGCCCTCGCCGTGTTCGAACGCACCCGCGAACTCGGGCTGCTGCGCGCCGTCGGGCAGCGCAAGGGACAGACCCGGACGATGGTCGTCCTCGAGGCCGTCGTCGTCGCACTCTTCGGCGCCGGGTCGGGCATCGTGCTCGGCGTGCTGTTCGGCGTCGCGATCGCGACTGCGCTGCCCCGCGACGTCGTTTCGATCGTGACGCTCTCGTGGTCCCAGCTCGTCGGCACGCTCGTCGTCGCCGCGATCGCCGGCGTGTTCGCCGCCGTGCTGCCGGCATGGCGGGCCGGCCGACTGCGCGTGCTCGACGCCATCGCCTACGAATGACCGGGCGCAGCACCGTCGACGTCGTCGTCATCGGCGCCGGGATCGTCGGATTGGCCACGGCGCGGGCGGTGCAGGACGCCCGGCCGGGGACACGCATCGTCGTCCTCGACAAGGAACCGGTCCTCGCCCGCCATCAGACCGGGTCGAACTCGGGTGTCGTCCACTCGGGGCTCTACTACCGGCCGGGATCGCTGAAGGCGGCGCTCACCGTCGCCGGGAAGGTCGAGCTCGAACGGTTCTGCACCGAACACGGCGTGGCCTGGGAACGCTGCGGCAAGGTCGTCGTCGCCACCCGACCGGACGAACTCGACGCGCTCCGGACGCTCGCGGCGCGGGCCGAGGCGAACGGGGTGGTTGCAGAACGGATCCCGCTCGGCCGCCTGCGTGAACTCGAACCGTACGTCGACGGCATCGACGCGCTGCACGTCCCCGGCACCGGGATCGTCGACTACCCGGGTGTGTGCCGGGCGCTCGCGGACGACCTCACCACCGGCGGAGCGGAGCTCCGCCTCGCCACCACCGTGACCGGCGGCGAGGAACGTCCCGGCGTCGTCGTCGTACGCACGGACCGGGACGACGTCGAGGCCGCCGTCGTCGTGAACTGCGCCGGGCTGCAGGCCGACCGGCTCGCCGCCGCGTGGCCCGGTGCGACCACCGGCGTGCGGATCATGCCGTTCCGGGGCGAGTACCACGAGCTCGTGCCCGCACGACGCGACCTCGTCCGCAACCTGATCTACCCGGTCCCAGACCCGAGGTTCCCCTTCCTCGGCGTGCACTTCACGCGGCGCGTCGACGGCACCGTCGAAGCAGGCCCGAACGCCGTGCCCGCGTTCGCCCGCGAGGGGTACCGATGGCGGGACGTCGACCTCCGCGACGCCGCCGAGATCGTCCGGTCCCGCAGCTCCCACGTGCTCGCACGGCGCTACTGGCGCACCGGGCTCGGCGAGATCCACCGCAGCGCATCCCGCCGGGCGTTCGTCCGGGCCCTGCAACGGCTCGTCCCCGACGTGCGCCCCGACGACCTGCGGCGCGCCGGGGCCGGGGTTCGGGCCCAGGCGATCGACGCCGCCGGCAACCTCCTCGACGACTTCGCGTTCGCGGAGACACCGCGCGCCGTGCACGTGGTGAACGCCCCGTCGCCTGCCGCGACGGCATCCCTCGCGATCGGGCGGTCGATCGCCGCCCGGGTCGTGACCCGACTCGACTGACCGGACGACCCGATCAGTTCGGGACGCTGCCGGCCGGTGTGAGCACCGTGCGGTACAGGGTGCGCCAGCCGTCGGCCAGCACACCGAGATCGGCGAGCCGGGTGTCGGCCTCCCGGCGCAGACCCCGAGCCGACATCGCCCCGATCGCCGCGGCCGCCTCGGCCTCCGCGAGCCGGACCACCGCCTGCCCGACCGCGTCCGCCGTCGCGTCGAGTTCCTGCCGGGCAGCGGAGAACGCAGCGATCATCTCCGACGCATCCCCACGCACCGCGTGCGCGAGACCGGCGACCACGTAGCTCGTCGCGAGGTCGACGTAGGTGCTTCGTGTCGACTCGTGGACGCGGTCGGTGAGCGCGAGCGCCTCGTTCGCACGGCCCTCGGCGAGACGGGCGAACGCCATCGCGACCGCCAGCGGCGCGAACTGGTCGGCGCCGTCGACCGCAGCCCGGACCTCGAGCAGTTCCGCCGCGGCACGCGCCTCGCCCCGCTGCATGAGCGACACCGCCTGCGCCACCGTGCGGTCCGTCGACCCGATGATCTCCTCGGGGATCCCCGCACCCTGCAACGCCGTGCCGTACACCGCCGCCCGGTCCGTGTCCCCGATCGCGTTCGACGCGGCCAGACCGACCGTCGCGAGGATCGCCACCGCGTCGGGGCGGTTCGCCCGCCGGTGCGCGGCGATCGCCGCGTCGATCGACTCGAAGCCGCCGACCACCTCGCCCGCCATGACCCGCGCCCGGCCGATCGTCGCCTCCGCCCGCGCCTGGCCGATCGAGTCACCGATACGGCCGAACAGGTCGGCGGCCTCCTCGGCGCGTTCGATCGCCTGCACGGTCCGCCCGGTCCACAGCCGCACGAGCGCCGTGACCAGCGCCATCATCGACTCACCGAACCGGTCACCACGCTCGGTCGCGTCGAGCAGCGTCGTCTCGGCGAGCCCCTCCGCCTCCTCGAACCGACCCTGTTGGAACCGGGTGAACGCCAACAGCGCGTTCGACCAGCCGATGCCGGCCACGTCACCGAGCCCCTCGAAGCTCGACGCCGCAGCGGCGATCCGCTCCTCGACCTCGGTCACGCGATCGGCGAGGTAGGCCACCCACGCCAGGTTCTGCAGCGCCCACGCCTCACCGCGTCGATCGTCGAGCTCGCGGAAGATCGCGAGCGCCGCACGGGTGCAGTCCTCCGCCCCCGCGTAGTCGCGCTCGAACATGCGCACGGTCCCGAGCCGCCGCAACGCCTCGGCCTCACCACGACGGTCGTCGGCCGCCCGGAACCTCGTCAGCGCGTCGTCGAGGGTCGCCGCCGCCGCGTCGACGTCGCCCGCCCGCTGTTGCAGGTCGCCCTCGACGAGCAGCACCCGGGAACGTCCGCGCTCGTCGCCGAGCGCTGCGGCCACCCGGTCGGCCTCGTCCACGTCGGCACGCGCCCCGGCCAGCTCGAACAGACCGACCCGCGCCTCGGCCCGACCGAGGAAGAAGTCCAGCCGTCGTTCCGACGGGGTGTCACCGATCAGGTCGAGGGCCTGGGTGCACAGGCGGGATGCGAGCACGTAGGACTCGCTGCGACGCGCCCGACGGGCCGCCTCGAACAGCCACGACAACGCCCGGTCCCGCAGCTCCGTCGCTGAGGGGGCGCCGATCGCCACGTCGGAGGCGAGCGCGGCCGCCTGCGCGAAGTGGAACGCCGTGCGGTCCACCGCCTCGTCGTCCGCCACGGGACCCGACGCCCGGTCGGCCATCCACCGGGCGAGCACCGCGTGGCGGGCCGAACGGTCGGCCTTCGTCAACGTGCCGTACGCGACCTCACGGATCACGTCGGACCGGAACGACCAGCGCGGGCCGGTCTGCTCCATCAGCTCGCGGTCGACGAGATCGTCGAGCGACGCCGCCCAGTCGACCGCATCCGCCGCCACGCAGAGCACCTCGAGCTCCGCGACGAGCCCGCTGCTGCCGATCACCGACGCCTGGTCGAGCACGGTGCGCAACTCCGGCGGCAACCCGTCGAGCCGGGCCGCGATGAGGCCCCGCAACGTCTCCGGCAGGTCGGCGTCACCGCCGTCGCCCGTCGTCTCGACCGTGCGGGCCTCGGGGATCCCCTGACGGTCCACGAGCGCGACGAGCTCCTCGAGGAACAGCGGGTTCCCGCCGCTGCGGGCCAACAGGACCGCCCGGGTCGCCTCGTCGAGCGACGTCCCGAGCAGCCGGTCGAGCAGCTGCTCCGTCGCCGCGGCGTCGAGCGGGTCGAGGTTCAGGATCAGGTGGTTGTGCCGACCCGTCCGCGGCGCCCAACGTTCGTCGATGAGGTGGCGGGCCGACGCCATCAGCACCACCGGGCTGCGACCGAGACCGTCGACGAGGTCGTCGACGAGCTCGAGGACGACGTCGTCCGCCCAGTGGAGGTCGGCGATGCGCACGAAGATCGGCGCACGCTCCGACAGCGCGTCGAGCACCCGGATCAGGGCCGCAGACGCCTCCGCCCGCACCCGACCGGGCTCCTGATCCCGACCGGGGACGTCGACCCCCATGAGACCGAGGAACGCCGTCACCGTGCGCCGCACCGTCGCCGCGTCACGCGATGCACCGAGCGCGTCCGCCACGAGGTCCTCGCACGCCGCCCGGGTCCGGTCCGCCGACTCGTCCTCGGCCAGTCCGCACAACGACCGGACCGCCGAACCGATCGGGTACCAGACGTTCGCCTCGCCGTAGGGTACGCAGCGGCTCTCGAGCACCCGCGCCTGGTGCTCGCGCACCGACCAGGCGACGATCTCATCCGCGAGGCGCGTCTTGCCGACCCCGGAGTCGCCGAGCAGCAGCACCAACTGGGTCCGCTCCTGGCGGAACGCGAGCGACACCGCGCTACGCAGAAGCGCGACCTCGGCGTCGCGCCCGACGAGCGGCGCCTGTCGACGCCGCGGACGCCGACCGGGCAGCACCAGCACGTCGACCGCACGGTGCGCGTCGACCGACTCCTCACGGTTGCGGAGCTGCACCGCGCCGACCGGTTCGTAGACGATGACGTCCCGGGTCGCCTCGAAGGTCGGGCCGCCGACGAACACCTCACCCGGCGCCGCGGTCGACTGCAACCGGCTCGCCGTGTTCACCACGTCGCCCATCGCCGTGTAGTCGCCGCCCGAACGCATCGCACCGGTGAGCACCTCGCCGGTGTTGACCCCGATGCGCAGCCGGACGTCGGCACCGACCTCGGTGGCGTACGCCCGGATCGTCTTCTGCATCTGCAGCGCCGCCCGCACCGCCCGCTCGGCGTCGTCCTCGTGCGCGATCGGGGCACCGAACAGCGCCACGATCGCGTCGCCGAGGATCTTGTCGACCCGACCACCGAACCCGACGACGTCACGGACGAGTCGCTCGAACCCGCGGTCGACGAGGAGTTTCGCCGCCTCCGGGTCCATAGTCTCGGCGATCGCGGTGAACCCGACGAGGTCGGCGAAGAGCACCGTGACGACCCGCCGCTCCTCGGTGTGCGCCGACTGCGGCTGCCCGCACGAGGGGCAGAACCGGCTCCCCGACGGGAGCGCAGCACCGCACGACGAGCAGGTCATGAGGCCCGAGCATACGGCTCCGACCAGCCCTCCACGCCGCGGCCCGTCCCTAGCATCGGGGGCGATGGCAGCCCGCATCGACCCCGCCGATCCGTCCGCCGACGTGCTGACGTTCCTCCGCGAACGCCACCTCGCGACCCTCACCGCACTGCGTCCGGACGGCACCCCGCACGTGACCCCGATCGGGTTCAGCTACGACCCGGCGACCCGTACCGCCCGGGTCATCACGTGGACCGGATCGGTGAAGGCGAAGCTGCTCGCGGCCGCCCCCGGAAGCCGGGTCGCGGTCTGCCAGGTCGACGGCGGGCGCTGGCTCACCCTCGAGGGCACGGCGACCCTGCGCACCGAACCCGACGCGAACGCCGAAGGCGTGCGGCGCTACGCCGAGCGGTACCGGGAACCCGCCGACCGGGCGGACCGGGCCACGATCGAGATCACCGTGGACCGGATCATGGGACGGGCCTGACCGCTCCGCCCTACCCTGGCGGCGTGACCACGACCACCTGTTTCGCCGTCGACACCGTCGACCACGTCGCCCACATCCGCATGATCCGCCCGGAACGTGCGAACTCGATGATCCCGGCGTTCTGGAACGAACTCCCCGAGATCGTCAACACCCTGTCGGATGAAGGCCGGGCACGGGTCATCGTGCTGTCCGCCGAAGGACGCCACTTCTGCTCCGGGATGGACACCACCGTGTTCACCGGGGAGGGCGGCATCGCACACGACGGCAGCGGCGGGCCGCGCAGCCGCGCCCGACTCGCAAGTGGGTTCCGGGCGATGGCGATGCACCTGCAGGAGACCTTCACGTGCCTCGAACGGGCCCGCATGCCCGTGATCGCCGCGATCCAGGGTGCCTGCGTCGGCGGTGGCGTCGACATGGTCACCGCCGCCGACCTGCGCTATGCGACCGAGGACGCGTTCTTCTGCATCCAGGAGATCAACATCGGCATGACCGCCGACGTCGGCACCCTCCAGAGGCTGCCGAAGCTCGTCCCACCCGGGGTGGTCGCCGAACTCGCCTACACCGGACGCCGCATGTCCGCCGCCCGGGCGCGTGAGGTCGGCCTCGTGAACGAGGTGTTCCCCGACCACGCCGCACTCCTCGAGGGCGTGCACGCCGTCGCCGCGGAGATCGCGTCGAAGAGCCCGCTCGCCGTGCACGGCACCAAGCAGACGATGGCGTACGCCCGCGAGCACACCGTCGCCGACGGCCTCGAGTACATCGCCACCTGGAACGCGTCGATGCTCGACCCCGACGACATGGCGGAGGCGTTCCGGGCGATGGCCGAGAAGCGGCCCGCCGTCTACGCCGACCTGCCGCCCGTCCGCCGGGGCATCTGAGGGGACCTCAGCGGGCGGCGAGGCCCGGGATCTCGCACGCCTGGTCGATCTCCACCACCGCGGTCACCGCCGGGTTCGCGTGCGGACCGGCCGCCCACGACGGCAACACCATCGAGTAGAGACCCGAACCGCCGCCGGCGATCACGACGATGTCGTCCGGTGACCTGTACGCGTGGAACGGTTCGTCCGCACCCTTCGGCGGGCGCACCATCGACGGGTTCAGCCGGGACATGAGCGAGCGCGGGTTCGCCGCCCGCTCCCACAGGGCCTCGACGAGCGTCCGACGGTCGAACCCTGCACGGTGGAGGACCGCCGCATGGTCGGGGTTCAGCACCACGACCCCGGTGCCGCCACCGAAGTGCGCGTTGTTCGCACCGATCGTCGCCAGGCTCAGCCCGAGCGTCGTCAGCAGACGGTCCGGCGCCGTCGGGTCGTCGGCGTCACCGACGAAGATCACCGAGTGCGGGGCCTCCGTGCCGACGAGGGTCACCGTCGACGCCGTCGCGTCGTACCCGAGCGCCACGTGCAACGGTTCGAACGGCGAGGACTCCTCGTCCTCCGCCATGCAGAACGTGAACTTCCCCGGATGCCCGAGCAGCGCCATGTCCGACACCCCGGGACGGGCCCCGCCGATGTTGATCATGCAGAGCCGCAACGCCCGGCCGATCGACGCGTTCGCACGGAACCCCGGGCCGAGCGCCCCGAACCCGGACGCGATCGGCCCGCACGCATGGCGCGCCGGGCCGTTGACGATCACGAACGGTGCGATCGCGTGCGTCGTCGCCTGCAGCTCGGTCAGGTCGAAGCGCGGATCGAGCGCGGCACGCACCGCGCCGAGCACCACGGGCAGGTGATCGGGCAGGCAACCCGCCATCACCGCGCACGCCGCGATCGTGCCGATCGACGCGTTCCCGTGGTTGGGGCCCATCGTCCCGAGACTCACGTCGGCCGGCAAGCCCGACGCGACGACCATGCGTTCCACCCGTTCCGGCGTCGGCACGACCACCGGCAGACCGTCCGTGCAGCCGAGCTCGTGCAACCGTTCGAGCGCGGCGTACTCGTCGCTCGCCTCGAGCAGCACGCTCACGCCGCAGCCCCCGGCGCGGCGAGCGCCGCGACGATGTCGTCACGGATCGCGGCGGCGACGCGTTGCATCACGGCGATGCCCGCACCCGCGACCGGGTGCTCGAACCGCACCCGCGGGATGTCGGGCATGCCGACCGAGCGGGCGATGAACTCACCCTGCGCCCAGAACTCCGAGGACACGAGCGCCACCGCGGGCACGTTCCTCCTCGCCAGGTTCACGCCGTCACGCACGGTGCCGGTGGTGCAGGAGCCTCAATGGCCGTAGGCGGCGACGACCGCCTGACACTCGCCGACGATCCGGCCGAGCAGTTCGTCCGACGCGATCGTCGACGCGTTGCCCTTGTCGTAGTGCACGAACCGGGCGTCGGGCAGCACCGTGCGCAACGCCGCCTCGACCTCGGCGAGGAAGGGCACCGAGTCCGGGAACCCGTTGGCGAGCATGCCGATCGTCACCGGGGCGGCACCGAGGTCGATGCCGAGCGTGTACGGCTCCACCGGTGCGCCCGGCTCGGCCCGTGGATCGAGGAACCTGACCGTCATGCGCGCAGCGTACCCCCGGGACGTCACGCCGTCCGCTGGCAACGCGGACAATGGTACGTGCTGCGGGCCGTGGTGCCCACCACCGTGCGCACGACCGGCGTCGCGCAGCGCGGGCATCCCCGTCCGGCGCGCCCGTACACGGCGAGCCCGCCCGGCACCGTCGGCGCCGTCACCCGACGGCCTGGACCGAGGTTCGCCCGCAACAGCACGTGCGCCCGATCGAGCAGCGCACGCCGGGTCGCCACGTCGAGCGCGGCGACCGGGGTCGTCGGGTGCACCCGCAGCGACCACAGCACCTCCGACTTGTAGACGTTGCCGATCCCCGCGGCGACCCGTTGGTCGAGGAGCGCGTCGGCGATGCAGGTGTCCGCCTCGGCGAGCGACCCCATGCGCTCGACCGCCCGCCCGATGTCGGGGTCCGGCGCGGTGAGGTCGGGGCCGAGCCGGGCGACACCGTCGGTCGGGTCGGTGCTCGACCGCACGACCGGGGCGGAGAAGCACACCGCCGTCCACCCCTCCACGCCCACCACCAGGCGGGCGAGGTGCGCAGGTCGCCGCCACCGCTCCGCCTCTGCGTAGAGGTGCCACGACCCGGTCATCCGCAGGTGGGTGCGGACCACGATGCCCGAGGAGAACCGCAGCAGCAGGTGCTTGCCGACCGCGTCGACCCCCTCGATCGTCTCGCCGACCCGGGGTCGCGGACCGACGAGGCGCGGCGCTTCGAACCGCTGCACGGTGCGGCCCGCGAGCGCCGGTCGCAGACGGGCGGCGACGCGCCAGATCGTGTCGCCCTCGGGCACCGGGGCATCCTCCCAGCCCACCGGCGCCTCCGAGGAGCCGGACCGCGTCCTCCTAACGTGAAGAGCCGTGGAGCAGACGGCGGACCGAACGGAACCGGGCGGTGGGGACACGCTCGATCTCTTCGCGCCGCCCGTGGCGACGTGGTTCCGCACCACCTTCGGCGAACCGACCCCGGCCCAGCGGACCGGCTGGCCGGCGATCGCCCGGGGCGAGCACACCCTGATCCTCGCCCCGACCGGATCCGGCAAGACGCTCAGCGCGTTCCTGTGGAGCCTCGACCGCCTCACGACCACACCCCCGCCCGACCGCAACGCACGCACGCGGGTCGTGTACGTGTCACCGCTCCGGGCGCTCGCCGTCGACGTCGACAAGAACCTGCGCACCCCGCTCGCCGGCATCGCGCTCGCCGCGGAACGGCTCGGCACCCCGGTGACGGTGCCCGACGTCGGTGTCCGCACCGGCGACACCCCGGCGGACGTCCGGCGGTCCCTCGTCCGGAACCCGCCGGACATCCTCATCACCACACCGGAATCGCTGTACCTGCTGCTCACGTCGCGGGCACGGGAGACGCTGCGGAACGTCGAGACGGTGATCATCGACGAGATCCACGCGCTCGCACCGACGAAACGCGGTGCGCACCTCGCCCTCAGCCTCGAACGACTCGCCCGCACGACGGAACGCCCGCCGCAGCGCATCGGTCTGTCGGCGACGCAACGCCCCCTCGAGGAGATCGCCCACTTCCTCGGCGGGAACGACCCGGCGACCGGCCGACCGCGGCCGGTCACGATCGTCGACACCGGCATCCGCAAACCGCTCGACCTCGAGGTCGTCGTCCCGGTGCCCGACCTCGGTGCGCTCGGCACGGTCGAGGACGAGGCCACCTCCGGCGACCTCGCCGCCGGCCCGGTGCGACGTTCGATCTGGCCGGCCGTGCACCCGCGCCTGCTCGACCTGATCGACGCCCACCGTTCGACGATCGTGTTCGTCAACGCCCGCCGACTCGCCGAACGCCTCGCCGCCCGACTCAACGAACTGCACGCCGAACGCCTCGCCGAGGAGGCCGGTGACACCACGGTGCAGGACCCGCCGGGCGACGTCGACCTCGTGAAGGCGCACCACGGTTCGCTCTCGCGTGAACGACGGCTGCTCGTCGAGGACGAGCTGAAGAGCGGACGGTTGCGCGCCCTCGTCGCGACGTCGTCGCTCGAGCTCGGCATCGACATGGGAGCCGTCGACCTCGTCGTCCAGGTCGCCTCGCCGGGTGCGGTCGCGAGCGGGTTGCAGCGCGTCGGCCGCGCCGGCCACCAGGTCGGCGCACCGTCGCACGGCAAGCTGTTCCCGAAGCACCGGGCTGACCTCCTCGAGACGGCGGTCGTCACCCAGCGCATGCGTGACGGTCTCGTGGAGGCGACACGGTTCCCCCGGAACCCGCTCGACGTGCTCTGCCAGCAGATCGTCGCGATGACCGCCGTCGACGACCTCGACCGCGCCACCGTCGCAGCGGTCGTGCGGGGGGCGTCGAACTTCGCAGAGCTCTCCGACGAACAGCTCGTCGGCGTCCTCGACCTGCTGTCCGGTCGCTACCCGTCGGAGGAGTTCGCCGAGCTGCGTCCCCGCATCACCTGGGACCGGCTCACCGACACCGTCACTGCACGACCCGGTGCACAACGCCTCGCCGTCACCAACCCCGGCACGATCCCCGACCGCGGTCTCTACGGCGTGTTCCTCCCCGACGGCACCCGGGTCGGCGAACTCGACGAGGAGATGGTCTACGAGTCGCGCCCCGGGGAGACGTTCCTCCTCGGCGCGTCGACGTGGCGCATCGAGGACATCACCTTCGACCGCGTCGTCGTCACCCCGGCTCCCGGCCAGCCCGGGAAGATGCCGTTCTGGCACGGCGACGGGCCGGGCCGTCCCGTCGAGCTCGGTGCGGCGATCGGCGCATTCGTGCGAGACCTCACCGCACTCGACGCCGACACGGCACGGGAACGACTCCGCACCGACCACGCACTCGACGATCTCGCAGCCGACAACCTGTTGCGGTACCTCGCCGAGCAGACGGAGGCGACCGGGGTCGTGCCCGACGACCGCACCGTCGTCGTCGAACGGTTCCGCGACGAGATCGGCGACTGGCGGATCTGCATCCACTGCCCGCTCGGCACCCCGGTCCTCGCACCCTGGGGGATGGCGTTGCGGCACCGCCTCGGCGAGGCGTGGGGCGACGACCCGGAGATGCTGTGGAGCGACGACGGGATCGTCATCCGGCTCCCCGAGGCGGTCGACGAGCTGCCGCTCGACCTGCTGCGCATCGAACCCGAGGAACTCGAGGAGCTCGTCGTCGCCGCCCTCCCGTCGACGGCCATGTTCGCCGCCCGGTTCCGGGAGGCGGCCGGGCGCGCGCTGCTCCTGCCCCGGCGCCGACCCGACCGTCGCACCCCGCTGTGGCAGCAACGGCAACGGGCCGCCGACCTGCTGCGCGTCGCCGCTCGCTACCCGGCGTTCCCGCTGCTGCTCGAGACCACCCGGGAATGCCTCCACGACGTGTTCGACCTGACCGCGCTCCGGACGCTCCTCGGCGACCTGCGATCGCGTCGGGTGCGCATGGTCACCGTCGACACGCAGAAGGCGTCGCCGTTCGCCGCATCGATGCTGTTCGGGTGGATGGCGGTGTACCTCTACGAGGGCGACGCACCCCTCGCCGAACGTCGCGCCGCTGCGCTCGCACTCGACCGTGAACTGCTGCGCGACCTGCTCGGTACCGAGGAACTACGCGAACTGCTCGACGCCGGTGCGGTCGCCGACCTCGAGCTCGAGCTCCAGCACCTGACCGACGACCGGCGCGCCCGCCACCTCGACGACGTGTGGGACCTGCTGCGGATCCTCGGCCCGCTCGACCGCGACGAGGTCGCCGCACGGTGCACGGTCGATCCCGGGGCCTGGATCGACGAACTGCTCGCAGCCCGTCGGATCATCGAGGTCGTCGTCGCCGGTGACCGTCGGCTCGCCGCCGCCGAGGACGCCGGCCGCCTCCGTGACGCCCTCGGCACCGCGGTGCCGGTCGGCCTGCCGACGAGCTGCACGGAACCGGTGCCGGAACCCCTCGTCGGTCTCGTCGCCCGCCACGCCCGCACCCACGGGCCGTTCCGTCTCGCCGACGTCGCCGACCGCCTCGGCATCCCGCACGACCGTGCCACCGACACGCTGCGCACCCTCGAGGCCGACGGACGGGTGGTGCGCGGCGAGTTCCGCCCGGGCGGCAGCGGCACCGAGTGGTGCGACGGCGACGTCCTGCGCCGCCTGCGCCGGCGGTCGCTCGCCGTGCTGCGCCGCGAGGTCGAACCCGTCGACCAGGAGGCGTTCGCACGCTTCCTCCCGGCGTGGCAGAACGTCGGCGGCCGCGGTCGCGGGCTCGACGCCCTCGCCGAGACCGTCGGCGTCCTCCAGGGGGCGCCGATCCCGGCGTCCGTGCTCGAACGTGACGTCCTCGCCGTCCGACTCGCCGGTCACGCACCCGGCGACCTCGACGCGCTCTGTACCTCCGGCGACCTGGTGTGGGTCGGCGCCGGGGCGATCGGCAGCACCGACGGGCGGGTGCGTCTCCTCTTCCGTGACCAGGCCGCCGCCCTGCTCGGCGGCAGCGCCCCGCCCGAGATCCCCGACGGGCCCCTCCACCGGGCGATCCTCGACCACCTCGGCGACCGGGGTGCGAGCTTCTGGCACGAGCTCGCGCATGCCGCACGCACCGCGTGCGGTCCGACCGACGACGGTGCCGTACTCGCCGCGCTGTGGGACCTCGTGTGGGCGGGGCTCGTCACGAACGACTCGCTCCAACCCCTCCGCGCCCTCCTCGGCCGGTCGCCCGCCCGGAACCGGACCACACCGGGCCTCCGCCCCCGTCCCCGGCCCGGCCGGTTACGGGCCGGCGGACCGCCCGCGGGTGCCGGCCGCTGGTCGCTCGTCGCACCGCTGCTCGTGCCCGCACCGACCCCGACCGAGGCCCGGGTCGCCCGGGCGCTCCAACTGCTCGAACGGTACGGGGTGCTCACCCGGGAGGCCGCGCTCGGCGAGGGGGCGGACGGCGGCTTCGCCGGCGTCTACCCGGTGCTGCGCGAGCTCGAGGAACGCGGCCAGGTCCGCCGCGGGTACTTCGTCGCCGGCCTCGGCGCCGCCCAGTTCGCACTCCCCGGTGCGGTCGACCGGTTGCGCTCGTACCGGGAACCCGACCCGGAGACGCCCACCGCCGTCGTCCTCGCCGCCACCGACCCCGCGCAACCCTTCGGCGCCGCACTCCCCTGGCCGCCCTCGGCCGGACGCCCCTCCCGCGCCGCCGGTGCCCACGTCGTCGTCGTCGACGGGCACGCCGTCGCCCACCTCGACCGGGGCGGTCGTTCCCTGCTCACGTTCCCGGCCGCGGCGGACCATCCCGACTGGCCGTCGCTGCTGCGCACGCTCGTCGACGCACGCCGGGTCCGCCAGGTCGAACTGACCAGGATCGACACCGTCCCCGTGGCGTCCTCCCCGCTGGCTGCGGACCTGCGCCGGTGCGGTTTCCGCGACGGTTACCGGGGTCTCGTGCTGCGGAACGACCGATGACCGGCAACGACGAGGTGGAATCGCCCGCCGTCCCGACGCCGTGGGAGCATGCCCCCGTGGCCGACGAGCGACACGACACCCCCGGCGACGCGCCCGCAGCGGTCGCGCTCGTCCTCGGTGCGGGCGGTCCGACCGCACACGCATGGCTCGCCGGGGCGCTCGACGGGCTCGCCGTCGGCACCGGCTGGGATCCCCGCACCGCCGACCTCGTCGTCGGCACCGGCGCGGGCGCCGACCTCGCCGTCGGCCTGCGCCGCGGGCGCAGCACGGGTGCGCTGCGGACCGAGGCGACCGCCGGCGACGCAGTCACCCCGGCGACCGCCGGTCCGGCGACGTCACGGCGCCCCGCCGACCCGGTACTGGCCCTGCGCGCCGCCCTGCGCCGCCCGCCCCGTGTGGGACAGGTGCTCGAGGGCCTGCGCCCCACGCCGACCGTCACCCCGGTCGAACACGTGCCCCGCCACGCCACCACCGACGCCGACCATCTCGCCGACGCCCCGTGGCCCGAAGGTCTCTGGGTGTGCACGGTGCGGCTCCCCGACGGCCGTCGGGTGGTGTTCGGCCGCGACGACCATCCCGGCGCGGCGACCCGGACGGCCGTGCAGGCCGGGGGCAGCGGCAGGTTCTCCCACGTCCCCGTCCACATCGGCGCCCGGCGCTACGTCGAGGGGACCACGTGGTCGGCGACGAACGCCGACCTCGTCGCCGGTCTCGCGTACGACGTCGTCGTGGTCGTCGTGCCCGCGACGACCACATGGTGGCAGCGCCGCCAGCTCCGGCACGAGGTCGCACGCGTGCAACGGGCCGACGCCCCCGTCCTCGTGCTCGAACAGGCGACCGGCGGCCACGACGACCCCACCGCCGTCGCCGACGCCGCCGCTGCGAGCGTCGCTGCCCGACTGCGCGCCGAACCCGCCTGGGCTCGGCGCCTCCGCATCCCCACGAACCGGTGAGTCCTCGACCGATGCCTGCACACACCCCGACCACGTCACCGTTCCTCGCCGCATGCCGTTCCCTGCCGCACGACCGCGTGCCCGTGTGGTTCATGCGCCAGGCGGGCCGGTCCCTGCCCGAGTACCGGGCGATCCGTGGCACCGGCTCGATCCTGCAGGCGGTCCGCGACCCGGCGCTCGCCACCGAGATCACGCTGCAGCCGGTGCGTCGGTACGGGGTCGACGCAGCGATCCTGTACTCCGACATCGTCGTGCCCGTCGCAGCGGTCGGCTTCGGCGTCGACGTCCGCGCCGGGGTCGGCCCCGTCGCCGAGCGACCGTTCCGCACCGCAGCGGACCTCGACCGGCTGCCGCCGCTCGAACCGGACGTGCACGTGCCATACGTGCAGGAGACGGTGCGGCTCCTCGTCGCGGAACTCCCCGTGCCGCTCATCGGCTTCGCCGGTGCCCCCTTCACCGTCGCGAGCTACCTCGTCGAGGGCGGACCGTCACGGACCTACACCCGCACGAAGGCGCTGATGCTCGGAGACCCGGAGCTCTTCGCCGCCCTGCTCGACCGCCTCGCCGATCATGCGATCGCGTCGCTGCGGGCACAGGTCGCCGCAGGCGCGTCGGCCGTGCAGCTCTTCGACAGCTGGGCGGGGGCGTTGCACCCGGGGCACTACGAGCGGTTCGTGCTCCCGCACTCGCGCCGGGTGTTCGCCGCGCTCGCCGACCTCGGCGTCCCCCGCATCCACTTCGGTGTGACGACTGGGGAACTGCTCCCGCTGCTGCGCGACGCCGGTGCCGACGTCGTCGGCGTCGACTGGCGGGTCCCCCTCGACGCCGCCCGCACCCGCGTCGGAGAGGGCCACGCCCTGCAGGGGAACCTCGACCCGGCCACCTGTCTCGCCGGGTGGGACGCCGTCGCCGCCGAGGCGACCGACGTGCTCCGCCGGAACCGCGACCACCCGGGCCACGTGTTCAACCTCGGGCACGGCGTGCTGCCCGAGACCGACCCCGACGTCCTCGCCCGCCTCGTCGACCTCGTGCACACCTGGTCGGGCGCCGCGGGTCGATGACCGCACCGCACGTCGTCGTCGTCGGCGCGGGCATCGCAGGCCTCGCAGCGGCGTGGGAGGCGGCCCGGGACGGTGCCGACGTGACCGTCCTCGACGCCGGCCGACCCGGCGGCAAGCTGCAGACCACACCGTTCGCCGGCGTCGACCTCGACGAGGCCGCCGACGCGTTCCTCGCCCGTGTGCCCGGTGCGGTCGAACTGTGCCGGGACCTGGGCCTCGACGACGAGCTCACCAGCCCGGCGATCGGCTCGGCGCTCGTCTGGCACGACGGTGCCGCGCGACGCCTGCCCGACGGGCTCGTGCTCGGCGTGCCGACGGACCTCGACGCCCTTGCCCGGTCCGGTCTCGTCTCCCCGGACGGGCTCCGCCGGGTCGCCGCCGACCTCGACCGCGCGCCGGACGACCCCGAACGGGACCGCACCGGCGACGAGTCCGTCGGCGCGCTCGTCCGACGCCGTGTCGGCGACGAGGTGTTCGAACGGCTCGTCGACCCGCTGCTGTCGGGTGTGAACGCCGGCGACGCGGACACGCTCAGCCTCCGCTGCGGTGCGGCACAGCTCGCCGCCGCCGCCGGCCGTGACACGAGCCTCGTCCGGGCGTTGCGGGCGACCCTCGGTGCGGCCACCGCCGCGGCGACCCCCGTGTTCCTCACCCCGCGCCGCGGTACCGGTCGACTCGTCGAGCGTCTCGTCGAGGTGATCGGGCCGGGACGCGTGCACGGCGGCACCCCGGTGACCGCCCTGCACCCCAGCGCAGACGGGTGCACCGTGCACACCGCGCACGGCGCGCTGCGAGCCGACCGGGTCGTGCTCGCCACCCCGGCGGCGACGAGTGCGGCGCTGCTCGAGACGATCGCACCGGCGACCGCGGCGATGCTCGCCGACCTCCGGTACGCGTCGGTTGCGATCGCCGCGCTCGCCTACCCGGCCTCTGCGGTTCCCGTGCCACTCGACGCATCCGGTCTGCTCGTCCCCCGTGGCGCGGGGATGTTCGTCACCGCGTGCTCGTTCGCCTCCTCGAAGTGGGCGCACCAGGGCGGCGACGGCGTCGTGCGCCTCAGGGTGTCGGTCGGTCGCATCGACGACAGCCGGTTCACCGCGCTGGACGACGACACGGTGATCGCGGCGATCAGCGCCGACCTCACCACCCTCCTCGGGATCGACGCGACGCCGACCGCAGCCCGACTCCACCGGTGGGACGAGTCCCTGCCGCAGTACCTGCCCGGCCATCTCGACCGGGTCGCCGCAGCGGAGGAGGCACTCGCGGATCGGTGCGGTGCGATCGCGCTCGCCGGGGCTGCGCTGCGCGGACTCGGGATCCCGGCGTGCATCACCTCGGGGCGGACGGCGGCCGCACGACTGCTCGGGCACGGGACAGACGCCACGTGAGGGGCCTGCTCGGCGCGATCCGCCGCAACGGACGTCGGCTGCTCGTCGCTGCCCTCGCCGGGCTCCTCCTCGCTGCGTCGCTGCCGCCGTGGGGGTGGTGGCCGCTCGCGTTCGCTGCCGTCGCCGTCCTCGACGTCGCACTGCACGGCACAGGACGGCGGGGCCGTCTCGCCGTGGGCTGGGTGGCCGGCATCACCTGGCTCGCGCCGTCGACCGTGTGGATGCTCGACTTCTCACCGCCCGGCTACGTCGCCGCCGCGTTCGTGCTCTCCGTCGCACCCGGTCTCGCGGCCGCCGCCCTCCCCGGTCGCGCACCGTGGCGCTGGGTCGCGCTCCCCGGTGCGCTCGCCGTCGCCGAGTTCGCCCGGTGGTCGTTCCCCTTCGGCGGCGTGCCGTTGTCGACCGTGCCGATGTCGCAGGCGGCGAGCCCGTTCGTCGTCGTCGCCCGACTCGGCGGCGGTGTGCTGCTCACCCTCGTGGTGGTCACCGGCGGCGTGGCGCTGCGGGCGGCCGCCCTGCGCCACCGTCGCGGCACCGCCGTCGCGCTCGCCGCCGTGGTCGTCGCGGTCGGTGTCGCCTCGCTCGTCCCGCGGGCGGGCACGGTCGGCTCGCTCGACGTCGCGGTCGTGCAGGGCGGCGGACCGCAACGGACCCGGGCCGTCGACACCGACCCGGCGCTGCCGTACCGCCGTCACCTCGACGCCACCGCGACGATCACCGGTCCGGTCGACCTGGTGCTGTGGCCGGAGAACGTCGTCACCGTCGACGGGTTCGTCGAGGACGCACCCGAAGGCGCCGAACTCGCCGAACTCGCCCGACGCCTCGACACCACCCTCCTCCCCGGTGTCGTCGAAGGGTTCGACGACCACTTCCGCAACGCCAGCCTCGTATTCACCCCCGACGGCGCCGTCACCGACCGCTACGACAAGGTGCAGCGGGTGCCCTTCGGCGAGTACGTGCCGTTCCGCAGCGCCGTCGACCTGCTGTCGGGCGGTGCCGCGTCGACGTTCATCCCCCGCGACGCCCGGGCGGGCACCGGCCCCGCGCGCCTCGACACACCCGTGGGGCGCCTCGCGATCGTGATCTCGTGGGAGGTGTTCTTCGAACGCCGGGCCCGTGACGGCGTGGGTGACGGCGGCGAGGTGTTGCTGAACCCGACGAACGGTTCGTCGTACTGGCTGACGATCGTGCAGTCGCAGCAGGTCGCGTCGTCCCGGCTGCGGGCCGTGGAGTCGGACCGTTGGGTGCTGCAGGCGGCGCCGACGGGGTTCTCCGCCGTCGTCGACCCTGACGGCACCGTCGTCGACCGCACCGGCGTGTCGGAGACGCGGGTGCTGCGGCACACCGTCGACCGGCGGACGGGCACCAGCCCGGCGGTGCGCACCGGGCCGTGGCCGTGGCTCGTCGTCGCGGTCGGCCTCGTCGTCGGTGCGACGCTCGCCGACCGTCGGACGGCACGACCGGGTGCGGTCACACCTCGAGCAGGAGCGTGACCGGACCGTCGTTGGTGAGTGCGACCTCCATGTGCGTCCGGAACCGTCCGGTCTCCACGGTCGCACCGAGCGCCCGGAGCTCGTCGACGACGAGGGACACGAGCGGTTCGGCGTGTTCCGGGCGGGCGGCGGCCACCCAGCTCGGGCGACGCCCGCGTTCGGTGTCCCCGTAGAGCGTGAACTGCGACACGACGAGCACCGCACCCCCCGTCTCACCGACCGACCGGTTCATCACCCCGTCGTCGTCGGCCATGACCCGCAGGTTCCACACCTTCGCGGCGAGCTTGCGGGCCTGATCCGGGCCGTCGTCGTGGGTGACCCCGACGAGCACGCAGAGACCCGGACCGATCCGCCCCGAGACGGTCCGGTCGCCGTCGTCGCCGACGACGGTCACCGACGCCGAGGTCACCCGTTGCACCAACGCCCGCACGGCCCGGGATCGTAGGGCGGCGCCGGGCCACGCCTTGCGTCGGAGGGGACCACCGTGAACAGTGGTCCGGTGCCGAGCCCCCCTCCCCGCCCGGACGTCCTCGCGGACGACACCCCGCTGCGGATCGCCTACCTGAGCTACCGGGGCAAGCCGCACGTCGGCGGCCAGGGTGTGTACACACGGCACCTCACGAAGGCGCTCGTCGACCTCGGCCACGACGTCGAGGTGCTCGGCGGCCAGCCGTACCCGCTGCTCGACGACCGGGTGCGGCTCACCCGACTGCCGAGCCTCGACATCTACAACGACCACCATCCGATGCGGATGCCGGGCTGGTGGGAACTGCGCGACTGGATCGACGGTGTCGAGGTCGCCGTGTTCATGTCCGGCTCGTTCCCCGAACCGCTGTCGTTCTCGTTGCGGGCGTGGCGGCACCTCCGGGAGCGGGTCGGCGAGTTCGACGTCGTCCACGACAACCAGTGCCTCGGCTACGGCCTCCTCGGGATCGCCCGGGCGGGTCTGCCGATCGTCGCGACCGTGCACCACCCGATCACCGTCGACCGACGTCTCGAGATGGAACACGCCCGCAACCGGCGGGAACGTTGGGCGAAGGCCCGGTGGCACGGGTTCACCCGGATGCAGGTGCGGGTCGCACGGCGGATGCCGCGCATCATCACCGTGTCGGAGAACTCCCACCGGGACATCTGCGCCGAGTTCGGCGTCCGACCGGAACGGATGGCCACGATCCCCGTCGGCGTCGACGTCGACCTGTTCGGCCCACGACCCGGCGTCGCCGTGGTGCCCGGCCGGATCGTGACGACCGCGTCGGCGGACGTCGCGCTCAAGGGGCAGCGGTACCTGCTCGAGGCACTCGCCGTGCTGCGGGCCGAGCGCCCCGACACGCACCTCGTCGTCATCGGACGACGCAAGGAGGGCGGCGAGTCCGCCCGCACCATCGACCGGCTCGGCCTCGGGGATGCGGTCACGTTCGTGTCCGGCGTCGACGACGACGCGATCGTCGACCTGTACGCGTCCGCCGAGGTGGCGTGCGTCCCGTCGCTGTATGAAGGGTTCTCCCTCCCTGCGATCGAGGCACAGGCGTGCGGTGTGCCGCTCGTGACCACCGACGGCGGCGCCCTCCCGGAAGTGGTCGGCCCCGACGGGGAGACGGCGTTCGTCGTCGCCGCCGGTGACGTCGACGCGCTCGTCGGCGGCCTGCGCAGCGTGCTCGGTCGGGGTGTGGCGCTGCGCGCCGGTGTCGGTGCGGCCGGACGGCGCCGTGTGGTGGAGAACTGGAGCTGGCGGATCATGGCGCAGCGGACCGTCGAGGAGTACCGCCGCACCATCGCGCTCTCGCAGGGCCGCTCGTGCTGACCGTCGACTATCGCCGCCTCGGCCTCGATGCCGGCGACCGGCTCCTCGACATCGGCGCCGGCCTCGGCCGGCACGCCTTCGAGGCGTTCCGCCGGGGTGCGGAGGTGGTCGCCGTCGACCTGCGTCGCGACGACCTCGACGCCTGCCGGGCGACGTTCGCCGCGATGGCCGAGGCGGGCGAGTCGCTCCCCGGCGCGCACGCCGGTGCCGTCTGCGGGTCGGTCACCGACCTCCCCTTCGCGGACGGGGTGTTCGACCGGGTGATCGCGTCGGAGATCCTCGAGCACGTCCCGGACGACGTGGCCGCGCTCGCCGAGCTCGCCCGGGTCGTGCGCCCGGGCGGCACGATCGCGGTCACCGTGCCCGCATGGCTCGCCGAAGCCGTCTGCTGGCGCCTCTCGGAGGACTACCACGCCCCCGCTGCGGTCGGCGGGCACGTGCGCATCTACACGCGCACCGTCCTCGAGACCCGCCTGCGCGGGGCGGGGTTCCGTCCCCTCGGCGTCGGCCGCGCCCATGCGTTGCACACCCCGTACTGGTGGCTGCGGTGCGCGGTCGGCATCGACGACGACACCAACCGGCTCGTGCGGGCGTACCACCGGGTGCTCGTGTGGGACATCGTCCGGAACCCGTTGCCGACCCGGATCGCCGAGGCACTGCTCCGCCCGTTCGTCCCGAAGAGCCTGGTGCTCTATGCCGTGAGGGAACACGCCCGTGTGGCTGCGTGACGTCGACGACGTCGTCACCGCCGCCGAACTGCGCCGCACCGTCGACGGGATCGCCGCCTGGCAGCTCGGGGACGGCATGATCCCGTGGTTCCCCGGTGGGCACGCCGACCCGTGGAACCACACCGAAGCCGCGATGGCCCTCACCGTCGGCGGACGCGTCGACGACGCGGTCCGGGCCTTCGCCTGGCTCGAGGCCCGTCAACGTCCGGACGGGTCCTGGCACCGCTACTACCTCGCCGACCGGGTCGAGGAGGACAAGGCGGATGCGAACTGTTGCGCCTACCCGGCGACGGGTGTCCGCCACCTGACCGTCTGCACCGGCGACGTCCGCCACGCCGAACGGTTCTGGCCGATGATCGACCGGGCGATCGGGTTCGTGCTCGGCCTGCAGACCGGACGCGGCGAGATCCTGTGGGCCCGGCACGGCGACGGGACGGCGTGGCCGTTCGCGCTGCTGACCGGATCGTCGAGCATCGCCCGCAGCATCGGTGACGCCCTCGCGCTCGCCGAGCTCGTCGGGGAGGAACGACCGCACTGGCGTGCCGCGCTCGGCCGCCTCACCACGACGATCCGCACCGCCGAGGACGAGGCGTTCGCGCCGAAGCACCGGTGGGCGATGGACTGGTACTACCCGGTGCTCGCCGGTGTCGTCACCGGCACCGCAGGACGCGAACGGCTCGAGGGTCGGCGCGCCACGTTCGTCCTCGACGGGCACGGGGTGCGGTGCGTGCACGACCAGCCGTGGGTGACCGCGGCGGAGACCTGCGAGTGCGCGCTCGCACATCTCGCCGTCGGCGACCGGGCGCGGGCACTCGACCTGTTCCGGTGGGCCGGCGCACACCGGGAACCCTCGACCGGCCGCTACTGGACCGGTCTCGTGCACCCCGGGGCGATCACGTTCCCCGACGGGGAGACCTCCACCTACACGGCGGCGGCGGTCGTGCTCGCCGCCGACGGGCTGACCGGTGGGAGCCCGGGCTGTCGCCTGCTCGTCGACCCCGTCGACGACGGCGTCACGGCCGAGGGGTGAACCCGACCGGCCGGTCGAGCCGTTCGAGCACCCGCAGCGAACCGCACGCTGCGATCTCGACGAACGCACCCGATGCGATCGCCCGGCACCAGATCTCATACGGCGGTCGCCCGCCGTCGGCAGGGTCGGGGAAGACGTCGTGGACGGCGAGCCGTCCGCCGGGGGCGACCTTCGGTGCCCAGTGCTCGTAGTCGTCGTGCGCCGGTCCGCTGCCGTGCCCGCCGTCGACGAACAGGAACGCGAGCGGCGTCGACCAGTACCGGGCGACCGTCACCGACGCACCGACGACGGCGACGACGCTGTCCTCGAGTCCGGCGGCGCCGACGGTGCGACGGAACGTCGGCAGGGTGTCGATGCGCCCGGTCGCCGGGTCGACGAG
The DNA here is from genome assembly GCA_964453335.1 of uncultured Acidimicrobiaceae bacterium. Lineage (GTDB taxonomy): Bacteria > Actinomycetota > Acidimicrobiia > Acidimicrobiales > CAIXPF01 > VGBO01. The sequence goes on from CAYVOK010000007.1 coordinate 90,474, forward strand.
GTCGGGCTCGTGCCATTCCCAGCCGGGCTGGTTCTCCTCCGACCCGTGATGGTGGTCGACGCAGAACAGCACGGTGCCCCGTGCGCGTGCCGCCGCACCGAGGAACACCGCGGATCGCCCGCAGTAGCTGCCGATCTCGAGGAACGGGCCGGTCACCGTCACCGGTACGCCGACCGCCGCCGCGTGGAGGGCGAGACCCTCCTCGGTGGGGAGGAACCCGCGTGCGGCCTCGGCCGCGGCGCGCAGGTCGGCCCGCATGACAGGGGCCGGGTCGCTCACCAGGTGTCGACGTGCATGATCGACTCCGGCGCCGGACGGGTCGCCGGCTTGAAGTCGGTGCCCTTCGTGAACGCGACCGGGGTCAACAGCACCTGCGTCACCTTGTCGTAGGGGATGCCCACGACGTCGGCAGCCTCCTGCTCGTGCATCAGGTGCAACGTCGTCCAGCAGGTGCCGAGCCCACGGGCCCGGGCGGCGAGCATGAACGACCAGGCGGCCGGGATGATGCTGCCGAGCGTCCCCGCAGCGGTCGACACGTGCGTGATCCGACCTTCGACACAGGGGATGACGAGCACCGGCGCCCGGCCCATCGTCTCGGCGAGGTAGTCGGCCGACGCGCCGACGCGCTCCTGCTGCGCGTCCCGGGTCGCGTCACCCGTGCGGATCGCCCCGGCGTACATCGGCGAGGTCCGGTAGGTCTCGAACGCCTTCGCGTAGATCGCGCCGAGCGCCTCCTTCTTCTTCGTGTCGGTGACGACGACGAAGTGCCAGCGCTGGGTGTTGGACCCGGTCGGCGCCTGCTGTGCGATCGCGACGCACTCGGTGATCAGGTCGAGCGGAACCGGCCGTTCGAGGTCGAGACGCTTGCGGACGGCACGGGTCGTGGAGAGCACCTCGTCGGCGCTGAGCGGGAGCAGATGGTCGGCCATGCGCCGGACGGTAGCGGATGGCGTCCGACGGGGCGGTGGTGTTCAGTGCGCGACGAGGGTGTTGCGACGCCGGTAGATGATCCGGTCGAGCAGTACGTACTTGAGCACCCATACGCCGAACCACGCCGAGAGGCTGGCGACGTTCACGGCGACCCGGACGTCGGTGACCGCACCGGCGACCTCGACGGCGACCGTCGACGCGACCGTCCCCAACAGGGTGAGTCCGAGGAACGGCAGCATTTCACCGGTCAGGTCGTGGCTGCCGGTCGTCTCCCAGACGAACCGGCGGCTGATCAGGTACGCCGGCCCGAGTCCGAGCACGACGGCGATCACGTTCGCGAGACCCGGGCGTTCGACCCAGAGGTGCACGACGAACAGCACGATCTGCCCGAAGAGCACGTTCCACCCCGAGACGAGGCAGTACCGGAAGAAGCGCCGCCCCTGTTCGGAACGCAACAGGAGCCGCAGCGGGGGGAGCGAGGCCATGCCGGACCGAGGCTACCGGCCCGGGACGGACCGCTCGTGGCAGTTGCGGCTCAGCGCCCGGTGTAGCGCGCGGGTCGCTTCTCGAGGAACGACTTCACGCCCTCACGGTGGTCCTCGGTGAGGAAGAGACGACCGAGGGTCGACGACACCCACTCGCCGAGGTCGTCCCAGTCGGGGTCGAGCGCCTTGCGCATGCCGCGCTTGATCGCCTGCACTGCGAGCGGCGGGTTCGCGGCGATCCGACCGGCGAGGTCGAGCGCGGTCGGCAACAGGTCGTCGTGGGGGACGACCCGGCCGACGAGACCGATGCGGGCGGCCTCCTCGGCGTCGACGATCGCGCCGGTGAAGAGCAGCTCCGCCGCCTTCTCCCGCCCGACGACCGAGGCGAGTCGGCCGATGCCCGGCACGTCGGTGCACAGCCCCCGCAGCACGAACAGTTCACCGAACTTCGCCCGCTCCGACGCGACCCGCAGGTCGCACATGAGCGCGAGCTCCATGCCCCATCCGACGGCTGCGCCGTTCACCGCGGCGACGATCGGCAGGTCGGTGTGCAGGAGGGCGTCGGCCGTCGGGGTGAGGCGCGGCACACGCGGGCCGGTCACCGACGCCGGCGGCTTGTCACCGCCGCCCATCACCTGCTTGACGTCGTCGCCGGAGCAGAACGCGGTCCCGTTGCCCGTGACGACGAGACACCGCACGTCGGACCGGTCGCCGGTGCCGCTCGTGCGGACGGCGTCCTCGAGCTCGGCATAGGTGGTCCAGGTCAACGCGTTGCGGGCCTCGGGGCGGTCGATCGTGACGACCGCCACGTTGCCCTCGATCCGGTAGTCGATCTCGGTGTAGCCGCCACCCGCCATGTCCCCGTACCCCCGGTGCACGTTGCGACCCTCCGGCCGTGCGGCGCATCGTAGGCCGACGGCCGGTTGTCGGTCCGGCGGGTGCGCCGCGGTACAGTCGGGCCATCTGCTGCGATGTGAAGGAGGTCACTGATGCCGACCAAGGCCGGTGAGCGCTTGAAGTTCGAGTCCGGGACCGCGGAAGTGGTGGTCACCAAGGGTGGCGACGGCACCATCGAGTACGACGCGGCGGGCGCCGGCCAGCTGCAGGTCGGCAAGCGGTACACCGACGAGGCGTCGGGTATCGAGGTGCTCGTCACCAAGGCCGGTGCGGGCTGCCTGAAGGTCGGCGGCGCAGAGATGGCGCAGGTCCAGCCGAAGCAGACCAAGTCGGCGGACTGATCGCCCGAGCCGTCGTGACGCCACGCCCGGGGATCATCGAGGCGGCGGCCGACGGCACGGTCCGGACGATCACCCTTCCGGACGGGCCCTTGACCGCAGCGACGGCGTCCGCGCTCGCGGACGGGGTCGCCGCGCTCGTCGAGGACCGTTCGGTCCGGGTGGTGGTGCTGCGTGGCGGGGCCGACTTCTGTGTCGGCCCGGCGGACGATCTCGACCCGGTCGCGCTCGGCGTCGACCCGGCCGCTGCGCTCGCGCGCCTGCGCGTGCCCGTGGTCGCCGCCGTCCGGGGGCGTTGTGCGTCGGTCGGCCTCGAGCTGGTGCTCGCCGCCGACCTGCGGGTCGCCGCGCCGGGAACGACGTTCGTCCTCGACGACGTGGCCGGTGCCGGGCGCCTCCCCTGCTGGGGTGGGACCCAACGTCTGCCGCGCGCCGTGGGCACGGCCCGGGCGACCGGCATGCTGCTCCTCGGCACCCCCCTCGACGCCGAGGACGCGGTGACGTGCGGGTTCTGCTGGACGGTCGCCGACGACGTCGACGCCGCGACGGCGGACGTGGTCGACGGACTGCTCGGACTCGGCCCGCTCGCACTCGAGTACGCGAAGGACGCCGTCCACCGCGGGTCCGAACTCCCGCTCCGCGACGGCCTGCGACTCGAGGGCGACCTGAACACGTTGCTCGCCACCTCCGCCGACCGGGCGGAGGGCCTCGCCGCGTTCTTCGCCAAGCGGCCCGCCGACTTCGCCGGCCGGTGACGGCACGGTGACCTCGGCACCGGAACCCGGGCGTCCCGGTCCCCCGCTCGACGGCGCGCTCGTCACCGTCGCCGGGCACCGCCCCGCCCTCGTCGCGGCCCGCGCCCTCCTCGGCGCGCTCGGTGCGACCGCACCGGAACCGCCGCTCAACTGCGTCGGCGCGCGGGTCGCCCGCCGGGCCGGAGATCTCGTCGTGCGAGGCCCGGGTGGGGGTGGCCGCACCGGGAACCCGGGGGCGGAACTGCTCGAACGCCCCGGGCCGGCCGCGCCGCCCGGACTCCCCGCCGGGGTGTGCGACGCCGTGACGGGTGCCGTCCTCGTCGGGGCGGCGCTCGCCGGTCACCGTGCCGGGGTCGGCCTGCGGGTCGACGCTGCACGTGTTGCCGCGCACACGATCGCCCCGCACCTGCTCGAGGGCGGGACCCCGCCCACGACCCGGGTGGTGACGGTCGGCGACGGCGCCGTCCTCGTCGACGGCACCGACGACGACCATGCCGACCTCGACCGGTTGCTCGCCGTGCTCGCGGGCGAGCCCGGCCCCGGTCCGGACGCCGAAGAGGTCGCGCGCCGGGCCCAGGAGTGGCGGCTGCCCGTCACACCGTTCCGCAGTTGGGACGACGTCGTCGACCGCGGGGCTCCCGAACCGGTGGGCGGCCTGCGCGCCGGCTGCTGGCCCGACGATGCGCGTCCCACCTGGCGTGCCCCCGACATCCGCGACACGTCGGCCGCAGCACCGCTCGCCGGGATCACCGTCGTCGACATGACCGTGCTGTGGGGCGGTCCGCTGTGCACGTGGTTGCTCGCCGGGCTCGGTGCCACGGTCAGAAAGGTCGAACCGGCCTGCCGACCCGACGGTCTCCGCCGTGGTCCGGGCGACGACGGATCGGGGAACGGCACCCACTTCGGTCTCCTGCACCGTGGCAAGACGGTCGCCGACTGGGATCTCCGGGATCCCGCCGACCGCGCCCGGTTCGAGGCGTGCGTCGCGACCGCCGACGTGGTCGTCTACAACTTCTCCCCCCGGGTCACGCACAACCTCGGCGTCGACCCCGGCGCGCTGCGCCGGTTGCGGCCCGATCTCGTGACCGTGTCGATGCCGGCGTTCCCGGCAGGGTCGGCGGAGCGCGACTGGGTCGCGTACGGGGGCGGGATCCACGCGATCGCCGGGTTCGGGGACCGGGGCGACGGCACGCACCGGCCCGCACCGTTCGCCTGGCCCGACCCGCTCGCCGGCGCGGTCGCGTTCGCAGCGACGGTCGCCGCGGTCGTCGGCCGAGAGCACGGCTGGCGGCCGGGGCATCTCGAGGTGAGCCTGCGCGGTGCGGTGGAGCTCCTCGCCGCACTCCCGACGGTGCCTCGGGAACCGGCGCCGGTGGCCGACGTGTCGGCGACCTGGGACTCGTCCTGGTTCGACCTCCCCGTTTCCGGTCCGGGGGTGGGCCCGTGCTGACCCTCGACGTGGACGACGCCGGCGTCGCCGTGATCGCGCTCGACCGGGCCGAACGGCTGAACATCGTCGACGTGGCGCTCCGTGATGCGCTGATCGAGGCGATCCTCGCCGTGCGCGACCTCCCCGACGTGCGGGCGCTGGTGCTGCGGGCGAACGGACGGCACTTCTCCGCCGGTGCCGACCTCACCGAGTTCGGGTCGGCGGACAGCGTCTTCGAGGCCCGGCGCATCCGGTGGGACCGCGATCCGTGGAGTCCGCTGTGGGATCTGCCGGTGCCCGTCGTCGTCGCCCTCCACGGGTACTCCCTCGCCGCCGGTCTCGAGATGGCGATGCTCTGCGACATCCGTCTCGCCGCCCGGGACACCGTCGTCGGTCTGCCCGAGACGAAGCTCGGCATGCTCCCCGCGGCCGGTGGGACGCAGAGCCTCACGAAGGTGGTCGGACCGGCCGCGGCCCTGCCGATCGTTGCGACCGCCCGCAACCTCACGGCGCAGGACGCGCTCCGCCGGGGCATCGTGCACGCCGTCGTCGACGACGTGGAGGCGGCGGCACTCGAGACCGCCCGACACTGGGCGGCCTGCGACCCGGCTGCGATGCGGGCGGCGAAACGGGCGCTGCGCGCCGCGGTCGACCTCCCCCTCGAGGAAGGTCTGGCCGTCGAAGCACGCCTCGCGCGTGCGATGCTTCCGCGCACCTGAACGAACGGCCGAGGGGCAGGGGGTTCCCGATGGCGACGACGGCGTTGCACCCGTACCGGGTCATCGACCTGACGACCGACCGGGGTTGGCTCGCGGGGAAGATCCTCGCCGACCTCGGTGCGGACGTGATCAAGGTCGAGCCGCCCGGCGGCGACCCGGGCCGTTCCCGGAACCTCTTCCTCGACCGGGCCGTGCGCGACCCCGAGGCGAACGCCACCTGGTTGTTCCAGAACCGGGGCAAGCGCTCGATCGTGTTGGACCTCGACGACGCCGCCGACCGGGCCCGTCTGCTCGACCTCGTACGCGGCGCCGAGATCGTCCTCGAGTCGTTCCCTCCCGGCTGGCTCGAGGCACGCGGGATCGGTCCCGACGACCTCCTGGCGGTGAACCCGCGCCTGGTGGTCACCTCCGTCACCCCGTTCGGACGCACCGGCCCGTACCCGGAGGCCGGGTTCGACGGCCCCGATCTCGTGGTCTCGGCGATGTGCGGGCTGATGTGGCTGTGCGGTGACCCCGACCGTGCCCCCGTGCGCATCTCGGTGCCGCAGATGTTCCGTCACGCCGCGGCCGAGGCGGCCGCGCAGTCGCTCATCGCCCTGTTCCACGCGAACCGCACCGGGGTCGGCCAGCACGTCGACGTGTCCGCGCAGCTCGCCGGCATCCGCACGCTGATGAACGCGCAGGCGTTCCACCTCCTCGAGGGTCGGGAACTCGCGCGCATGGGTGGCCTCGGCGCGTACAGCCACGCCCGGTTCCGCATGGTCACGCCGTGCATCGACGGCCATCTCACGATCCTCCCGCTCGGTGGTCCGATCGGTGGGGCGATGATGCGCTACCTGTTCGACTGGGCCGACCGTGAGGGCGTCGCCGACCCCGAGGTGATCACGACCGACTTCGCGACGGTGAACTTCGCTGCGATCGACGCGCAGGGTCCCGAGATCGCGAAGCGCTTCTTCGACGGGATCTCCGACACGATCGGGCGCCTCTTCGCCCGGCACACGAAGGCCGAGATCTACGAGGTCGCGCTCGAACGGCTGATGCTCATCGCCCCGGTGACGACGATGGCCGACCTGCGCACCGACGTGCAGCTCGCCGCCCGCGGGTACTTCACCCCCGTCGACCACGACGGCACCGAGATCCACCACGCCGGCCGTTGGGTGCTGCCGAGCCGGACACCGCTCGCGGACACGCCGCGCGCACCCCACGTCGGCGAGCACACCGCCGACGTGCTCGCCGAGCCTTCCCGTGTGCCGGCACCGGTCGGGTCGGAGACGGCGGAGGACGCGTTCAGCGGTCTGCGGGTGCTCGACCTGTCCTGGGTCGGGGTCGGGCCGATGACCGGCGGGTACCTCGCCTCCCACGGCGCGACGGTGGTGAAGGTCGAGTCGTCGGTGCGACCCGACATCCTGCGGCTCACCCCGCCGTTCGTCGACGGCCAGCCCGGGCTCAACTCGAGCCACTTCTGCGCCAACATGAACGGCGGCAAGCTCGGGCTGGGCCTCGACCTCGGCAGACCCGAGGCCCGGGAGATCGTGCTGCAGCTCGTCGAGTGGGCCGACGTGGTGCTCGAGTCGTTCACCCCGAAGACGTTGCGCGCCTGGGGCCTCGACTACGCGGCGTTGTCGGCGCGGAACCCATCGATCGTCATGCTGTCGACCTGCATGCAGGGCCAGACCGGGCCCCGGGCCGACTACCGCGGGTTCGGGAACCTGATGGGCTCGCTGTCCGGCTTCTACCACGTGACCGGCTGGGAGGACCGCGACCCGGTGATGGTCTACGGCGCCTACACCGACTTCATCTGCCAGCGGTACTGCACGGCTGCGCTCGTCGCCGCGCTCGACCACCGGCGCCGCACCGGGGAAGGTCAGCACCTCGACCTCGCGCAGTTCGAGGCGGCCCTGCAGTTCCTCGGCCCGGAACTGCTCGCGTACGAGCACAGCGGTGAGATCGCCGCACGGCACGGCAACCGGGACGACGACGCCGCACCGCACGGCGTGTTCCCCTGCCTGCCACGGGCCGACGGGCGGGAGTGCTGGGTGGCGGTCGCGGTGACCACCGACGAGCAGTGGCGGTCGCTGCGCAGCGCGCTCGGGGACCCGGCCTGGGCGCGCGACCCGGCGCTCGACACCCTCGCCGGTCGCAAGGCCGCCGAGGACCGGCTCGACGCCGAGATCACGGCGTGGACGTCGGCGCTCGCTCTCGACGACGTGCTCGCACGGCTGCGGCCCGCCGTGCCGTGCGGCCCGGTCCTCGACGTCCCCGACCTGCACGCCGACCCGCAGATCGCCGCCCGTGGCTACTGGGTGCCGCTCGAGCACACCGTGCAGGGCACGGTGCCCTACGACGGCACGGCCGCCCACATGTCCGTCACGCCCGGTGCCCTCCACAAGGCCGGGCCGTGCCTCGGCGAGGACAGCTTCACCGTGCTCGTCGACGTGCTCGGGATGGACCCCGACGACGTCGCGATGCTGCTCGCCGACGGGGTCGTCGAGATCACCGGCTGACCGTCCCCCGGGTCGCTTCCGCGGACGAAAAGGGACGGACGTCACGTCCGCGTTATCGTGCGCACCGTGAACATCGCGATGCTCCTCGACCTCCCCTCGATGATCTGCTTCGACCAGACGGCGGTCATCGACTCCGACGGCACCCCGGTCACCTACGGCGAGCTGCGGGCGGGCGTCTCGCAGGCTGCGGGACTGCTGCAGTCCCTCGGCGTCGGCGCCGGCGACCGGGTCGGCATCCTGGCCACGAACCGGGCTGCCTTCCTCGAGGTGCTGTTCGGCACCGCGGCCCTCGGCGGCACGGTCGTGCCGATGAACTACCGGGCCGGCAAGGACGAGGCGGCGCACCTCATGGCCGACTCCGGGACGAAGGTGCTCGTCGCCGAGTCCCGGTACCGCGACCTGATCGAGTCGACGCGGCCGGCGTCGCTGACCTCGGTGCTGTACTTCGACGGCGACTACCCCGCCGCCCGTGACGCCGCCGAACCGTTCGAGCTCGTCGAGGACGTCGACGACGACGCGCTGGCGACCCTGCTCTACACGAGCGGCACCACGTCGCTGCCCAAGGGCGTCATGCTCAAGCACGGTGCGATCAGCGGCTACGTGATGGGCACGAACGAGTGCGCCGATGGCGAGGACCACGGCCGCACGCTGCTCGCCGCCCCGCTGTACCACGTGGCCGGTCTGACCTCGACGATGATCGCCCTGTACTCGGGTCGCGTCGTGGCGATGCTGGCGCAGTTCGAGGCCGGCGACTGGCTCCGCAAGGTCGCCGAGGAGCGCATCACCCATGCGTTCCTCGTGCCGACGATGATGGCCCGCCTGCTCGACGACCCGGCGTTCGCGTCGGCCGACCTGTCGAGCCTCGAGGGCGTGACGTACGGCGCGGCGCCGATGCCGCCCGCCGTGATCCGTCGTGCGATCGACGCGTTCCCGCGGACCGTGGCGTTCTCGCAGGCGTACGGACAGACCGAGACCACGGCGACCGTCGCGGTGCTCGACCCCGACGACCACCGCATCTGGGAGGGCACGCCGGAGGAGCAGGAGCGGCGACTGCGTCGCCTCCGTTCGGTCGGCAAGGTCCTCGACGACGTCGAGGTGATGATCTGCGACGCCGAGGGCAACGAGGTGCCGCGCAACACCCCCGGCGAGGTGTGGCTGAAGACGTTCCGGGCGATGGACGGCTACTGGGGGAACCCGGAGAAGACCCGGGTCACCGTCGACACGTCGGGTTGGGTGCACACCGGTGACCTCGGCTACCTCGACGAGGACGACTACCTGTTCCTGTCGGGCCGTTCGGGCGACATGATCATCCGCGGCGGCGAGAACATCGCCCCCGAGGAGGTCGAGGCCGTCCTCTACGAGCACCCCGACGTGGTCGAGGCGGCCGTCGTCGGCGTGCCGGACGAGACCTGGGGTGAGCGGGTCGTGGCCGCGGTCGTGCTGCGTCCGGGTGTCGAGGCCGAGGCGATCGCAGCGCACGCCAAGGAGCATCTGGCGAGCTTCAAGCGGCCCGAGGAGATCCTGCTGTTCGACGAGCTGCCCCGGACCTCGACCGGCAAGCTCGTGCGGCGCAACCTGGTGCCGCTGGTGGAGGAACGCCTCGCCTGAGGTGATCCTCACCGGGTCGGTTCGCACGCTCGACCCCGTCCGCCCTCTGGCGGGCGGGGTCGTGCTGCGTGCGGGGCGGGTTGCGTCCTTCGACGTCGACCCCGGCGCCGCCGGGGTCGTCCCGTTGCCGCCGGGAGCGGTCGTGTTGCCCGCGTTCGTGGACCCGCACCTCCATCTGCTCGCCACGGCGGCGGCCCGTCGCTCGGTCGACCTGTCCGCAGCGCGTTCCTTCGACGAGGTCGCCGACCTGTTGCGCGCCGCCCCGGGGGCAGGGTGGATCCGGGCCTGGGGGATCGACGAGACCGATCTGGCCGAGCGTCGCCTCCCGACACCGACGGAGATCGATGCCTGGACCGGGGGTCGTCCGGCGGTGCTGCACCATCGCACCGGGCACGACCGGGTCGCGTCGTCCGCCGTGCAGGGCCGGGAGGCACCGCCGCTCCCTGCGGACGAGCTGCGCGACGCGGTCGTCGAGCTCGACGCGACGCTGCTCGCCGCCGGCGTGGTCGCGGTCACCGACGCGACCCACACGAACGACGCCGCCGCGCTCCGGCTCCTCGGCTCGTTCCCGTGGCGGGTCACGGTGACGGCGATGGTGGGGGCGGACCGCCTGCACGGCGTCACGCCCGGGGCCCGGTTCGGTGCGGTCACCGTGGCCGAGGCGAAGGTGATGCCGCCGACCGTGGGTGTCGACCGGGTGGCGGAGGTGCTGCGTGCGGTGCACGACGCCGGGTTCGCCGCAGCGGTGCACGCCGTCGACGTCGACGAGGTCGACGCGACGCTGCGGGGCGTGGTCGCCGGCGACCGGGTGGAGCACGCCGGGCTCGTGCTCCCCGAACAGGTCGACGCGCTCGCAGCGGCCGGGGTGGTCGTGGTCACCCAACCGGCGTTCGTCGTCGAGCGCGCAGCGAAGTACCGCAGCGAGCTCACCGACGTGGAGCACGCGTGGCTCTACCGGGTGCGCTCCCTGCTCGACGCCGGTGTGCCGGTGCGCGCCTCCTCCGACGCCCCGGTCGTCGCGCCCGACCCGTTGCGGACGGTCGCGGCGGCGGTCGATCGCACGCTCGGTGTCGCCGAACGGGTCGATCTCGCGACGGCGTTCGGTCTCGTGTGCACGCCGCTGCACCTCGGGGGGCCGGCCGACCTCGTGATCCTCGACGCCGACCCGTTCGTCGTCGGCCCCCGGCGGTGCCGGGTCGTGGCGACGATCCGGGCGGGTGCGATCGTCGCCGGGTCGCTCAGCTGAGGACGGCGAGGATCTCGTCGCCGTAGTTCTCGAGCCGGCTCGGCCCGATACCCGGGCAGGCGGCGAGTTCGGCGAGCGTGCTGGGGGACCGGGCGACGATCGCCTCGATCGTGGTGTCCCGCATAATCACGTAGGCCGGCACCTTGTCTCGGCGGGCCCGTTCGACACGCCAACGCTTGAGCGCGGCGACGAGCTCCGGGTCGGCGGGGTCCGCGTCGCTGATACCGATTACCCCCCGGCCGGGTGCCCCGCGGCCCCCCGCTGCGCCCGAACGGCCGGTCGACGGCGCGGCCTGTGCCGGTCGGACGTCGGGGATGCCGGGTTCGGCGAGCTCGGCCGGGAACGGGCCGGGTGCCGCGGCGTCGACGACGACGGTCGTGAGGATCGAGCTGCGGGTGAGGGCGACGTGGAACACCCGCCGTTCCTCGTCGCGATCCCCGGCGAGACGGTGCGGGAACAGGCCCTCCTCGACGCCGTGCACGACCACGTACGGCCACTCGCGCCCCTTCACCCGGTGCACGGTTGCGAGGTGCACACCACCCGGGTCGGCGACGCCGCCCTCGAGCGCCCGGCGGAGCGTCGTCGGGAACGTCGCCGGGTCCGGGTCGATGCGGGCCACGGCGATGAGCGCGGCGAGGTCGTCGCCGTGCGCGGAGCGGTCCACCGTCCCCCGCGACCGGTCGAGGGTGTCCATCACCTCACCGAGACCGATGCGATCGCGCACCGCCGTGAGCACGTCGGCGGTGGTCGCGGTGGCGGCCAGGGCACCGACGGTCACGACGTCGTCGGCGAAGGCCCGGACCCGGTTCCCGTCACGTTCGGCGAGACGGTCGGCGAGGCGGAGCAGCCCGTCGACGTCGCGCTGTTCGCCCATCCACTCGACGACCTTCTGCGACAGACCCCGGCTCGGGCGGCGCGCCGCCTCGGCGATCGCGCCGGACCGCAACCGGTCGGTGGTGGCGAGGTCGATCCAGGCGAGCGCGGCGCGCACGCCGGCGCGGTCGAGGAACGCACGTTCCACCGGGCGGGTGGTCGGGATGCCGGCGGCGGCGAGGAGGACCTGGACGGGGAGCAGCGTGGCGTTGACTCGGGTGAGGACGGCGACGTCGGCCGGAGCGACACCGCGACCGAGGAGCGCTCGAACGGTCGCGACCGTCGTGTCCACGGGGTCGGTGGATCGGTCGACACGGAGGGCATCGGCGTCGTCGACGCGGCCGGGGGCGGGGCGGATCGTCTTCGGGACGCGGACGGCGAGCCGGCTGAGCGTGTTCGACGCCGCCTGCACGACCGCGGGCGCGCAGCGGTAGTTGACCTCGAGCGCGTGGTCGCCCGCACCGGGGAACCAGGTCGCGAACCGGACGAGCCACTCGGGGGAGGCACCGGCGTAGCCGTAGATGGTCTGGTCGTCGTCGCCGACACCGAAGCAGTCGGCTGCGGGCCCGGCGAGGAGCCGGACGAGCAGCAGGTGCGCCGGGGTGAGGTCCTGGAACTCGTCGACGAGCAGCACCCCGCATGCCGCGCGTGCGGCACGCCGGGCAGCCGGGTCGGTGCAGAGGCGTTCGATCGCTGCGACGACCTGCTCGTCGAAGTCGAGTGCGTCCGCCTCGGCGAGGCGGGCCCGGTAGGCGGGCACCACGTCGACGAGATCGTCGACGTCGCCGCCGAAGTCCGCCTGGACCGCCGCCGGGTCGCCGAAACCGAGTCGGACCGCCGTCAACGCCTCGAGCCAACGGGCGAGCGGGTCGCTGTTCGCGCGGCGTGGGACGGTCACGAGACCGCCGAGGATGCGGCGCACGTCGACCTCGCCGAGCGTGCGTCGGCGTCGACCGTCGGCGGGGGCGAGGAACGGCCCGTCGCCGTTCACGATCGCGAGGGCGAGGCTGTTCAGGGTGCGCACGTGCAGCGCCGGCAGATCGCCGGTGCGATCACGGATCTCGTCGGCGGCGCGGCGGTTGAACGCGACGAGGCAGGTGGCACGGGCAGGCACCCCCCAGCCGTCGAGGAGGAGCCGGGCCCGTTCGGTGAGCACCCGGGTCTTGCCGGCGCCGGCCGGGGCGATGATCCGAGCCCCGCCGCCGGTGTGGGCCACCGCGGCGAGCTGGTCGGGGGCGAGCGCCGCGTCGGGTTCGGCGGGGCGGATCGGGAGGAGCGTGCCGACCCGCAGGGCCATGGCGGGGACGACCGCCGCCCCGACCACAGCCGGGTCGAAGGGGGTGAGCGGCCCACCGTCGAGCAGCAGGGGGGTGCCGTCGGGTGCGACCACGTCAGCGCCGTCGCCGCCCGGCGTCGCCCCGAGCCGGACGGCGAGATCGAGCGGTGCCCACCGTGCACCCGCCGGGTCGCGCGCGTCGATGGCGTTCGAGAACACGAGGTGGGCGAGGCGTTCGCCGGGGATCTCGTAATCGACGCCGAGTTCCCAGGGAGGAACGGCGACAGCGGCCGTCGCCGCTGCGGCCTCCGCCGGGTCGAGCGTGGCCGGTGCCTCGACGACGAGCCGGCGGCGACCGCTCCATGCGGCCTGGAGCTCGTCGAGCCGGTCCACTGCGGCGGGGACGCGCGGACAGTCCCGCCACGGGTCGGGGGGTGTCGCGCCGGGCAGGACGACGACGCTCCGCCCGAGCGCGTCCGGCCCGGCGAGATCCTCGGCGCGCCATGTCGCCGCATCGACCCGGCCGACCTGCGGAGCCGGTTCCGGCGGGACCGACTGGACGGGACCCACGGCGGGCGCTGCGGGAGGGTGGGCGGCGCAGGCGCGCACCTCTGCCACCGAACCGTGCACCCCGTTGCAGTGTCCGCACCGGATCTCCGCCACGAGGGCTTCCTAGCAGCCGCCGGTGACAGTTCCCGCGACGGGCGCGTCGCTAGCATGCCGCCGTGGTCGAACCGGGTTCGGTGATGGAGCGTCTGCTCCGTGGGGTGGAGCACTTCGAACGTGACGTGTTCCCGCGCGAGCGCGAGTTCTTCGACGGCCTCGCCGCCGGTCAGCAGCCGGCCGTGTTGTTCATCACGTGCGCCGACTCACGCCTGCTGCCGAACCTGTTCACGAACACCGTCCCGGGCGAGTTGTTCCTCAGCCGTCACGTCGGGAACCTGGTGCCCGCGTACGGCGGGACGATGGGCGGTGTGACCGCGACCATCGAGTACGCCGTGTCGGTGCTCGGTGTGGAGCACGTGATCGTGTGCGGGCACACGGGCTGCGGTGCGGTGCGGGCGATGCTCGAGCCCGACACCGTGCGCGACCTCCCGGCCGTCCGCGAGTGGGTGCGGCACGCCGAGGCGGCCCGGCGCACCGTCGTCGAGAACAACCCGGGCGCGTCCACCGAGGAACTGGTCGCGCTGCTCACCGACCAGAACATCGTGTCGCAGCTGTGGAACCTGCGGACCCACCCGGCGGTGGCGTCGGGGCTCGCGAGCGGGCGTCTCAGCGTGCACGGCTGGCGCTACGGCGTCAGTGACGGCAGCGTGGCCGTGTTCGACGAGACGTCCTCGTCCTTCGTCGCGGCGTCGTCGCTCCTGCCCGATGCCGGCACCCCGGTCGTCGACCGGTCGAAGCTCGCCCGCTGAGCGTCCTCAGCCGAGGCCGTACTGCTCGGCGAAGCCGTCGAGCAGGTCGGCGGGCCCGTCGACGACGATGCGACCGCCGGCGACGGCGTCGGCGAGCCGGAGCACCCCGCGCCGGAGCGCGAGCAGGGTGTGGGCGTCGGTGACGACACGCCCACGCGGCAGTCCGGCCGGCTGGTCGTCGAGCCCGATGTGGAACAGTTCGCCGTCGACGACCACCTCGTAGCTCGCCGTCTCGGTGTTCCGTGGGCGTCGGGCGTCACTGAGCAGCATCGTGTGGACGGCGTTGACCGGTGGCAGCCGGTCGTCGGTGTCGAGCTCGAGGCGAGGGGTGCCGAACCGGACGAGCGCCGCGAGCACCGGTTGGATCGCACGACCCTGCTCGGTGAGCAGGTACTCGGGTCGGGCCGGGTTCGACGTGTCGTGGTCGAGGATCCCCTCGGCCACGAGGAGCTGCAGCCGAGCGCTGAGGAGGTTCGGCGGGATGCCGACGAGTCCCCGTCGGAGCTCCCCGAACCGGCGTGGCCCGTGCACGGCGAGGTCTCGGAGGATGAGCAACGTCCACCGGTCCCCGACGAGGTCGAGGGCGTAGGCGATGGGGCAGTACTGGTCGTAGCTCCGTTGCTCGGCCATGGTCCGGGTGCTCTCTCCTCGGCAGTGCAGCCTCGAGTATGCCAGAACATCGAGCCTTGTTGACAGTATGTCGGGACTATCCCGGCAGGTGTCGTCACCGCGTCGACGGGGAACGGACCGGGTCGACGTCCCCGACCGGAGGCCCCCATGGCATCGACCCATCGCATCCGCCGCACGGCACTGTTCGGTTCCGCCGTCGCGCTCGCCACCCTCGG
>CAYVOK010000007.1:105893-132341 GCA_964453335.1 uncultured Acidimicrobiaceae bacterium
CGCCGGAACCCGACGTTCGTCGGCGCAGCGCCGTCGGCCTGGTCGCCGCCGTCGTCTCGCTCGTGTTCTGGGGCATGACGTCGGTGATCGGCCGGGTGACCGACCTCGACCCGCTGTCGCTCGTCTTCTACCGGCTGTGGCTCGCCGCGTTGTTCGCGACCGTCGTGCTCTATGCGCGCGGCGGGCGTGTCGACCTCGGTCACCTGAAGCTGTCGGTGGCCGGCGGGATCGGGTTCGCGTTCGACCTGATGCTGTTCTTCACGGCGATCCGTCGCACCACGGTGGCGAACGCGACGGTCATCGTCGCGATGGTCCCGCTGCCGATGCTCGTCGTCGCACCGCGGCTCTTCGGCGAACGGCTCGCCCGGTCCGACGTCGCGTGGGCAGCAGTCGCGATGGGCGGGGTCGGGCTGCTCGTGTTCGGGTCGACCGGCCTGCCGACCTGGAGCCCCGCCGGCGACGTGCTCGCCGTGGGTGCGCTGCTCGCCTGGACGCTGTACGTCGCTGCGTCGAAGCGCACCCGCGACCGGGTCGACGCGCTCTCGTACACGACGCACACGGGCATCGTCGCTGCGCTCGTCGTGACCCCCTTTGCGCTCCTGTCGGGTCAGGACCTGTCCTGGCCCGACGGCGACGACTGGTTCTGGGTGGCGGTGTCGGCAATCGTCGTCGGCTGGGGCGGCCACCTGCTGATGAACGTGGCGATCGGCCGGATCCCCGTGTGGCTGTCCGGCACGCTGCAGCTCGGCATCCCGGTGTCGGCGACCGTGCTCGTCGCCCTGTTCCTCGACGAACCCGTCACCCTGCTGCAGGTGGCCGGCATGGGTCTCGCCATCACGGCGATGGCGGCCATGGCGGTGCAGTCCCAACGCCGCACCGCACCACCGACCTGATCGACCCGCTAGCGAGGCCGGTAGATGTCGGATCGATGCTCGATGCGAAGGACGTCGATGAACCGTTCGGCCTCGTCGATCTCGTAGATCACGCGATAGGCGCCGCGCCGAGCGGACCAGAGTCCTGCGAGTTCACGCTGAAGTGGATGCCCGACCCTCTGCGGGTTCTCGCAGAGGGGCCCGAGCAGGAACTCGACGACTGCAGCAGCGATGCGATCGGGGAGCCGCGCGAGCTGGCGTTCCGCGGACGCTGCGACCCGCAGGGTCCATCCCTCGTCGGTCACTCGCCCAGATACCGGGCGCGCAACGCCTCAGCCGAGACGACCCGCCCTGCCTGGATCTCGCGTCGGGCTGCGTCGATCTCGACCATCGCCGAGGGATCCGACAGGAGCTCGAGCGTGTCCTCGAGGATTGCCAACTCCTCCGCACTCAGGAGCACCGCTGCCGGGCGACCGTTGCGGGTGACGGTGATGCGCTCGTGCTGGTGCTCGACACGATCGACCATCTCCGAGAACTTGGCCTTGACCTCGGCGAGCGGGAGCACATCGGACATGACCAGAATCATAGTCACAATCGGTCGCAGCGCACCAGCGCCATCCCACCCACCGGGTCTCAGGAGTCGAGGCTGTACCGGTACACGTTCGTCTGGCGGGGTTCGAATCCCATCCGCTGGTACAGCCGGTTGGCGGCCTCTCGTGACGGCCGTGAGGTGAGGTCGACCGTGGTCGCCCCGGCCGCCCGGGCGCGCTCGATCGCCACACGGTTGATCGCCTCGCCGACCCCGCGGCCGCGTGCCGCGTCGTCGACGACCACGTCCTCGATCCACGCCCGCAGCCCGGTCGGGATCCGGAACAGCGCGAGCGTCATCGCCCCGAGCACCGTCCCGTCGTCGTCGAGCGCGAGGAGCAGTGTCGTGCACGGCGACGCGACGATCTCGGTGAGCTCGGCTGCGGTCGGCGGTGGGTTCGACGAGGAGAGCTGCGGGATCAGCCGGGCGAACGCCTCGACGAGCCGGTCGTCGACGTCGGTGGCCTCCACGATGCGCACCGTCCGAGCGTACCCCCGCCACGACACCCCACCGGTGCGACCGGTAGCCTCGCCCCGATGGATCACCTGCGTTGGCACCGCCGACCGGATCTGCACCGGCCCGTGATCGTCGCCGCCTTCGAGGGGTGGAACGACGCTGGTGACGCGGCCACGACCGCGGTCGGTCATCTGCGCGACCGGTGGGACGCCGAACCGCTCGCCGACATCGATGCCGAGGCGTTCTACGACTTCACCCAGGCCCGCCCGAACGTCGTCCTCGACGACGACGGGGGTCGCGAGATCGAGTGGCCGCGCAACAGCCTGTGGTCGGCGACCGTGCCCGGTCTCGGCGACGTCGTGCTCGTCGAGGGGACCGAACCCGCGCTCGCCTGGCGCACGTTCTGCCGGCAGGTGCTGCACGTGGCCGAGCAGTACGACGCCCGCATGCTCGTCACCCTCGGTGCGCTGATCTCCGACGTCGCGCACTCCCGGCCCGTCGAACTGTACGGCCTCGGTCACGACGTCGATCTCGGCCCGCTCGGTGTGGAGGGGTCCACCTACGAGGGGCCGACGGGGATCGTCGGTGTGCTCCACGCCGCCTGCCGCGAACGGGAGTTGCCGTCCGCGTCGCTGTGGGCGGCCGTGCCGTCCTACGTGCACGGCTCGCCGTCACCGAAGGCCGCGCTCGCCCTGTTGCGCACGGTCGGCAACCTGCTCGGTGTCGGGATCCCGCTCACCGATCTCGAGATCGCGACTGCCGCGTACGAGCGGCAGGTCGACCAGCTCGTCGCCGAGGACGAGGACACCGCCGACATGGTGCGACGCCTCGAGGAACGTCACGACGAGCTCGCCGACCCGGCTGCGCTCGTCGCCGAGGTCGAGAAGTTCCTGCGCGACCGGACCGACGACTGAGTCACCGGTGGCGACCGTCCTCGCAGCGGCCGCGTGCGCGGTTGCGGTCGTCCTCGCGCTGTGGTCGGCCCGGGCGGCCTCCCGGTTGCGTGCTGCAGAACGGCTCGCCACGACCGATCCGCTGACCGGTCTCGCGAACCGTCGCCAGCTCGACCGGGTGCTCTGCGCCGAGGGGGCACGGGCGGTGCGCACCGGCGGGGACCTGTGCGTGGCGTTCGTCGACCTCGACGGGTTCAAGGCGGTGAACGACCGCACCGGCCACCGGTCCGGCGACACGGTGCTCGTCACCGTCGCCGCCGCGTGGTCGGCGGCGCTGCGCCCCTACGACCTGTTGGCCCGCCACGGCGGCGACGAGTTCGTCGTCGTCCTGCCCGACTGCACGCCCGGCGGTGCGTGCCGGGTCGTGGACCGTCTCCGTTCGACGGCACCGGCGGTCACCGGCGTGTCTGCCGGCGTGACGGCGTGGCGGGTCGGCGACGACCCGGTTGCGGTGTTGGACCGGGCCGACACGGCGTTGCGCCGGGCGAAGGCCGCGGGCGGTGGTCGGACCGAGCTCGCCGACTGAGCGGGCCGCTCAGGTCCGCCAGATCTCGTCGCGCGGCCGGTCGTAGAACACGTCGAACGGCTCACCCGCGATCGCCGCGAACGCGACGTCCCACACGTTCTCCGACCCGGCGATCGGTGTCGGGAGCGCGTCCCGGCGGAAGAACCCGACGTCGCGTGTCTCGAGGGGATGACCGGCGAGCTCACCGCCGGTGGCGACCCCGTGGAACACGACGGAGTACAGCGGCACCTTCGTGAACCCGCGTCGCATCCCGTCGAGCACGCCGAGGACCCCGCGGATCTCGCACTCGATCCCGGTCTCCTCGCGCACCTCCTTCACGGCGACCTCGGCGGGCGAGTACCCGATGTCCGCCCAGCCGGTCGGGTACAGCCACACCCCCGAGTCGGACCGTTGGATGAGGAGGATCTCCCCGGCCTCGTTCGATACGACGGCGCCGACCGCGATCTTCGGGGTCACGTACCCGGCGACCCCGTCACCGACGATGCGCATCCACTCCGTCAGCAACGCCGCCGCGTCGAGTTCGTGCCCGGAGGCGGCCCGGATGTCGGCGGCGATCTGCAGCACCTCTTCGAACCGTTCCCGTTCGTAGAGGTTCTGCGTGAAGCCGAGACCGGTGCGGGCGACCCCGGCGAGCGCCTCGCTCCACCGGATGAGGTCGGCAGCGGTGACGCGGTCCATGCGACGACGCTACCGGTCAGGCGCGCAGCGCGGCGCCGAGAGCCCGGGAGATCTCGGCGAGGTAGTCCTCGTCGACGATCTTCCGGCCGGCCCGGTCGCGCACGTAGAACGCGTCGACGACGTGGTCGCCGAGGGTCTGCACCTTCGCGGAACGGATGTCGAGGTCGAGTTCGGCCATGGTGGACGTGATCCGGTGCAACAACCCGATGGCGTCGTGGGCGCGCACCTCGACGACGGTCGCGTTCGCCGAGGTCTCGTTGTCGAAGATCACCTTGTTGTCGAACGGTGCCCACGGACGGGCCTGCAACGGTCGCCGCCGCACGTAGGTGCGGGCCCGTTCGGCGAGCCGCGCCCGCACGGCGAGCCGACCGTCGAGCGCCCGCTCGACGTCGTCGGCCACCCGCGCCCAGTCGATCGCATCGGCGCTCGGGTTCGACGGTTCGACGCGGAACTCGCAGAGCGCCATGCCGTCGTCGTCGGAGAACGCCGCGGCGGCGAGCACGTCGAGACCGTTCAGCGCGACCACCCCGGCGACCTTGGAGAACAGGCCCGGTCGGTCGTGGTCGACGACGGTGAGCGTGAACCCTTCGCCGCGCACCCACCGACGGCTCTCCGCCATGTGCCGGCGGTGTTCGACGGTGGGGAACTGTGACGAAACCGCGTCCTCGAGCGAACCGCCGGCGAGGACGTGCGCTGTCTTGTCGGCGAGCTCACGGACGAGCGCCGCCTTCCACTCCCCCCATGCCGCCGGGCCGGTCGCCATCGAGTCGGCCTCGGTGAGCGCGTGCAGCAGCCGGAGGGTGGGGACGGAGCCGACCTGGCGGGCGACCCCGTCGATGGTCCCTTCGTCGGCGAGGTCGCGGCGGGTGGCGACGTCGGGCAGCAGCAGGTGGTGCCGCACCATGTCGACGAGCACGGCCGTGTCCGCCGCGTCGAACCCGAGCCGGGGGGCGAGGTCGTCGACGATCTCGATGCCGATCTCGGTGTGGTCGCGCGGCGGGTACCCCTTGCCGATGTCGTGGAGCAGCGCTCCGACGACGAGCAGGTCCGGCCGGTCGACCCGTGACACGAGGCCGGCCGCGTTCGCCGCCGCCTCGCACAGGTGCCGGTCGACGGTGAACCGGTGGTACGCGTTGCGTTGCGGCCGGCTGCGGCAGGGGCCCCATTCGGGGATGATCCGCACCATCAACCCCCAGTGGTCGAGCGTCTCGACGACGGGGATCATCGGCCGTCCGCTGCGCAGCAGTTCGACGAACCGGTCGCGCACCTCCGCCGGCCACGGTTCCGGGAACGTCCTGCCGGCTGCGGCGAACGTCTCGAGGGTGGTGCGTCCGATGCGGAGCTCGGTGTGCGCCGCAGCGAGCGCGACGTCGAGGAGTTGCACCGCTGCGACGGTGTCGTCGGCGTCGACGGGATCGTCGAGATGGACCTGCCCGCCGCGCAGCGCGACCCCGTTGCCGATCCGACGGGTGCGGTTGCGACCCCAGCGGCGACCTCCACGGTCGAGACGGTCGAACGCGTCGTCGGTCAGCCACTCGACCGCCCGGGCGGCGCCGGCGACCGCAGCCATCAGGTCGTCCGCGTCGGGATAGCCGAGGTCGGACGCCACACCGTCCTGTTCCTGCAGGAGCAGCACGTCCGACGGTCGGGCCAGACGGCGGTGGAGTGCGACGCGTGCGTCGAGCAGCACCCGGACCGCGGCCTCGTACACCGCCCGGTCCCGTTCGAGGAGTTCGGGGTCGAGGAGTTCGAGCCAGGCGAGCACGTGCGCGTCGCGCAGCCCGCCGCGGCCGAGCTTCAGGTCGGGTTCGAGCACGAACGCGACCTCGCCGGGGTCGACGGTGCGGGTGGCCGACAACTCGCGCAGGCGTGGCAGCCAGCGTCCGACGTCGCCGAGCCATCGCCCTCGGGCCGCGTCCTGCAAGGCCGTCGACAGCGCCGGGTCACCGGCGAGGTGGCGGCACGCGAGGTGGGCGGTCGCCGCGTCGAGTTCGGTCTCCCCGAGACGCAGCGCCTGCCGGACGGTGGAGGTGCCGTGGCCGAGCTTGATGCCCGTGTCCCACACCGGGTACCAGATGCGCTCGGCGATCGGTGCGGCGTCGATGTCGTCGGCGTGCAGCACCAGCAGGTCGATGTCGGAGTGCGGGCACATCTCGCCGCGCCCGTAACCGCCGACCGCAGCGAGCGCGACGCCCGTCGACAGACCGCCGGCGGCCTGGTACAGCTCGGTGAGCCAGGCGTCGATCCGACCCGTGTAGGCACGACAGAACTCGGCACCGCGGAGGTCCCGGTCGGCGAGGAGGTCGTCACGGCGGAGCTCGGTCACCGTCGGCGAGCCTACGGTGCGTCCGGTCGTTCTCCCCGTCCGGAAACACGATGGAAAAACACCGACCTGGGGAGCACCTCGTCGATCCCGGCGGCGCGCGCCGCCTCGAGCAGGTCGGTGGCGACGTGGGGGGCGAACCCGACGACGGTGCGCCCGGCCCCGGTTGACGACGCCGCGGCGGTGAGTGCGTCCGGGCGCCGGAGGTCGACGACGACGACGTCGGCGTCGACCGCAGCGGCGGGGAGATCGTCGGGACGGCCGACGTGGCGGATGCCCGGGACGGCCGCGTCGATGCGCGACCGGTCGACGAGGTCGGGGACGTAGGCGACGACCCGTGCCCCGACGGGGATCATCGACGCCCCTCCGCCCGCCGGCGCAGCAGCACGACGTGCGCCTTCGAGGCCCCCCAGCGCAGCCCGGGCTCGTGCAAGCTCGGGTCGACGTCGGCGAACGCCGCAGGGGCGAGCCCGTAGACGTCGTCAGGGAAGGCCCGTTCGTCGAAGGGGTCCCGGCGGACGTGGGGCACACCCGCGGCGGCGAGCACCGCGGTCGGGTGGGTGACGGCGCCGCGCAGCACGGCGAGCGGGTTCGTCGGTTGCTCGTCGACGTCGAGGCCGACGAGATGACGCAACCGGGGGACGACGTCCGCGACCGCAGCCGCCCCGGCGCGTTCGGCCGCGGCGACCACGTCGTCGGGCACGGCACCGGCCCATGCGGTCATCAGGTCGGTCACGGCGCGGACCACCCAGCCCCCGAGCGTTGCCTCGACGAGGGTGACGAGTTCCCCAGCGATCTGGCGATGCGCGGCCTCGGCCGCGGCGACGTCGGGACCGTCGTCAGGCACGGCGCGTGTCGCCGAGCGCGGCGTTCAGGTTCCCCGACCGGAGCCCTTCGAGGTCGAGGGTCACGTAGCGGTACCCGGCCCGGTGCACCGCTGCGACGACGTCGACCCGGCGTTCGAGCACCACCGGCAGGTCGTCGAGGGGGACCTCGAGGCGGGCGGTGTCGCCGTAGTGACGGACGCGCAGCGCACGCAGCCCGAGGGCGGCGAGCCCCGCCTCGGCGCGTTCGACCTGGGAGAGGAGTGCGACGCCGACCTCGGTGCCGTAGGGCACCCGTGACGCGAGGCATGCCGCGGCCGGCTTGTCCCAGGTGACGAGCCCGTGGCGCTGCGACGCCGCGCGGACGTCGGCTTTCGTGAAGCCGGCGTCGACGAGGGGGAACCGGGCACCGCGTTCGGCGGCGGCACGCTGGCCCGGCCGGTGGTCGCCGAGGTCGTCGACGTTCACGCCGAGGACGACGGTCGCGCCGCCGGCTGCGGCCAGCGGTTCGAGTTCGTCCATGAGGGCGCTCTTGCAGTGGAAGCACCGGTCGCCGTCGTTGCGGCGGTACGCCGCCCGTTCGAGTTCATCGGTGACGACCTCCGTCCACCGCAGTCCCCATGCGGTGGCGAGTTCGGCGCACGCAGCCCGCTCGGCCCCGGCCAGCGACGCCGACACGGCGGTCGCCGCGAGGACCCGGTCCGCACCGAGCGTGCGGGTGGCGAACCAGGTGAGGAACGCCGAGTCGGCACCACCGGAGAATCCGACGACGACCGATCCGAGCGCGGTGAGCTCCGACCGGAGCCGGTCGAGGCGGTCGTCGAGTGCGGCGTCCACGGTCGGCCCGGCGGTGGTCACGTCGTCCCGCTCAGAGCCCGAGGTGTTCGAGGACCTCGTCGAGGCTTCCGGCCACGCCCACGTAGAACGGGCCGAAGATGCCGTACTGCGCGGACGCCTCGTCGAACCGCATCGTGTACACGACGTCCTTCAGGTCGTCGGGGTGGTTCGCGAACAGCGTCACACCCCATTCGAAGTCGTCGAGACCGGTCGACCCGGTGACGAGCTGCATGACCCGCTCGCCGAACGTCCGACCGGAGCGCCCGTGCTCCTCCATCATCTCCCGTCGACGATCGAACGGTTCGGCGAACCAGTTCGCCCCGGGATCACGGCGCTTCGACATCGGGTAGAAGCACCACGCCCGCTTCTCGGCCGGCGGGAGGCGCTTGGGGTGGAGACGGAGACGGATCATGTTCTCCGGCACGCCGGCTGCCGCCGCGTACTCCGACACCTCGGTGAGGGAGACGTAGGAGTCGACGACGTCGACGCCGGCGAGGCGGACGGCCGTCTGGAACCGGCGGAGTCGCACGGTGTCGGTGTGCAACGCCATCAGTGCGATGTCGGCCTTGTGGCCGAGCACGGCAACCGGCACGAGGAGCCCGCCCTCGGCGACGACCGTGTCGCACGCCACGCGGAGCGCCTCCCGGTCGAAGGTCGCGGTCGGCTTGCCGAACAGGTGGAGCACGCCCATCCCGACGGTCGGCTCGAGGGGTTCTGCCATGGCGCCGAGGGTAGTGGTCGCCGCCCCGCCCGACGGAAGCTCAGGGTGCGTACAGGGTGGCCCGGCCGTCGCGCACGAACCCGGCGAGGGTCAGGTTGGCGAGCCGGGCGGCGGCGACGGCGAGCGCCGACGGCGCGCTGACCGACACGAGCGTGGGGATTCCGGCCGCCCAGCACTTCTGCACCATCTCGAGGCTGGCCCGCCCGCTGACGAACAACCCGAGCGCGTCCGGCCCCCGGCGGCGTCCGGGCAGGTCGCCGTCGAGGAGGAGGCGACCGACGACCTTGTCGACGGCATTGTGCCGGCCGATGTCCTCGCGCACGAGGCGGATCGTGCCGGTCGCGTCGAAGAGCGCTGCGGCGTGCACCCCGCCGGTGCGGGCGAAGAGCTCCTGGTGCGGACGGACCAGGTCGGGGATGCGCACGAGGACGGACGGGTCGATCACCGCCGGGTCGACGAATGGGTCGAGCCGGTCCGTGAGCCCCTCGAGCGCCTCCGACCCGCAGAGCCCGCACGACGACGACACGGTGCCGAGACGCGGGCGCGGCGCCGGCGCGACGCCGCCGGTGTGGACGTCGACCGTGTTGAAGTCACTCTCGGCGGCGCGCCCGTTCGGACCGCAGTACCGGCACGCGGTGACGGGTGCGCCGGCGAGCAGCCCCTCGGTGTGGCAGAACCCGACGGCGAGCTCGAAGTCGTGGCCGGGTGTGCGCATCGTGGTGGCGACGAGGGTGCCGTCGAGGTGGATGGCGAGCGGTTCCTCGACGATGACGTCGTCGGGGGCGCGCCGGGTGCCGGTTGCGTCGACCCGACGCACGAGGAACCGTTCGACCCGCTGGCGTCCGCTCACCGCACCCGAGGCTACGCCCGCCCGGGGACCGACGTCGCCCGTGTGGCGCGCCCGAACAGGGTCATGGGGCGCCCGGCGTGTTCGCCGCGGTCGACGACCTCCCACCCGAGGCGGTGGTACCAGTCCCCGAGCCCGTCCTCGTCGTAGGTCATGAGGTGCAGACGGTCGATGCCGTCGGCGGCGGCGCGGGCGCACACGGCGGCGACGAGCCGTGCGCCGATCCCGCTGCGTCGACGGTCGGGGCGGACCACGAGGGAGGCGAGCCACGGGGCGAGGTCGCGTCGTGCGGGGACGTCGTCGGGGTCGATCGCCACCGTGCCGACCGGTGTGCCGTCGGGGTCGAGCGCGACGAGGACGGTCGGCGGTCCGGGCGCGGCGAGTTCGGCGAGATCGACCGTGAGCTCCTCTGCCGGGTACCGGTCGCCCCACAACTCCGTGTACCAGCCGGTGACCACGGCGAGGGTCGCTGCCGGGTCGGCGGTGCCGACGACGTCGACGATCCGCACGCCGTCATCGGGCCGGGCGGCGGGTCCCGTCACGCCCTGACGCGTCGGAGCGTGGCCGCGAGGTGGTGGGTGAGCGGTTGGCCGACGGCCGCCATCGCGACCGTGTACCGCAGTTCGTCGCCGTCCCCGCCGATCTCGAACCGTCGGGTCGTGGCGTCGACGCGCTTCGCCGTGCCGCTCCCGGCGACCGTCGTGGACCGCAGTTCCACGACCCGGGGCCCGTCACCCGTGGACCCGGTGCCCTCGAGCACCTCGACGATGCCGGTCGGGTGTGCGAGCACCAGCTCGACACGCAGCGGGTCACCGGGGGCCGCCGCCGGGCTGCACCGCCAGTACCCGGACTCGGCGTGCAGCGGTCGCCCGTCGTCCTCGGCCCGGGTGCGCTGCGTGTACGCGAGGAACGGCTTGCCCGGCACGATCGCGATCGTGATCTCCTCGTGGTACCCGAACGACTCGATCGTCGGGTAGGAGCCCTGCCCGGTGCCCGACCACGTCCCGACGAACGCCTCGAGCGGATGCGGGGTGGGTTGTGCGGGGACGGTCACGAGGTCTTCCTCCGGGTGCGGGTCGATCGGTCGAGGGTGTCGAGCACCACGGCTGCGGCGTTGCGGCCGGGTGCCCCCCAGACGCCGGCACCGGGGAACGACGCCGCGCCGGTGACGAACAGGCCGCCGATCGGTGTGCGGTACCGGGACAGTTCGGGGTCGCGCCCTAGCAGGGCCGAGACCGGGGTGCCGGCGAAGGACTGGGCGTACCCGCGGGGAAGGTGGAACTCGCGCTCGTACCGGTCGGGCGTCATCACCCGCCAGTCACGCACCGTGGCGCGGTAGTCGTCCTGCACGAGACCGGCGAACACGTCGAGCCAGCGCGACGGTTCGGGACTCCCCTCCCAGCCGCCGGCGAGCGCATACGGCGTGTAGACCACCTCGACGCTGAGCACGTGGTCGCCCGACGCGGTGCGCATCGTCGGGTCGGCGACGGATGGCACGTTGACGAGCAGGATCGGCTGGTCGGCGACCCGACCCTCGGCGGCGGCGCGGTGCGCGGCGTCGATGGCGTCGAGGCCCGGCGCGACGTAGGAGGTGGCCTCGAGCGGGTCGGTCACCCCGACCTCCCGGAGGAGGGCGTCGTCGAGCGCCCGGAACCGGGGCACCTCGCCGACGACCGCGTCGATCTTGGACTCGTAGCCGTCATGCGCCGGCCGTTCCCGCCAGCGTCGCAGGAACGGCACCGCGGCGTTGGGGACCGACGTCAGCCATTCGGTGAACGCGACCCGCGGGTCGCTCGCGACGACGACGTGGTCGGCCCGGATCTCGTCGCCGTTCGTGGTGCGCACCCCGACCACCGACTCCCCCTCGAGCAGGATCCGGTCGACGCGCGCGCCCGTGCGCACGATGCCGCCCGCCGCCTCGAACGCTGCGCGCACCGCGTCGGTGAGCGCGCCGCTGCCGCCGACGGGTCGGCCGGGCCGGATCGTGTGGCACATCGCCATCCGCAGGACACCGAGCCCCGTCCCCGGCGTGTACGGCGACAGCCCCCACACCGCCGGGCCGGCGGCGACAGCCGCTCCTCGCAGACTCGGCGAACGCAGGTAGTCGCCGAGTACGTCGGCGACCGAGCGTCGCGACCACCGCAGCAGGGTCGCGAGCCCGTCGGCCCGCTGCGCGGCGAGGCGACGCGTGACCTTGGCGGGCGTGGGCGGGTCGAGTGCGAGGTCCGCGACGAGCCGTGCGACGGGCAGCGCGTCACGCACGTAGCGGTGGTACCCCTCGACGTCGTCGGGATGGGTGACGCGCAGCGCCTCGACGGTGCGGTCGACGTCGTGGAACACGAACGCCGATCGGTCACCCTCGAGCGACTGGGCGACCATCGCGAGGTCGAGGTCGACGTAGCGCAGACCGTGCGCACCGAGGTCGAGTTCGTCGATCAGCGGGACCGACCGGACCGCCATGTGGTCGCAGTTGCAGATGTTGACCCGAGCGCCGAGTGCGTCGACCGTGGACGCACACCCACCGACGCTCTCCCTCGCCTCGAGCACCACGGTGCGCAGACCGGCCCGGGCGAGGTAGGCGGCGCAGACGAGACCGTTGTGGCCGGCGCCGACGACCACGACGTCGGTGTCCCGGCCGGGGACGCTGGGTGGCATGCCACGCATTGTCCCCGACCGGCTCACCGCACGAAGGATCGGGAGTGCTTCCCGATCAGAGCTTGATCTTGGTGTCGACGAACTCGTTGGTGAACAGGTCCGACGCCTTGAGGTCGTCCTTCACCTTCTTGCCCGCCGCCTTGAAGATCGGGTTCGCCTGGCCGATCACCTTGGTGATGCGGGCCTCGTCGAAGTTGCCGAGCGTCTGGTCCGAGCCGTTGCCGACGAGACCGAGCTTCTTCTGCTGCTCGACGGAGAACTTCGCGACACCCTCGGAGTACACCCAGCCGGTGTCGTAGTCCTTCACGAGCTGCAGGATCAGCTTGTTGGCCGCATCAGGCTTGTTGATGTAGTCGACCTGGGCCTGCTGCACGATCGGCACGAGCTTGGCGAAGCACGCCTTGTTCTTGTCGAAATCGGCGGTCCGAGTTGCGAGCGGCGCGGCGTACACCTGCCAGCCCGTGTCGTGGATGAGCTGGAAGGACACGTCCTTCGCCCACTCCTTGACCTCGTTCTTGTAGATGTACGGCTCGGCCGAGGCGAAGCCCTGCTGGGCGATCTTGCCCTGCTGGGAGACGAACACCGCCGGGGCGCCGTCGTAGGAGCCGTCGAGCTGCGACTTGGCGACGATGCCGGCACCGACGAGGTAGTCCATGTAGGCACCGCCCTCGAAGTACCGGACCTTGACGTTCTTCGCCTTGAGGTCGGCGATGGTCTTCACGTCCGGGTACGTCTTCGGGTCCCACATGACGATCTGCGGGTTGATCTCGAGCGGGGCGACGATGGCCTTCGTCGGCATCTCGACGTAGTTCTGGATCGCCTCGTCGGTGGAGACGTAGCCGAGGAGGATCGACTTGTCCTGGTACATCGTGGAGACGACCTGCTGGAAGCCGATCGCCGGGCCACCGACGCGGATCTCGATCTTCACACCGGTGTCGACACCGCCGGATGCGACGAGCGGGCCGCGCACGACCTTCTTCGCCTTGTCGATCTCGGGGTTGGCGCCGACCATCTGGTAGAGCGCACCGTGCTCCGACTCGGGGTTCCAGTCGGTCTGGATGACGACGGTGTCGGGGCAGACGCCCTTCAGCACACCGCCGGAGGCGCCGCCGGACGCCTCCTCCTTGTCGCTCCCTCCGCAGGCGGTGAGCAGCAGGGCACCTGCTGCAGCTACCGCGAGGAGTCCTCGGGCCCGGTTCTTCATGGTCTCTCCTGGGGTGGTCGGGCCGCACCCGGAGGTACGGACCTGTTGGTGGTGGATCAGCGCTGGCCGGTCGTCTCGTGCCACCGGCCGACGGCACGGCGGTTGAGCAGTCCGAACAGCCAGAACACGGCGATGCCGAGCAACGCGGAGAGGATCACCGCACCGAACATCTCCGGCGTCTGGTTGCGCGCCCGGTAGACGTCGATGAGGCGGCCGATCCCGGCATCGCCCTGACGGAAGAAGAAGTCGCCGACGATCGCACCGATCACCGACAGACCGGCCGAGATGCGCAGGCCGGTGAAGATCGACGGGAGCGCGGCGGGGAACTGCAGCCGCAGCAGGCGGTCGCGACCCGACGCCCCGTGGAGCGTGAACAGGTCGTGCATGCCGGCGTCGACGGACACGAGTCCGAACAACGTGTTCGCGATGATCGGGAACAGGGCGATGATCACGCACACGATCACGCGTGACTTGAAGTTGAAGTCGAAGAAGCTGCCGATCAGCGGCACGAACGCAAGGACCGGGATCGCCTGCAACGCGACCGCGTAGGGGTACAGCGACCGTTCGACCCAGCGCGCCCGGCTCATGAGCACGGCGAGCGCCGTGCCGAGCACGATGGCGATGGCGAGGCCGACCGCTGCGACCTGCGCCGACAGCAGCAGGCCCTTGAACATCGTCGAACGCACCGCCGGCGTCGTCTCCGCTGCGCTGCCGATGCCGAAGAAGCTGCGGTTCAGCACGACGTGGGGTGCGGGGACGAGGAAGCGCCGTCCCTCGCTCATCCCGACGTAGGACATGAAGTACCAGAAGCCGATGAACAGGCCGAACACAGAGATCGGGCCGACCGTCTCGAGCGGTCGCCGGCGCGTGCCCGGTGCGGACGTGGTGCTCATCGGTGCGCGTCCCGCAGTGCGTGGGAGATCCGGCCGCAGAGCTCGGCGAACTCCGGTTCGAACCGGAGGTCGTCGGAACGCGGGTACGCGAAGGGGACCTCGAACTCGCCGACGATGCGCCCCGGCCGCGACGACATCACGAGGACCCGGGTCGACAGGAACACGGCCTCGGAGATCGAGTGCGTGATGAACAGGGCGCCGAACCGTTCGAGGAGGAACAGCCGCAGGAGTTCTTCGTTGAGGCGCTCCCGTGTGATCTCGTCGAGCGCACCGAACGGCTCGTCGAAGAAGAACAGGCGCGGGTGCAGCACGAGCGACCGGGCGAGCGACGCCCG
The DNA here is from genome assembly GCA_964453335.1 of uncultured Acidimicrobiaceae bacterium. Taxonomy (GTDB): domain Bacteria; phylum Actinomycetota; class Acidimicrobiia; order Acidimicrobiales; family CAIXPF01; genus VGBO01. Next base: position 120,607 of record CAYVOK010000007.1, read on the forward strand.
CATGCGCATGCCACCCGACAGCCGCCGTGGATAGCTCTGTTCGAACCCGCCGAGGCCGACGAGGTCGATCGCCTCACGCGCCCGGGTCGTGCGCTCCTGCGCCGGGACGCCGTGCAGTTCGCAGAACAGTTCGATGTTGCGCTGCACGGTGCGCCACGGCAGGAGCGTCGCGTCCTGGAACACGTAGCCGAGGTTGTCGTCCGCGAGTTCCCACGAACCCGTCGCACCCGACAGCAGGCCCGACGCGATGCGCAGCACCGTCGACTTCCCGCAGCCCGACGGCCCGACGATGGTGACGAACTCGCCCTGGCGCACCTCGAGGTCGACCGAGTCGAGGGCGTGCGTCCCGTCCGGGAACGTCATCGAGACGTCGCGAACCGACAAGAGCACGTCGGTGTCCCGATGCGGTGCGGCGGCGGGGGAGGCCATGTGCGTCGCATAATTGCACCGTTGTGACGCGCGTGCGAATCAGGTGACGAAAAACGACGGAGGAGCGCCGAATTCGGCGCTCCTCCACCGGTTTTCGCCACTTCACGCGTTCGGGGGGTCGCTCCGCGTGATGGCGACGGCCGGGGTGACCCGGTCGGGTCAGGACGTCAGAAGTCGTCCATGCCGCCGGGCATCGCCGGCATGCCCTTCTTGTCCTCGGGGGCGTCGGTGATGACGGCCTCGGTCGTGAGGAACAGCGCCGCGATCGACGCCGCGTTCTGCAGCGCGGAACGCGTCACCTTCGCCGCGTCGATCACACCGATCTTCACGAGGTCCTCGTACACGCCGGTGGCGGCGTTGTAGCCCACGTTGCCCGTGAGGCCCTTCACCTTCTCCACGACGACGCCGCCTTCCTCGCCGGCGTTGACGGCGATCTGCTTCAGCGGCTCCTCGAGCGCACGGGCCACGATGCGGGCACCGGTCGACTCGTCACCGGCGAGCGAGTCGGCCGCGGCGAGCACAGCCGCCTGGGCACGCAGCAGGGTCACGCCACCACCGGAGACGACACCCTCCTCGATGGCCGCCTTCGTCGTCGACACGGCGTCCTCGATGCGGTGCTTCTTCTCCTTGAGCTCGACCTCGGTCGCAGCGCCCACCTTCAGCACGGCCACGCCGCCCGACAGCTTGGCGAGGCGCTCCTGGAGCTTCTCGCGGTCGTAGTCGGAGTCGGTGTTGTCGATCTCGGCCTTGATCTGACTGATCCGGCCGGCGACGTCGTCCTTGGAGCCCTTGCCCTCGACGATGGTGGTCTCGTCCTTCGACACGATCACCTTGCCGGCCTGGCCGAGCAGGTCGATGGTGGTGTTCTCGAGCTTGAGGCCGACCTCCTCGGAGACGACCTGGCCGCCCGTGAGGATCGCCATGTCCTGCAGCATCGCCTTGCGGCGGTCACCGAAGCCCGGCGCCTTGACGGCGACCGAGTTGAAGGTCCCGCGGATCTTGTTCACGACGAGCGTGGCGAGCGCCTCGCCCTCGATGTCCTCGGCGATGATGACGAGCGGCTTGCCCGTCTGCATGACCTTCTCGAGCACCGGCAGCATGTCGCGGACGGTCGCGATCTTCGACGACACGAGGAGGATGTAGGGGTTGTCGAGCACCGCCTCCATCCGGTCCTGGTCGGTGATGAAGTACGGCGAGATGTAGCCCTTGTCGAAGCGCATGCCCTCGACGAGGTCCATCTCCATGCCGAAGGTCTGCGACTCCTCGACGGTGATGACGCCGTCCTTGCCGACCTTGTCGATCGCCTCCGAGATCATGTCGCCGATCTCACGGTCGGCGGCCGAGATGGCGGCGACCTGTGCGATCTGCTCCTTGCCCTCCACCTCGACGGCCTGCGACCGGATCGAGCCGACGGCGGCGGCGACTGCGGCCTCGATGCCCTTCTTCAGGGTCATCGGGTTCGCGCCGGCTGCGACGTTCCGCAGGCCCTCGCGCACCATCGCCCAGGCGAGCACGGTCGCCGTGGTCGTGCCGTCACCGGCGACGTCGTCGGTCTTCTTCGCGACTTCCTTGACGAGCTCGGCGCCGATCCGCTCGTAGGGATCGGAAAGTTCGATCTCCTTGGCGATCGACACGCCGTCGTTCGTGATCGTGGGGGCGCCCCACTTCTTGTCGAGGACGACGTTGCGGCCCTTCGGGCCGAGCGTCACGCGGACGGCGTCGGCCAGCTGGTTCATGCCGGCTTCGAGCGCCCGTCGGGCCTGCTCGTCGAACGCGATGATCTTCGCCATGTGCTTGACCTCCGTATTGGTCTCTCCGACCGGGGGCGCGTCCTCCGGAACCGGACGGACGTCGGGGGATCCCCGGACACCGTGGCTGCCGTGAGAGCGTTAGCACTCTCGACATGCGAGTGCTAAGTGAAGCACCCCGGCCACCCTTTTCGCAACACGGAGTCGCCGCTCGGCCGCTGATCAGGCCCCCGGCCCGCCGATCCGCCGTCCGACGACCTCGGTGATCGCCGCCGTCGTGTCTTCGAACGCCCGGGTCGTGCCGACCTCGTCGACGAGCGAGACGACCTCCACGCCGGCCGGCAGCTCGTCGAACGCCTCACCGCAGACCACGAGCACGCCTACCCCGGCCTCCGCCGCGAGCTCGGCGACCCCACCGACCACCTTGCCGTCGAAGGACTGCGCGTCGACGAAGCCCTCCCCCGTGACCACGAGGTCCGCGACGGCGATCCGCTCGGCGAGGCCGAGCTCCTCGGCGACGAGGTCGAACCCGGGGGTCAACCGGGCACCCACCGCGGCCAACCCGCCCGCGAGCCCGCCCGCGGCGCCGGACCCCTCGAGGTCGCCGACATCGACGCCGTGGTCGTCCCGGTACACCTGGCGCAGCCGTTCGAGCCGACGACGCAGCAGCGCGACCTGCGCCGGGCTCGCACCCTTCTGCGGGGCGAAGACCTCGGCGGCGTCGACGAAACGCGTGCGCACGTCGCAGGCGACGACGAGCTCGACCCCGCGCAGCCGGTGCAGCGGTGCGAGGGCGCGCACCGCACCGAGACCACCGTCGGTCGACGCCGACCCGCCGACGCCGACCACCACCCGGCGCGCCCCGGCGTCGATGGCCGCGGCGATCAGTTCGCCGGTGCCCGTCGTCGACGCGGCCATCGGGTCGTTCCCCTCGGCCCCGCCTGCGAGCACCAGGCCCGACGCCCGCGCCATCTCGATGACCGCGGTGCCGTTGGCGAGTCGCCACGGCGCGACGACGGGGTCACCGAGCGGACCCGCGACCACGGTCGTCCGGTTCGGGCCGCCGAGCACGTCGAGGATGCCCTCCCCGCCGTCCGCGACGGGGACCTCCTCCACGGTGTGGCCGGCGCGACGGGCGGCGCGACCGATCGCCGCGGCCACCTCGGCCGCCGTGGCCGTCCCACGGAACTTGTCCGGCACCGCCAGCACACGCACCCGACCATTGTGCGCAGGTCGGCGTCAGTTCGGCTTGAGACCCTGGCCGTCGGTGCCGAGCAGCACGACGACCTTCGCACCCTTCAGGTCGACGGGGAACGGTGTCGACGGCAACGGCTTCACTGCAGATGCCGCGATGCTCAGTTTCTGCGCGACGTTGAGCGCATCGGCCTGGTAGCCCTCGGCGTAGAAGACGTCAGTCGTTGGGGACAGCGTCGGGTAGGTCTCGGGGGCGACGGCGTTGAATCCCTTCGCCAGGAGTTCGGTGTTGTTCGCCGCACCCGCGCCCTGCACACCGCGACCGTTCACGACGAGCACGGTCACCGACGCAGGCGCTCGGGCGGCGGCGATCGTCGTCACGGTCGCGGACGGTGGCGTGGTCGTCGACCCGCCACCGGCGGTCGTGCCGTTCGTCGCCGCCTTCGCAACGGTGGTGGCCGTGGCGTCGGTGGTCGTCGGCCCCTCACCGTCGAACCCGAGGCCGAGCACCGCGAGCGCCACGACGACGCCGAGGACGACGATCGCGACGCCCCGACCGGCCGCGGCGGTGGGGTTCGAGGGGCGGGCGGGACGATTGCCCCGTGCGGCGTGCTGACCGGCCATGCCCCCCATTCTTACCGACACGGCGCCCCGGGACCGGATGTGCAGCCCGCGCCGTAGCATGAGCCCGCGCCCGAGTAGCTCAATCGGCAGAGCACGTGCCTTGTAAGCACGGGGTTCGGGGTTCGATTCCCCGCTCGGGCTCGCAGACCACCGGCGACGTTCAGTCGGACGGCGGCAGGTCGGCGATCTGCGCAGCAGCCGCTGCGGCCACGGCGGCCGCGGCGTTCGCCGCGGCACGCCGACGACGGGCCACGTCGAAGCAGGCGACCGCCCCGGCGACACCGACGTTGAGGGAGTCGAGGCGCCCGAGCAGCGGGATGCCGACCACCGAACCGCACCGTTCGCGGACGAGGCGCGACAAGCCCGACCCCTCCGAGCCGAGGACGAGGCACACCGGCTCGTCGCCGAGCGGGAGGTCGTACAGGCTCGTCGACGCACTCGCGTCGAGGCCGACCGTCCACACCCCGAGTTCGTCGAGGCGGCGCAACGCCGTGGGCAGACCGCCCACGAGTGCGATCGGCAGGTACTCGACCGCCCCGGCCGCCGCCTTGGTGACCGACGGGGTGACGTGCACCGACCGGTGCCGCGGCAGCACGATGCCGGTGACCCCGGCGCCCTCCGCCGATCGCAGCAACGCGCCGAGGTTCCCCGGGTCGGTGACCCCGTCGAGCGCGATCAGGAACGGGCGACGGTTGCCGCGCCGCACGGCGAGATCGTCGAGCGACGCCTCGGGCAACGGTTGCGCCCGGGCGATCACGCCCTGGGGACCCTGCGTCGCGGCGAGCGACTCGAGGCGACCACGGGTGACCTCGCGCACGGGCACCCGACGTGCCGTGGCGAGCTCCCGGATGTCGTCGAGGATCGGCGCCGGGTCCTGCTCGGCGGCGACGAGAACCTCACGCACCCGACGGCGGCCGGCGAGCAGCAGCTCGCGGACCGCCTGACGGCCTTCGACCTGTTCGCCGCCCACGCCGCGCACCGGTGCGCTGCGGGTGCGCTCCCCTACCGCATCACGTCCGGCGACACGACCCCCGGGCGCACCGCGGCCTGCAGACGCACCGCGACCCGCTGCACCGCCACGCCCGGCGCCGTCGCGGCCGGTCGGGGCGCCACGTCCGGCGGCGGGGCCACGCGGAGCGGGCCCGCGGCCACCGCCCCCACCACCGGGACCGCCGCCGCTGCGACCGCTGCCACCCCGACCGGGGGCGGGACCCCGGCGTGCACTCCGACCCGTCACGCCCTGCTCACGATCGCCACGGCGAAGCAGGCTATGCCCTCGCGTCGACCGATCGACCCGAGCTGTTCGGCGCGCTTGCCCTTCACCGTGACGTCCGCCCCGACGACCTCGGTGAGCCGGCGCTGCATCTCGGCACGGCGTGGCGCGATCTTCGGGGCGTCGAGGACGACGGTGCAGTCCACGTTGCCGGGACGGAAACCTGCCGCCCGTACCAGCCGCACCGCCTCGGCGAGCAGGGCCATGCTGTCCGCTCCCGCGAACGCAGGGTCGGTGTCGGGGAAGAGCGATCCGATGTCGCCGAGACCGGCGGCGCCGAGCAGCGCGTCGGTGACCGCGTGCGCGACGGCGTCCGCGTCGCTGTGGCCGTGCAGACCGCGTTCACCCTCGAAGACGACCCCGCCGAGCACGAGCGGCCGCGTCGGGTCGTCGCTCAACCGGTGTACGTCGAAGCCCTGTCCGACGCGGACGTCCATGCCGTTCTCCTGCGGTCGCCGCGTCGGCGCGCGCGACGGGGACCGTGCTGCATTCTGACGGATCCCGACCGCCCGGACGGGCACGTCGTCGGGCGGGGCGCAACTAGGGTGCCCCTCATGGTCACCGTCGCCGACGCGCGGCTGCTGCGCGACACCGAACTCTTCCGTGGACTCGACGCCACGCAACTCGAACGCCTCGCCGCCAAGGCGACCGTCCGACGCATCCACCGTGGCGACGTGCTGTTCCAGGAGGGTGACGAGGCGCAGGAGCTGTTCCTCGTGGCGTCGGGCCGCATCGCCATGGCGAAGCGGAGCGGCGACGGTCGCGAATCGGTGATCGCGCTGATGGAGTCGGGTGCGCTCTTCGGCGACATGCCGCTCTTCGACGGGCGGGGACGCTCGACCGACGCCCGCGCGCTCATGACCTCCGAGGTGGTCGTGCTGCCGTACGCGCCGATCCGGGAGCTCTATGACGAACAGCCCGACCTGCTGTGGCACGTCGTGTCGATGCTCGCCGGGCGCCTGCGCATCACCGACGACGCACTCGCCGACTCCGTGTTCCTCGACGTGACCGGCCGCACGGCGAAGCGCCTGCTCGAACTCGCGGCGGGTGCGGACGACTTCCAGCTCCCGATCACCCAGGAAGAGCTCGCCGGCATGGTCGGCGCTTCGCGCGAGCGGGTGAACAAGGCGATCGCGCAGTTCATCCGACTCGGCTGGCTCGAACAGTCGGACCGTCGCTACACGATCGTGAACCGCGAAGAACTCGAACGCCGCGCCGGCTGACCGGGCGGCGGCGCCTCAGCGACGCGGCGCGTCGTCGGACAACTCGAGCACGGCGAGCGCCGCAGCGACCGTCGGGACGCGCACGACCTCGATGTCGCCGACGCCGCCGGTCGGTGTCGACGCCGCAGTGACCGCCCGACGGAACCCGGCCCGGCCGGCCTCGGCGAGGCGACGTCCGGCGTCGCGCACCCCGCGCACCTCGCCACCGAGCCCGATCTCGCCGAACGCGACGACATCGGCCGGCAACGGCACGTTCGTCGCGGCCGACGCGACCGCGAGCACCACGGCGAGATCGGCGGCCGGTTCGGACACCTGCACGCCGCCGACGGCGAGCGCGTACACCTCGGCCTCGAGCACCGGTACCCCGAGTCGGCGGTGCAGGACGGCGAGCAGCAGGGCGAGCCGACCGGCGTCGACCCCCTCGGCCGAGCGGCGCGGCGCGGGGGCACGCGACGGCACGACGAGCGCCTGGATCTCGACGAGGAGGGGCCGCCGACCCTCGAGGAGCGGCAGCACGACCGAACCCGGGACCCCGGCACGGCGGTCGGCGAGGAACAGACCGGTCGCGTCGTCGACCTCGGCGAGACCGGCGCCGGTCATCTCGAAGAGCCCGAGCTCGGCCGTCGTGCCGTACCGGTGCTTCACCGGCCGCAGTAGACGCAGCGCATGGTGTCGGTCGCCCTCGAAGGAGAGGACCGTGTCGACGAGGTGTTCGAGCTGGCGCGGCCCGGCGAGGGAACCGTCCTTCGTGACGTGGCCGACGAGCACGATCGCGACGTCGCGCGCCTTCGCCTCGGCGACGAGCCGCACGGCCGCCTCCCGCACCTGGGTCACCGAGCCCGGTGGCCCGGCACCCTCGACCGCACGGATCGTCTGGATCGAGTCGACGACCACCAGCGTCGGTGCGACCTCGTCGAGATGGGCGACGACGGCCTCGACGTCGTGCTCGGTGGCGAGCCAGAGGTCCCCCTCGAGCGCGTCGAGCCGCTCGGCGCGGGCCCGCACCTGCGACGCCGACTCCTCACCGCTGACGTAGAGCACCCGGTCGCCGCGTCGGGCCGCGTGCGCCGCCGCCTGCAGCAGCAGCGTCGACTTCCCGATGCCGGGCTCCCCGCCGATGAGGGTGACCGAACCCGGCACGATCCCGCCGCCGAGCACACGGTCGAGCTCGGCGAGGCCGGTCGGGCGGGCGGCGCCCTGTGCCGCATCGGTCGCCGCGATCGGCTGCGCCGACCCGCCCGCCGGGACCGCCCGCAACGTCACCGGGGTCGCCGTCTGCTCGAGCGTCCCCCAGGCCTCACACGCCGGGCAGCGGCCGACCCACTTCGGCGCGGGGACACCGCACGCCGTGCATCGGTAGCCTTCGGTCCGCTTCGCACCCACGGCCCGCACCGTAGGCGGCCGGTGCGACGTTCGGGCGACGAGGAGCACACGATGGACGTCGAGGTCATCATCGAGATCCCGAAGGGATCACGGAACAAGTACGAGATGGACCACGAGACGGGAGCAATCTGGCTCGACCGGCACTTGTTCACCGCGACCACCTACCCCGCCGACTACGGGTTCGTGAACCACACGCTCGGCGAGGACGGCGACCCGCTCGACGCGCTCGTGCTGCTCGAGGAGCCGACCTTCCCGGGCTGCCACATCAAGGCCCGGCCCGTCGGCGTGTTCTGGATGCAGGACGAGGCAGGCGGCGACGCCAAGATCCTCTGCGTCCCTGCGGGCGACCCACGCTGGGAACACGTCCGCGACCTCGCCGACCTGCCCGACCACCTGCGATCCGAGATCCGGCACTTCTTCGAGATCTACAAGGCGCTCGAGCCGAACAAGGACAGCGACGTCCGCGACTGGGAGGGCGTCACCGCCGCCGAGGCCGAGATCGAGGCGGCCCGCCGCCGGTACGTCCCGCCCGCCGGGCACTGACCCGCCGGTGGCCGCCGGGGCGTTCAGTCCTCGGCCACCACACGCCGGAACGTCGTGAGCAGTGCGTGGTCCGAACCCGCCGGCTCGGGCCGCGGGTCGTGCTGCACCGTCCGGAAACCGAGCGCACGCGCCGCATCGAGCAGCACCAGGTTCCCCGCCACCACCGTGATCGACGCAGGCGGGCTTCCGGCCGCGTCGGCGGCGAGGAGCAGCAGGGCCGGGTCGGTCGCGCGGGCACCCACGTCCTCGGAGAGCACCCATGCGGTGGCGAGAGCTTCGGTGTCGATCCGGCGACGGAACCGGGCGACCCACGGCCCCACCGCGTCGCCGGCGACGACCACCGCGGTCGACCGCCCACGGGCTGCGGCCAGGAAGTCGAGCACGTGCGGCGAGGGGGTGAGCGTCGCGGCGAACGCGGCATCGACCGCCGCCGGGTCGCCGGCGACGCCGACGGCCCGCCAGAACCTCGCCGCGTCGACACGGCCGACGAGTCGGGCGTGCAGGCGGCGGGCGAGCGCGTCGTCGTCGAGCCCGACCCCCTGGGACCGCACGAAGGGCAGGAACGCGTCCCCGACGAGGTCCCGGGCTGACCAGAGTCCGCCGTCGAGGGCCAGCACGATCGCCGGCTTGCGGGGGCGCGGCACCGGTCGGGGCACGACGACCGGCCCGCGTGGCGCCTCGATTCGTTCGACGACGACCGGCTGCGGCGCCGTCGCCGACGGCGGACGTGGTGACGGTGTCGGTCGTGGCGCCGGGGCGTCCGCCCGCTGCGACGGCACGGTGGCGGGTCGGGGGCGACGGGTGAGGTCACCCCGCCGGGCGAGCGTGAGCCAGCCCCCCGCCCCGAGGAGCCCGAGGACGCCCAGCACGACCATCCACCGGAACGGAGCCGGTGCACGATCGGGGGCGAACGAGGTGGCGCCGAAGTTCACGGGCGGCCCGCCGAGCGTCGTGCTCCACGACACCGTCGAGCTCCCCGGGGCGGCCACACCGTCGTGATCGTCGAGTTCACCGGGGAGGTCGACCGTGAGGGTGAGACCGGTCGCGCCGTCGACCGACGTACCGACCTGCGCCGACCACGCCTCGACCGACTGCCCGAGCGGCGCGCCGTTCAGCGCCTCGGCGAGCTCCGGGTCGGTGAACGCCTCGAGGCCACGACTCGCGTCGAGCACCCCGCCGAAGTCCCACCCCGAACCGTCCTCGACGAGCGTGCGTTCGAGGCGGACGTCCCGCAACGGTCCGCCTGCACCGACCACCTCGGCGAGCACGCCCGGCAGGAGTGCCGGATGCGCGAACGGCTTCGTCGCCTGCAACGTGACCGCCCCATCGGGTCCACGCACCGGATCGCGCACCTCCCAGCCCGCGGCGACGAGGTCGTCGGTCGGCAGGCTCCCCTCCACGTCGATCGTGCGCGCCGCGGCGGCCGCGTCGAGGATCACCGTGACGGTGACCTCACCGCCCCCGTCGTCCTCCACCTCCACGAGCACCGTCGCGTCGGCGCGGCACCCGACGGCCACGACGCTGAGGACGCCGACGAGCGCGGCGAGCAGACGGGAACGCACGGGTCGACGCTAGACCCGTCCCGTCACGGTGCCTTGCACCGCGCCGGGACGGGACACGTCGTCAGTCGGTCGGACCGGTCTCGGCGAGTTCGAGCGGCGGTGGCTGGAACCCTTCCTCGGACCGGAAGGTGATCTGCATCCGCCCGCCGTTCTCGGGGTCGGGCTCGGCGTCGACGATGACCTTCTCGCCGGCGCGGAACTCCTTCCACAGGATCCGCTCCGACAACGGGTCCTCGACGTAGCGCTGGATCGCCCGCCGCAACGGACGGGCGCCGAGCGTCGGGTCGTACCCGACGTCGCCGAGGTGGAGCTTCGCCGCAGGCGTGAGCTCGATCCCGATGCCCTGCGACGCGAGCTGCGTGGTCACCCGACGGATCATCAGGTCGACGATCTGGGTCACCTCGTCCTTCGACAGCTCGTGGAAGACGATCACCTCGTCGATCCGGTTGAGGAACTCCGGCCGGAAGTGCGACTTCAGCGCGTCGTTGACCTTCTCCTTCATGCGGGCGTAGGAGACCGCCTCGTCGCCCCGGCTGAAGCCGAGCGACGCCTTGCGCAGGTCCTGCGTACCGAGGTTCGAGGTCATGATGAGCACGGTGTTGCGGAAGTCGACCGAGCGACCCTGGCTGTCGGTGAGACGGCCCTCCTCGAGGATCTGCAGCAACGTGTTGAACACGTCGGGGTGCGCCTTCTCGATCTCGTCGAACAGCACGACGGAGAAGGGGCGACGCCGCACGGCCTCGGTGAGCTGGCCACCCTCCTCGTAGCCCACGTAGCCGGGGGGCGAGCCCACGAGCCGGCTGACCGTGTGCTTCTCCATGTACTCGGACATGTCGAGGGAGATGAGTGCCTGCTCGTCACCGAAGAGGAACTCGGCGAGCGCCTTGGCGAGCTCGGTCTTCCCGACGCCGGACGGCCCGAGGAAGATGAACGACCCGCTCGGACGCTTCGGGTCCTTGAGGCCGGCCCGGGTTCGGCGCACCGCCTGGGACACCGACTTGATGGCGTCCTCCTGGCCGATGACCCGCTTGTGGAGCTCGTCCTCCATGCGGAGGAGCTTGGCGGTCTCCTCCTCGGTGAGCTTGTACACGGGGATACCGGTCCAGATCGACAGGACGTCGGCGATGGCCTCCTCGTCGACCTCGTCGAACAGGTCGATGCCCTTCGCCTTGATCTCGCCCTCGAGGGACTCCTTGCGGGCGAGGAGGTCCTTCTCCTCGTCACGGAGGCGTCCGGCCTCCTCGAACCGCTGCGACTCGACCGCTTCCTTCTTGCGGCGGACGACGTCTGCGATCTGGTTCTCGAGCTCCTTGTAGTCGGGCGGCGTCTGCATGCGCTTGATGCGCAGACGCGACCCGGCCTCGTCGATCAGGTCGATCGCCTTGTCGGGGAGCTGTCGGTCGGAGATGTACCGGTCGGCGAGGTTGGCCGCGGCGACGAGCGCCTGGTCGGTGATCGTGACCCGGTGGTGCGTCTCGTACCGGTCGCGGAGACCCTTGAGGATCTCGATGGTGTGCGCGACCGACGGCTCCTCGACCCGGATCGGCTGGAACCGTCGCTCGAGCGCCGCATCCTTCTCGAGGTGCTTGCGGTACTCGTCGAGCGTGGTCGCACCGATGGTCTGCAGCTCGCCGCGGGCGAGCATCGGCTTGAGGATCGACGCGGCGTCGATCGCACCCTCGGCGGCACCCGCACCGACGAGCGTGTGGATCTCGTCGATGAACAGGATGATGTCGCCGCGGGTCTTGATCTCCTT
>CAYVOK010000008.1:0-14062 GCA_964453335.1 uncultured Acidimicrobiaceae bacterium
GGTCCTTGAAGTCCCTGATCTCCCTGTGGTCCTTGAGGACCTTGAATACCTGGATCACCTTGAGGACCTTGAATACCTGGGTCACCTTGAGGACCTTGAGGACCTTGAATACCTTGATCACCTTTGTCCCCCTTAGCTCCTTGTATACCTGGATCACCTTGGTCTCCCTTAGCCCCCTGGATACCTGGATCTCCTTGAGGGCCTTGCGGTCCTTGAAGTCCCTGATCTCCCTGTGGGCCTTGCGGTCCTTGAAGTCCCTGATCTCCCTGTGGTCCTTGAGGACCTTGAATACCTGGATCACCTTGAGGACCTTGAATACCTGGATCACCTTGAGGACCTTGCGGACCTTGAATACCTTGATCCCCTTTGTCTCCCTTAGCTCCTTGTATACCTGGATCACCTTGGTCTCCCTTAGCCCCAGGGATACCAGGATCACCTTGGTCTCCCTTAGCGCCAGGTATACCCTGTGGACCCTGTATAGAGCCTAGGTTTACCCATGTATTAGCGTCTGAGTCAAATACATGCAGACTATCATCAGCCTCTACTAAATAAGCGTCCCCAGACTCTGCTAAGTTAGGTAAGTCATTAACTGTAGCTACTGTCCCTTTAACGTTTATACCTATACCGGCAGGGCCTTGAATACCTTGATCACCTTTGTCTCCCTTAGCTCCTTGTGGACCTTGAATACCGGGGTCACCCTGAGGACCCTGAGGACCCTGAAGTCCCTGATCTCCTTTTGGCCCTTGAATACCTGGATCTCCCTGAGGACCCTGAGGACCCTGAAGCCCCTGGTCACCCTGTGGACCTTGACCACCTTGAGGACCTTGAGGACCTTGACCACCTTGAGGACCCTGAGGACCTTGACCACCTTGAGGACCTTGAATACCAGGATCACCTTGAGGACCTTGTGGACCTTGAATACCTTGGTCTCCTTTATCCCCTTTAGCCCCTGGAATACCAGGGTCTCCTTGAGGGCCTTGTGGTCCTTGAATACCTTGGTCTCCTTGAGGGCCTTGTGGTCCTTCTGGTCCTTGTGGGCCTTGCGGTCCTTGAAGTCCCTGATCTCCTGGATCTCCTTGATCTCCTTTAGCCCCTGGAATACCAGGGTCACCTTGAGGGCCTTGTGGTCCTTGAATACCTTGGTCTCCTTTTAGGCCTTGAAGACCTTGTATACCTTGGTCTCCTTTTAGTCCTTGCGGTCCTTGAATACCGGGATCACCTTGAGGACCTTGAATACCTGGGTCACCTTGAGGACCTTGCGGACCTTGAATACCTTGATCCCCTTGAAGACCCTGCGGACCTTGTAGACCTTGATCTCCTTTTGGACCTTGTTGACCTTGTGCGCCTTGGGCACCAGCAGGGCCTTGTGCGCCTTGGGCACCCGCAGGTCCAGCAGGGCCTTGGGCACCAGCAGGGCCAGCAGGGCCTTGTGCGCCTTGGGCACCCGCAGGGCCAGCATCACCGGTATCACCTTTCAAGCCTTGAATACCTTGAGCGCCTTGAGCACCGGCAGGGCCAGCAGGGCCTTGAGCACCAGCAGGGCCAGCAGGGCCTTGAGCACCAGCAGGGCCAGCAGGTCCAGCAGGGCCTTGAATACCGCCCCCTATGGAGTCTACAACCGCAGCTATAAAATCTTGATTGGTGGGTAACCCTTCTACGGTTATACCTAATGCCTGTAACTCCACAGTTACTTTCTTAAAGTTGTTAATATACTCTGGAAGAGAAGCTACTAGCTGCGCTATTGTCTCGTCTTCCTCAGCTCCAGCTAAAAGCTTTAGCTCTGTAGTTAAGGCATTTGTGTCTGATATCTCGGCGATAGTTCTATTACCTAAAAAAAGTTTGTTATCTATTACCCTAAGCAATAGAAACTGTTCAGCAGTACCAGGTACACTAACGTCGTTTGTTACTAGTTTTATGGTAGGTGTGCTAACAGAATAGGCAGACATAGCAGACCACCTAAGTCCATTGCGACCTAGGTTACCGTCATTGTCTACCTGAGGTACTATATTTGGTGTTGCCATTTAGCAGCTCCTATAAGTTATTTTGGAATTAGATCTAAGCCATTTATTTCCCAGAGAGAATCAGGAAATACATCCTTAGGATCTGGGGATATATCTATATTACTTACACGCAGATTAGCTCTGTTAGCAGAGTTTTGGACTACTACTGTTGCGTTATTCTCTGCTTGCTCTGAGTAAACCCATTCTATTAGTGGGGGTTTATCCATATCTGTTAATACGAATTTACTAGCCCAACTACCAGAGCGGTAAGGTACGGTTGATCCTATAGTTAAATCGTTTCCTGATAACTCCCATAGGGTGTCTTCTGTGAGAATTTGAACTGCAGCATTGGCTATGACTACAGCATCTTTATCAGCTTTATTTTGCTGTATTGGTATTATCTGTATAGCCATGTTAGTATACTCACTTGGTTACTGAGGTACGGCGTCTCTTAGCCTTAGAGGTATCTGTGTCTTCTTCCTTGTCTTCTGCAATAGCTTCTACTACGTCAGAGATTTCGGAAACAACTTCTGGTATTAGCGGTATAGCAGCAACTGGACTAACGGCAACAGCAGCCACTACCTTTATAGCTGTAGCAGCTACATCGGCTAGTTCACTAAATACACTCTTGCTAACCTCTGCTTTACGTACTTCAAGCTTGCCCTCTGATATTAATTTTCTAACTAAGCTACTATTTAAAATAGACTCACTTAGCTTAAGTTCGCTACCAACTTTTAATACTTTGCCATTAGGTAACAACAACTTGTTACTTGCGCTTATATTCTTGAGAAAAAGGCTCATGTTACTCCTTAAATGAAAAAGGCCCGGTATACATAAGTATACCGAGCCAATTTACTCTACGTAATAAGCGGAAGCAGTATTTCTAGATTGAATTTACTGACTTGAAGCCGCTTAATTTGATAACGCCTTTAGCATTACCGATACCCATACCAGGCGCGCTGTATGACCAAAATTCGATCATGTCAGCTTCTTGCTTGATGAATAAGGTAGCATCTTGGAGCAAGAAGAAGTTACCGAGGTAGTTTTCAGGAGCAAACAAATAGATAACGTTATCAGGGATAATGTCATTCTTGATTGTTGTAACAACTGGAACACCAAACAACTTGTCTTCGCCTTCAAGACCTTGATCATAGTGCCTGCTGAGGATGTCGTTACCAACGTCAGTGTATGGGAACTTCAAGCATTCCATAAAGGTTGCTTTAGTCATAAGAAGCTTACCAATAGGTAATTTCTTTTGAGTCATACATTGAAACAATTGAGCAATGAGTTCTCTACTCAAAGAGACAGGTACTTCTACATTGTTGTCTAAGCGCTTAGCTACTAAGTTATTAGAAACAAGCAAATCGCTAATGGCAAATTGGTCTTCGCCAACTGGAAGTCTTGTGTAGACTTCACCATTAGCAGACACGATGGTAGTGTTGTTTACATCTGGTGCAACTTCTTGAACAGCAGCATCAATTGTTTCCATGAACTTACGATCTTCTTCATCTGCCATGTCTTTTACAGAGTTATCTGTCAAGATTTTGCGGATGTCATTTTGGTATGTAAGAAGTTCGAACTTTGACTTCATAAAGTGTTGAGATTCTATTTTACCGAAGTAAACTGAATATCTTGGACCCTTGAAGAATGTACGTTGACCAGCACCCTTGAAAGTAACGAAGGTAGCTACTGAGTCAGGTTCTTTTTCGATAATCTTCTTTGGTTGATCTGTGTGTTCGTCACGATCAATTTCTTCTGGAGCCAATTCTACTGGTTGTAGAATAACGCGGGCAAAAGATTCTTGACGTAATTTACTACGAATAAAGCGGCTGCCTTCATCTTGAGCTTCTTTAACACGGCCTTGATCTAGCTTATTAACAAAACTTCTATTGATAAATTGCGCGCTAAGTTTTTCTCTCTCTGTGCTCATTAGTAACCTCTCTTAATGTACAAATACGTCTAAGGTCTTAGAGTTAGCGTCATATTTTAATACTGTGCCTACGATAGCTTCAGCGCTGTCTTGATTTTGCCCTGCTACAACTGCTGCAGTAATAATACCAGCAACTACTTTCACTGGCGCACCAGCGGAGTAATTAGCAGCATCATCGAATTGCTTAACTGTAACTCTTGAATCGCTGCCATCAAGGCGAACTACATAACCACCGCCTAATAGAACTGTTACTCTATTAGCGAATTGGGAAGAATAATCGTCTCTACCCTCAATAATCAAAAAGCACTTGGTTGCTTTAGAGCTAGTCACGCCTGCTTTATTATCTGCAGTAGTGTAGCTATCGGCTAATTTAACCCAGGTACCTTGGTGATGTTCGTGGTTTGCTGTACCGCCAATAACAAAATCTTCTTGCAAAGCAGATTGTTGGGGCCACCCACGTAAGATGTCAAACTTTGATTTTAAATTTGCCATGTTAAAAGTCTCCTATTAAGAATTTAAAAGCCAGGAAGCAAAATCTTTGTCGGCAACACTGGCGAAGTCCCTATTGCTAAGTTCAACGCCAGCAGTTTTATTTCTTCCAGGACCACCCAAACTTGCGGGTTCCCCTGTAGTAATGCCTTTGATTATGTTAAGAACATCATCACTAACACCAGCTAACTTACTTTCAAGTTTATCTGGATCTTCGCCAGTAGCAAATGACAGCTTGTCAAGCACTGGGCTAAGGTTAGCTTTTCTTTGTTCTGTTTTTACTTTATCTAGTTCAGACGCCAACTTGCTTTTTTCATTAGCAAGAGCATCTAGTACATCAGCTACTTTAAGTAAAAAGTCATTCGCCATTTTGTGCTACTCCTCTATTTTTTGTCTGAGTAATTCTAGACCTGTGGTAGCTAGCACCAAATTGGCGAGTTTCTTTGTTTTTTTAGCTTCGCTCTCCTTGCTTATAGTTCTAAGCATCGCAGCTAATTTTCTGAGCTTATCGCTTTCCATAGTATCCTCCTATGAAATTTTCTAAGTCATTATAGCTAGGCTCCCAAGAAGCTTCTTTTCTAATAAGGTCTGCTATAGACGCAAGCGCCTTAGCTTCAGTTCCTGATAGTGAAGATACTTTAGTCTCGGCACTAGCTGTTTTTACGTATTCACCACTTAGTAGATCTTTTCTAGCTTGAGATAGTAAATCTTCTATTTGGTGAGCTAATTTTAATTGTCTAGCCATGTTACCTCATCATATCGCGTATATCGTCTTCTGAGAAGTCGGAATTAGTGAAGGGTATGTTTCTTGAGGCCATTCTAGATATTTCAGGAAGAGTTAAGCCTGCGATTAGGGCAGCACTCGCTATACCTAAGTCTCTGGCTCTTCTGTTCTTATGCCTAATAACAATCTCTTCTTTTTTTGGACTTGGAGCTAGAAATTTATGACCAAGGTAACTACCCAATCCACCTACTGTAGCGCCTAAGGCAAGCATCTTTAAAGGTGAATTTACAAATCCAGTTATTTGATTTGGTATGAAATCAGTGACACTTGATATAGCTTTAGCAGCCAGTAGGCCACCATCGTCAGTGCCTACAGTAGCAGCTACCTTGCTAAACAATTCGCATTCGCGCATGAATAACTCTGAGTATTGGTTTGAGGCTGCTCTATTAGATCGCATTTTTTAGAAGCTCCTACCGATATTAGATAGAACCTTCAGACCAATTCTGTAACCATCATGCTCAGTTGAGTTTTCAGCTATTTTTACTATAGCTGCTACTTTTTCTAAAGCAGCAGTCTTTTCAAATTCATAAGCTGCTACCTTTTCTTGGTAGTCTTGGTATTCTGCCAACTTATCAAAGTATGTATCTTCGTAACCAGCATAGTAAGCGTCATTAGCTACTTTAGTCATAGCGGACATTGTATCGTTATACCCTAGTTCCATAGCTTGCTTAACTAATAAATCTTCTTCGTATGAGTCATAGTATCCAGCAGATTTTTGCATTGGAGCTTCATAATCTTGCATCCTGGACATAAACCCATCACAAGCAGCAGCTCCATACAATTCAGCTTCTTTTATGATAGCTTCTTGTTCAGCACTTGCTAACTTTATTGCCATTCTAGACAAATCGTCTGAAGGTCTAGATTGCCTATTTGTTGACGCTGTCTTTGTGAAGTCGTTAGAGCCATCTAGCGCCCTAGACAAAGCTGCGTCTAATGAGCTTTGCCTATCAGAATAGTTATTTTCTGATGCTGTTTTTTCTGTTCTGGAGTCAGAACTAGATAAAGAATTTAGGATTTGTGATAATTCCATTATATCTCTCCTGGTGTAGTTGCTACTAGTAAAAGTAGTACTTTTTAGTTATAAATCAAGTTTAGTATAGCAGACCCTAAGTTACTAGTGTATATAGGTCTAGCTGCCGAAGATTTTATGAATGAGTTATTTCCTACATATCTATCTAGTACGGCCATAGTTACAGGTACCCACGGCATGTTACGGCATTCTATATACCCAGCTGTCTTAGACATAGCAGATATGTCAGAGTGTTTAACTCTTTCAGTAGTTTCAACGCATATAGCTTTGTTTATCCCTACTAGCTCTACAGCTAGTTTAACTAATTCTGGATCAGTAGCAGACCACTGTAACCTAGGAAGCGTGTCATATATATTAGCAGTTTTAACTGTGTTATTTTTAAACGACTGCTTCAATATATTACTGCTATCTAAACTGCGCATGCTAACATAGCAAGCCATTTTATCTTGTATTTCTCTAGATGGCTCGGTTGCTTCTGCTATACCAGATCTTTCAGCTGTCTCGCCTATGACGTCAGGGTGCTTTGCTAATAGTCTGAATATGTCACCTTGTAAAGAAACTAATTTTTCTCCTAACCCTTCTGGAGACTTCTTTCCTGTTAGCTTTAAGAATATCATGTCAAGAAACTCCGGAGTTGTAAGAAATAGTCCCATATCACTAAGGCTAGACATTACCTTTGGAAGTTCTTTAGTACTTAAGAACTGAAGATCGTGGTCATCTATCTTTGTTGACCCTACAGCTATTTTTGGTACTATAGACTGTATCCACTTTCTTGAAAAATATTCTTTAGATATTGGAGAGGACTCTGTGTTAGTATGACCGGTATCTTTGCTACCAGTAGAGCCTCCTAGAAAACCAACCCCAGTTACTATTTTTTCTATGTCTGCGGCTTTTGATAAGTACTTACTAATAGCTGTCTTTGATGTAGCCCTATCGTTTAGAATAGCGCTAGACTCTCCTATATCTCGGTACCTTCCATTGTTAGCAACTTTCTTTAGCATGTAGCCAGTTTTGTCTGCAGGTTTATATACTACAGATATATCAAAGAATGTTGGATTTGGGTTATCAGCTGCTACTATCC
Source organism: uncultured Acidimicrobiaceae bacterium (assembly GCA_964453335.1). Lineage (GTDB taxonomy): Bacteria > Actinomycetota > Acidimicrobiia > Acidimicrobiales > CAIXPF01 > VGBO01. The sequence goes on from CAYVOK010000008.1 coordinate 7,315, forward strand.
TACCATCTGGGTAAATATCATTAAGCTCATTTAGTAAATGTTCACAGTATTGTTTTCTGGTAGGAGCTTTATTTCCGCAGATAGTGCACACGTCGTACTCTATGCGGCATCCCATGCTAACAGCTACCGTTTCGTTATTACGTATTTTGTCTACTATATCTGGGCACTTTGAGTCTTCTAACTCTAGAATAAGTTCAACGCGATGCATCTCATCGTTATAAAAGGCCTTTACTACAGACCCCATGGATTTTGCAGGATCTTTATTAACATGTGACCTAAACACATGCGCGTTGCTCTCGAATGTCTTATAGGTTTTCTTTAGCTCAGATTCCCTAAAAGCATCCCCATTTCTGTTTGGGCCGTAAAACTCACTAGCTCCCATAGCCAGCACTAGTATATAGGTTGACCCTGGCTTAGGCTTTACACTGTGTGACCAATCTGAAGCTTCGCTAGCTACCTTACGCATACTTCCTACTCTGTTAAAATCTATAATTGAGACCGTTGGCTCCATAGATCTTCCTGAGTTAAAGTATTCGTCCATTTCCACTATTTTATTAAAAAATGACATGGTGTAGTATGACCTTTTAGTTTACTAGTGTGTTTACTATATCAGCTAGATGAGCATTGCTTCTTATTATAACTTGCTCTCTGTATTTTAAGTCAGCTGCTGTCTTTACCCCAGATTCTGCAGAGTCCCTTAATTTTTTACTAAGAGAATAAGCAGCAGCTAGACTAGCATATTTTGGATTCTTAGCAGACAATCCTAGTGCAGCTCCAACGTCTCCAGCTATTCTTGATATAGCCGATGGGACTTGATTAGTCGCTGCGTTAAGTGTTCTATCAGCTTCTTTGCCAGCTTTTCCTATTAAGTAGTTCCCAGCTATAGCAGCGGTTAAGCCTATTGGTATAGCGTATCCACTACTCCTAACTAGATTAGTTAAGAACTGTGAACTTAAAGAAGGTTGACCGGATAATCCACCGCCCATAAACTCTGCTATTTTCTCAGATATAGAATCTAGATTAGAGACTAAATTTGCATCTACAGCTTGCTTACGCATAAGCGCTAGGTTAGCTTCATATCTTGGTGTTGATTTGCTTAGTGATATTTCACTTAAAGCGCTACTTATTTTTGATAACTTCGACACATTAGACATAGCAACTTGTATGGTTCTATTCATCTTCATCAATCTCCCGTAGAGCGTTTATGGCTGAGTGTATAGTCTTCCATTGTTGCCTATGAATATACGCTTTCTTTGCCATACCGTATATGGCTGCGCCTATAGTCATGCTATTTTCAGGAATACCTAATTTAGCTTCTGCAAGTTTGTTCAACTGGCCTGAATATTTAAATTGCTTTAGTTCTTCAGGAACAGAGTTTGCAAATTCTGGATTACGTAGTAGTTGTTCGGATAGTTTAATCATTATAGTTTTCCTTTAATCAAGTTTTCCTGTTAGTTTACCAGTTAGTGCTGCCTCAGATCTTGCTAGTTGGCCTACGGACATTGGATCCAGCCCACCTTCGTGCATAAGTCCTTGCCTTAAAAACGATCTGACGGCTTCTTTGTGCTTAGTCATGTTTGGTGCTATGTCGTACATAGTTCTGTACAAATCTGATATGCGACTTGGGTCAGCTCTAGATATAATATCGTCGGTTCTTACTAGCTCTTTTAAATTTTTTCTAGATCTAGGTAAGTCCTTGTACTTCTTATATTTCTTACCTACTTCACCGATAGCTGAGGTTATAGCATCTGAACCCTGTGTAGCTACGCCTTCTAGTATTTTTTTACCTATAACCTCGTCCGCCTGAAGCCTAGCTGCTAAGCCCGCTGGACCTGAGTAAAGCCGTCTATTAAGTAAGTAGCTGGTTGTGTCCAATGGTTTTTTGGCCAAGGTACTACCCGTTTGCCCTGGAGCGGTATACCCAAATGCAACAGCTTTCATTGGCTCTACTTCAAGATCATCCAGTGTATCCAGAAAGGCTACCTTATCCCAGGATGCTAATTTATTGAAAAAGCTAGTCATTGTTTATTCTCCTAATTGCTTCTGATAGTACTAAATGCTCGCCAGCAGATTGTACTGCTGAAGCTAGTTTTTTTAACTCTGGGCTGTCAGTTACTATGTGTCTATCTGAGATCATCTGCATCTCTAAATCCCCAAGACTTCTTGATATTTTTTCCATTGATAATCTGGATCTAACAGCTTGTAGCACAGGCAGGGCAGAGTTTCCATGCCTAGCTATAGCGCTAAGCTCGAACTCTGCGTATTTATCGCGTGAATAAATACCCTTAAACTTAACTGCTATATCATTAGCCGCTTGGCTAAAGTCGTCTTCGCAAAAAGCAAGCTTTGTAGTCAATGATTCAGTTATATCTTGCTTTCTGAATTTGTCCAGAGACCCATAGTTACTAGTCTCCCTATAGCTTGCTGTTTTTTCATCTAGAGATTTTATTGTACCTGCTAAACCATCAGTTGAATCCTCTTCGCAAGAGCTGCAGTCGCAGTCTTCCTCGCAACCGCATCCCGCTCCTCCAAATTTTCTAGCTATGTCATCGAAAAAATTGGAGTCATCGTCATCGTCCGAGTAGTCCATTACCGATACAGTGGTCTTACTAATAGAACTAGCGGGGGAACCATCTGGAGCCTTGCCATTATAGTACTTGCTTATTACTACTTTTGGGTCAGCTACCTTAAACTCTACCATCCTATCTTCTCCTGACTTACCCTTAAACATGTCTAAGAAAGCTGATGTATTAGCCATCTCCACTAATCGTTTTATCTGATCAGAGTTCATCATGGACGATTTTGCCTTAGATAGAATACCGCTTTCTAAACTTTCTCCGCGTTTTATAAAGCCATCTGCTATTTCAGCCGCCATTATTTCAAAGTCATTTCTAGTTATAGATGCCATTTCTACCCCTTTATGTCTTCTGTTATATCTGTAATCTTAGTAGTGGTAGCCACACTAATCAATTTTAGTGCAAGAGACTCTGAGCCGCTAGTAGGTTTACCGTAATCCAGTTTGTCCGATGTGGTAGCCACAGATAATATAGCGGGTATCCACGCCCTAGCTTCTTTTGTTAGCTCTGAATTATTTTTAGACTTTAGCTCCTTAAATTTCCAGTATGAATCTATAAGTATGCTCGTATACATTTCGCTTCTAGTAGCCTCAGAGACATTCACTGAAACTCCAAGTTTCCACAGTATGTACTCATGCCCTAATTGAATAGCAGAAATCATTAGAGACTTTTCAAATTCTTCTTGCTGTGTATTAGAAGGCATCTGCCGTATGTAGGCCATAGTCACTAATTTATTTGAGAATACAGAAGTGTCAAAGAATAACCTTGAGTATACGTTTATTGTTTCTTCTTGCTCTTCTATAGCTGAGGCTATTTCATAACTAGGGCATCTTGAGATTAGTAAAGAGTTTATAGAAGCCCTGCACGAAGGTATATAGTATAGCCTGTAGGCGTCTTCTATATTTTCTTGGCAAGACACTCCACACAGCAGTTTGTTAAATTCTACCATACTATAGCAAGGCCAGTCTGTTTTAAGAGTTCCGGTTGCTGTATAATGCTTTATAACTAGATCTGCTCTATGTGCTGGTGACTCTATATTGCTAGGTGCTGGTAGTTTAAAGGTAGCCATTTTATACCTTGTTATATCTGGTCATCAATTCCTTCTGGTAAGGAAGTCATATTCTTTTGCTTGTTTACACTTAATAATACTGATCCTAAGCCTGACAGAACCTTCTTTAGGTTTGACTCAAGCTCTGAATATTCTTTTGCTCCAAGCTGCGATACTAATTCTGCTTCTCGTATCTGTATTGTTAGAAGCATCTTAGCCACACTGTCTAAACTATTTTCTACCGCTGGTAGCTCCTCTGCTATAGCATCAGACAGGCCACCAATACCAGCTAGGGCAGCTATAGATGAAGAATTTATTAGACCCTCATCGTTAAGAGCAGCGGCTGATTGCATAGCTTGATCAGCTTGAGGTGGCATACCTTGAGGAGGCATACCGCCCATTTGGTCTGGAGGCATACCACCCATTTGGTCTGGAGGCATACCTTGAGGAGGCATACCACCCATTTGGTCTGGAGGCATACCTTGAGGAGGCATACCACCCATTTGGTCTGGAGGCATACCTTGAGGGGGAGCTGGATCAGGGCCAAAGATGCTTCCAAGTTTATGCATTCTCGAAGCTGGTATTATGTTATATGACTTGCTTGAGTTAAGCGGTAACTGGCTTAGTGTATCCTGTAGCACGTCTATATTTATACCAAAGGATGCTGCTTTTACTAATAGCTCTTTCTGCGAGTCACAGAATACACCGTTAAAAGCCCAGGTGTTATCCGAAGCCTTTTTAATTCTTACAGTATGGCTTGATAATTTTGTTACTCGGCCCATAATAAAATTATTTAGATCTGTAGCTGTAGTAATAAAATCAGATTCTCTTAGTACTGACCCGGACACAGATACTGGGCTATACCATCCTGGAATTATTATTGTATCTTGCGCTGAATTATTTAAGGTACCACTAGTATCGTTCTTTATATATTTAGGTACTTTAACAGCTCTAGAGGATGTTATTAACACCTTTATCTTACCGTAGTTAGCTGTATAATCTTCGTCCCCTATACTGTTAAGGTTAGTTATTCCATCAGGCAAATAAACCGCATTAGTTATCTCCCCGCCTTTTATAGCTAGAAATAGCTTGTCACCATTTTTAGGTTCTCTATAGCTTAACGCATCCTTTATTAACTCTGAGTTTGCGATTGACTCTGTTGTAGTCACAGCTACTATTTTATCAAAAACACCGATCTTTTTATCCATGGTTACCGCTAAGTACTTTGGAGGCGCGTTTCCAATGTCCTGCGGATTAGTTGGCCTAGTAACTCTTCCCGCGTCTAGTGTAAATACAGAATCCGTTCCAGATACATAGAATGGCCTTGGTATTACTAAACACTTTTCTTGTTTGCCTGATGTTGTTACTAGATTATACGCTCCTGGAAAATTAGGTTCAGTAATGCCAGATTGTGCCATCATAGTCTGCGATATAGGTAATTCTCTTTCTACTGCTATTGCTGCTGACTTCCTAAAGTCTCTAGTTATGACTCCATTCAGGCACGCTTTAGAAAAAGCTAGTTTATAGTTATCCCCGAAGGCATCTACAAATTCTTTTTTGCTAGAGTGTGGGGTTAGCACAAACCAATCGTTTGACTTAACTTTAGCAGTTTTCTGAGAACTATAGGTACTTGGTGCTAGTGCAGATACGACTGCACTTCCATTGTATTTAACTAATGATTTTAGTACTGCTTGATTTTTGCTCAGATATTTACTAAACGCTAACTTAACTTGATTACTTGAGTTAGCTATAGCTTTAAGTACATTTGGTCTTTCGCTGTATTCTGCGTATACAAACCTGCCTGTTGTTGGAGGTAGAGTTAGTGCCCTTATATCTACGTCACTTGAAAGTCCTGGAGGTGGTTGAGTTGAGCTACCTATATTACCCAAAGATCTCCTTTGAGCTTCTTGAATCCAAGAATCGCTTAGCGGCAAATAAGAGTCTATGTCCTGCGAGTAAAAAACTTCAGGAGACTTTACCCTGCCCTCAGACATAACTATAGGAATCATTATATCTACGCCGTTAAGATCTAAGGAAAAAGCTCCTACAGCTTTATTCTTTTCTATATCAAACTCTATTGGCTTAAAGCTGGTTACATAAGGCATTAAATTTGGAGCCTTACTTTGTAGTATGCCGTACGCCATTTGCTGAAGAAGTTCTTTTAATTGAAGTTCTTCAGGAGTAGAAGCACCCTCCATACCGCCCATAGATATCAATGTCTTTGGAGATATTGCAGAAGTTTTTATCATGTATAGCCCCCTAGTGTCTGCTTATTAGTTGTATCAGTATACAGTAAATATATATATATTATAGTGTATCGGTAGGTATACTAGGAGTTACTAGTCTTTCATAAGTGACTTTACTAGGGCAGATATACCGAACATATCATGCTCACTGCCTTCGCTTCTCTGAATACCCCTAATAACTCTCCTGGCCCCTAGAAAGGCCAGTGGTCCTGCTACGCCCTTAGCAACAGTTGCTAAAGCTGATGGTCCAAGTTCTTTTAGGGTTCTTAATTTATCCGGGCTATTTCTTATTGCAAACTGAGTTGTATCTAGTGAGCTAAGTATACCTGGAGCTACAGCAGCGGTACTGCCACCTACAAGCATATCTAATAAATCCAGTTTATTGTCTAGAGACATGGATTTATTATTAGCTATAAGAACAGCTATTGGTATAGCGCCTATACTTAAAGTTGTTGCAGCTGACCTGCTGTAATCTTGCACGGGATTGTTTTTGCCAGCTACAACTGAGTTAGATTTTGACTTTACTGCGTATCCAAGCTCTTTTAGAAATTCAGACGGATTTTTAGCCGAAAGGGTTATAGTATCTGTTTCTTTAGAGTAATGAGAATATGGTGAGTCAGTAACTCTTACAAGAGTATTGCGTAGTTCCCTGTTTGACTTTACTATATTATCGGTACCTCTAACTATATAATCTATGTCTTTCTTAGATATATTCCTGCCTGCTAGCTCACTTAGATTTTTTGATTGTATATTTTTTATTCTGAAGTCAGGCATGGTGTACCTTTTAAATTTTATTAAGTTACTGCATCATACCTTGAGGTGGCATACCTTGAGGTGGCATACCTTGAGGTGGCATACCTTGAGGTGGCATACCTTGA